>JAHJSA010000003.1 GCA_018830645.1 Actinomycetota bacterium
GCCAGGCGCTCCCGGGCCTCCGCCGCACGCACTTCCGTAACCGGTGTCTCCTGCATCGTCCCCTCCTTCGCCCGAAGACCGCTTCTGCGGCACTTCTTCGGCGTGGGGAGAGAGGGTCCTCTAATGGGCTAACAAAGTACTACTAGGCGACTGGCTCCGGTGGGAGCGCGAAGCCGCCGCGCTGTGGCGCGCCGTCTTTCGCCGGCTAGCGGATCGCGGCGACCTGGTAGACGACCCACGCTTTCAAGCGCTCGACAGCGAAGCCGAAGCCGCACACTTGCGACACGACCGAGCCGCGCTCGTGGACGCGCTCTCGCAGCTCGAAGCCTACGCGCGGGAGCGCACCACGTGACGGGCACCACGTGACGGTATACAAACGGGCAGAAACGCGCGCGCGCGCGCGAGTAATACCCACCACCCATGCAAGCAAGGACGGTGACACGATGACAGCCGAGACAGACACACCCTGTATCGAAGTCAACAAGGGCACGAAGGACCGCTTCCTAGTCCGGCCGTGGGAAAACGGCCGCTACACCTACGTGTCGCTCGCACAGCAGACCATGAGCGGCACCGGCGCGTACGTCTTCATGCGTGGCCGCTCGCTCGCCATGGCACCGGACGAAGCGCGCGAGCTAGCCGCGGCGCTCGTAAGCATGGCCGAACTCGTGGACGCCGGGATGGACGAAAGCCGGGAGCCGTGAGCACCCGGACCGCGGCCGGAGTGCCGACGCCGATAAAGGCCGTTCGTCTCGCCTGCTTGGAGTGTTGCGCCGGATCGGCGCACGAAGTGAAGCTGTGCCATATCGACCACTGCGCACTGTGGCCGTACAGGCTAGGCCACAGGCCGTCGGTAGACACGTCAAAGCAGTACCTACGTGCCACTTCTGGCGCGTCGGATGGCGCGCGCGGGTGGAAAGCCAACGCGGCCAACACCACGTGCAACAGCGGCCGTGGTGCGCGGACCGGTCCGGGGGGCGCGAAAAGTTAGGCAGGCGCGCGCTACCATGCTCGCGCTCCTCTAATCTCGCACGAACGGAACCGACGACCGAAGGGGGGGCAGCCGCTCTCTCTATTACCCTCGCCGGCGGCCGACAGGGGGGTGGGGTCGGAACGGGAAGCGCGGACCCAAGACACTCTCCGCTCCGAGTGAATATTTCCCCGGGGCTGGATCTTTCGGTCCCCACTTCCCGTAGCTCTTTCGATTGTGGCGCTTTGCCGCAGGAGCCAGCCACCCGGCGAGCTTGTGCGCGATGGGTGGCGACTGGTAGCCTTCCGTCATGACCGACAACCTCCTCTACTACGGCGACAACCTGGACGTGCTTCGTCGGCACGTGAAAGACGAGTCGGTGGATCTCGTCTACCTTGACCCTCCCTTCAACTCGAACGCGACCTACAACGTCCTGTTCGCGGAGCAGAGCGGGGACCGGGCCGCCGCACAGATCAAGGCGTTTGGGGACACGTGGCTGTGGGACCAGGAAGCAGCGCGGCAGTACGAGGAAGTAGTGGAGGCCGGCGGGCAGGTGTCGCGGGCGCTCCAAGCCTTCCGCACGCTGCTAGGCGAGAACAACATGATGGCCTATCTCGCCATGATGGCGCCGCGGCTGGTGGAGCTGCGGCGGGTGTTGAAGGAAACGGGGAGCATCTATCTGCATTGCGACCCGACGGCTAGCCACTACTTGAAGCTGCTCATGGATGCGGTATTCGGGGCGCGCAGCTTCCGGAACGAACTCATCTGGAAGCGGACCACTGCCCACAACAGCGCCAAGCGTTTTGGGCCGGTTCACGACTCGCTTCTGTACTACTGCAAAGACCCGGCGCGGGCCGTGTGGAACGTGCAGCATGGCGAGTACACCGACCACTACGTTGCCTCGAAGTACCGATACCTGGACCCGAAGACGGGGCAACGCTACCGCCTAAGCGACTTGACCGGGGCAGGGGTTCGGCATGGCGCAAGCGGCGGGGCCTGGCGCGGCTACAACCCCACGACCATTGGCCGGCACTGGCAGGTGCCTTCCTACTGCTATGACAAGTATCGACAGATAGAAGGCCGCGACTTGGCTGATCTGCCACTCGTGGACCGCCTGGATGAACTGGAGCGAATTGGGCTGATCCACTGGCCGGAGAAGACAGATGGAAAGCCCGAGCACAAGCGATACCTAGAAGACATGCCTGGGGTGCCGCTGCAAGACGTTTGGACCGACATCGAACCTATCAATGCGCGCGCCGCAGAACGTTTGGGTTATCCAACGCAGAAACCGGAGCCTGTTCTGGAGCGCATCATTCTGGCCAGTACCAACGAGGGCGACGTGGTGCTAGACCCCTTCTGCGGTTGCGGAACCACGGTCGCCGTCGCCCAACGTCTCAAGCGAAGGTGGATCGGAATCGACGTAACCCACCTGGCCATCACGCTCATACGTCACCGCTTGCAGAGCGCCTACGGCGAGCAGGTGGCGGGGGAGTACCAGGTGATCGGGGAGCCGACTTGCGTTCCGGATGCCGAAGCTCTGGCCGAGTCCGACCCCTACCAGTTTCAATGGTGGGCGCTCGGGTTGGTCGGAGCGCGGCCCGTAGAGCAGAAGAAGGGAGCCGACAAGGGCATTGACGGTCGGCTCTACTTCCACGACGAAGCCAAGGGCGCCACGAAGCAGGTGATCATCTCGGTCAAGGCGGGTGGGACGGGAGCCGCCCACATGCGCGACCTTCGCGGCGTGGTGGAGCGAGAGAAGGCACAGATAGGCGTCCTTCTTACAATGCAGGAGCCGACCGGGCCGATGCGGAAGGAAGCCGCGTCGTCCGGCTTCTATGAATCGCCCGGATGGCACACGAAGCACCCGCGCTTGCAGATTCTCACGGTGGCCGACTTGCTGGGCGGCGCGGCTATCGACTACCCTTCCCGGTTCGGCAACGTGACGTTCAAGGCAGCGCCGCGAGCCAAGCAGGACCAAGGGCAGACTCTAGAATTGCCGCTCTCGGGGGAGTAGAGAGGGCCGGACCCCACCGACGCGGTAACCCCACCGACGATACCGGTGGTGGCGTCCGATCGAGGGCGCTCCGGCGAGAACCGGGACGCCTTGGAATGCCCCCCGCCAGCCGTACCACGTGCCGCCGGCCGGAGTGGTAGCGATAATGCGGTCTTGCGATACCGCCTTTGATCTCCTAGCTATCCAGAAGTGTATTGGCTATAGTCCAAGGACTTCTAGAGGGGTGCGCGAACCAACCGTGACGCCGTAGCAAGTCGTTCGGACGACACGCCGTAGGACCGAGGTAGGAGGTGCGGGATGGGAGAACCGGGGTCGGTCAGGCAGGGGTTCGGAATGGGCTGTGGATGTCTGCTGTTCGTGATCTTGGCTCTCGTGGTGCTCGCGCTTTCAGGTCTCGTGTGTACGGGTGGTGTTCTGACGTCGTAGGACCGAACGTAGGAGGTACGGGAGATGAAGTGTCCACACTGCGACGAGCCGGGCGCCGCTCCCGGGAGTTTCTGCAAGAGCTGCGGCGGAGAGATCGAGCCGATTGCGCCGTTCGATGCGTCCGAGTTCTTCGGCAAGATCTCAGCCTTCTGGAAGCGCCGCGGCAAGTTCGGCAAGATGGGACTGATCGTCGGGGTGGTGTTCGTCCTTCTCATTGTGATCGCAAGCGTCACTCCGTCGGCTACGACGACCACGACGACCACCCGGCAAGCCGCGGTAGCGGTGGTGACGACTGAGGCTACGACGACGACCGCGGCGCCTACCACTACGACGACAGTACCCACTACGACAACCTCCACCGAGCCGCCTACCACGACAACGACGATCCCCGCAGCGCAGCGGCGGCAGGAATATGTAGATTCGACCGTGACAGTCGAGTACCGGAAGCTGAACAAGAACCCGGATACGTACATCGGCGAACGTCTCCGGTTCACGGGTGAAGTCATCCAGATCATGGAAGACTCATCGGGAACCGTCATGCGACTTGCTGTTACGAAAGACTCGTATGGCTACGATTTCAACGATGTCGTGTGGGCCTACTGCCCAGGAACGATCGATGTCTACGAAGAAGACGTGATTCGCGTCTGGGGCGAAGGCACTGGTTCGTATTCCTATACGAGCCAAGCGGGCTGGGAGATCACCATCCCAGCCATGGATGTCCAGTATTGGGAGAAGGTGCAGTAAGCCCCACCGCGCCCTCGGTGAGGGCAGCATCTAGCAGCGCGCGTCCGGCGAAGTGAAACCTACCTCGCCTCGGCACGGCACGCGCGTCTTCTAGCCTGCGACCGGGGGGGGAGGGACGTGACGGGGCGAGCGCCGCCTGCCCTCGAGCTTGTGCGCGAAGGGTGACGACTGGTAGCCTTCCGTCATGACTGAGAACCTGTTCTACTGCGGCGACAACCTGGACGTTCTCCGGCGGCACGTGAAAGACGAGTCGGTGGATCTCGTCTACCTTGACCCCCCTTCAACAGCAACGCGACGTACAACGTCCTATTCGCGGAGCAGAGCGGGCAACGCGCCGCCGCACAGATCGGCGTTCTTCTCAGCATGCAGGAGCCGACCGGGCCGATGCGGAAGGAAGCCGCGTCGTCCGGCTTCTATGAATCGCCTGTCATGACTGACGTGGGAGGTACGGGGTGAGGCGGTGGGTGGCAGTCTTCGCGGCGGGGGTGCTTCTCTTGGCCGGTTGCGGCACGGAGGCGACGACTACAACGACCGCCATCTCGACCACCACCAGCACCATCCTCCCGGCGGAGGCGTCCCGCCAACTCGAGATAGTCTTCCTCACCGACTTCACGAGCGACATGCTCCTCTTCGTGTCCACGATCAGCTCAGACGAGTTTGACGACGTGTTGCAGATCTCCCGAGGTGTGGTGATGCTTGAAGGCATCGAGGGTCGCGTCAGTGCGCTTGAGGCCCCCACCATCCGGACTGAGCAGCTTCGCACGGAGATGCTCGGCTCAGTCCGGATGTTCCGCAAGGGATGGGCGGCTGCGCTCGACAATGACCCAGTCGAGGCGCTCAGGATCTTTGAGGAAATGCAGGCCGCCGTGGCCCCGGCAGGGGAACGCGTCGGCTCCATGTGGGGCGATCTTGTCAACGCCACCGGCTATGAGATGACGTCCGAACAGCGGGTTCTCTACGCCACGCTCACCAAAAGATAAGACTTCAGTGTCCCGCAGCGCCCCCGGAGGGCCATCGGAGCTGCGTGCCGTGGGGTGTAAGTGTGCGCTGAGGGTGGAAGCAGTGTCATGACTGACATGGGAGGTACGGGTGATGCGCTGGGCGTTGGCGATAGCCTTGATTGGTGTCATGCTACTGACGGGGTGTGGCACCGAGAGCACGACCACCACGGCTGCGGAGGTGGCGCCGACCACTACCACTGCGAACGCGACTACCACGACCACCACCGCGCTGACCACTACCACAACCACCCTGGGCTCGCTGTCCTGGGGAGAATCTGACGTCTACGCAGACGACGGGGTGCCCGAGTTGGAGATTTCCGTTGAAGCTCCCGAGGTGGACGCTACGGCGGCTACGAAGTACATCGACCCGGGGCGTCAAGTCTGCGTCGTCTTGGTCACCATCCGGAACTTGAGTGTCGCCCCGCACGACTACAACAAGTTCGACTTCACCGCCTACGACGGCCGAGACTTCGAAGCCCCGCACCCTTCGTGGTATCGGACGCAGCTTCCCGAGTTGGAGCAGGGCACGTTGCCTCCCGGCGGCACCGTAAAGGGGTACGTGCCGTTTGATCTACCCGACGACCAGCGGATAGTTAGGGTCCAGTACGACCGTGTGTCGGACGGGAGGCTACTCTGGTGGCACACCACCGGAGGGACCTCATGAGTGCAGACACGAAAGGCCGCAAGAAGCCCGCGGCTGCGGCTGCGCCCCCACACCACCGGAGGGACAGAATGCATCCTCAGACATACGCGCCCGGGACTCGCGCAGGAACTCCATCGTCGCAGGCGGCGGCACAATCAGGACTCCTTCGCGGTCCTCTTCCATGGGGACCGGCCCTTCACCATAGAACTCCGTCCCGCGCCCATACATTTCCAACGTGGGCTTCATCTTTCTCGTTTCGCTTGTTGCGGTTGCGTCTTGTGAATTCATCGTTCCTCCTTCGAGGACGCCTGCCGTGACTCTTGCCGTAGCGTACAAGTGCACAGAGGGCGTTCTGGTAGTGGCGGATCGCTTAGAACGTTATCTCGACGGCTCACCTCCCTCTTTGGTTGACAAGATCTATCGCCACCCATGGGGTCTGATGGTCGGTGCCGGGCGGGGGAATATTCTCACCCCCGCGAAGAGCTACTTGCGAGAGCTTGCAGACGATCACGTGAGGGTCTCTGAGGCCACCAAGGAACACTCGCCCCTTGACGTCATAGTTGGAACGATTGCCGCAGCTTATGAAGCGCTTGACCCCAAAGGCGAACTCGAGTTCTACTTCACGATGCCTTCTGTACTCGTGCCAGCTAAGCCCGAATCCACCGGTCCCCCTCCGAAACCCCCGTCCCACCAGCCCAGAAAGGCATCATTGGAGTTCGCGGTGGCCGCGTGACCGCTTCGTCCGGCCGGGAGCGCCAGGATCAAGACTGTCGCCGACCGCCGGGAGCGAA
>JAHJSA010000015.1 GCA_018830645.1 Actinomycetota bacterium
GCAATGTCTTCTCGTCTTCCGTCAACACCAGAGCCGCACGCCTCGACTTTCCCGCCATGGTTGCCTCCATGCGTGAGTCGGAACAGGACCATGGCAAGTATAGCTCATTACGTAACGTTATTGTTGGAACGTACTACTAGTAGCGCTTGAGCAGCTTCCAGATTGCGCGGTGCACGACGTGAGGGCTGGCTGTCGGGGCCAGGTACATCACCGCGCAGCTCCCCGTCTCGACTGTGGCGCCGCGGCTCTTCGCGAGTTCGACGGCCTCCGGCGTGTCCGTCATCTGATGGATCCAGAGGTGGTCGAACCCTCGATCCAGCGCCGCCGCCACGACTTCGGCGGTCTTCTCCTTGGCCACCTCGATGATCGCGGCCTCGGCGTCCTCGGGAACCTCTGCCAGTGAGCTCAGGTACCCCTCCCGGCCGCCCGCGAGGTCCACCGCGTAAACCGTCTTGTTGTGGTCGAGAAGGTACTTATGGGTGAACTTGGGGAACTTCTTGCTGGTGGAGTCGCCCACTAGTGCGAAGCGCTGTCGTTCGAAGAACTCAGACTTGCCGGACACCACGCCCTCCTCTGTTGCTCGATCGAGCCTATCTGCCGGTAAGTATCCCTCATGGCATCGCCGGCTGCGCCGCCGGGTGTCGGTTGCTGGCGCGGACACGGTGGGGCACGGTAGGATGGGCTGATTCATCTTGTCGACTGCGACGCGGCCTTGACATCGAGGTGACTCCACGGGGGCTCAAGACTTCACACCTGCGCGCGGTCGCGTACACTACGCGTGGTTCGTGCTTGCGGCGGCGACCCTCGCCGTCTTCGGGTCGCTCGGGTTAGCCCGCTTCGGCTACACGGTCGTTCTGCCCTCTATGCAGGCCGGGCTGGGCCTCGACAACACTCAGGCCGGAGGACTCGCGACAGCCAACCTCCTGGGCTACTCCGCGCTGGCGCTCCTGGGCGGCGCGCTGGCCTCCCGTTTCGGCCCTCGCATCGTGATCACCGGCGGCCTGCTCGTGGCCGCCGCCGCCATGCTGGCCACCGGTACGGTGCAGGGCTTCGCGCCCGCAGCCTTCTGGCGTCTGGTTACAGGAATGGGCAGCGGAGCGGGCAACGTGCCGGCGATGGGGCTGCTTGCCGCCTGGTTCGGCGCCCGTCGGCGCGGCCTCGCTTCCGGCGTCGCGGTGGCCGGGTCTTCGATCGGCCTGATCGCTCTCGGGCCGAGTGTGCCGAGGGTGATCGCCCACGTGGGGGAGGACGGCTGGAGGGTCTCGTGGTTCTTGTTCGCCGCGGTGACCCTGGGTCTCGCCGTTCTCTGCTATCTCGTGCTGCGCGATACGCCCGCGGATATCGGGCTGCAGCCACTTGGGGGCGACACGGAGGGCGCGCGGGAGCCGGCGCCGCGGACCGTGGCCTCGGTGGGAACGCGTGGCGGCGACGCCGCCGATGTAGCGGTGACCACCGGGGACCTTACGGCTCAGGCGGTGAAGACCGGGTGGGGAGGCGGGCTGAAGTGGGGCCTCGTATACCGGTCGCCGACGGTGTGGCATTTGGGCGTGGTGTACGTCGCCTTCGGCTTCTCCTACATCATCTACATGACCTTCTTTACCAAGCACCTGATCCAGGCCGGAGGCTACTCTCCCGCGCAGGCCGGCAGCCTCTTCATGACGATGGGGTGGTCGAGCCTGCTTTGTGGAGTGATCTGGGGCGGGGTGAGCGACAAGATCGGCCGCAAGTGGGCTCTGGTGATCGTGTATCTCATCCAGGCGACCTCGTTCGCGCTCTTCTATCTGTGGGCGGCTCCGACCGGGTTCTTGATATCGGCCGTGCTCTTCGGCCTGACCGCGTGGAGTATCCCGGCCATCATGGCCGCGGCCTGCGGCGACGCTCTCGGCTCACGGTTGGCACCGGCCGCCCTTGGGTTCATCACCCTGTTCTTCGCCCTCGGCCAGTCGGCCGCTCCTACCGTGGCCGGCGCCCTGGCCGACCGCAGTGGCGGATTCGGCCCCGCCTTCCTGCTCGCGGCCGGTGTGGCGCTGCTTGGAGCAGTGTTGGCGTCGTTCCTGAGGACGCCTACCAGGAACTCTTGATCGCCGCCCTGATGTCGGCCACCGTGACGCACCCCGCTCGATCGGCGGCCGGCCGCCCCTCGCCGGTGCCGCCATCGGTGTCGCCGGCGAGCAAGACCTCAGCCGCCTCGAACTCCATCACCGAGCGTACGTCGGGCGAGAGGAAGCGGCTGACCTGGGCGTAGCCGAAGGGATCGGCGGGCCGCCTGGGCACGGTGTGATAGCGGAAGGGGCAGCACACGTAGAGGTGGTCGCGCGCCCGGGTGAGCGCGACGTAGAAGAGGCGGCGTTCCTCGTCGATCTCCTCGGCGGACCCGGTGGACATGTCCGACGGGATGTTGCCGTCGGCGGCGTGGATGACGAAGACCGCGTCCCACTCGAGACCTTTGGCTGAGTGCATGGTGCTGAGTATGAGGTAGTCCTCGTCGAGGACCGGCGGCCCCGCTAGGTCGCCGGTCCAGGACGGCGGGTCGAGAGCCATGTCGGCCAGGAATCGGGCGCGGTCGGGCGTGCGCACCGCCAACCGGGCGAGAGCTTCGAGGTCGGCCAGCCGCGACTCCGGGCTGTCGTAGAGGCTCTCAGCGATCGGACGGTAGAAGGCGTGCACTCGCTCCACCTGCACCGAGGGAGGTCCCGGGTCGGCGACGGAGAGCCCATCCATGAGTTGCACCAACCCCGGCCAGAGAGCGGCCGCCGCTTCGGGCGGCCGGACCTGGTGCCACGCGGCGAAGGGACCGCGCGCGGTCGCTCCGCCGCGATCTTCGGAGCGCCCCCCGCTGCCGCTCGGACCCCCGGTGATCGCGGCCCCGTCGCCAGAGGCGCCGCCGGAGGTCGGGTCGGGAGCCTCTTCCCGCAGCAACTCGCGAAGGTCGGCGGCTCGGCGAGGTCCGAGGCTGGGAAGCAGTTGGAGCACACGTAGGCCGGCCATCTCGTCGCGGGGGTTCTCGGCGAGACGAAGGAAGGCGACGAGGTCCTTGACGTGAGCCGTCTCCATGAACTTGAGTCCGCCGTACTTGTGGTACGGGATATTGCGCCGGCCGAGTTCCATCTCCAGTGAGAGGCTGTGGTGGGCCGCCCGGAACAGCACGGCCATCTTTCGGAGAGGTATGCCTTGCTCGCGGTGTTCCAGGATGCGTGTGACCACGAAGCGAGTCTGTTCGTCTTCGTCGCCGCAGGTGACGAGATGTGGGCGTTCGCCCGCGGGGCGTCGACTCCACAGGTGTTTCTCGTAGCGCTCGCGGGCCTGAGCGATCACCCGGTTCGTGACATCGAGGATCGCCGGTGTGCTGCGGAAGTTCTGATCGAGCGTGACCACCTCGGTCCCCTGGAATTGCGTGGGGAAGTCGAGGATGTTGCGAACCGTCGCTCCTCGGAAGGCATAGATGGACTGGGCGTCGTCGCCGACGACCGTCAGACCGCTACCGTCGGGGCGAAGGAGCGCGAGGATCTCGGCTTGGAGGGCATTGGTGTCCTGGTATTCGTCGACCAGTACCCGGTCGAAGCGGGCCCGCACGGCGGCGCCGGCCGCCGGGTCGGAGAGGAGGCCGCACCAGAAGACGAGCAGGTCGTCGTAGTCGAGTACTGAGCCCTCGGCCTTGCGGTCGACGTAACCGGAGAACAGGCGGCGAAGCTCATCGGCGTGTTCGGCGCACCAGGGGAAGTGCGTGCGGAGCGCCTTCTCGAGTGGATGCCGCGTGTTGACGCAATGGCTGTAGATGTCAAGGCATGTCGCCTTCTGCGGGAAGCGCCGGTCGTTCCGTGCCAGCCCGAGCTTGGTGCGCACGGCACCCATGAGATCCTCGGAGTCGGCGCGGTCGATGATGGTGAAGCCCGGGTCGAGCCCGATGTCGCGCCCGTGGATGCGGAGCAGGCGCGCGGCGGTCGCGTGGAAGGTGCCGCCCCACACCCGGCTGCCCGCCGGTATGGAAGGCATGGGTGGCGGTCGCTCGGTACCTCCGTTGGCGGTGGCGCTACTCGCCCGCGCCGCGGCCTCCGCCTTGCGGAGGGCGGAATCAGCGCGGCGCAGCATCTCCGATGCGGCGCGGCGCGAGAAGGTGAGCAGCAGAATGCGGGCAGGATTGACTCCGCCCGTGATGAGGTGCGCCACGCGGTGCGCGAGCGTCGTGGTCTTGCCAGTGCCGGCCCCCGCGATGATCAGCAGCGGCTCGTCACCGTGGAGCACGGCTTCTTGCTGCTTGGGGTCGAGGTCCCCCAGGAGCGTGTGGAGTCCTCCGCTTGTGGTGTGGCCTTCCACCGTGCGTATCCCAGCCAATACGACCCTCCTCTCCGACCTGTAGAGCATAGCGGGGGCCTCGGACAGAAAGCGCCGTGGGCGCGCGGCGGACGCTCTGCGGTCGGGGCGCGGTGCGCGCGGGCAGAAAGCGCCTCGCTCTCCGGTCCTCGCGACGCACGCACCGAAGCCGGAGGACGTCCGCATGACATGCGATGATGTGAGCATGGTACTAGAGGACCCCCAGACTCTGCTTCGCGCCGTGGCGGCCGCCCGCGGATGGGTGTTGGGCGCGGTACCCGCTGCCCGAGTGGTCGAGGTGCGGCGCGGTCTCGAGGGGGCACACGCCGCGGGCAGCTTCGACTCCGACTTCTACGATCTCGAACTCGCCGACGCCTTCCATTGGGAGCCACCGGCGGAACTGGGCGAGGCGCGATCGGTGATCGTGGTGGCGCGGCCGGTCACCGCTGGACGCCTCGTGTTCCGCGTTGGTGGGCGAACCATCCCGGTGGTGGTGCCGCCCACCTACCGGAGGTTCCGGGCGGTGGGTCAGGAGATGGTGGCTCAGGTCGACCAGGTGCTCCGCTCGGTGGGTCACCGGGCCGTCGCCGCCGAGCTGCCCAAGAAAGCGCTGGCCGTGGGCGCGGGCCTCGCCCGATACGGGCGCAACAACATCGCCTACTTCCCGCGGATGGGGAGCTACGCGCAGATCGCCGCTGCCTGGTCGGATCTGCCCGCAGGGGAGGACCCCTGGCGACAGCCCGCGATGCTTGAGGACTGCGCGGCCTGCCGGGCCTGTGTGGTGGCCTGTCCGACGGGGGCGATATCCACCGAGCGTTTCCCCCTGCACGGAGAACTCTGCGTGACCCATCTCAACGAGTGGCCGGGGTCGTTCCCCGATTGGCTCCCCGGGAGTGCGCACAACGCCCTGGTGGGGTGCATGCGCTGCCAGACCACCTGTCCTGCAGACAAGGACGTGGCGGGGTGGGTTGAAGACGGGCCCGTGTTCTCGGACGAGGAGACCCGACTCCTGCTCGCCGCCGTTCCACGCGAGGAGCTGGCTGCGGAGACCCTCGCCAAACTCGACGGACTCGACACCTTCATGGAGCACGGGCTCCTCTGCCGGAACTTGGCGGCGGTGCTGGCCGGCGAGATCTGACCGTCGCCGGCTCCACTGGCGTCCGCGTACCTCTTTTCGATACAGTGTGGCGAGCGAATCGATAGAGGGGTCGCTCGGTTCGTCGAGGTCGAGCAGGATTGCGTGACGCCGGAGCCGGGGAGGGCTGAGTGCGGCGGGAGGTCGCTGGGCGAGCGGAGCGCAGCCGGTGTGGAGGACGTGCGTGTGTCCTCGCGGCGGCAGTGGTCGCGGCCCTCCTTCTCTTCTGTTTCACGGGCGCTCTCGGGCCCGGCCCGGCCCGTGCCGACGACCAGGTGGTCCAGACCTCCAGCGTAAGCACCCACGTGACCCTCGCCTTCGCCGGCGACCTGCTGATGCACACTCCGATCGGCTATTCCTGCTATGACTCCGCGACCGGGCGCTACCGCTTCGAGGAGGTGTTCGCGCCGATCGCCCCGTATCTGTCCGACGCCGACTGCACCATCGTCAACCTCGAGACCAGGCTGGCGGGAGCGAGTCGCGGCTACCAGGGGTACCCCGCCTTCAACACCCCGGACGATCTGGCTCCCGCTCTGCGCGGTGCCGGTGTCGACGCGCTCGGTACCGCCAACAACCACAGTCTCGATATGGGCTGGGACGGCGTCGTGCGCACCCTCGACGTCCTCGACCGGAACGGTCTGCGCCACGCCGGCACCGCCCGTTCGCAGACGGAGCGGGACTCGCCCCGCATCCTCAACGTCGCCGGGATCAAGGTGGGGCTGCTCAACTACACCGACTACCTGAACGGCATCCCGCTCCCGTCAGGCCGTCCGTACGCGGTGAACGTACTCCTCATGGGTGCGGTGGCCTCGGATATCGTGCGCGCCCGCCAGGCCGGGGCGGAGTTGGTGGTGGCGTTCGTGCACTGGGGATCGGAATACCAGCGCTATCCGAGTTCGAGTCAGACCGCCGCCGCCTCGAACATGATCGACCTCGGCGTCGATCTGATCGTGGGGCACCATCCCCACGTGGTGCAGCCCATCGTTCGGGTGCGCGGGCGGACAGGTCGCGAAGGCTACGTGGCCTATTCCCTCGGCAACTTCGTGTCCGACCAGCGCTCGCGCTATCGGGACAGCGGTCTGGTGGTGTGGGCGGACGTGGTGCGCGACTCCGGCGGCACGCGCGTCACCGGGCTCCGCTACCTGCCCACGTACGTGCAGAAGACGTGGTCGGGGGGTCGCACGCGGTTCCGCGTGCTGCCGGTGCATCCGAGCGTGACCTCGCCGAGCGACCTGGGCATCTCGTCGGGGGAGCGCTGGCGTATGGATCAGGTGTGGGCGGAGCTGACTTCGCACGTGCCCTCAGCGGCCGGTGTGACCGTGTACCGCCCGCGGCGCCCGGCGCCCCCGGGGCCGGCGGTCACCTACAACACGTTCACGGGCAAGGACCGCTACGAGACCGCCCTGCTCATCTCGCGGTCGGCCTTCCCCAACGGGGCTCCCGCCGTGTGTTTGGTCACCGGCGACGACTTCCCGGACGCCCTTGCCGCCGCTCCGCTGGCCACCGCCTATGGGGGCCCGGTGATACTGACGCCGCGGAGGGGCCTCACCCGAACGGTGGCCGAGGAGTTGGCGCGCCTCGCTCCGAGCAAGGTGTTCGTCATCGGACTCCCCGGGCGCATGAAAGCCGAGGTGGCGGCTGTCCTGCCCGATGCTGCGATCGAGATCATCCGGGGCGTCGACCGCTACGAGACATCGGCGCTCCTCGCTGAGGCGTTGTCAGCAAAGATCGGGGCGGTGGAACGTGTGGTGATCGCTCCGGGGGACAAGTTCCCGGACGCGCTGTCGGTGGCGCCCTTGGCTGCGGAGAGGGGCTGGCCGATCCTCCTGACTCCCGCTGCCGGGCCTTTGCCTGAGGTGTCGGCCGCCGCTTTCGATACGTTGGCCGGGGTGGAACCGCCGGTTGTGCCGGAGGCGCCGGTGGGGGAGGCCTCGACATCTGCGGAACCGCCGGGCTCGGAGGTGGGGCCTGCGGGCGGTGACGCCCCGGCATTTGCCAAACCGCCGGGCTCGGAGGCGCCGCCTGCGGGCGAGGTTCCGGCGATTGCTGAGGAACCACCAGTCGTGACGCCCCCGAGCATCGACGCGTTGATTGTTGGAACGTACGTGCAGCCCCCGGCTTCGGCCGGGGACGTGAAGCGCATCGTGGGTCGGGACCGCTACCACACGAGCGCATTGGTCGCGGCCTACGCGCGGACCCAAGGCCTCTCCTTCTCGCACCTGGCGTTGGCGACGGGACAGAACTTCCCGGACGCCCTCGTCGTCGGCCCGTTCCTCACCGGCCACGACGGCATCTTGCTGCTCACGCAACCCAACGGGCTTCCGAGCCCGATCGGGGCGCTGCTCGATGCCCGTCGCGCCGACTTGCGCGTAGTCGACCTTGTGGGGTTGCCCGCGGCGTTGCAGCCGGAGGTGGAGTGGTGGCTTGGGGGGTGAGGGGGGTCCTGGTGGTGCGCTGCCGGGCGATTCGCTCCGCAGATCCCCGGCGTGGCGGCACGGATTTCCGGGTTCATCGTGAAGCTGCCGTCCGCGGCCTGTACACCGCGAAGACGTATTCCCCTGAGCGTTTCGCGCAAGAGCCTCGACCGGGTCGTCGGTTGACGTGGCTGTGTTCCGAATCCGAGCCACCCGCGAGTGGCTGCCCCGCTCGCGGGCCTTGTCGAACCGGCCGCGGCGGACACGGTCTGCTTGACGGCCGAGAGCAGTGACTTGTACAGTCTGCCCATGTAAGCGTAGCGTGGGGTCCGAAGCACCGGTCACTGCTGAGGAAAGCCCAATTCCCAGGGTTCCGACACTGGCGACGTTGCGCTGCATAGACCGGCCGAACGTCGTCGAGGCCGGAGTTCGGCAGACTGCAGAAGTATTGTTATGCGGACGCGAGAGGCAGACGTGAGAGGCAGGCGTGATGTATGACACCGCCAAACTCGATGAGGTCGTCTTGGCCCTGCTCCATCTCAACTCGTTCACGGATCATGGCACGACCCGCGCCTGGAAGGGTTTCGACTGGGACTCGCTGGATCGTCTGCACGCGCGTGGACTGATTTCCGAGCCGAGGTCGACGGCCAAGTCCGTGGTCCTCAGCGACGACGGTGCGCGGGTGGCCAGCGAGCTGTTTGCGAAGCATTTTGGCGGAACCGCATAACAAGCGCATCAACCTGATGCGCCGGAGGTCTCCAGTAGACTGAAGCCGCACGGCGCACAGGTTATGCGCCCGACGTTATCCGTACGCAGCATGCCCGCATGCACAGCGTTGGTGGTACAATATTCGCTATCAAAGGAGGTACCATTGATGAGTGTATTTCCGACTATCGTCCCCATTAGCGAGCTGCGACAGGATGCGTCCGGAATTGTGAAGCGGGCTTCGGCTTCCGGTGAGCCGGTGTACATCAC
>JAHJSA010000016.1 GCA_018830645.1 Actinomycetota bacterium
CCGGTGTGATCTCGGTGCCGGTGATGGTGGACACGAGCCGCGCCTCCATGACCAGGTCGTACTCGTTCACCAGAGTCAGAGCGGGGATCTTGCAGAGACCGATCGAGTCGAGCACTGCGCAGATGGCCATGCTTCTGCGCACCATCTCGGCCTTCCCCACCGGCGAGAGACGGTCGGCCGCCTCGACGGTGCCATAGCGCTCCAGGGCCTCCTCTTCGGTGAGACTCCACTCGTGACGCGCGTAGACGCTGGTGAAGTCTCCGCCCCGGCTCGATACGGCGTAGCCCAAGCCCGTGGCCGACGCGCCGCGGGGGTCGAAGGCGGTGAGTTCGAGACCTTTCACGTGGAAAGCGTAGCGCTCCGCTCCGCGTCCGATCCGGCGTGCGGCTTCGCGGACGCCCGCGCCCAACACCCCGCCGATGCCCTCGCTGGCCGCCATCTCGCGCACCACCTTCTCCATCACGTCCACGTCACCCCAGACCAGTTCCGGGCCGTTGGTGTCGCTGGTGGTGATGATGCCCTTCTCGAACAACTCCATGCCGAATGCCACCGCGTTGCCGGCAGATACAGAATCGAGGCCGAGCCGGTCGCAGAGGTTGTGAAGGAAGATCACCGCTTCCGGGTCTTCCAGGCCGCTCTTCGAACCCCACGAGGCGATCGGCTCGAAGTCGGGCCGCTCTCCGGTGAGCCCCGCGTACGGTCCACTCTCGATCTTCACCTCAGCCTTACAGTGCACGGGGCAGCGCGCGCAAGAGCGGAAACGCTCGACGTATCGGTCCATGCTGGTGCCGTCGATGGCGGCGGCCGAGTCGAACATGGGCCGGCTGTAGTTGCGCGTGCCCAGCATGCCCATCTCGTTCGTCCAGTTCACGGCGGAAGAGGTACCGTGGGCCGCTTTGTCCTCGTAGCGGGGCGAGGCCTTGATCTTGTCGAGGTAGTCCTTGACGGCCGCCCGCACGATCGGGTCGGCCTGAGCCTTCTCCTTGTGTGGCCGCACCACTACGGCCTTCAGCATCTTGGAGCCCATCACCGCACCCATGCCGGTGCGGCCGGCGGCGTGCCCGCGTTGGGTGACGATGCAGGCGATCGGCACCAGCTTCTCGCCGGCCGGCCCGATCACAAACATCACCAGGCCATCGTCGTCGTGCGTCGCCATGATGCGTGCCGCGGCCTCGGCGGTCTCGAGACCCCAGAGGAACGAGGCGTCACGCAGTTCGGCCGTATCTCCATCGATGAACAGGTACACGGGGGTGCGCGACGAGCCGGTGACCTCTATCCCTTGTAGGCCGTTGCCCCGCAAGGCTGGGCCCACCTTGCCCCCCACGCTCGAACTGCCGAGCAGCCCGGTCTGGGGTGACCGTGCGCCCACATGCACGCGGGCCGACGTGGGGGCGGCACTCCCGGTGAGCAGGCCACAGGTGATCAACAGAGGGTTCTCGGGCGACAGTGGATCGATGTCGCTGCGCAAGGAGTCAAGCAGACGGCTCGAGTTGTAGCCGCGCCCCAGCAACACGGAGTCTACCGTGTGCTCATCAAGCTTGTGGCGCTCAATTGTCCCGCCCGTCAGATCGACGCGCAGGATATCTCCGAAACCCGACATCCGCTCTCCACTTCACATACGATCCGGCACTTCCCCTCCCCCGGAGGTTCATGGGGAACCTACCGAGGGTCAACCGGGGAGAAGACGGGAAGCCGCGGTCACGAACGGAGAAAGTGTCCGGAAGACATCAGCGACATCCCGCCTCGGGAAGACTGGTGGCGACACGCCACCGCGCGGCTAAACTGCGCTGAGCGGTTCGTGGGTCCAGCACTCGCAAAGCGCGCGCCAACGGACCTTGACGTCGATGAACGACGGACTGCTTCCGTCGTAGTTATGCACGATGTGCCACAAATCCCTCACCCTGCCGGGCCGCCGATGCGTATGTATCGTGAAGTACGCCCATTCTAGCAGGGCGTCCGAGATAAGGGCCACCGCGCGGGACGCCCTGTCTCGGATACTGGGCGAGGATTATGTGCCGCTTGGCGACCTCCGGAGATCACCCAGGCCGCACGACCCCCTCGCCGCACCTGCGGGCTATCCGAGGCGAGACCCTAGACCTTCTCCACCCGAACCTCCACCGACTTCATCAGCGGGAAGCCGCTGATCGGGTCGAAGCGGTCGTCGTGAGTGAGCAGGTTGACGTTGGCCTCACTCCACCCGTGAGTGATCTGCAGCTCGCCCGGCCTGATCTCCGCGGGAGACATGACGTGCACCGGGATGGTGACGCTGCCGACCCTCGAGGTGACCGTGACCAGATCGCCCTCTCCAACTCCGAGGGCGCGGGCGTCGTCGGGATGCATCTCCACCTCCGGCCCGGGCTCCGCGGTGCGAAAGCGCGCGATGTTCCGGAAGCGACTGTGCATGTAGAGGAGCTTCCGCGCCCCGGTGACGAGGACGAACGGGTACTCGTCGTCGGGGGTCCCCCTGTACTCCGGGCTCTTGTAGGTGGGAAGCTCGTCGTAGCCCAGGTCCTTCAGGTACCGAGAGGCGAACTCCACCTTACCCGAGGCGGTCGCGAACGGTCCGCGCTCGAGTGGCGCCGTCGTCAGAGGACTGTACGTCACCCCTTCCGGATGCGCCTCCAACTCCTCGAGAGTCAGCCCCGAGGGCTCGAGGAGCCACCTGTTGAGGGCGGTCTCATCGTCCCAGGGGAAGTACGCTCCCATATCCAGCCGGTGGGCGAGATCGTGCCAGAACTGGTACTCGTCCTGCACCTCGGGAAAGCCGCAGACGCGACACGTGAGCGTGATGGCCTGGTGCTTCGCGTGGGTGTGCAGTTCGCTCCGCTCGAGGAAGGAGGCAGCCGGCAGCACGTAGTGGGCGAGAGCTGCGGTCTCCGTCATGAAGAGTTCGCGTACCACGAGCAGATCCAGCGCCTCGAACGCCCGCCGCACCCGTTCCGTGTTGGGGTTCGTGAGCAGCGGGTTTGCGCCGGTCAAGACCATGGCACGCAGCGGGTAGGGATCACCCTCGAGGATGGCCCCCATGGCCGTCATGGTGTGGCACTCCTGGCGCAGGTCGTAGAGCACCGGGAAGCGGTCGGCGCCGAGGGGTCCCAGGTGCGTCAGGGGAACATCGTCGTAGAGCGTGAGCGTTCTGAGAGGCGCCGGCTCAACGAAGCGGTTCCCGCCCTCCCGGTCCACAGCGCCGAGCAGCGCGTCGAGCGAGACGACCGCCCTGATGTTGTTGACCCCGTTCTCGTGATGCTCGAGACCGTTCCCCACGTACATCGCCACTCGGGGCGCAGCGTCTCCCATCAGCGCCGCCACCTCGATCACCGTCGCGACGGGGACGCCGGTCTCCTGCTCGACCATCTCGGGAGTGAACGTCGCGGCGTACGCCGACAACTCAGGAAAGCCTACCGTGTGCCGCTCGACGAACTCCTTGTCGTAGGCGCCGGTGCGGATCAGTTCCCGCATCAGCCCCCAGGCCAGGGCCCCGTCGGTGCCCGGGTGCGGCTGAGCATGGACATCGGCACGTCGGGCTATCGCCGACAGGCGCGGATCGACCACTACCAGCTTCGCGCCCTTCCGGCGGGCGGCCGTGATGTACTGCGTCATGTTGGGGTGGGCATGCGGCGGGTTCGCTCCCCACATCACGATGACCCGGGCGTTCTCCAGATCGGCGATGGGCCACCCTCCGTCGACCAACTTGTAGCCGAAGTAGCGCGCCGCATAGCACATGGAATCGTTGGACAGATAGTTCGGGCTTCCGAAGGCGTGGATGAAGCGGCGGGCGATGTCCTCCTGCTGACCGAATCCGATCGCTTCACCCTTCCACACGCTGACGCTGCGGGCCCCGTCGCGCTCTCTGATCTCTACGAGCCGCTCGGCGATCTCGTCCAGGGCCTGGGCGAGGGGGATCTCCTGCCATCCGTCCGCCGTACGCTTGAGGGGGGTGAGCAGCCGGTCGGGATGATAGACCATGTCCACCGCGGCCCGAGCCTTGACGCAGAGCCTGCCCTTGTTCCAGACGTGCGCCCTGTTGCCCGTGATATCGACCATCCGCCCGTCTTCCAGGTGGACATCGATGCCGCACCGGTCGTCGCACATGCGACACAGCGTCTGCTGGATCTCACGTTCGGATGACATCTACGGCCTTCCCTTGTCGAGCCGGAGGACGTGGCGGAGCCGCGTGTCGAGCGCCTCTCGACGGAATGCGAAGGCGTCTTCCACTTCGACGTATTCTAGGGCACCCGATATGCAGGAGCCGACGCAGCGAGGATCGCCGCCGCAGAGGTCGCACTTACCGCTCACCCCATCGGCCTCATCGAAGCCGATGTTCCCAAAGGGACAGGCAAGCAGGCACATCTTGCACCCGGCGCAGCGGGCGGCGTCGATCTCGACCGCCCCGGTCTCCTCGTTCCGGGCGATGGCCCCCGCGGGGCACACCTCCATACACCAGGCCTCGGCACAGTGCATGCAGGTGAAAGGCACGCAGGCCCGTTCCGCAGGGTAGTAGGCGACACGGATGTGCGCACGTGCACGGTCGAAATCCCCGGTCTGCTGAAAGGCGCAGGTATACTCGCAGTTGCGACAGGCAACGCACGAGTCTGGGTCTACGGCAACTATGCGCACGTGATCCTCTCTCTTGTCATGAGCCGGAACCTCCCGGCACTACCCGGCCGATCGCGCGGCCGCGCGCGATCCTTCCCGCCACGTGCTCGCCGGTGACCACCGCCTCGATATCGGCTACCGGCACCCGTTGGCGCACGAACGGACGCAGGAATCCGAGCGCGGTCGCCGCGGCGGCGCCGCCCAACGCGACGGCGCCCACCGGCACCCCTTCCCGCACCACGATCTTGAGGTAGCGCAGGCCCGGCAGATCGTCGCGCAGCACCACGGTGTCGCCCTCCTCGGCCGCGAAGCGGCCCAAAGAGGCAACCGTCACCCCGAACATGCTGGTGACGTTCATGCTCAGACTACCAGCATAGGTGGCCCGCGCCCCCGCCAGATTCGCTCCGGCGATCTTGCCCTGCTCCACGGCTGTGGGCCACAGGGCGTGGACCGTTCTCGGCCCGCCCCCCACCACGGGCCCTCTGGCCACGTCGCCGGCGGCGTAGACTCCATCTATCGCGGTCTGCATCGTGTCGTCCACCGTGATCCCCCGCTGTGCGGGCTCCACGCACTCGGCGAGCAGATGGTCGTTCGGACGCACACCCGTGCCCACGATCACGACGTCGGCCGCGAAGGATGGAAGACCCTCGACAGACACCCGCAGAGTCCCCCGCTCGTCTCGCATCAGACCCTCGGTGCGCGTGTTCGTGTGAAGATCGACGCCCGAGGCGACGATGCACTCCTGCAGGATGCGGGCCCCCGCGTCGTCGAGCACCGTGGGCAGTATCCGCTCCGCTAGTTCGATGACGGTCACCACCAGCCCTCGCTGTCGAGCCGCCCAGACAGCCTGCAGCGAGACGAAGCCGGCGCCTATGACCAGCGCGCGGGCGCCCTGACGGAACAGGTGATCGAGCCGTCCGGCTTCGTCGAGGCGCCACAGGTGCTGGACCTCCGGTCCCTCCAACCCGGGGATCGGCGGCCGCACCGGGCTGGATCCGGGCGCGAGGAGGAGCCGATCGAACGGGAGGTTCCGGCCGTCGGCGAATTCCAGGCGTCTCGCGCCCACGTCCACGCGCTCCACCGCCGACTCGAGGAGTAGGTCGGCGTCAAAGTCACGGTAGAACGCGGCGTCGCGTATGAACAGATGGTGATACGGCACTTTGCGCCGCAGGTAGTACGGGAGCAGCACCCGGGAGTAGGCCGTGCAGGGCTCGGCGGAGGCGACCGTGACCCTCGAGTCCCGGTCGTGGGTGCGGAAGGTCTCGAGCGCGCTGATCGCCGCCGCACCGTTGCCCACGATGGCCACGTGCCGGCGCATCACACCCGCGGGCCGCACGTCCGAGCCGCCCCTCGCATCAGATACGGCAGTCGGCGGGGATGGTGGGCGTGTCGCCCAGTAAGAGCCTCGTGTACTCGGCCTGGGGATCGTCGAGGACGGCATCCACGACCCCATGCTCCACGATACGACCGTCCTGCATCACGGCCACCTCCTGGGCGATGCTCCTCACGAGCGCCAGGTTGTGTGTCACGAACAGCATGCTCACCCCGGTCTCGCCCTGAAGGTGCACCAGGAGTTCGATGATGGCTGCCTGCACTGACACGTCCAGCCATGAGGTCACCTCGTCGCAGATGAGTACCGAAGGCTCGGCTACCAAGGCACGCGCGATGGCGACCCTCTGCCGCTCGCCGCCCGAGAGCTGTTCCGGATACCGGTTGAGGAGGGACGACTCGAGAGCGACCTGTTCCAGCACCTGCACCATCCGCTCCTCGGTGCCGTCGCGATCGAGGTCGAAGAAGATGTCGATCGGCTGGGCCAGCAGTTGACGGATGGTCTTGCGGGGGTTCAAGGAGCTGTACGGACTCTGGAAGATGTACTGGATAGCCTGACGCTCGGCGCTCGTACGTCCGCGAGTCTCGCGGGCCAGCGGCTTGCCGTTGAACTCGATGGCCCCCTCGATCTTGAATTGATGGAGCCCGGCGATGCATCGAGCCAAGGTGGTCTTGCCGCTGCCCGATTCGCCTACCAGCGCCAGACATCGATGCTCGCACAACGTGGTGCTCACATCGTGCAGCACTTCCTTCCGCTGGTAGAACGCGGTCACGTTGCGGACATCCACGACCACGTTGTTCACCGAGCGGCAGGGCTCCTCCACCCGGGTCGTCGGAAACACGAGTTCCTCACCCGCGATGACCGAGAGGCCCTGCCCGACCTCCTCCCAGCGCCAGCAGCAGACTTGATGGTCGGCGTCGGGCCCCGCGTAGGGTGGCAACTCAGTCGCACACTTGTCGATGCGACAGTCGCATCGCGGCGCGAACGCGCAACCGGCCACCCGGTTGCCGGGGCGCGGGGCGCTGCCCGGGATACCGCGCGGCGGCCGGGTGGCGTGGATGTCCGGTATCGCAGCCAACAATCTGCGGGTGTAGGGGTGGTAGGCGCCCGTGAACAGATCGGCCCTGGGACCGATCTCCACCAGCCTGCCCGCATACATGATGGCGATGCGATCGACCAGGCACGAGACCACCGCCAAGTCGTGGGTGACGTACAAGGCCGATACCCCATACGAGCTGGTGAGGTGACGGACCGTCTCGAGCACGTGCGCCTGGGTGGTCACGTCGAGTGCCGTCGTGGGCTCGTCGAGCACGATGATCCTGGGGCGGTTGGCCATGGCCATGGCGATGACCACACGTTGCTGCTGACCGCCCGACAGCTGGTGCGGATACCGGCGCAGGAAGGCTCTGTCGTTGGGCAGGAGCACCTCGTCCATCATCTCCAGGAGGCGGGCCTGCCGCTCGGCTTGCGAAGAGCCGAACGAGTGCTCGTTGAGGATCTCCAGGAGCTGGTCGCCGATACGCAACGCCGGGTTGAGCGAGGCGGAGGCATCCTGCGGAACGTAGGAGATGAGACCGCCGCGCACCTTGCGTAACTCGGGGCGCGAAAGCGAGAGCACGTCCGTTCCCGCGATGTCTATGCGGCCGCCGGCAACCTTGGCCCCGCGACGCTGATACGCGAGCAGCGAAGTGGCCGCCGTGGTCTTGCCGGAAGCCGACTCCCCCACAAGGCCGAGCACTTCGCCCTCGTGGATGATGAACGAGACCCCGTCGTCGATCTCGATGCCGGAAGGATCGAGGACCACCCGAAGGTCTTCGACGGTGAGGACGATATCCGTCCGCGCGCCGCTCACGCCTGCGCCGTATCCCGATCGATGCCGACCAAGGCACGCGACAAGCCGTCGGCCATGAGATTCGCGCTGATGGTGAGCGCCCCGATCATCAAGACCGGCGCCAGCAGTACCCACGGCTGGGTGATGATGGCGATGCGGTTCTCGTTGATCATGAGCCCCCAGTCGGCGGCGGGCGGTTGCATACCGAACCCGATGAACGACAACGCAGCGATCATGATGATCGAGTAGGTGAGACGCAGTCCGAACTCCACCAGCAGGGGACTGCTGATGTTGGGTAGCACCTCGTAGAGGAGGATCTTCCGCCGGGGCACACCCACAGCCGCAGCCGCCCGGACGAAGTCGCGGGCGACCACTTCCACCGTGGCGGCACGGGTCACCCGTGCGATGCGGGGCATGTGCGAGACGCCCACCATGAGTACGATCAGCCACAGCCGCGGGCCGAGGATGGAGACGAACAACATCGCGAGTACTACCGACGGGAACGCCAGCACCACGTCGAGCACCCGCATGATGGCCTCATCCACCGCGCGCCGAGCGTAGCCCGCCACCAGACCGAGGGACACGCCGAAGACCGTCCCTATGACGGTCGCGGATATGCCGAGCACGAACACGCTGAGTCCGCCATGCAGCACCCGCGTAAGCACGTCGCGCCCCAGGAAGTCCGTGCCCAGCCAATATGCCGCCGACGGATCCGAGAATGGGCGCCCCACGAACTCAGTGGGCGTATAGGGGGCGACGAATCGTCCGAAGAGAGCGATCATCAACAGGATCACGAATATGACGAAGCCGACCTTCGTCCGCCGCAGTGCCCACGCCTCCACCAGGGTCTGCACCCACTCGCGGCGGCGCGGAGCGCGCGACACCGATATCGGAGCCTCGGCCGAAGTCACCTCGGGCTCCAGGCTCATCGGAGACCCGTCCGCAGACGAGGACTGATGAGGATCGTGAAGATGTCGGCCATCAGGTTCAGAAGCACGTAGATCGCCGCCATCAGCAGCACCAGCGCCTGCACCACAGGCATGTCACGGTTCGCCACCGCGTCCACGAGACCGGCGCCGACGCCCGGGAAGGTGAAGAGGTACTCCACCGTGACGATGCCCCCGGCCAGCCATGCGATGTTGATGGCGATCACCTGGATGGTCGGAACGATGGCGTTCGGCAAGGCGTGATGCCACAGAACCCGCGGCTCCGAGACACCCTTCAAGCGAGCCATCATGACGTACTCGCTCTCGAGTACCTCGACGGTCGACGCGCGCAGCATACGGCTCACGTAGGGTATGACCGCCAGAGCCAGCGTGATCACGGGAAGCACGAAGAGCTTCATCTGCCCAGCAAGCGGCAGGAGGGAGTTCACGTTGGACACCGATGGCAGCCACTTGAAGACGGCCGTCGCGAAGACCAACACCAAGAGGATGCCGATCACGAATTCGGGCAAAGAGGCCAAGCTGAGATTGGTCATGTTCACCGCGTTGTCGAACTTGGAGTCGCGCCAGATGGCGCTGAGCGCCCCGAGCAGTATGGAGATGGGGATGCTGACCAAGGCGGCGAGAAGCACCAAGATGGCCGAGTTGACCACCCGGGCGCCGATGAGATCGGTGACGTTCGCCCCCGCCCCCACGAGCGACCTGCCCAGGTCGCCGCGGACGACCCCTCCCAGCCAGTTCGTGTACTGCTCCACGAGGGGGCGGTCGAGCCGGAGTTGTTTGCGCAGCGCCTCGTAGCGCTCGGTATCCGCGGAATCCTTCCCCAAGATAGCCTTGGCGGCGTCACCCGGTAGCGCCTGGGTTGCCGCGAACACCACGAGTGACACCAGGAGCAGGGTCAATACCCCGAGCCCCAGACGCATGATCAGTATCTTCAGCAGCGGAGGCATGGGGCGGTACTCAGAGTAGCGGCCGGCCGGCAAGATGCCGGCCGGCCGTCGTCGCTACAGTGGTCGGATCCGTCACGCAAGCGAGACGAGGCGGTACCGGGAGCCCCCCGCGGCAGACGCAAGACCCGAGAAGTCGGGCATCGCACCCTGCACGTTGGCGGCGTGGGCGTCGACCTGCATGTCGAACCCATAGACGATGTAGCCGCCTTCCTCGTGCTCGAGGGTCGCGGCTTCCTTGATCAGTTCGTTCCGCTTCGCGTCGTCGACAGTCCCGAAGGCCTCTTCGACGAGCGACACGTACTTCGGACTGATCTCCCCGTAGTGCGTCTCGTTGTAGATCGCACCGGGCAGCGAGCCGAAACCGGCCTGGGCCAGGTAGCCGCGCGTGCCCCAGTTATCCATGGCGAACGGGTACTTGAGGTACTCGTCGCCCCAGAAGACGTCGCCGGTGACCTCATCGACCTGGACGGTCACGCCGGCGCCCTTGGCCTGCTGCGCGAACACCGTAGCCGCCGCGGGCGCGCCGCTGCTGACGGAAGTCGACGTGGTGAGCTTGATGGTGAGATCCTCTTGGCCGGCTTCCTTGAGGAGCGACTTGGCCTTCTCCAGATCCTGCTCGCGCTGTGGCAGGTCGGCGGGATAGCCGGCGTCGAACGGAGCGTACATATCGTTGCCGACCCACTGGAGGCCGTCGGCCGCCTGGGCGATCATCTCGGGACGGTCGACGATGAGCCGGAAGGCTTGGCGCACCCGTACGTCGTCGAATGGTTTCGCCATGCAGTTCATCGTGAAGGGGATCCAGGAGCCCGTCTTGGCCTCGAGAAGAGAGAAGCCTGCGCCCGTGGCGATCTCGCGCTGCGCCCCGGCGATCATCTGGCAGTAGTCGGCGGCGCCGCCGAGCAAGGCGTTCAGCTGGGCGGTGGTGTCGGCGAACTCGATGATCGAGAGCTGATCGACGTAGGGGCCGCCGTCCCGGCGCCAGTAATTGGGGTTCTTCACCAAGACGGCCTGGATGCCGGGCTGGAAGTCGCCGGGCTTCGCCAGCATGAAGGGCCCGGTGCCGATGGCGCCGTCGCCGGCCTTGGGATCGTAGCCAACGGGGACGATGCCCGCGCTGTAGGCGGAAAGCGCTTCGGGGAAGATCGCGTTCGCGACCTCGAGCTCGAAGCGCACCGTGAGGTCATCGACCTTCACGATGCCATTGGGCGTGAGTCCGCGTAGCTGCTTCGCCGCCAACCCTGGGTTATCCGGATCGAGGATCCGGTTGAAGGAGTACACCACGGCATCCGCGTTGACCGCTGAGCCATCGTGGAACACCAGGTCGGACTTGAGCCTCACGGTGAACTGTGTACCGTCGGCGTTGGGGTCCAGCATCTCCGCCAGGGCCACGCCGAGCACACCCGCGTGGTCGAACTCGAGCAAGGAGTCGTACATGTTGAAACGCATGGCCATCGAGGGCGGGGTCAGAGCCGGGCCGTGGATGTTGAGGTCTTCCTTCGCAGAACCTGCGCCGGCGGCGACCCTCAGGTGACCGCCCATCTTGACGGCCCCGACGCCCCCGGCGGTGGTCGTCGTGGTCTCACTGCCGCCACAGCCCGCTATCATCGGACCGAACGTCGCCCCGACGACCACGGCGGCTGCGCCCTTCAGCAGATCGCGCCGGGTCATGTTCCGGGTGAGATACCCCGGTTGCGAACCGCTACCCTTGTCGCTCATGCGCCCTCCCTCGTCTCGTGCGTGATGAACACGATGGCCCAGCGGGCCACGCGCCACATCCTCCAAGATGAACGGATCGAAAGCAAGCGATAATGATGAGGTGTCTCACATTTCGGACGCCCGCCCGCTCCGACTACATGTTCATCTCGATGATCTGCCCCACCGAGAAGTCGTGCACCTGGAGGTACTGCTTCACCACCTCTTCGAGCGCCCGGATCGGCACCGGACCCACGAGCTCGGCGCCGGCCACCGCCACACCGTGCCGGGCCGCCTCGGAACGGATGGTCTCGAGTACGCGGGGGATCGGGGTGCCCTCGTAGTTGGTTAGGTTCATGGATACCTGCACCATGCCGGTGCCCTCCAGAGCCAGGCCCATACCCCGCACGTACCGGTAGCCGCCGTCCTTGTTGCGCACCGCCTTGGCAATGCGTGTGGCGATCTCGAGGTCGTCGGTGCGCAGGTTCACGTTGAAGGCCACGAGCGGGAAGCGCGCCGCCACCTGGACGCTGCCGGTGGCCGGGTTGAAGACGGCGGGGCCTTCATCGGGTGCCCAGGCGGGGTCCTCGAGCTTCGCCGCCAAGCCTTCGTACTCTCCCTTGCGCACGTCCACGAGGCTGGCTCGCTGCGAAGAGGTGGCCGCGTCCTCGTAGTAGTAGACCGGGATGCCCTTGTCGCCCACGTAGCGGCCGAACCTGCGAGCGATCTCCACCGCCTCTTCCGTGGTGGTGGAGCCTACCAGGATGAAGGGCACCACGTCGATGGCCCCCATGCGGGGGTGGCTGCCGGTGTGCGTGCTCATGTCCACGAGTTCGAATACCAGGTCGGCGAGCCGCTTCGTGGCCTCCAGAACCGCCTCAGGATCGCCCAGATACGAGTAGACCGAGCGATTGTGGTCACCGTCCGACGAGAGGTCCACGAGCTTCACGCTGGGGTCCTGTCTGATCACGTCGGCCAGCTGTTCGACCTTGGCCGCGTCGCGGCCCTCGCTGACGTTGGGCACGCACATGAGCTTCTTCACTGGCCCTCCTCTGTCGGGTCGAGCTGAGCGCGAGCGGCAAGAGAGCCGCGAAGACTCGTCGCCTCCCGCTGGAGTTCGTCCGCCGTCGCCTGGTCTTTGATGAGCGGTAGGTTGATCTCGATGTTCGCCACGCAGCCGATCACGGCGGTCTTCGCAAGCAGCAGCGCGACAGCCAGGTCCGACGAGGCGTTGGGGTTCGAGGCCCCCTCCAGTTCGATGCACAGTCCCCACACGTGGTGTGCAGCCCGGGCGTTGTCGCGCGGCACGGTGGCCGCGCCCACCATGGCCCGCTGGATGGCCGCCTCACGCGAACTCTCACTCGCGGGGTCGTCGTGGGGCAGACGATAGGCATCTACCACCGCCCGGTACGCGTCGGCGTCGGCGTAGGCGCCCTGCTGCAGCTGGGCGGCGAGCGCGTCGACCTCGTCCGCGAGCGCCCGGCAGCGCTCGGAGCTCAGCCCGAAGTCGCCGCTCTCGGAAAGCCGGGCTACCAGGCCCGCGAGCCCGGCGGCCATGCCGCCGGCGAGCGCGGCCGCTGAGCCACCTCCCACGGTGCGGTCCCGGGAGTCGATAATGCGCTCCAGGATGGTCCGCTCGGTCACGCCGTCGTTCACGCCGTCGTTCGTACCGCGCTCCATGCCTCTAGCCTCCGGCCTTGAGTGCTCGGTCGACGACGACCCGCCCCCGCTTCAGAACTTGGTCCACCACGTTCCCCCCCAGCCGGTAGATCACGTGCTCAAAGGTTGGGACGCCCCAGATCTGCAGGTCGGCCAACTGCCCCGGCGTGACGGAGCCTCGATCATGAAGGCCAAGGGCATGCGCCCCTCCGCGGGTGGCCGCCCAGACCGCCTCCGAGGCACTCATCGCGTAGCTGCGGCAGGCCAGCGCCATGACGAACTGCTGCGACTCCGCCCAGCAACCCGGGCAGATGTCTGTGGCCAGGGCCAGAGTCATGCCTTCCTCGATCATGGCCCGGGCGTCGAACGGACGCGGGTGTTTCACGGCGAAATCGAGGGCCGGCATGATCACGCCCACCACGCCGGCCTCAGCAAGCGCACCCATCACCGACCGCGGGGTGTAGTTGAGATGGTCCACCGAGACCGCCCCCATGTCGGCGGCAAGGTCGGAGGCGCCTATGTACGAGTAGGCGTCGGCGTGAATCTTGGGCTCCATCCCCGCCTCGCGAGCCGCGACGAGGATGCGGCGCGACTCGGCCGCCGTGTAGTAGCCGTCGTCGCACCACACATCGGCGAACTCGGCCAGACCGGCGGCAGCGACGCGGGGGATCATGTCGTCGATCAGGCATCCCAGATAGGCGTCGCGCGCCATGTCTTCCGGGAAACCGTGAGCGCCGAGGAAGGTGGAGAGCACGTCCACCGGGCTGCTCTGACAAAGCGCCCGATTGGTCTCGAGCAGCAGCAGCTCCGACTCGGTGGAGAGCCCGTAGCCGCTCTTGCTCTCGACGGTGGTCGTGCCGCTCGCGAGCATCCCGGCCAGGCGAGCGGCCGCCGAATCCAAGAGCTCGGCCGCGGAGCACGCGCGGGTGCGCTCCACGGTGGCCATGGGGCCGGTCTTCAGACCCCTCTCCTCCAGCATCGCTCGCACCGCCGCCGGATCGCTCGCGGTCATCTTGGCCGCATACTCCTCCACGCGCGACCCGCCGAACACCAGGTGGGTGTGCGAATCGACGAAGCCGGGAGCCACGACGCGGCCCCGGGCGTCGATGACCTCGGCGCCGGCGCAATCGACGGCGGCTTCAACCGCCTCCCGGCTGCCCACGGCGGCGATGATCTCGCCGGCGAGGGCGATCCAGGCGTTCTCGAGCAACCCCACCTCGTACGGAACGCCGGCGCAGGTGAGCACCTGCGATGCGTCCCTGATCACGAGGTCCGCCCGCGGGCGGGCGGAGTCGCCGGTGGGGTCGGCCTGGCTCACTCCAGATCCTTGGGCCCGAAGGTGGCCTTGGGGGTCCACCACAAGGGCACCTTGATGCTCTCCGAGGTCAGCGGGCCCTTGCCGTTCGCCACCTCCCGGGCGGTCTCGTAGCCGGCCTGCGCGTGGCGCACGATCCCGATGCCCGAATCGACAGTGAGGCACACGGAAAGCCTGAAGTCGGCCTCTTCCGTGCCGTCGGCGATCATGGTGACCCCGGTGTGCACCGCCTCGCCCATCGAGTAGTTGACTTGCTGGGCGATGAGGTCGCACATGCCCACCGCGTTCAGCAGCCCGTTCAGCATCGGCCAGTCGGAGATGAGATCGCCGCCGTCCAGCATGTTCTCAGACTCGAACGTCGGGTTGACGATGGAGCCGGAATCGAGGTTGTCGCGCGAGAAGGCGACCGGTCCCTTCACCTCGCCCCTCTTGATCAATTCGTTCACCGCGAGGCCGAACGCCTTGCGCTGGCCGAAGCCCAGGTAGCAGATGCGGGCGGGGAGCGCCTCGATCGGGATGTGCTCGCGAGCCAGACTGATCCACCGGGTGACGAGGAGATCGTCCTTGAACATCTCCATGCACAGGTCGTCGAGCCGGGCCAGGTCGCTCGCCTCACCCGAGACGCAGGTCCAGCGGAAGGGGCCGCGACCCTCGCAGAAGAGCGGGCGGATGTACTCGGCCACGAAGCCGGGGATGGTCATGGCCTCGTCGTTGGGCATGCCCGCGTCCCGGCACTCCTTGCGGATGCTCGTGCCGTACTCGAACGTGGACACCCCCAGAGCGAAGAACTCGTTCATCGCGCGCAGTTGGCGGATCATGCTCGCCCGGGCCAGCTCAAGGTAGCGGGGTCGGTCGGCCGCCCGCAGGGCGTCCGCCTCCTCCGGGGAGTATCCCGAGGGGATGTACGAGATAGGATCGTGACACGGGCACATCTCCGTGACGATGTCCGGACGGAAGCCGGAGGCCAGAGCTTCCTCGAACAGGTCGGCCGCGTTGCCGACCACGGCGATGCCCAAGGGTTTCCGAGCGGCCGCATGCTCCTGAGCCAAGGTGATCGCTTCGGCCAGTGAGCCCACCATCACGTCGGTGAACTTCTTCTCGATACGCCTCTTGATGACGCGTTCGTCGGCGTCGACCACGATGCCCACGCCGCCGTGCATGGTCATGGCCCGCGTCTGGTTGCCGCCCATCCCGCCCGCACCCGCGGTGAGGAGGATGCGGCCCACGAGGGAATCATCGAAGCACTTGCGGGCGATGGCCGAGAGAGTCTCGAAGGTGCCCTGGATCACGCCCTGCGTGCCGATGTACTCCCACGGACCCGCCGTGTACTGGGCGAACATGGTGAGGTTCTTGTCCTGCAGGTCGTAGAAGGTCGGCCAGTCGGCCTTCATGATGTTGGTGTTGGCCATCACCACGCGGGGCGCCAGCTTGTGGGTCTGGAAGATCGCGACCGGCATGCCCGACTGCACCACGAGGGTCTCGTCGTCTTCGAGTGCGAGGAGCGACTCCACGATGGCGTGGTACGACTCCCAGTTTCGGGCGCACTTCCCGATGCCCCCGTAGATGACCAGCTCCTCGGGCTTCTCTGCGAGTTCCATGTTGTTCTCGAGCATCCTGAGGATGGTCTCCTGCTTCCACCCCTTGCAGCGGAGCTCCGGCCCCCGTTGCGCGTGTACCGAATATAGGATCTCCGGCTGAGCCATCAGCTGTTCGCCTCCTGTGGACGGGTGTGGGATCGTCGACGGTGTTCGTTCTGTGACGGGGTCCTCGCGGACCCCGGACATCATGCTAGGTCCAGACTGACCCCGCACGCCTCCCGGGTCAACAACAATCGGCCTTGCGTCCAGAATACGGGAAACCCCTTTCCCGTGCTTTGACCTGGAGAGCCGCGCCGTTATGCTGGGTCAAACGGGCTGCCTCTCATCCCTGGGGGAAAAGGAGTTGGGTATGAACGACGAGGTCGGGTCCACCGGCGTGACCACGGCGCGTGCTGTGGGGAGGGCACTCGACGTCTTCGAGTTCCTGTGCCAGCGGACCCACCCCACTTCGGTGAGCACGCTTGTGGACGCGTGCGGCATCCCGAAGTCGAGCCTGTACAACCTGCTCGGCGTCCTGCGCGAACGGCGGTACCTCGCCTACGACAGCAACAAGCGAGGATGGACCATGGGGCCGCGCCTGTTCGAACTCGGCTCCGACGAGCCACTGTTCATCCACGCGCTCGCGGTGCTGAAGGCGTTCGACTCCCCCGCCCTGTCGTTGGCACCGCCGGCCATAGCTGAGCGCTCCGGCCTCCCGGCCGCCGTCGTAGCGGCCATCATCCCGCAGATGGAGCAGAATGATCTGCTCAAGCCCCAGCCCGACGGCACCTACTCGCTCGGCCTGGAGCTGGTGAGCCTCGCCTCACGGGTCGGAGTGGTGGATCGGTTGCGCATCATCGCCAGACCCCATCTCATCCAGCTGCGCGACGCGGTGATGGAGACCGCCAATCTCATCGTGCTCGATTCAGACCAAGGCATCTATGTGGACCAGGTCGAGAGCCGCTACCCTCTGCGGTTCGCGGAGTGGGTCGGGAGGCGCATCCCCCTGGAGGGCACGGCGACGGGGCAGGCTTTCGCCGATCCGTCGAGCGCCCGCTGCGTCTCGGATGTGATCCTGAGTGGGGTCACCGCGGTTGCCGCGGCGATCGAAGGCGCGAGCCCCGCCGGCGGTGATCAACGTGATCGGACCGACCGCGCGCATGGAGGAGTTCGGGATACCGCGCACGATGAACATCACGGAGGGAGTGGCCGCGGCGATCTCCCGCCGCCTGAAGTCAGTCTGAGATCCGACGCGGCGCGCCGGCCTGCCGTTCACCTCGGAGTGGCCCGTCCAACCGCGCCGCCGCACAGCCTCGGAGTGGCGCGTCCGACGGGCGCCGCCGCTCACCCCCGACGTTGCGCGTCCGCCCCGCGCCCCCGCGCCGCCGCACAGCCTCGGAGTGGCGCCGCGTCGGTGCGACCAGCGCCTAATCCGCCAGCGCCTCCAGAAAGCGACCCTCACGTATCAGCACGGCGATGTTCTCGATGTCGCCGTCCATCTCGCGATCGGCATCCAGCCGAGCGACCTTCTCTCGGATCAGCGCGCAGACCCGCCGGGATGGCGGCGCTGGTTTCCGGGGGCGGAACTCGACTCCCTGACAGGCACACATCAGCTCGATCGCCACGACGTGCACCACGTTGCCAAGCACTTCCCGCGCCTGTCGAGCCGATATCGTGCCCATGCTGACATGGTCTTCCTGGTTGGCCGACGTGGGGATCGAGTCCACGCAGGCGGGATGCGCGAGCACCTTGTTCTCGCTCACCAGCGCCGCCGCCGTGTACTGGGCCACCATGTAGCCGTCGTTGATGCCGCCCTCTTCGATGAAGAACGCCGGAAGGCCGCCACTCAGGGCCGGGTTCATTAGTCGCTCGGTCCGGCGTTCGTAGATGTTCGCCAGTTCCGCCAGGGCTATGGTCAGGAAGTCCATCGCCAGAGCGACTGGTTGCCCGTGGAAGTTGCCGCCGGAGAGCACCTCACCCTCATCGGGGAACACCAGGGGGTTGTCGGTGGCGGAGTTGATCTCGGTCTCGATCACACCCTTGACGTAGGCGATGGCGTCCCGCGAAGCTCCGTGCACCTGCGGCATGCACCGGAGAGCGTAGGCGTCTTGTATGCGGCCGTGGTCGGCCCCTTCGATGAGTTCACTCCCTTGCAGCAAGTTCCGCAGGTTCCGCGCGGTCGTCAACTGGCCCGAATGCGGGCGACTCGCATGTATGCGATCGTCGAACGCGAACGGCACCGCCTCCAGCGCCTCCGCCGACAGGGCTCCCGCGATGTCGGCCGTGTCGGCTAGTCTCTCCGCGTCGTACACGGCGAGGGCGCCCACGGCCGTCATGGCCTGCGTGCCGTTGGAGAGCGAGAGCCCCTCCTTCGCCTTGAGGCGCAGTGGCTGCATGCCGGCCCGCTCCAGGGCGACGGCCCCGGGCAGCAACTCGCCCTCGTACCAGGCTCTCCCGCCGCCCAGCATGACCACCGCCAGGTGCGAGAGGGGGGCAAGATCTCCGCTGGAACCCACTGAGCCCTTCTGCGGCACGACGGGGTGGATACGCTTGTTCAGCATCTCGACGAGCCCATCGACCACAATCGGCCGCACGCCGGAGTTCCCCTTTGCCAGCGAGTTGGCCCGCAGCAGGAGCATGGCCCGCACCACCTCGACGGCGAACGGGTCACCCACGCCGGTGCAGCAGCTCACTATGAGATTCTTCGAGAGCAGGTCGAGCTGGTCTTCGGGTATGACCACGTCGGCGAACTTGCCGAACCCCGTGTTCACGCCGTACACGACGGCGCCGCCGCCAAGCACCTCCTCGATGACCGCACGCGCCCGCTCCATCTCGCGGCGCGCTTCGGCGGCGACCTCCACAAGCTCGCCCTCACGGGCCACGCGGACCACGTCCTCTATCGTGAGACTGCCGCCATCGATGCGTACGGTCATCGCCGCGCTCCTCTCACCCTATGAGTTCTCGCACCAAGGCAACAGCGCCGGGCGCATCGGAAGCATACCCGTCGGCATCGGATCTGTCGGCGTACGACTGGTTCACCGGCGCGCCGCCGAGAACGAACTTCACGTCGAGCCCCGCCGCCTTGGCCGCCTTGATGTTGGCTCCCAGCAGCGGCATGGTCGTGACCATCAGGGTAGACATGGCGATGATGTCGGCGTTGTGCTCGCGCGCAGTGTCGATGAAGGTCTCGCCTGCCACGTCCACGCCCAGATCGACCACCTTGAAGCCCGCGCCTTCCAGCATCCAGGCCACCAGCGTCTTACCGATGTCGTGGAAGTCGCCCTTCACTCCGCCGATGACCACGGTGCCCTTGGCCCCCTCCTCGCCGTCGAGGAGGCTGGGCCTGATCACGTCCAGTCCGGCCTTCATCGCGTCGGCGGCGAACAGTATCTCGGGGATGAACATCTCACCCGAGCTCAGCCTGCGCCCCGCTTCGTCCATGGCCGCTGTGAGGGCGTCGTTGAGGATCGTGGCCGCGGCGGTGCCGGCCTCCATCTCGGTCCGCACCAAATCCGGGGTGCGATCCACGTCTCCCTCGAGTATGGACTGTTTGATCTCTTCGAACGGCACTAGTTCTCCTCTCACGGAACGAGGTGTTCGTCGGCCCGCTTGACGATGGCATCCATCTCGCGTGTCACGTCGTCGGGAAGCTCCAAAGGAGCAAGCGTCAGGCGCATCTCCTCGTACAAGTCCACAGCCCGCGCGTACAGGTCCTTGCTGCCCTTCTCCTGCCAGGTGTCCAGCGGCTCCGCTACGAACAGGTCCGGCCGCACCGCGTCGCGGCAGTGGTTGAGCGTGTGTCGCTGCCTAAGATAGTGGCCGCCCGAGCCGGCCGCGAGTATCGCATCCAGAGCCAGGGTGTCCTCGTTGACCTCGACCCCCGCGATCACCCGCTTCACGTTGGCGACCATGCGGTCGTCTATGAGCAACTGCACAGGGCTGGCCAGGTTGGAGCCACCCAGGCGCCCGGCTCCGTAGTTGATGTCGGTGCCCGCCATCGCGCACATGGCCGATTGCAGGTTCTTCCCGGCCACCATCTGACCGTCGGACACGTAGGAGTCGCCACCCATCGACGAGGTCCACACCGGCAGCCCGAACGCTTCCTTGACGAACTGGGAGCCGACCGCCTGGGCCAGGAGGTTCTCGGGCGAGGTCATCAGGGCGTTGCCCGTGGACATGTCCAAGCCGTAGTTGTACACGCAGGGGACGGCGGGGAGGCCGGGGCTGATCAGCTGAGCCATCACGATCATGGCCACGATCTCCGTGGCCACCAGAACGGCCGTGCCGGCGATGGTGATGGGGCCGGTGCCTCCCGACATGACGAGACTAGCCGGAGCGATGGGCACCCCGTACTTGCAGGCGAGGATGATCGTCTCCAGGTCCATCTCCTTGAAGACGAGCGGCGAGAGAGCCGTGGGGTGGATGGCCGCCAGCGGCCGGTCCCTCAGACTTTCGGTCGACCCCGCCCGGGCAAGGAGCAACTCGAACAGGTAGGGCACGCTCTCGAGGCAGTACGCCAGGATCGCCAGCGGCTTCGAGGTGTTCTGCAGTTGGATGTTCAGCGCGTGCACGTCGGCGGTCTCGGCCGGCACGTCCATGGGAGTCTGGATGGCGCAGATATCGACGTTGCCCAGGCGCTCGATCAGTCGGCACCACTCGGTGTATGAGTCGTGCGTCACGTCCGCAAAACCGCCGGTAGCGGGATCATGGTAGAGCATCGACTGGATGCAGGTGGAGGTGTGGAAGGACCGATCGGGGTGCGGCAGGAGGAGGTCGTGTTTCTCGTCGCCGCCCTTGTAGACGAACTCTTTCGGCACCTGCGCCAGAGCCCACTCGATGGTCTCCCTCGAGAAGCGCACCATGTGGGTCTCCGCGTCCACCAACGCGCCGGCGGCCCCCAGTGTCTTCAGGGCCGTTTCGTGCTCGACCTTCACCCCGTGGTCGACGAGGATCTGGACGCACTTCTCGTACATCGAGTCGATCTCACTCGAGGCGAGCGGTTCTATTCGCAGACTCCCGGCCATGTGGAGGCTCCTTGTGGATGTGGTCGGCGGCACTGCGGAGCGCCCGCGTGGCGGCGGTTCCGGACCTCACGATCTTCGACCACACACTATGCCCCGCACGTTCGCTGGACAAGACTGGGCCTCGCGCCGTCCAGTATTCTGGTCTTTTCCCCGATCGGCCCCCAATGCCGTTGACCTGGAGCATAGATTGGGTAGGTTCGAAGCCCAAGGCGCCAAGGAGGCCAGAGTGAAGGTGAGCATCGACATCATCGAGCAGCGGCTGCGCACAGCCGCCGCCAAACTCGTTCCCGAGGACGAAGCGGCGTACTTCGCGGATCTCATGCTGGAAGCGCATCTGAAGAAGGCGCCGAGGATGAATCCGCTGGAAGATGCCGTCGCCGATCTCGATGTCTGGGCGGCGCGCGAGGAGCGCGAGTTCACGGTGAATGTGGACAAGGAGAGCGTGCTCCTTCTCGATTTCGAGGGATTGGCCCCTGCCCTCAAGATCAAGTACGTGCACGACGAGCTCGAGCGTCGGGCGCGCAAGAACGGGATGGCCGCAGTGGGTTTCCGCAACTCGTCGGGGGTGATCACGCTCGGTCCCTGGGCGGACGGGCTGGCCCGGCGCGACCTGATCGGCGTCGCCATGTTCGACGGCGGCACTGAGTGCACCGTGCCCTTCGGCGGCACCCGAGGGGTGTTCGGGACTCTGCCGCTGGCCTATGCGGTACCCACTACCGGCGAGCCGATCACGCTGGACATGGCCATGACCGAGATCCCCTACTTCCAGATAGACGAAGCCAAGAAGAGTGGCGAGCCCCTACCTCCCGGCGTCGCAGTCGACCAGCGCGGCTTCCCCACCACTGACGCAGCCGCCGCCCTCGACGACGACGGCGTGGCCAACCTCCTCCCCATCGGCGGGGGCTTCAAGGGCTACGGCCTCGCCATGTTGGTCGAGATCCTGACCGGATCGCTGATCCGCAGCCTGCTGAGCACCAGTCAGACCACCGGCTGGCACCCCCCGGAATACGGAGGCCTGGTGCTCGCGTTCGATATCGCCAGCTTCACCGACCCGGATCGCTTCAAGAGCGAGGTCTCGGGGATGTGCGAGCAGATCCGCACCCAACCCGGTGCGGGAGGGGGAAGCGGACCTGCCATCCCCGGCGATCGGGCTCGACAAACGGCCGCCGCCGCTCGGGACGCGGGCGAGATCGAAGTCCCAGAGGCGTTGGCCGGGAAGCTGGAGGCGTTGGCCGGGAGCTAGGCCGACTACTCTCCCACGACTCCCATCATCCTGACCATCCCCTCACCGCCTGACTCCGCATTCTGCGACCAGGTCGCCGGCTCCGAGTCGATGACCGTGTACGACCCGGCGGGTAGCTCCACATCGGGTCTGGCGATCCAGTACGCATTGGGCACGTCGCCTTGGCCCGGTGCCCCCTCGGTCGGGTACGGTCCGTAGATCGTGCCGTCGGCGGACTCCAGGGAGATCTCGCCGGTCGCGGCCGTGCCCTGACTGTCATTGTAGTGGTAGGTCTCGAGATACGTCACCAACACTGGATCGACCAGATCAAAGGTCGGGGACGTCCCGCCGTTCTGCACGCCTCCGACGTTATGGTTGTCCCAGAGGCCGGTCGGTTCGGAGGTGTAGACCCTCTGCTGGATCTCCGGCACCTCGGTCGTCTCGGTCGTCACTGTCGTCTCGTCGGTTACGATGATCATATCTTCTTCCCAAGCTTCGTGGGAACCGAGTTCGCACCGCACGTAGTACCAGCCTGGAGCCGTAGCCTGGAAGAGGCCGCGCGCGTCGACACTCGCTCCCTCAGCCGGGCGGACGGACCAGGCGTATTCCGTCGGCGCGGGCTGCGGAGACACAAGCTCGTATTCAGTGCTGGCGCATGAAGTGTCCCCGATACCTGGGACTTGACCGTATAGCTCGGCCTGGAGCTGAAGGTGTTCGCCCACCACAGTATCGGTTCTGGGTGCCTTGATCGCGATGTCGTAGATTGGAGTACACCCAACGAAGAACATGCCCAGGAGACCCGCAAGGAGCACCACGTGAACCAGCCGCCCTCGGCTCATCCGACCCTCCTTTAGCGAAGTGTAGCTTTGGGCTGAGCTTACACCCAGCCGCTTCTGACCGCAATACGACGCCGACTACCCTCCGCCCGTGTTGCCGGCAGCGCACCTCGATCAGGCGGCTGCGACCTCGAGCAACTCCTCGAAATGACTCACGATCAGTAGGTGGCCTTCGTTCGGGAAGAACCTGGGGCGCGCATCTGGGATCGCCTCTGCCAAGATGCGTGCGTGCTCGACGGACACGAGAGTGTCGGCCTCGCCGTGCCAGATGTGGACGGGCATCTTGATCTCTCGCAGCGAGAAGCCCCATGGGCGCGCGATGATCGCCCAGTCGTAGGCCGCGGCGCGCGTGCCTTGCTCAAACGCCCCTTTGATCATGTTCTCGAACGCCCGCCTCACCCCGGGCTGGGTCAGCACGGCCTTGTCCGCATCCGCCGCCTTCGCGAACATGGCATGGATGCTTTCTGGATTCTTGCGGGCGGCACGCGCGAACTTCCAGAGAAACAGGCGGAACAGCCAAGGTAGCTTGTTGGCCATGCCGTACTCTTGCCGCTCCTGCTTGCTCAGGGTTTCTCTGACACCAGGCAGGTCGAAGGGGGCCGTACCGCTCACGATGATCGCGGTGGTCAATCGTTGCGGGATCTTCCAGGCACACGCGGCGACGAACCGGCCGCCTCCGGAAAGCCCCGTCACGGCGAAGCGATCCAGGCCTAGCGCGTCGGCCAACTGCACGACCATGTCGGGGTAGTTGGCGACGGTGTAGGGCTTCCAGTCCGAAAGCCCGATGCCGGGGCGGTCGGGAGAGATGAAACGCACGTGCAGTCGCTCAGCGATCACATTCAAGTCGGGGTTGTCCGCTTCGAAGCGCGAACTGGGCGTACCATGGAAGTGCATCACCGGCTTGCCCCCCTGATCGCCGTATTCGGCGTACCCTACGGTTGATCCGTCGCCCAGTCTGACTCGGTTGTCGGTCTTGACTGACACTGCTACCTCCTTTCGCAATGGCTAGTATCGACAGAATACACCCGCGGGCACTCACCCTGACGCCCAACACGCCCGCGGGCTGGGTACGGCGGTGCCTCAAACATCGGGCTCGGTATCTCGAATCCTCGCCATCGCCCGCTCGAACGAGCCGCGATCGCCGCCGGCCGCACGCTCCTCCAGGCAGTCCATGGCCATGAGCGCCGATGAGATCGCGTACACCCGAAGCATCCGGTTCCCCGGCCGGGCAGTGAGACCCTCGCTACGCATCCCGAGCCGCGCAGCCACGCGGCCCGAGGCCTCGTTTCCCGGCATGATGAGACATATCAGGCGCGTCAGCCCCATCTCTTCGAAGGCAAACTGCATCAACGCGCGACCGATCTCGGTGGCGTAGCCCTTGCCCCAGGCCGAGGCGGCCAAGATGTAGACAAGCTCGACTTCCGGCAGTCCATCGACCTCTTTGGCGAGCAGGCCACAATGTCCGACGACATCACCCGAAGACTTCTCCACGACAGGCCACAGATCGTGCGGATGCGGGGCTTGCCCGCGCAGGTCTTCGCAGAATGAGCGGCGCAGTTCTTCGGGATTCCTGGGACCGCCAAGGAAGGCAGTCACCTGTGGATCGGTCCACAGACCGACCAGCGCGTCGATGTCTCCCTCGTCGAGCGTGCGGAGGAGTAGGCGCTCAGTCTCGATTCGCATGCTCATTCCCCTCTCGGTCGATCCTCGCGGCTGTGAGAACCAAAGCGCGCCTCGCCGCGTCATACTATCTACCAGGGACGAAAGGAGATGTACAGTGCGCATACTCGCCTTCATGGTCATCCTCGCGGGGACGCTGCTTCTTGTCTCATGCGCACCCGTGCCCACGGACAGCGGGATCACGGGCCTGGTGACGATAGGGCCGATCTCACCGGTGCAGCGGGAGGGTGAACCCGCTGACGCTCCCTTCTCGGCGAGAATCGTCATCAAGCGGGGAGGAGGAGGAGGAGGAGG
>JAHJSA010000017.1 GCA_018830645.1 Actinomycetota bacterium
ACACTAACCAAAGAAACACCAGCGCGGCCCGGAGCTCCGACCCGGCACTGGTCAGTTCGTGCCGAACACGCTGATCAGTTTCCGCCGAAACGCCTGGTCAGATAGAGCCGGAACGGGTGGTCAGTTCGGCCGAAATACGCACCAGTCCCCCCGAATACTCCTGGGAAACCCGGTGCTACTGCACCAGCCTCGTGCGGTGCTCCTTGGCAACAGCAGGCGTGGCCACTATCGTCTCACTGAGAAGGTGGGAAGTGCCGGAGCGATTCCGGATGGACCTTGATAGGCTGACGCAAGAGAACAAAGTGGAAAAGGGGTTGAGGGTCATCGGGGTCACGACGCACTCTTGGGCTGGAAGCTTCTGCTGGATCGGTCGACCTCCCCAGCCCAGTCCAGGCAAGGAGTGAGCATGAATAGTGCAGGCTACCGAAGCATCGACGTTTCGAGCATTACTCTCCAAAGAGGAGAGCTGAGCAAGAGACGCAGGCGGGTCAAGGACCCGCAGGAGATGAAGAAGCTCCTCTCGGAGCTGCCTCAAGCTGAAGTCGCGCAAGGCGTTTCCGGAGAAGGACACGTACCCTGCTCCATCGGCAACTCGCGACTTGTGCTCACCCTATTCCGCAAGGGAGGCGGCTACCGTACCGTGGAGATCCGACATGGACTCGTCTACGAGGGCACGCGCTACTTGGGAAGCCTGAAGTCACCCACGGACCGTTTCGTCGCTGAGTTCCTCAAGGACGCTAGGGAGCGACCCATCAATCCCGCCGCGGAGATCTTGCGATCCTCCCGTGGAGGCTAGCCCTGGCCTCTCACCACCTGCAGCCGTGGCTGCCCCGCCGAGTCGTCCGCCGATCGCCATCGAACGCAGGTGGTCGGGCGCCGGTGGACCCCACTCCCTGGACGGGCCGGCGGCCGGGTGAAGGTTGAACCGCCAGGTGTTCGTTACTCCGCCTGCAGGTAGACGCATTCGTACTTGAGCGACCCCCAGAGGCGCTCGATGAAGACGTTGTTCGGGAAGCGGCAAGGATGTCGTCCATCTCGCAGGGCCGGCCGGCCAGGTGCACGGCGATGACGGCCTTGGTGCGCGGGGTGAGTACCGCCTCGACCTGCAGGACGGTCGCCGCCGCAGCGGTTTCGTCGTCGGCAATTACGGACCAGGGGGGCAGGGCCCGGGGAGGTTGGAGTCGCTCATTCGGCTCCCCTTCCGAGGGCTGCTTCGCATCTTGGCTGCGATCGGCTTGGCCCCTGAGATCAACCGAAGTGGCTTTCGGACTGCGAGCGCAGTGATCCCAGACGCTTCAACCGTCCTCGCGCCAGATGCGCAGACGCGGAAGGCGCATCGCCATGATCCCAGGCGAGTCCGAGGAGCCGTACGACCGCATGTGACGTCATGGCCTGCCTCGCGTAGCACCACTGCCGCACGTGAGGGCATGTTCTCGTCCAGCTTGAATCGCTTCACGCCGATCCACGAAGGGGTATCAGGCGCTCCCGGGCTATGTCCGCCGCGTAGGCCATGGCTGCCCGGATGTCCTCAGCCTGCAGGCTGGGATACTCGGCGAGAATCTCCTCCGTCGACAGTCCGGCGGCGAGGTTGTCAAGAACCACCGCGAGCTTCGGCGGCCTTCTCAAGCCAGTGCTGGATGACAGTCGAGCGGGCGTCTTCGCCGGTCACGCCGCCACTCCGTGTCGCTCGATCTCATCGCGGATCGGCAAGACCTGATACGGCCCTCGCTCCCAGTCTTCCTCGCACACGACCAGAGTGCTGATGGCCACCTGGAACTCCATCTCCACATCGAAGAGCGCATCGGTGATCGCATCCCGCTCGCGCCACGAGAGTGGCCGAGACGTGAGCACGAGGAGGTCGATGTCCGATTCGGGATCGTCGCGTCCGGTGGCCTTCGAGCCAAAAAGCAGGATGCGTTCGACGGGGAAGTGTCTTCTCAAGAGCCCGCCGGCGGCCTGAATCGCTTCGCGGTCGCGAGTCGCGAGAGGGATATCCGCGAGGGTCTTCATGCATTCAGAGCCTACCACGCACCCGCTGCCGTTGCGCTGCCGTCAGGATCGTAGGCGTG
>JAHJSA010000018.1 GCA_018830645.1 Actinomycetota bacterium
GTGAATCCCCCATCCCGCCGTAGGGCCCATCCGTAGACACCATGGCGTCCGACCGTCCTTCCCCGGATGTAGATGCCATGATGGGCTTCGTGGCGACGAACCGTGCCGCGAAGGGTGGTCTCCTCTCGCCGAGTCGGCACACCTCGCGTATTCTGGCGAGTGGAGTTGGCGGCCTCGAGCAGGGGTGCTCGGGCCAATCACCGGCCGAACCGGCTGACGTGCTCGGCCCGGACGGAGGAGACCATGCGGTATCTTGGACTGGACGTGCACTCGAAAGCAACCGTGGCGGAGTTGGTGGACGGGACGGGGGCGGTGTTGCGTACGCGGCGGTTGCCGACCACCGCGGAGGGCTTCGCGACGCTGGTGAACGATCTGTCGCCGGTGGAGGACCTGTTGGCGGGCCAGGAGGTGGGGGGGATGACGTACTTCGTTCACGACCTGCTGACGGCGCTTGGGGTGAAGGTGCTGTCGTTCAACGCGCAGCATCTGCGGATGATCTGCTCGTCGCGGAAGAAGACGGACCGGCGGGATGCGCACTGGATCGCGAAGGCGCTGCAGTCGGGGATGACGCCGCACCCGGTGTACGTGCCGGTTGCGGAGATCCGCCGGTTGCGGAGCCTGCTGTCGCAGCGGAACGCGGTGGCCCAAGAACGGCGGCGGTGGTATCTGCGTGCGCGGTCGTACCTGCGGGGGGCGGGTCACCTGGTACCGCGGGGGGCGCGGGGGGCGGCCCGGTTGCTGGCGGTGGCGGGCAGCGGGCCGGACGGACTGGACGAGCACCTCAGCGGGTCGCTGGAGATGTGCGCGCGGCAGCAGTTGGTTCTGTTGGAGGAGCTGAGGCGGGTCGATGCGGCGATCCTGGAGATCACGTCCGGCGTGGAGGCGATCGAGCGGCTCAAGACGATCCCGGGCATCGGGGACCGGGTGTCGGCGGCGATCTACGCCTGGGTGGGAGAGGTGAGCCGGTTCCCGAACGCGCGGTCGCTGACGGCGTACGCGGGGTTGGTGCCGTCGGTGTGGTCGAGCGCGGAGGTGACGAGGCTCGGCGGGATCACGAAGCAGGGGTCGCCGGAACTGCGTCGGCTGCTGGTGCAGGCGGCGCACGTGCTGCTGACGCGTGCCCGGAGCGAAGCCGCCGTACCGCTGCAGGCCCTCTCGGCGCGGATGCGGAGCAGCGGGTCTCGGTACAAGGTGGCGGTGGTGGCCACCGCACGGCACCTTCTGCGCGTGGCGTACTACGTGCTGCGCGACGGCACGACCTACGACCCGACGAGACTGCTGCCGCCGGCGACGGACGAGCCGGCGGTGGCCTGAGAGCGGAGTTTCCGTGTACGCGTTCGCCAGAGACCGTTGCCAGGGACATTCCGGAGGACCAGGCCGTGCGCCCCTATGGCTCGCATCTGCGAAGCCGGCCCGTAGATTGGCCGGTCCTCTTCTCCGCAAGGCAACATGTGCCGGGTCGCTTCGGCGTATTCGAGCACGCATGGAAGGATGGCAAGTCCTGGCGGCGGACGAACGCAGGGAGTCGCGGGAACACGCTCGATGAGAGGGCGCCCGCCGGCGCGGATGACCGGCGGGCTTCGATGGGGCGGCGGCGCACCCGCGGCGCTCTTGGGGCGCCGCCTTCTCAGGTTGCGCCGCCTTCCGTCCCGCGCCGGACGGGCTACCCGGGCACCCGTCGGGAGGCTGCGTCGGGTGTTGGTCTGATCGGAGGTGGTTCGCTCCCGTGTCGGCTTCGGGGACTGCTCGCCTCGCTCAATGCGGGGCTGGTCGTTGGCCGACAGGGGGCGCTCGCTGCCGACCTCTTGGGGGGTCGGCAGACGCTCGCGCCCCTTTCTTCGCTCGGTCTCGCAGCCCCTACGCCGGCTTGGCCGGCGGCCGCAACCGCCGACCTCGCATCCGCTCGGTCGTCGGGGGGGGGCTGGACGGCGGAAGCAAGAGGAGGTCGGGGCGGTTTCTCGGACATCGGCTTCGGATGCCCACCCTTCCGGAACCCGCGACGCGAGGCCCCTCCTTCGGACTTGACACCCATCATGGAAGGGGCGCTACGCAGCCGACGCGCAGCGTCGGCAAGTGCGTGTGCCGGGCTTGGCACGCGACGCCCGGAAGGGCGTCGGCAACCGGAAGGCGAAAGCCGACCGGGAAGTGACGAGGAGGTGAGAGTCCTCTGGAGGCCTTGGTGACGGGAACTCCGAGCCGAACGGCAACTGCGCCGTCACGTCGTTCCGTGGCGGGGTGGGAAGGAAGCCGCAGGCGAA
>JAHJSA010000019.1 GCA_018830645.1 Actinomycetota bacterium
CGTACGGGGTCAGCAAGATCCCACGGTCCGTCTCGATGGCGATCACGGTGTCGCCGGCTTCGAGCTTGAGCCTGTCGGCCATGTCCTTGGGCAGCGTCGCGGCTATGGAACCGCCGGCACGCCGCAGCTTCACTCCCTGTCGCATCTCGGCCTCCATTGGTAGAGTCACGTCGATTGTAGCATACTTATGCTACACGAGCGCCCGCTCACGATCGTTTCGTCCCCCGCCCCCGGCTACGACGCCTCAACACGCGATATCGCACGAAGTACCGCATGAGCATGCTGGCGAACCTTGAGCTGATTCGAGATTCAGGCATCGAGGCCTTCGTCGAATCCGAGCGCAATCCGTGGGCGTGCCCGGACTGCGGTGGGATGCAGTGCGTGCACACCGGTGCGTGCATCGACGACTGAAGGCCGGAACGCGTGGTCATGAGTGTTCCAAGCCCTCGTCCTATGGTGCTATAATCCGCACCAGAATTATGGACCTAAATGGAGGCGGCGATGGCAACCCCCGTGAGGTCTTCCGAAGATGTCGTTCCGCTCGGTGATATGAAGGTGAACCCCGGCAAGATCGTCCGGCGCGTCGATGAGACCGGCCGCCCGGTCCTGCTCACCAGTCATGGTCGGGGGGTTGCGGTCGTCCAGGCCCTCTCGGACTATGAGGCCGCGCAGGAGGAGCGCGAATTCATGCGCGCCGTTGTGGCCGGCCTGGCCGACGTCGACGCGGGGCGCGTCCCGCCGCTTGATGAGGTGAAGAGCCGGCTAGGCATCGACTGACGGCGTGGGATTCCGCGTCGAGTTCGCGAAGTCCGCTGAAGATGACCTACTGGACATTCTCGCCTGGTACACGTTGCAAGGGGTGCCCGAGGTAGGCACTCGTTTGGTCGCGGCCATCCTGAAGCGCGTCAGCCAACTCGCACTGTTCCCGGATAGCGGCAGGATCGTGCCCGAATTCGATACTCCGTGGCTTCGCGAACTCGAGATGTCCCCCTATCGAATCGTCTATCGCCGGGACGACTCCATGGTGACGGTCGTCCGCGTGTGGCGCAGCGAACGACTCATGGACTCGAATCTCGAAGGAAGCCCCTAGCACGCCGCCTCCGACCGACGCCGCCCTGCCACGTGGCTGAGCGGCGTAGCCGGGCTCATCCGGTTTGGCGAGCATTCCCCGCTTGCGTCCCGAACCCCACCAGTTATACTTCTGGTATGAAGACCGCCATCTCCATTCCTGACGACCTGTTCGAGGACGCCGAGAGACTGGCGCGGAAGCTCAAGAAGTCACGCAGTCGTCTCTACGGTGACGCGGTACGCGAGTATGTCGCCCGGCACTCAGCCGACCACGTGACAGGAGCGCTCGACGAGGTGCTCGACGGGATGACGCCGGGCGAGGCCGACTTCGCCACCACGGCGGCTAGAACCATACTCGAGCGATCCGCTTGGTGATCTTGCAGGGTGAGGTGTGGTGGGCGGATCTGGCGGACCCCGCCGGCTCTGAGCCCGGCTTCCGCCGTCCCGTGGTCGTCATACAGGGGGACTCCTTCAACCGGAGCCGCCTCGCGTCTGTTGTCTGCGTCGCCCTCACGAGCAATCTGCGCTGGGCGGAGGCGCCCGGCAACGTCCTGCTCACCGCACGGGCGACCGGGCTGCCCAAGGATTCTGTCGTCAACGTGTCCCAGATAGTCACGCTTGACCGGGAGTCCCTGGTGGAGAGGGTCGGGTCCTTGCCGCGTCGGAAGCTCGAACTCGTGCTCTTCGGTGTCGATGTCGTGCTCGGCCGATGAGGCGATTGTGGATCAAGCCGCTGCAGGCCGACGCCGTGCCGCGTCGGCGGCCTGCAGCGGCTCCAGGCACAACCCGCGGAATCTGCCGAGTCGCGGGTTGTATCATGTCGGCGTCAGAGTGGACTTCGGCTCGGGAGCCTTCGCCAGCGGTCAGGCGTATGTCGCCCTGAGTCGGGTACGATCGCTCGAGGGCATCCGACTGGCGCGCCCCCTGCGGGTCGCCGATGTGAAGTGCGATCCGATGAGCCGACGGTTCTACCAGGCACTGTACGAGACGGCCAATTGACGGGCGGGATCGCCCGGGGAGGACGACATGAGAGCGATAGCCATCAACGGCAGCCCCCGCAAGGAGTGGAACACCGCGACCCTGCTGCAGAACGCCCTGAGCGGCTGCACCGCCGCCGGCGCAGACACGGAGATCGTGCACCTCTACGACCCTCGACTACCGGGGCTGCATCAGCTGCTTCGCCTGCAAGCGCATCGGCGGGAAGAGCTACGGCCGATGCGAGGTGCGCGACGAACTCACCCCTCTGCTGGAGCGGGCGGCGGTGGCCGACGTCCTGATCCTCGGCTCGCCCTTCTACTTCCACACGGAGACCGGTGAGATGCGCTCCTTCATGGAGCGGCTGCTCTTCCCGTATCTGGCCTACACGCCCGAGCGCACCTCGCTCTTCCCGCGGAATATCCAGACGGCCTTCATCTACACGATGAACGCGCCCGAGGAAGAGATGCCGGTGGTGCACCAGGACTCGAGCGTGGCCGCGTCGCGCGGCATCATGGCGCACATCTTCGGGAGTTGCGAGGCGCTGCTCTCCAGCGAGACCTACCAGTTCGACGATTACTCCAAGTACGTGACTACGCGTTGGGATCCGGAGGTCAAGGCCCGCCGGCGCCGCGAGGTCTTCCCGGAGGACTGCCGACGCGCCTACGAGTTGGGAATCCGCCTCGCCGAAGCGGCAGGATAGGTCGCAGAGTGGGTGACGCCGCGCAGCGGAGCCGCCGGCTCGCGGGGTTGGCGCTCGTAGCGCTGGCCCCCATCTGGGGCTACAACTGGGTGGTCATGAAGGTGGGCTTGGAGTATTCGCAGCCGTTCACCTTCGCTGCCCTGCGCACAGTTCTGGGGGCCGCCGGTCTGTTCGTGGTGCTGGCGATCCTTCGCCGCCCCCTCCGTCCGCGGGCAAGACATCGGTGCTCACCTACACCATGCCCTTCTGGCTCTTGCTGATGGCTTGGCTCGTTCTGGGGGAGCGGCTCGGGCGGAGCCAATGGGCCGCGGTCGCCCTGGCCTTCTCCGGGCTGATGCTGGTGCTCGGCCCTTGGCGCCTGCACGGCGGGTTCAGCGACTTCCTGGCGGTGGGGGCAGCGGTGTCCTGGGCCGCGAGCGCCGTGGTGGCCAAGGTGTTACGGAAGCGACACACAGTCGACCTGCTATCGCTGACGGCGTGGCAGATGCTCCTCGGTTCGGTCCCGCTGGTTCTTGTGGCGCTTCTTGCGTGGTCGGGGCCACCGGTCTGGTCGGGGGCCTTCGTCGGCGCGCTCGCGTACAACGTCGTCCTGGCCAACGCGTTGGCGTGGCTGCTGTGGTTGTTCGTGCTGCACACCTTCCGTGCCGGCACCGCCGGGCTGGCAAGTCTCGCCATCCCCGTGATAGGCGTGGTGAGCGCGTGGATCCAATTGGGCGAACGCCCGGATGCCGTCGAGGCGTTCGGCATGGCCGCGATCGTGGGGGGGGCTCGTCCTTATGACGTGGGCGGAGGCGAGGCGCTCCGACCCCATGGCGCCGGCGGGGTGACGGCCCGCGCGCGCGGGTCTCGCAGGGCTTGACCGCGCATTGCGGCCTGCATCTCCTGCGTGTACACTCAGTGTATACGGGAAGGAGGATTGATGCAGGTCAAGGTTCGCAGGGTCGGCAACAGCATCAGTGTCACGATCCCCAAAGCGGTGGCCGCAGAACTCGCGCTGGATGAGAACACGCAGATGAACGTCATCGTCCGCGATGGGGCGGTGGTCATGGAGCCGGCGGTCTCGCGCTGGGATCGACTGGTGGATGACGCGCGCGCGCGCGCCGCCGAGCGGGGCCTCATCGAGCGAGATGTGACGGAAGCCGTCTCCGAGATCCGTGGCCGGCGCAGTCAGTAGGGTAGTGCTCGACACGAACGTCCTGGTCTCCGCCGTCCTGTTCGGGGGAGAACCGGGGCGCGTTGTCGACGCGGTGCGCGAGGGCGTGTTCGTGGGGGTGACGTCTCTCTACATCCTGGATGAGTTCCGCAGCGTGCTGGTGCGACCCAAGTTCGGCATCCCTCCAGATCTCGCGGAGGGGTTGGCTCTCGAGATCGGCGGGTTCACCGAGGTCGTCGCCGTGGAGCGAGCCACGACGAGCTGGGTGGACGACCCCGGCGACGACCCGGTGGTCGAGACGGCGGTGGTTTCAGGGGCGACACACATCGTGACGGGCGACCGGGTACTTCTTCGGACTAGCGTCCCGGGGGTTCGAGTGGTGACGGTCGGGGCGTTGCTCCGGGTCCTCTGCGCGTAGAGGACCAAGGTGCCGGTCACCGAGCCTGCAAGGAGCGGGACCCAGTCAAGTGGCGCGAGGCCGGGCAGGCCCGCAAGCCGCGGCTCACCACTTCCGATCGGACGGTGGCGGCACCTCGTAGGAGAAGCTCTCGAGGTCCCAGCCCGCGGCGCGACCCGAGAACGCGTAGACGTGATCGAGGAAGTCCAATAGGAGTGCGGAGGGGTCATCAGCGGCGCACGCCGTTTCATACGGTAGGACCCAGAGCCCCATGTCGGGAGACCAAGTGACTCCGGCGGGCATCGCGGCCGACTCGCACCCGGGCGGCTCCGGCGAGATGTAGGCCGAGAACATGGGGTTAGGGAATCCCGTGTTTCCGGGCCAGAAGCCGGCCCCGATGTACTCCCCGTTCTGGTCCCAGCGCTTGATGTATGCGGCATCGAGCTTTGGGGCGACTCGCTTCCCGTTGAAGCGTGTTGCAGCGAGGTCGAACCCGCCCCACCAGAATCGGATGTCCGTGCGGCCGTAGAATCCCGATGCCCAGTTCTCGAGTACATTCCGTGCCGCGGTCGTGATGGCGAACCACGCGCGGGCCGCGTCGGGCTCGTACTCGCAATGGATATCGTCGGTGTCGAGCGGGGTCGCGTCCGCGACCTCTTGTGGCTTGGCCCACAGGTCGAGTCCTATTCCGAAGTCGTCGAATGCAGCGTGAACCTGCTCCCACACGCTGCCCACACACGGCGCCGGAACAAGCGGAATGCGGTGTGCCCGACCGTCGCTCGCTGAAATGAGGATCTCATGGGATGCGAGATCGAGGTCGATCTGGGCCGTGAGCGTGCCCCATGGGATGGGGCCGGTGGTGAGGCCGCGGGGGCGGTCACATTCAGCCCCGCATGCTGCCATTCCGGCCGTGGGGGAGAGAGGTGTAGCCGTACCTTACCGGCTATCTGAGCGTAGCGCTGGAGTGTCTGCATCGTTCCCGAGATGGCCGCGTAGTCGAGAGACGGCCAAGCCGTGGGGATGTTGCGATCCATCATCGACCTCATAGAGGGAGGGACCTCATGAGGCTCATCCCCACTCTTGGGCCGGACTATTCGCCTACCCCACGTCCCTCCGCCGGAACCCGCCCAGTCCGGCCACCATGAGCGCGGCGGCGATGACGGTGAGCGCTACCACCGGCACGAGTGAGAACTCGCCGCCGGGGAGCCTGGGCGTGTGGGCGAACGGGGAGATGTCCATCACGACCTGGTTCAAGCTGAAGAGAGCGCCGAACTCGCCCAGCACCACGAACCCTACCAGCGCGATCCAGCCGATGACGATCTGTTTCGGAGCCAGACCGAACGCCGCGACGGCGATGCCCGTGACGACACCCGTGTACTTGAAGAGCGCCAACGGCGCGAGTCCCACCGTGAGGGCAAGGGCAAGCGGCCATCGCCCGGCCGGCGGGGCCCCGGGTGACCCAGACGCGTCTCCGGCACACGCTTGGGCGGCACGTGCGCTGCGGGAAACCAATTGAAGGTGAGAGCACAGATGGTCACGAGACCTCTCCACAGCTCGGACGGCGGTCGATACGCGTCGGGGCGATGGTAGTACGGGGAGGCCGTGAATGGAAACGCATGGACCTGGAGGAGTCGCGCGCTTTCTGCCGGCGTCGAACACACGCCCAGTTTGCGCCCGCAGTGCGGTACTATCATGACGAGGCGCACGGTAGTCCGCGGCCGTCGGGATTCCTCACCTTCTCGATGACGGTGTCGCGAAGCTAGCACCCCTACCGTCGCCGGTTCGGCCATGCCGGACAGAGAAGGGCGGCCCGCGTTGGCCAACATGGGGTCAGACCGACCGGACGGCGGTTCGGAAGAACCGCGCGATCTCGGCGCCCTGGGCATCGAGCAGGTGCTCGAACGCATCAGCGACGCGTTCGTAGCGCTGGACACCGAGTGGCGCTACACCTACGTGAACGAGAGGGCCGCGCAGATGTTCGGGCGCACCCGGGAGGCTCTCGTCGGTACGCACATATGGACGGAGTTCCCCGAGGGCATCGACCAGCCCTTCTACAAGGCCTACTACAGAGCAGTCGAAACCCAGCAGCCCTCTCAGATCGAAGAGTACTACCCTCCGTACGACCGGTGGTTCGAGAACCGCATCTACCCCTCTGAAGGCGGCCTTGCGATCTTCTTCCAGGACGTCACGGAGCGCAAGCGGGCGGAACTCGCCCTCCTCGACAGTGAGTCTCGCTTCAGGGCCGTCTTCGAGAGGTCCATGATCGGTCAGGTGCTCAGGCTCCGTCACAGAATAACAGTAGCAATACCGCCCCGGCCGTGCTACGCTTCACCACATGGACGCAGAGGCCGGCATCAAACAGCGATTCGAGCTTCTGCTTCCGTTCCTCGATGAGCGCACTCGCCGCCTGGTGGCCGC
>JAHJSA010000020.1 GCA_018830645.1 Actinomycetota bacterium
ATGTCTTCTCGTCTTCCGTCAACACCAGAGCCGCACGCCTCGACTTTCCCGCCATGGTTGCCTCCATGCGTGAGTCGGAACAGGACCATGGCAAGTATAGCTCATTACGTAACGTTATTGTTGGAACGTACTACTAGGTAGTAGAGGCCCGCGACCATATAGGTCTCGAAGGGCTGGAAGTTCTCGGCCTGGGCGCTGAGGGCGGCGCCGTACAGTTCGGCCACGCCGAGGTATGCCACCAGTGAAGAGTCCTTGAGGCCGATGATGAACTGGTTGCCGAGAGGCGGCACGGCCCGGCGGAAGGCCTGGGGTAGGATGACCAGCCGCATGGACTTCCAGTGCGAGACGCCCAGGGAGCGGGAGGCCTCCATCTGCCCCTTGTCTATTGACTGGATCGCTCCCCGGAAGATCTCAGCCACGTAGGCGCCGGAGTGGATGGCCAACGCCAGCGAACCGGCCCAGAAGGAAGGCAGCACCACGATAGACGTGATGCCGAAATAGAGGAACATCAGCTGGACGATGAGGGGGGTCCCGCGGATTACCGCGATGTACACGTGGGCCACCCAGTTCAAGGCCCGGTTGTTCGAGAGCTTGAGGAATGCGACCAAGAGACCGAGCACCATGGCCAGCACCAAGGAGACGGACGTGAGCTTCAGCGTCATGCCCGTGGCGTTCAGGAAGGGTACGAAGTGCTCTTGAAGGATCTCCCAGAAGTCGATCACGGACGTCGTCTCCTATCGTCGGAGGGGGAGTGGGGACGCGCCGGCGGGGTGGCCGCCGGCGCGTCGCCTGCCGCAGGAGGGGGTAGCCCTATTCTCCCAGGATGTTCCGTCCCAGCCACTTCTTGCTGATCGCGTCGTAGGTGCCGTCGGCGATGATGGCATCGAGGGCGGCGTTCAGATCGGCGAGGAGGGCGGTGTCTTCCTTCCGAACCGTAATACCCATCTCGTCTATGTAGAGAGGCTCCGCCACATCTTTGATCTCAAGGCCGTTCTCCATGATGGCGGAGAAGCCGACCACCGCGTCCGTGATAACCGCGTCGATGCGGCCGGTGGTGAGGTCTTGCAGAGCGATCACGTCGCTGTCGTAGCCCACGACCTTGTCTTCATCGGTGAGGGTGACCGCGATGTCTTTGAAGGTAGAGGCTTTCACCACGCCGATCTTCTTGCCGGCCAGGTCCTCTTTGCTGTTGATATCGGTGTTGTCGGCCCCCACGAAGATCTGGGCTCCCGAGCGGTAGTACGGGTTGGTGAAGCTAACCTGCTCGAGACGTTTCTCGGTGATGGCCATGCTGCCGATGATGACGTCGTACTTCTTCGACTTCAGGCCCTCGATGATGGTCTCCCACGGGTTGGTCACCGGGTTGGCCGTCATGCCCATCTTCTCGGCCAGGGCTTTACCGATCTCGACGTCGAAGCCGACCAGTTCGCCGTCCTTCGTGAAGTTGAACGGTTTGTATAAGCCGGACATCGCATAGGTGAGTTCGGCCTTCGGTGCTTCGGTGGTCGGCGGTGCTTCGGTGGTAGTGACGGCTTCGGTGGTCGTTACGGCCGCGGTGGTGTCGCCGCCGCAGCCGGCGAGCACGGCGATACCAAGCACAAGAACCAGCATTAGAGTAAGCGGTTTGGAGAGTTTCTCCACGGATGGACCCCCTTCAGGATTGGACATACAACCCCACTATAGCCACATCACCGGTTTCGCGATATCGGGCTGCCCGGTGGAATCTGAGGCCACGAATTTGTACATAGTGTACAAAGTGAGATTCACCCGGTGCCGGAGGGGCGCTCCAGTGGGATCGAGCACGCCCTATGCCACCCACATACGCATTGGGTATCTGCATCCATGTGATGTATTATCAGTATGCATCAGGACTATGCATCACGTGACCCGTGCAACCACCCGCGTACTGGAGTCGACCACGATGAGAACCACTCTCGACATCGACCGGAACCTGCTTGACGAAGCCGTGCGCGTGCTGGGTGCCTCGAGCAAGCGGGAGGCCATCGAGACGGCGCTCGCGGAAGTGGTCAGCGCGAGCCGGCGCAGGGAGCTGATCGCGGCACTCGGCACGTTCGATCTTGCGCTGACCCCCGAGGACCTCGTCCGGGAGCGGGAGGACGAGTGACACCACCTGAAGGTTCCGCACTCATCGACACGTCGCTGTGGATCGAAGCGTTGCGGCGGTTGGGGGCGCCCGCCGCGCGGCGGGCGGTAGTCCAGGTGGTGGAGCCGGGCATGGCCTTGGTGAACGGGCTCATCCGCGCCGAGCTGCTCAAGGGGGCCAAGGACGAGCCGGACTTCCGTCGTCTCGAACTGCTGCTCGAGGCGACTACCAGTCTTCCTTTCAAGGTGTCCACCTGGGCGCGGGCGTCGAGGCTGGGGTTCGACCTACGGCGGGCGGGTGTGTCGGTGCCCACCGTCGACCTCGCTATCGCCGCGGCCGCCCTCGAGGCGGGTGTGCCGGTACTTCATAGAGACGCCCACTTCGAACTCATCGCCGATCATGTGGCCCTGAGCCAACGGTTCGTCGGCGACCGGTAGCCCGGTTCTCAGCCGCCGGCAGCCCGGCTCTCGTCAGAAGGTGACTCCCACCCGTGGCACGAGCGGCACGTCGCAGATGAGAAGTTGGCTACCTGGGTCGTGCCGTCGGCTCCTGTCAACGTGGTGGCCATGACGTGAGACACCTGGTCGCGCTCGGGGAAGTCGGAGACCACCATCAGACCACCATCTGCGTTCCATCGTGGCAGGTGACGCAGGTGCCCGTCCCGTCGGCCCGACTGGTCTTGTCGTGGCAGTCGCGGCAGAACTCGTCGAGAGTGGTGGCCGGAGCCGCCACCGCGCCCGTCCCTCCTGCCAGGGCGCCGCCCGGATCGTTGCGAACCATCTGGGCCGCCGTGATGCCATCGGCTGGACTCACCAAGACGTTCGCTCCATGTATCGAGTGACAGCTCAGACAGCCACGATAGGTGGTCTCCTGATGTGTGGCGGCATGATTGTTCTCGTACTCCGTGTCGTACAGGGCGACGTTGCCCCCGTACGGATGGGGCACGCTGAAGTGGGTGACGTGGCAGTAGATGCAGGCCCGATCGCGTCGAGTCTTGATCAAGGCCTCACCACCCGCACGAGCTCCGTGGACCGCGTGACAGATCTTGCAGCGGTTCGTGGCGTTGGAATAGCCTCCGTGCGGCCAACTGCAGTGACTCTACTCAGAGGCGCGATATGACGCTCAAATAGCTGCCGAGCGCTGTCGGATGAGGGCCTTCCGCGCTCGTGCTCGGGCGCCCGTTCGGTGGGCGTCCTACGCTCGCCCCACGGCGACCAGCACCGCCCCCAGCACCACGAGCAGCACGAGCAGGCCGAGTCGGTGGCTGATGTGCTCGACGCGGGCAATGAAGAGCGCTGCGAGCGTGAAAGTGATCAGTGGTGTGAGGTTCTTGAGCGCCGTGCTCACGGCCAGTTGCCCGCCGAGTTCCAGGGCCAGGAAGAAGGTGACCATCGCCGCCGCCGCCGCGACTCCCGACGCCGCGAGCGGGACGGCGTCCCGCCGCGGCATGTGGAATACGGCACCTAGTCGTCGGCCGCGCGCCACCATGGCCAGCGTCACCAGGAGGGCGACGAACGTGCCGATGGCCGCGCCGATTATGGACGACGGCAGGAACTCGAGCCCGAGTACACGCAGGAGCCAGGCAAGGGTGAAGAACAGGCCGGAGCCGAGGCCGAACATTGCACCGAGTACCGCTGATCGACCCCCAGCGCGTGCCGTCACCCGCCGCATCCCGGCGGCAGCGTAGCCGGCGCCGAGGGGGTCACGCCACCTATCACCCGGCGGGTGTACGCCGACGAGAGCCGGAGCCTCGGCCGGCCCGGTGGGTAGGGGGGTGGTCGGCGGAGTCTCGCTCTCGCGGGGCGTGCCGAGCGTGCGCCCCGTCTCGTCGATGAAGAGCACCATCCCAACCACGAGCACGATGAGTCCGACGATGGTCAACGGACTCAATGCTTGGGAGAGCACGACCCACCCGATCACAGCGGCGAACAGGCCTTCGCTCATGCCGAGCGAGGCAGTGCGCGTTGCACCCACGCGCTTGATAGCCATGAAGTTGAGAGAGCGGCCCACGAAGGGCCCAGCGACACCGGCGGCGACGTAGTAGAGCACCCCGACCGGATGAAGTGGCACGGGGTCGATCACCCAAGCGAAGCCGGCGGCAACGACGAGGCAGGTGCTCCCCGCTATGAGGTTCACCAGCAGTGCCTGCGACGAGCGCACCCGCCCTCTGCGGAGGCCGAGTTGCGTGAGGAACTGGCTGCTCCCATATGCGACGGCCGATAGGGCCGCGAGTACCACGGTGATCATGCGCTCTCCCGAGCCTTCGCCGGCACACCCTACCCGCAACGGCGCCGGGGAGGCGTGGGTGCCCCAGTGTGCCATCCGACGCGCGTCCCGAACGCCAGCTGCCGCGAAGTATAGCCCCGCCGACCGATGCGACGACGGCTCCGACGGCGACCAGCCCGGGCCCTCGTCGGGGGCGCGCATGGCGGGGCCGCCCCGTTCACGCCCCCGCGGCGCTCGGATGGTGTTTCGCCATGCTAGTGGTCCGTAGTATAGTTTCTATGCATGCTTGAGTAGGGATGGACACAGCGCTACGTTATGGCCGCTCCAATTCGGCCGGGTCGGGGGACCCGGATCCGATGGAAGGGGGAAGCAGCATGGCCGGCACAGCAACGCGGAGTCCCGCCGAACACCCGTGGCTCGCCAAGTATCCCGAGGGGATCGATTGGGCGGCTCCGATTCCCAAGATGCCCCTGCACCACGCGCTGGACGCCGCCGTCGCCTCCTACCCCTACAGCCCCGCCCTGGATTTCCTCGGCAAGCGCTACTCGTACGACGACCTCGACGACCTCGCGGCGCGGGCGGCCGCGGGTCTTCAGAGACTGGGGGTCGAGAAAGGCACACGGGTGGGTCTGTTCCTGCCCAACTCCCCCTGTTCGGTGGTGATGTTCTACGCCGTGCTGAGGGCGGGCGGCATCGTGGTGAACTACAGCCCGCTCTACGTGGAGCGCGAACTGGTGCACCAGGTGGAAGACTCGGGCACCACCGTCATGGTCACCATGGACCTTGAGGCGCTCTACCCCAAGATGGCCAAGGTGCTGGAGAAGACCGCGCTCGAGAAGATCATCGTCGGGCGCATGGTCGATATCCTGCCCTTTCCCAAGAACAAACTGTTCCCCCTGGTCAAACGCAAGGATGTGGCCGCGGTACCGCGCGACGGACGCCATGTGAGGTTCGCCGACCTCATCGCCAACGACGGTGAGTACACTCCGGTGGACGTGCTGCCGGACGACGTCGCCGTGCTGCAATACACGGGCGGCACGACCGGTGTGCCCAAAGGAGCCATGCTCACCCACGCCAACCTCTACGCCAACGCCTCCCAGTGCCTGCAGTGGTTCCCCGGAGTGGTGCACGGGGGTGAGCGAATGCTCGTGGTGCTGCCCTTGTTCCACGTGTTCGCCATGTCGGTGGCCATGAACATGGCGGTGCTGATGGCGGCGGAGATGGTGTTGCTGCCTCGCTTCGATCTGGCTCAGGTGCTCGAGACCATCCACAAGAAGAAGCCGTCGCTGTTCCCGGGCGTGCCTACCATGTACACAGCGATCAACAACTCGAAAGACCTTAAGAAATACGATCTTTCCTCGATCAAGTACTGCATCTCGGGAGGCGCGGCGCTCCCCGTGGAGGTGAAGAAGACCTTCGAGGAGCTCACCGGCTGCCTTCTCGTCGAAGGGTACGGTCTTACGGAGACCTCACCCGTGGCCACCTGCAACCCCCTGCATGGCGTCAACAAGCCGGGGTCCATCGGCCTGCCCGTGCCGCAGACCTTGATCGAGTTCCGATCGCTCGAGGATCCCACCAAGCCCGTTCCTCATGGCGAGAAGGGCGAGATCTGCATCTCGGGCCCGCAGGTGATGCCTGGCTACTGGAAGAACCCGGAGGCGACCGCCGAGGTGTTGACCGATGGCTGCCTGCGCACCGGCGACGTGGGCTACATGGACGACGACGGCTACACCTTCATCGTCGACCGCATCAAGGACCTGATCTTGTCTGGTGGTTTCAACGTGTATCCGCGGAACATCGAGGAGGCGGTCTACGAGCACCCGGCGGTGGCCGAGGCGATCTGCATCGGTATTCCCGACGACTATCGCGGCGAGTGCCCCAAGGTGTTCGTGAAGCTCAAGGAAGGCGGAGCGGTCAACGGCGACGAGATGCTCGACTTCCTGAAGGACAAGCTCTCGAAGGTGGAGATGCCGCGGGAGGTGGAGTTCCGCGCCGAGCTGCCCAAGACTCTCGTGGGCAAGCTCTCGAAGAAGGAGCTCGTGGAAGAGGAGCGCAAGAAGCGGGAGGTGCGCAGCCCGTAACTGCCGCGCGACCGAGGTCCCGGAGCCGCTCGTGGCCGCGGAGCCGCTCGTCGCTTCAGGAGCCAATGGGATCGCGCGCCGGCTTCGGCGCGTGCATGCGATTCGTGAGAAGGGGGCGCTGTCGTGGAAGGTGTGGTAATCGCCGGGTTTGTGCGGTCGCCCATGACACCGGCGAACAAGGGTGAACTCGCGCGGGTGCGGCCCGATGAAGTGGCACGGCAGGTGGTGCGCGGGCTGGTCGATCGCACCGGGGTGGATGTGGACGACGTGGAAGACCTCCTCCTGGGCTGCTCGTCACCCGAAGCGGAGCAGGGGCTCAACTTGGCCCGCATGGTGGGGTTCCTGGCCGACCTGCCCATCTCGATGGCCGCGGTCACCATCAACCGGTTCTGCGGCTCGTCGATGCAGGCTATCCATACCGCGGCGGGCGCCGTGCAGTTGAACGCGGGCGAGTGCTTCATCTGCGGAGGAGTTGAGTCCATGACGCGGGTGCCCATCTGGGGTTTCAACCCCATGCCGCATCCGGGCCTTCATCGCTCGTATAGCGAGGCGTACACGTCGATGGGCATCACCGCCGAGAACGTGGCACGTCGCTACGGAGTGGGTCGCGACGAACAGGAGGCCTTCGCGGTGGCGAGTCATCGCAAGGCGGCGGCCGCTCAGGAGGCGGGTAGGTTCGCCGACGAGATCGTGCCCATCGTCGACGGTGACCGCCAGATATCGGTGGACGGCTGCATCCGGGCGGACACCAACCTCGAGGCTTTGGCGGCGCTTCGTCCGGTGTTCCTCGAAGGCGGTTCCGTGACGGCGGGTACGTCGTCACCGCTCACCGACGGGGCCTCTGCCGTGCTGGTGTGCTCCGAGCGCTACGCCCGCGAACGCGGTCTCGACATGCAGGCCCGCATTCGGAGCGTGGCGGTGTCGGGCTGCTCACCGGAGATCATGGGCATGGGGCCGGTGGCCTCCACGAACAAGGCGCTGCAGCGCGCCGGGCTCACGATAGAAGACATGGACGTCATCGAACTCAACGAGGCCTTCGCGTCCCAGGCGATCGCCGTGATCAAGGAGTTGGGCATCGACGAGGCCAAACTGAACCTCGACGGCGGCGCGGTGGCGCTCGGGCACCCCCTGGGAGCGAGCGGGGCCCGGATCACGGGCAAGGCGGCGTCCCTGCTGAAACGGGACGGAGGGCGCTACGCTCTCGCGACCATGTGCATCGGTGGCGGGCAGGGCATCGCTACCGTCTTGGAGGCGATCTAGATGTGTGCCACAGCCGCGGCCGGGGCCGAGGCGGAGAGCGGCATCTCGCGGGTAGCCGTGATCGGCGCCGGCCTGATGGGCAGCGGTATCGCCGCTCACCTTGCGAACGCCGGCGCCGAGGTCCTACTGCTCGACATCGTGCCCGCCGACCTGCCCGAGGGAGCGTCGCGGAGCCTGTTGGCCGAGGGAGCCTTGGCGAAGCTGCTGAAGTCCGACCCCGCCGCCTTCATGCACCGGCGGAACGCCCGCCGCGTCACGCCCGGTAACATCGAAGACCACCTCGACAGGCTCGCCGAGGTCGACTGGGTCATCGAGGCCGTCGTGGAGCGCCTCGATGTCAAGCACGAGATCTACGCGAGGATCGACGCGGCCCGGAAGCCCGGGTGCATCGTCAGTTCGAACACCTCGACCATCCCGCTGACGCAGTTGCTGGAGGGCGCCTCCGACGACTTCGCCCGCGACTTCATGATCACCCACTTCTTCAATCCACCCCGCTACATGCGCCTGCTCGAACTGGTGACGGGTGACCGCACCGATCCGGCCAAGGCGGAGGCGGTGCGGGCCTTCGCCGACGTGCGCCTGGGCAAGGGCGTGGTGCCCGCGAACGACACCCCGGGCTTCATCGCCAACCGCATCGGCGGGTTCTGGCTACAGTGCTCCATGGTCGAGGCCATCGACGCGGGCCTCTCGATCGAGGTGGCCGACGCCGTCCTCGGGCGCCCCATGGGCGCGCCCAAGACCGGCGTCTTCGCCTTGCTCGACCTGGTGGGCCTGGACACCGTCCGCTACGTGGGCCGCAGCCTGATGGACGGCCTGCCGCCCGACGACGCCTTCCGTGCCGTGCACCGGGAGCCGGAGCTCGTGACCCGCCTGATCGACACCGGCTACGTGGGACGCAAGGGCAAGGGCGGCTTCTATCGCCTGAACACGGAAGGCGGCCGCCGAGTCAAGGAAGCAATCGACTTGGCGACCGGCGAGTATCACCCCGCCGCCCGACCTCGTCTCGACAGCGTCGCCGCCGCCAAGCGGGGCGGCCTTCGGGCGCTGGTGGAGTCGCCGGATGCCGGCGGCGTCTACGCATGGCGCGTGCTGAGCCGCACGCTGAGCTACGCGGCGTCGTTGGTGCCGACGATAGCTCCCGACGTCACTGCCGTCGACGAGGCCATGCGCCTCGGCTACAACTGGAAGAAGGGCCCCTTCGAGCTGATCGACGACCTCGGCGCGGCCTGGTTCGCCGAGCGCCTCGAGGCCGACGGCCAGTCGGTGCCGCCGTTGCTCGCGGCCGCCGCTGCCGACGGCGCTGCTGTCGGCGCGACCGGGGGCGGCGTCACCACGGGCGGCGCCTCAAGCGCAGCCGACGCAGCCGAAACCGCGGCCAACGCCACAGGTGGAGGCGGCGCCACCGTTGTAGGCGGCACCTTCTACCGCACCGTCGATGGCGTCCTCGAGTACCGCACCGTCGACGGCTCCTTCGCGCCGGTCGAGCGTCGCCCGGGCGTGCTGTTGCTGGCGGACGTCAAGCGCCGCGGCGAGCGGGTGGCGGGCAACTCCTCCGCAAGCTTGTGGGATATCGGAGACGGCGTGCTCTGTCTGGAGTTTCACGGCTTCGCGAACGCTTTCGACGACGGCACGCTGAAGATGGTGGGCACCGCCATCGAGACGGTGCTCATGGAGGGCTTCAAGGGACTCGTGCTCTACAACGACGGCGATAACTACTCGGTGGGGGCCAACATCGGCCTGGGGCTCTTCGCCGCGAACATCAGCCTGTGGCCGCCTATCCAGGAGCTGGTGGAAGGCGGGCAGCAGGCGTACCGGTTCCTGAAGTACGCTCCCTTCCCCGTGGTGGCCGCGCCGGCGGGCATGGCGCTCGGCGGCGGGTGTGAGTCGCTGCTGCACAGCGATGCGATCCAGGCCCACGCCGAGAGCTACATCGGCCTTCCCGAGGCGGGCCTCGGGCTCCTACCGGCCTGGGGAGGGTCGAAGGAGATGCTGCTGCGACACACGCGGAACCCGAACCGGGTGAACGGGCCGATGCCTCCCATCGCGGGAGCCTTCGAGACCATCAGTATGGCCAAGATCTCCCGCTCGGCGGAGGAAGCCCGCGAACTCCTCTTCCTAGGCGAGGGCGACCGCGTCACCATGAACCGCGACCGTCTACTCGCCGACGCAAAGGCCACGGTGCTCGAGCTTGTTGAAGGCTACGCACCCCCCGAGGAGCCGACCTTCAACGTACCGGGAGCGTCCGCGAAGTCCGCGCTTGAGATCTTCGTGAACGAGTTCGTGAACTCGGGACGCGCCACCGAGTACGACGGTGTGGTGTCCGGGCACATCGCGACCGTGCTCTCCGGCGGCGACACCGACCTCACGGAGGAGATCAGCGAGGAGCGCATGCTCGAACTCGAGCGTGAAGGGTTCCTGGCCCTTATCCGCGAACCGCGCACACTTGCCCGGGTCGAGCACATGCTCGAGACCGGCAAGCCGCTTAGGAACTGAGGGAAGGACGCTATGACCGTGTACAAGGCGCCCCTGCGCGACATCCGTTTCATCCTGAGAGAGTTGGTCCACGCGGAGCAGCTCGTCGACCTCCCGGGCTGCGAAGAGGCGACCCCCGACCAGATCGACTTCGTTCTCGAAGAACTGGCGGGCGTGTGCCAGGAGCTCCTCCTTCCCCTGAACCGTTCGGGCGACGAGGAGGGGTGCCACTACGACGACGGAGTGGTCACCACACCGGCGGGTTTCAAAGAGGCCTACGCGAAGTACGTGGAGGCGGGATGGCCGACCATGGCCTGCGACCCCGAATACGACGGCATGGGCCTTCCCAAGACCGTGAGTCTGCTCGGCGAGGAGATGCTGTCGTCGGCGAACCTCTCCTTCAGTGTCTACCCGCTGCTCACCACCGGGGCCTACACGGCGATCTTCAAGCACGGCACCGACGAGCTCAAGCGCACCTACCTGCCCCGCATGGTCGAGGGGTCCTGGAGCGGCACCATGTGCCTCACCGAGGCCCAGTGCGGCACCGATCTCGGCCTGGTGCGCACGCGTGCGATCCCGCAGGACGACGGCTCGTACCGGGTCACGGGCAGTAAGATCTTCATCTCGGCGGGGGAGCACGACCTTACCGCGAACATCATCCACCTCGTGCTGGCCCGTCTGCCTGACGCCCCGTCGGGCACCCGCGGCATCAGCCTGTTCGTGGTGCCGAAGTTCCTCGTAGGGGAGGACGGGTCGCTCGGCGAGCGCAACGGTGTGGTGTGCGGGGGCATCGAGAAGAAGATGGGGGTGAGCGCGTCGTCTACGTGCGTGCTCGACTTCGACGACGCCGTCGGCTACCTTGTGGGCCAGCCGAACCGCGGCATGAGCCACATGTTCACAATGATGAACGCGGCGCGCCTCGGTGTGGGCATGCAGGGTCTGGGTCTCGCCGAGGTGGCCTACCAGAACGCCCGGGCATACGCGAAGGATCGGCTCCAGGGTCGGGCGCTTCGGGAGCCCCGCTACCCCGAGCGCGAGGCCGACCCGTTGATCGTGCACCCGGACATCCGCCGCATGCTTATGACGATGCGTGCGAACACGGAAGGCGCCCGTGGGTTGGCCGGTTGGGTGGGCCTGAACCTCGACCTGGCCGAACATCACCCCGATCCCGCCGTGCGCGAGGAGGCGGGCGACCTGGTCGACCTGCTCACGCCGGTGGTGAAGGCGTATTTCACCGACCACGGGTTCGCCGCGGCCAACCTCGCCGTGCAGATATACGGCGGTCACGGCTATATCCGCGAGACAGGTGTGGAGCAGTTTGTGCGCGACGCCCGCATCGCCCAGATCTGGGAGGGCGCCAACGGAGTGCAGGGTCTCGACCTGGTGGGACGCAAGCTCGGCATGCACAACGGGCGGCTGTTGCGCCGCTTCTTCCATCCGGTCGCGGCATACCTGGAGGCCCACCAGAACGACGTGCCGCTTGCGGAGTTCGTGGCTCCGTTGGCGAAGGCGTTCGGCCGCCTGCAGCAGGCCACCGCGCGCATCGCCCAGCAAGGGCTGCGCGACCCCGATGAGGCTGCCGCGGTCTCGAGCGACTACCTGCGTCTGTTCGCTCTGGTCGCCCTCGGCTACATGTGGGTGCAGATGGCGGAGATCAGCCTGGAGCGTCTGGGCACCACCTCGCCGGGCGATCCGAAGGACATGCCCTTCTACCAGGCCAAGATCGCCTGCGCGCGCTTCTACTTCCAGAAGCTCTTGCCGGAGACCTCATCGCTCTTCGCCGTCATCATGGCCGGTGCGGCGCCCGTCATGGCCCTGGGCGACGACGGGTTCTAGCCGTCGCGGCTACTCTCTGTCCGCCGGGTCCGGTACCCTGGCGTATATGATGCGACGCTCCAGGCCTCCGGTTCTCCCCGACGCGACTCCGCCTTCAGGCGTCGCGTCCGCCACTACCGAAGTCGATGCCGTTGTTGTCGCCGCCGCCACCGCCGCTAATGCCGCTGTCTGCGCCGATGCCGAGACCATCCTTCACGACGTCTTCGGCTTCCGCGAGTTCCGGCCCGGGCAGAAGGAGATCATCGACCACGTCATCGAGGGCGGCGACGCCTTCGTGCTGATGCCCACCGGCGGCGGCAAGTCGCTCTGCTTCCAGATCCCCGCCATCCATAGGGCCGGTACAGCCGTGGTTGTGTCGCCCTTGATCTCGTTGATGAAGGACCAAGTCGACGCGCTCTGCGGCGTGGGAGTCGCAGCCGCCGCGCTGAACTCGTCGTTGGGCGGGGGGGAGTCGCGCGAGGTGCTCGCACGCCTGCGGGCCGGCGACCTCGACCTGCTCTACGTCGCCCCTGAACGTCTGATGATGGACTCGTTCCTCGAACTGCTCGATTCCGTGGACATCGCCCTCTTCGCTATCGACGAGGCACACTGCGTCTCTCAATGGGGACACGACTTCAGGCCGGAGTACGTTCAGCTCGGCGAACTGCGGGGGCGCTTCCCCCACGTGCCCCTGGTCGCGCTCACTGCTACCGCCGACGACCAGACACGGGAGGACGTGCGTCGGCGGCTCGGTCTGGCCGGCGCGCCGGTGTTCACCTCGGGGTTCGACCGGCCCAATATCCGCTACCTCGTGGTCGAGAAGCGTCATCCCTTCGAACAGCTTCGTGCCTTCGTGGCCGAGCGGGCGGGGCTCTCCGGCATCGTCTACTGCCTGAGCCGCAAACGCGTGGAAGAGGTGGCGGCGAAGCTGCGGGGCGCGGGGGTGGAGGCCGCCGCGTACCATGCCGGGTTGCCCTCGGAGGAGCGGGTGCGCGTGCAGGAGGCCTTCCAGCGCGACACGCTGCACGTCGTCGTGGCCACCGTGGCCTTTGGGCTGGGCATCGACAAACCAGACGTGCGTTTCGTGGTGCACTACGACATCCCGAAGACCATCGAATCGTACTATCAGGAGACCGGCAGAGCCGGCCGCGACGGAGCCCCGGCGGACGCGCTTCTGCTGTACGGTCTTGCCGATGTGGTTGTGGCCAGGGCTCTGCTGGAGCAGGGCGGCAACCCCGAGCAGGTGCGCGTGGAAGTGCACAAGTTGAACGCCATGGTGGGCCTGGCCGAGGCGCTCTCCTGCCGCCGCCGCGCGCTGCTGCAGTACTTCGGCGAGACTCGAGACACGGATTGCGGCAACTGCGACATCTGCCTCGATCCGCCCGATACCTACGACGCCACCGAAGACGCGCAGAAGGCGCTCTCGAGCGTCTACCGGGTGGGGCAGCGTTTCGGCATCGCGTACGTGATCGACGTACTCCGCGGCGCAGACACCGAGCGCATCAGGCAGTTCGGGCACGACCGTCTCTCCACCTACGGCGTCGGGGCTCACCTGGGCAAGGATGCGTGGACGAGTCTCTTCCGCCAGCTGATCCATCGCGGATACCTCTACCAGGACATCGAGGCTTTCTCGGTGCTGAAGCTGGCCCCGGCAGCCCGACCCCTGTTGGCCGGCAAGGAACGGTTGGAGCTGGCGCGGCCGCGGTTCTCGACTCCGGGTGAGGCGAAGAAGGCAGGTGGGCGGCGACGCCGGGCCGGGTCGGCCGATGCGCCGGCCGCTCTCTTCGACGCCTCCGTCGAGCCCGATGGGCCGCTGTACGAGCGCCTGCGCGCCCTGCGCCGCACGCTCGCGGAGCAGGCCAAGGTGCCGGCCTACGTGGTGTTCTCCGATGCCTCGCTGCGCGAGATGGCCATCCTGCGACCCCAGACCGAAGATGAGTTGCTGGCCGTGAACGGCGTAGGTGCGGTCAAGCTGGAGCGCTACGGCGAGGCGTTCCTCGAGGTTCTACGTGATGATCCTGACGCCGGCGAAGGGCCTGCCGAGGCAGGATAGGGAGCGCCGACCGCGCGGCCAACGCGCCGGCCTACCGGTAGTGCCGGGCGATCTCGGAGGCGTAGTGACGGCCAACGGTGTCCGCGTTCTCGCGCAGCCAGCGCCGCAACGACGTGGTGCCTGCGGGCGGCGACTCGGTGGCCAGGAGGCTCGCGCTGAGCCCGGTGATCTCGTCGCGGGTGAGCGTCACGTCACCCACCGTTCGCCCGAGGACCCATCCCAGTGCCCACATGGCCCCAGAGGGGATGGAGACGATGCGGGGGGATCGTCCCACGGCGTGTCCGATCTCCTTCACCAGGTCCTTGAAAGTGTAGGTCTCGGGGCCGGTGGCGTCGATCGTCACGTTGTCGGTGTTCCGGCCCACCCGCACGGCCAGCGTGGCCAAGTCGTCCGCGTGGATCGGTTGAAGCCGGTATTCGCCCGCGCCGGGGACGGCGAAGACCGGGAACCGCCGCACGAGCCAGGCGATGTTGTTGATCAGGATGTCCTCCTGCCCGAACACCACAGCAGGCCGCAGTATGGCCCAGGAGAGCCGCGAGTCGCGGATCGCCTGCTCCACGGCGGCCTTGCCGCTGAAGTATGGGAGGGGCGAGGCGGGGTCGGGGTTCGTGATGCTCACGTGCACCAACCGCCGCACACCGGCTTCCTGTGCGGCGCCGATGAGCGTCCTGGTGTGTTCGACGGCGCGGGCGAACGTGGACAGGCCGTGCTCGAAGCGGATCCAGTAGGTGTTGTAGAGGGTGTCCACCCCCTCCAACGAGCGCACGAGGCCGGTGGGGTCGGCGAAGTCGAGCGGGCGCGCTTCCACCCGGCCGTCGAAGGGGTCGGCGCGATCGGGGTGGTTGGTGAGCGTCACCACTCGGCATCCTTCAGCCAGCAGGTGCCGGGCGATGTACTTGCCCGTGAAGCCGAAGGCACCCGTGACGGCGGCCGCGCGGTCGGTGGTGCTGGCGCTACTCATCTCTCTTCGCTGCCTTCCCGGGGGTTCCCATCGCCCGCCGGGACTACTCGCTTCCCGAACAGCCCCAGGAGGCTGGCGTGGCGCAGGTCGTCGAGTCGCATCACCGTCGCCACGAGCGTGTCAAGAGAACTGAAGAACCCCTGCATCTGGCCGAGTCGCTCCTGGTAGTGGAGCGCAAGTGAGGTCTCCTCCGGGGCGTGGTCGGCCGCGCCGACCGCGTCCAGGCACTGTCTCACTGTGCTGAGGGCCCGGTCGAACTCGGCCTTCTCCCGCTCGCGCAGCACTCCCTTGACGACCTTCCAGAAATCGCCCTCGGCGCTGTAGAAGTCGCGACGCTCCCCGAGGCGCACCTCTTCACGAACCATCCCGAGGCGGGCGAGGTGGCGGACATTGGTGCTGACCGCACCTTTCGTCACCCCCACATAGGCCACCAGATCGTCCAGAGACAAGGGCTCGGGAGAGAGGTAGAGGGCTCCGTAGATCGCCCCCATCGCCTTGGGTAGTCCCCAGAAGGCGGCCACCCGGCTCATGCCCTCGATGAAGTCCCGCCGCACCGACTCGAGATCCGGGGACGCGGTGAGGACGGGCTCGCTCTCGGTCATTAGCCACCTCGTCTACAGTACGTTTAGTAGAAACTAAACATACTGTACGACAAGAGGATGCCGGAAGTCAACCCTACCCTGGCACCTCCGCCGGTGGCGCTACCAGTCGCGTAGATCGCTGATCATCCAGCCGGCTTCGGTCGGTACGACGTGGTAGCGCCAACGATCCCTTCCGTATGTCCAGGTCTCTTCGACTTTCACCCAATAGGTGCCGTCAGAGGCCTTTTCCACGCCCTCAACCGTGAACTTCTTGAAGTCGCCGTTGCTGTACGAAGCGCTCGCGGGGTCCGAGGAGAACGGCTCCACGGTGAGAGCGTGGGCGTCATCGGCCCGATCCTCCATGACGGCGATCAGGAACGACTCGACTACGAACTGTGCTTCCTCCGCCTCCGTCATCGGAACATCCGATCCGCCGAGTGGATACGAATCGGCGACCACCCAGCTGCCGTCGGAGGCCGCCTCCACGATGTAAACGGTGTCGAATTCGCTCGCCGGCGGCCCTCCCCAGAACTCCATTTGGACGCCCTGGTCGTCGGCCAGCTTGTACACCCAGCCCTCAGGGAGTTCGGCCTCCACCGCTTCCTCGGCGGTGGCGTACCCCGCCAGTGGGGCGGTGGTGGGCGGGGTGGTGGTCGCCGCGGACGTCGTCACGGTAGTCGTGGTCTCGATCTGGGCGAAGGTGGTGGTCGTCGTCTCGCTCGCGTCGCCGCCCCTCAAGAGCAGGAACCCGCCACCCGCCAGTGCGCCGAGCAGAACCACGCCCGCGATCACGAGGGCGATGATCAACCCCGTATTGCCGCCGCCCTTTGGAGGAGGTGCCACCGGGCCGAGGGCCTGGGGCGCGTAGCCGGGCGGAGGTGGCGGCGGGGGCTGGCCGTATGTGGGCGGCGGTGGCGGCGGTGCGGGCACCCATCCGGCTGAACTCGGCGGCGGGGGCGGCGGGGGCGGTGGGGCGGCGAGTGGTGGCGCGGCTGTCGTTGGAGTCGCTGGTGAGGGCGGTGGGGCCGTGCTTGGCGCCGCTGCTATCTGGGCCCCGCAGGAGCCGCAGAACGTCGCACCTGCCGGATTGATCTCCCCGCAGTTCGAGCAATGCACTGGGATCCTCCTTCGCATCCGTCACGCCGCGTCGAGCGGCTCCATCTTATCGAATGGAGGTGCCGGCGTGGGAGACAAGCCGATAGCCTTCGTTGGCTGCGGGGGTGCGAATCGACTAGGCCGAAGTTTTCGCCCCACCTGACGCCCGATCCCGCTGCCGGTGCGGTATCGGGCTTTCTTTTCGCGGTTTGATGTAGCCAAAGTTCCGCTTGCATTCTGTGAGGATATGTCCTAGTATGGTGGTATGCCAAAGCGTGGTGGATCAGTTCACGTAGCCACAATCAAGACGAAGGGTGCCGGCGACCGCGTCTACGTCTCCCACCTGCTGCGCCGCTCCTATCGCGAAGACGGCCGGGTGCGCCACGAGAACCTCGGCAACCTCTCCCACCTGCCCGAAGCGGCCATTCTGGCGGTCCGTCGGGTGTTGGCGGGCGAGACCTTGGTCGCCGCCGAGGATCGCTTCGAGATAGAGCGTTCCCTGCCCCACGGTCACGTAGCGGCGGTGCTCGGGACCGTGCGCTCCCTGGATCTCGAACGGCTCGTGTCGCGGGAG
>JAHJSA010000004.1 GCA_018830645.1 Actinomycetota bacterium
CGCTCTGCTTCACAATGCCGTACACGGTGGAGAGCCCGAGCCCCGTGCCCTTCGCCGTCTCCTTGGTGGTGAAGAAGGGCTCGAAGATGTGGGGGAGTATCTCGGGATCGATGCCGGTGCCGGTGTCGCTTACGGCCAGCATCACGTGGGGCCCCGGCTCCGCTTCGCTGTGGGTGGCTACGTAGTCGGGACCGAGTTCCACGTTGGCCGTCTCCAAGGTGAGCTTTCCGCCTTCGGGCATGGCGTCCCGGGCGTTGATGGCCAGGTTCATGATCACCTGCTCGATCTGCCCGGGGTCGGCCTCCACCGGCCAGAGTGCCGAGTCCTCCCGGAAGACCAGGTCGATGTTCTCCCCGAGCAAGCGCTTGAGCAGGTCGGCCATGGACTGGGCCACGACGTCGAGATTGAAGACGTGGGGCTGCAGGGCCTGCCGGCGGGAGAAGGCCAGGAGTTGCCGGGTCAGGGCCGCCGCCCGGTCCGCCGATGCGCGGATCCCCTCGACATCCCCCCGGCTCTCAGATCCCGGTTCCACCTCGGTCAAGAGAAGGTCGGCGTGGCCGATGATGACGGTGAGCAGGTTGTTGAAGTCGTGGGCGACGCCGCCCGCCAGGCGGCCGATGGCCTCCATACGCTGGCTCTGGCGGAGCTCCTCTTCTGCGTGCTGCCGTTGAGTCGACTGGTACCTGAGTTCCTCGACGGTCTGCTCGAGGTCGAGTGTGCGTGCCCGCACCCGATCTTCCAGTTCCTCCTTCGCCTCGGTGAGCGCCGTCTCCCGCTGCTGCAGGCGTTGGAAGATGACCGCATAGGGGCGCGACACGCCGGTGCTGACGACGGCCACCAAGAAGAGAGCGAAGGCGGCGATCTTGGCCAAGTGGCCGATGAAGTTGGGTAACCCGAATACACTCACATACAGGGTGAAGGCGAACTCAGCCAGGACAGTCATGCCGAGGGCGGCGAGCAGGAGTCGATAGACGGCTGGGTGGAACTCGCCCCGCCTTCTGTAGAGACGGTAGCCGGCCAAGAGGAGTACGAGGATTATGGCGTACTCGCTGATCTTCTTGAATTCCGTCAGACCCGAGGTCTCTGAGTACGCCACAGGGAACACGTGCAGGTAGAAGATCGCCGCGAACCCCACGGCTACGTACGCTCCGTAGAGGGTGGCCGTGGTCAGTATCTTGAGTCTTCGGCCGACGAAGAAGGTGGCCAGAAGCAGCGAGAGGGCCTGGAGGTAGCGGGCGAGCAGCCACAGTTGCGTCGCCGAGTTGGCGGTCGCGGGATCGAAGACCCCCATGCCTTTGTAGGCCAACATGTGAAACATGTCGACGACGCCGACGAACAGGGAGGAGATGCCGAGGAGCAAGAAGAAGTGGTTGTCCAGCACGTCCCGGCAGGCCCAGGTGACGGCGAACACGCTCACGGCGACGGCCACGCTGAAGGTCTCGACCAGGCCGTGGAAGAGTAGGTAGTTGCGGAGGCTGGCGGCATACAGGGCGGCTGCGAGCGTCAGGAGGAGGAGCACAGTCACCGTGCGTCGGGGAATGATCGGCGTGGTGTCAGTCTCTCTCAAGGCACTCCACCACAAGGATCTTGGGGTTCGCGGGCACAAGTTTCCCTCCTCAGTGCGCAGTGCAGACTCGCAGGGCCCCGTCTCCGCCGGCCTCTGCCTTTTTGTGGGTATCGGCAAGAAGGCCGCTGCATATTACAGGCGCGTGGCCGTCTCACATCAGCCCCGGCTGGAGCCGCAGGCGACTCGTACCTCTTCCGGTAGGTCCTTGGCCAACTTCGACACCGCCACCCTGATCCCTTGCAGAGGTAGTTCTCCTATCCACCAGATGCTGTTGAAGCCTCCGTAGGGCGTGCCCCAACTGATGGAGTCGGGCCCGGGCGACGGCGGCGGCAGGCCCTAGAAGGAGAGGACGAGGGAGGCGACGGGGCGAGGAGGTGGCCAGCCCACGTGGGGGTGGGCAAGACCCACGTGGCCCAGGCGCTTGGGCACCTGGCCTGCCGGCGGGGCTACTCCGTCCTCTTCCAGAAGACGAGTCGCGTGCTGGCCGAGCTCGCCGGAGGGCGGGCCGACGGCAGTTACGAGATGCGTCTGCGTCGCTTGGCCCGGACACAGCTGCTCATCCTCGACGACTTCGGCCTGCGGGGCTTCACCGCTCCCCAAGGCGACGACTTCTACGAACTCATCTGCGAACGGCACCGCCACGGCTCGCTCATCCTCACATCCAACCGCTCGCCCAAGGACTGGTATGAACTCTTCCCCAACCCGGTGGTGGCGGAAGGGATCCTTGATCGGCTGGTGAACTCGGCCTTCCACGTGCCCATGGAGGGAAAGAGCTACCGACCATACAAGCGACCCGGGCAGGGCGTTCCCCTTGCCAAAGGAGGTGAGAAGAGCTAGAACTAACCGACGAGGACGGGTGGGGAATTAGGTGGCGTTGGGCGTGGGGAATTACGCGGCGTTCGACAACACGGTCCACGGACGCTGCCACTATGTCCGGGTCGTGCCAGTGCAATGCTGGTCAGGCCGCCGTAGCAAGTCAGCTGACTTCCCACTCATTCAGTAGCCATTCTCTTACCGTCTGCCCTTCTGCATCGTCTATAGGTGGCCTCCACCCTGGTGTCGCCAGTCTGGCGGCACGCGCCTGCTCCTCTGGGAGGCCCTTCCCAGGATCTGGAAGCCTCGGCTGGCCGGAACGCCTCAGCGGAGACGGCATCAAGATACCGGGGGGTGGGACATAGAAGGGATCCGAGCTGCTGGCGCGCCTGCCCCAGCGCATGCTTCTGTGAAGACATAGATCATGCCCGTGATGAGACACATCGAGCAGAGGATCAACGGGAGGGAACGTCCACCGAGCGACAGTCTCATCAACCTTCGTGTCTCTCAGCTCCAGAAGCCGAAGGTCAGCAGTCATGAACCCTTGACTCGGAGCGAAGCGAGCGCCGATGACCAGCAAGGGCGCAGGGACGATCTCACGCTGCAGAGTGACTTCAACCACATGCCCACAGGCCTCGATCACGCTTGAGTCACCGTGGAAGTCGTAGCGAAAGGATATCCAGCGGCCCGGCTCCACACTTGGCCCTGAGTACGAGACGATCGGATCCACCCCAAGGTCTCTGACAGCCATCCGAGCGTCTCCGTGCCCGAGCAGCCGCCCGACCTCGAAGACTCCCTGGGCTGAACCCCTGATGTCTGACCCGCATGAAATAGGTCCGGTAGGCCGGCCAAACCAGACAATAGGTTCGAAATAAGGCAAGGCGTACCCGGGCTCTTGGTTTGGGAACCAGATCTCGCCTCGGATGTGGAATTCCTGCATGGCCGAAAACCCGTGGTCCATCGTGTAGCAGAAATCGTCCGTCTTGAACCGAAGGCAACCGTTGCCGGTTGCGACTTTGAGTTCGTCGTGAAAACGAATGATCTCTGCTTCCAGCACGGAGGCCGACTCCGGAAGACCTTGATTGGTGTCAAAGCGCAGAGTCACGGTCTGTTGCCGCTCCCAGCCAGGGCAAGTCGCCTGAAGAGAAACGGAAGCCTGGGATGCAGTCATCCATAGAACCGTATCGTTCCTGGTGTCTACAACCACAATAGCGACTGGACGACTTCGGCCGTACGCGAAGTGTTTGAGGTGGGCGGTCTCCATGCGGAGGGCCAACTTCCCCCCCACATAGCGGGGTGATGATGTGCCCTTCAGCTGCACGTCGAACTCGACACCGGAGACCTGACCCGAGTGAGCCAGCTGAACAACGAAGTCAACTCCATAGTCCGGATGCTGCTGGCGCAGGATCCAACTCGTGGGCACCATTCGGGCAAATGTAGCCTGCGCGGCTGAATCAACTTCATGGGCGATGGGACGTCGCATCTTAGAGACGCCAACCTACGAATCCGGCTTGCAGACGGACTATGACCCACGAGTTCAGGACGCAATACCCCTGTGTCACATCATCTCCCTCGTCATCGTCGCGCCCTTCAGCACAACATGCCGCCACCAAGAGAAAGAAGCATCTCCCTGACTGCTTTCTATCTCGGCTTGACGCCTTCACATTGTTGGGTAGTCACTGACTGTTGATCGTGCCGCTATGTCGCCAGCCTCCCAGTGGTAGTCCCTGGGCCAATTGCCTGCCCACGTCCCGGCCGTCAGCTCATCAGTTCTCATCAACTCGACGTTGTCCTCAACCCAGGCTTTCCCGCGTTCCCAGGATCTCCATTAGCTCCCGATGATAGAGGTGGCCTGGACCATATGAGCCAAGATGCCAATGAGCATCGCGGCCGCCAGGAAGATGAATCCGTAGTGGAGAGCGCTAACGACAAATACCCTCTAGCAACGAGCACCACCAAACTCATTAGCACCAGGATTGCGGCCACCTACCCGGTGCCTTCCGCGCTACGTGGTCCCGTCGCCTTCTCCTCCACACGGCGGGGCAAGGCTCACTACGGCTTCTCAAAGCATATCTCGGGAGGCCCTCGGGTATCCCTCGTTCCCACTCCGCTTCCAATACGGTGCAGGACATGTTTGAGGAGTCCACCCATGCCTCTGGGCCAGAGTAAGCCACGTACCAGCTACATGAGATCAGGCGGGAACACGCTGACAGGTCATAGGGCGTCCCTCGCTTTCTCAAGTTCCTTGAGCGCCGAGGCGCCCGGGAAGTGGGTTTTGAGAATGCTCAAGTCGTCTTCCGTGATAGTGCCGGGCTTGAGCTTTCGCAGAGATGCTTGCCCGCTGAGCTTCCTGCACCACTCAGCTATGTGGGACTTGACGGCATTCGTGGATGCGTCCGGGAAGACCTCAATAAGACGTTGAGCTAGGTCCGCGCGATTGTCGATAGTACCGAGAACGCCATCTACGTGGTCGTAGTTCCCAAAGAGAGCTGCGGCAGTCTCGTCGATCGGGGAGAGAACGACCAGCTTGGGAATGACGTCGAGGAAGAAGGGAGGGCCGAGGACGTCAGCGACGCGAGTGGCCTGTTGCCAGAGACGCTTCCTGTGAGGGTCGTTGAGATCCGCCTGAGAAATCGTAGCTGTGAGAACCTCGCCGCGCGTCTTACCCTGGGCGTCAAACCAGAGGCGGAGACCGCGGTCGGGCTCGTCTTCGGGGCCGCTTACGCCCTTGTCCAGGATGCGATTAGCAGTCTGAATCCTGTCGGCAGAGTTCTGGGATTGCACCACAGAAGACCAGCCGCGGGAGAGAAGGGCTTGCTGCGAGTCGTTACCCCAGTCGATACGATCGGCGAGGCTGGCCGTCTGGTCGGGGGTGAGGTCGCTGAAGCCGCTCGTGAAGATGTCAATGGCTTGATCGGGTGCGGCAACCCATGTGGCGCAGGCAGCCTCGATTAGGGCCGTGCGCTGGTCGGCGGGGACCAACGCTCGGCTGAGCATGTCGCGAAGCGACCCAAGTAGACCCTTGGAGGACAATTGCGGCTGGGTCACCGCAAAGCCGCGACCGTCGTGGAAAATCTGCACGGGGTCGTAGGGATTGAGGTCCACAGACGGTTCGGGCCAGTGCCCGATCATCCATGAATGAAGCGACGCGTAGTGTTGCGGCTGTCCCTTGGCTTGAGTGAAAAGGTCCTGGAGCGCCAGACCCAGGGGCCCTGTTGACGCGTGATGGAGCACGTTCGCTACAGTAGGAAAGACACGGTCAAGATAGCCATTTGGGTTGTTGTAGCGAGCAGCGATTTGAGGAAGGAGCCTGTCGAGGTGGCTTTTCAGGGGATCAGTGCCCCAGGCATCGTCGTGCACGCCCTCCACGAAAACACGATACCGGCCCCCGGTTGGCTCGTCAATCGTGTCGGTGGAAATGACGGGTTCAAGCTGGGCCGTGACAAGCGTCTGCGTGGATGTCTGGAGAGCGGAGAACACGGAGGCGAAGAGCTCGCCGCAATCGATGGGTAGATCATCGAGAATGCGCTGGGCCCAGTTGTCGAAAACGCGTTGGGCTTCTGTCGCGTCGCCGCGCTGAAGCTCCTTTACGATGTCGCAAGACAGAGAGGCCGTACTGTCGTCCTGGCTCAAAAGGATGGCGAGATCGGAGAGCGAGTGGAGCGTAGTATTGTCGATGTCTGAAAGTCTCGTCCGAACCAGAGTGAGCAGGGTCAGCAACGCGGGATCGAGGTCGAGTTCCCACTCATCATCGTTCGCGGCCTTGCTCAGGCGTTCGACGAAGGCGGCTACGAACTCCGAAATCTGAGAGGCACCGGGCGAGGTGACGTGCTCGGCCATTACCTCCCAAGCGACTTGGGATGCCTCAGATGGTTTAAGGGCCACGTACCGGGTGAGATCCTTCCAGAGAATCTGACGTTCGTCTTCCCCGGCGGACCAAAGTGTGGAAAAGACATTGCGCCCCCGCCCGATGGCCTGCGACACGTCGAAGCCGAGCACTGTTTCGCTCTCGAGCTCAGCGGCAAGAAGATCAGTGTAGCGATCTGCTAGTCCAGGAAGAAGGTGGTCTTCGTGGTCAGCCATCCATCGCTCGAGATCTTCGAACGGGAGCTGATGGTGCTTGCCGCCGATTCTGACGGTTCGATTCACGAGCCACGCGAGGAGTTGAGCGTCGGCCGCGCGGTCAAGGTCGTGATCTCGACGGATGGGTAGGACCAACGCGACGGTGGCCCGAGCAAAGGCCACGGCCTCCTCAAGGTTAGGTGGTTGCATTCCCTCAAGTCGGAGGCGTACATCTTCGTCGACGGTCAGAACGTCGTCGACAAGGCGGGATGCGACAGCCCGCCGATCGTCGGCGTCTGCAGCGGTGAGAACTCTGTCGATCTTCTGGATGCCAAGTTGCGAGCGGAGGTCGGCAGAGTCACCAAGCTCGCGACAGAGCGAACCAAGCAGCAAATGAGCTGTGTCTTCGGGGAGGCGATCGACCAAATCAGCGATAACGCGGGATGCGCCAGTCCGGAGCGTAGTCGTCTCATGGCGTAGCTCCTCCGCCATCTGGTACAGAAGACGCGCTTCGTCTTGCTGGAGTTGCGCGGCATCGATGTGCCTCCCAAGCCCCTCCAACACGCCCTGGGTATCACCGGAAACGAATGCTCCGTAGATGATGGTAGCTTTTGACCCGAACTTGCGGGTGATCGGATCCTCCGACAAGAGCAGGAGGCTCTGCAGCGAGTCAGGCCATCTTAGGCCGACAAGGCTGGCAAGGAACTGGCGTAGGGGACGGTGTTCCGGGAGTACTTCAAGCGGTGCACCATTGGCCTCGCCTCCTTTCTCGAGATACCGCTCGGTCAGTATTTGTTGCGTCTCGAGGGGCTGGTCTTGGAGGGGCTTCCTTCGAACCAGAACGTCAGTCAGGCGGTGGACCAGCGCTGGGTCGTTCTGCAGCTCTCGGTAGAAGTCAGGGAAGTTCACCTTTATTGCAGACAACGCCCCCAGCGAAACGGGATGTGCGGTGACGGCTCCTTCGTGGAGACCTCCGGCTCTTTCCGTGCCAAGTTCTTCGGTCTCCCGCTTCCTGGCTAGCCACCAGGCCTGGGCGAAGGCGTTCACAATCTGGAGCGCGTTTCGAGGATCTTGGACGCCGACGTGGATCATGCGGTCGACGATAGTGTCGATGGGGACGCCGCGAGCACTAAGATCGGCCTGGATACTAGGGATCTCGTTTAGTTGCTTGATGGCATACCGGCGCATGTCGCTGCGAGGAAAGGGGGGGATATCAAGGCGGAACTGGAAGATGCGATCGAGGTAGCGGCGGGCGTCCGAGTGGGTGAATACGGTGCCGGGCAGGTCGCCTTGCCGTCGACCTTTGAAGAGAGCGTCTGCGACTCTCGCCTCGTCACAGGAGATGACAAACACAAGGCCGAGGCCCTTGGGCAAGCGAGCCTCTGGGATTTCCATGAACGTCCTAACAGCGTCAAGACCCAGAACCATCTCTTCAGCTGAGAGACGATCGAGGTCGTCAACGAAGACAACGAGGCGCTCGCAGGTCTTGCCCTTCTTACCATCCAACGTCGTGCTTTGGCCGGACTTGAACTTCGCAATCTGGTCGAGAAGAAGGTCTTCGTACTGCTCAGCCGTGGTGCTGGGTAGGGCGATGCGCGTTACTGGGCGGTAGGCTGTAACGGGGGGGGACTTGATCTGCCTGAGCAGAAACGCATAGGCCCCCGTGAGGGCGAGACCGATGATCGACCGCGACAAGTCGCCTTGAAGAGGCAGAACCGATAGCGCGAGAAAGAGGAGGCCGAGGAGTAGCAGAAGCGAGATAACAAAGGCAGGAAGGGGCATCGCCCATGCTCTAAGAACGTCCCATGTGTGCTGGCCCCAAGCTTTCGGTTCTTCGCGAGACTCGCTGACTTGGCGAAAGAGGCGGTCCTGGAGATTCTCTTCGTCGCCCCCCAACTCGCGAAAGACGTGCCGGAGCAAGGCGCGCTTGATGTCCTGCTCCCTTCCGCCGAAGCGCCAAGCATTAAAGGTAATGCTGTGGATCCGATCGGGCCGCGTGCGGCCGGCGTCGTTCTTGCGCGCGTCGTTTAGGAGGTCATGAACATACAGTTCTTTGATTGTGCTCTTCCCGGTGCCCCAGCCCCCGAGAAGGCCGATGCTGAACGGAGGAGCATGCTTCTCTGATTCGATGAGGCTTTGTAGAGCGTACGCGAAGTGTCTGTGACCGAAGGCATCTCGGTCAGCGGTGGAGATTTGCCGGTCAAGGCATGACGGCATAAGATTGTTTTCTCTGGTCATTGTCCAGCCCTCGAGTGTTTCATTCTGCGCACCTAACAAGCGTTATCCAGTCTGCACAACTCCACGAAGACACCAGCTGTCAGTCTGCATAACAATAGCAGCTGTAGTGGACAGACCGGTTGGCCGCCTGGCCGCCGCAGGGAAGGCAACCCTCTGCACCGTTCCCCTCCGCGAAGGGCGGACTGCTTCGTGGCCTCACGATCCGTCGAGCGGGTTCCGCACCCCTTGGCCCCATTTTGTTCAACACCTGGGTGTAGATCACGGTGGTCGTCATGTCTTTGCAGCCCAGAAGAGAGCTTGGACGGTGCGGCTGTCATGGCCCGCTTCGAGCAGGTGGGTGGCCGAGGAATGGCGGAGGGTGTGGCACCCACTGCCTGGACGATACCCACCCGTTTCGCGGCGCATCACACGCGCGTTTTGTGGATGTGGCGTCGCCCCTCGTCGCGCGGGTCGGCGTTATCGGTGTCTGAGACGCATGACCTCCTGGAGGTTGCCCAGGCGAGCGTGCGTTCCCGGGGCCAGCGGCACATGAATCGTCCTTGAAAGTGGTCAACTCTCGACGGCCAAACGGCCTACAAGTGGTTAACTTCCAGAATATCGAACACAAGAGCTTTGCAGCCTTGGTACTACCGCCAGCCCCAGCAAGCACTCGGGATGACGCTCCGCCGGCTAAGCAAACAGCCGCCGCATTGCCCAGCCGCTGAGCCCTGCCCACCACCCGGCATTCGACTTGCCCTTGCTCAACGCATCAACGTCGCCGAGGAAACAGGCCAGGGTGTAGAGAAAGCCTCTGGTCTTCGCGCGATGGTCATCTGCGCCCCTACTGTGGCCGCCAGCATCGTCCCTCCCACAATCGATACTATCGTAGAATGGTGCGCGGCCGTGGGCCAGGGCCGATTGTCGGCCCTCAACGATTGAACTACCTCTCGACCGCCGGGGCTGCCTCGGGTACCTCGATCGCGTGGCTCCCCTCGGCGCTCTTCATGTTGGCCGCCGAGGCCCAGTTTTCCATGACGACCGCACGCACGGCTTCCGACTCTTCTCCCCAGAACTCGGCCAATCGTTGAATTGTCAACGGCATGTCTCCTGCGCGCGCGCGCCTTCCCTGGACCATGGCAAACGGCCCATCGGACTCGGTAAGGACTCTGGAAGGATCCATCCCTGAAATCAGCCTTCTCCCGTTCTTGGACGCAAGCATCGTGAGGTTGACGGAGAAGAAGCTCCCGTGTTGCTGCGCTAGATCCAAGTACTTCAAGGATCCGGAATACCAATGGAGGATCGTGGTGCCGGTGAATTGAGTACCGATTATTGAGACGACGTCGGATTCGGCGCCACGAGAATGGACGGTTGCGACAACATCATGCCTTCCATCGCACGCGGCGACAATCCTCTCAAGCACTTCACGTTGCGCACGGTGCGTATCTGGATCCGTAACATGGTAGTCCAATCCAACCTCACCAATGAACCTGGTCTCTTCCAAATACCTCACTAGGTCATCTACTTGGTGCGCATACCGGCCAACAAGCTCTGGATGCAATCCAACAGCAACCAGAACATTCGGCCTCGAGGCTCCCAGTTTGCGACATGCCTTGAAGACGAATGGGGCATTGGTCACTGCAAGCATTCCGATATCGGCTGACGTAGCTTTCGCCAGTTCCTCGCCAGGATCATCGTATAGGTCAATGTGGCAGTGAGCATCGAAATAGCGCATGTATCATCTATCGCCATTGAGGAATGCGCTCAATTCACACATACCTCTTGTATATACGCCGGCGTATGCCGAGATCTCTTCGGATGGTAGAGGTCCAGCCTCCAATACGCGAAATATCCTCGGCGTCGCACTCTGCTCATCTCTGGCCAGGGCCATCTTGACTGCGCGGAGGTCGCTTCCTCGCTTGCCCGTTGGCGCACGGTCCCGAACATCATACGTGTAGTCGGCGTCGGCGTCTTCTAGGCCCACGGCGGTCACCGCGGCCCTACGGATCAGACATGGAAAACAGTAGCCGCAATGCGTGCCAGGTGTGGCGCCGCCCCATCGCGCCACTTCAGGATGAGAGCATGACATCGTCAGTGCAAGCACAGACTCCAAAGCCTCCTGGTCACCGACCTTTGCCAGCATCTCCCCCTTTGTCATGTGTCGATACGGCATCACGATGTCGTTGGAGATCCCAAGAACGCCAAGCACCTGCCTCACACTGGCGATGAAGTGCGGATGGGTGGTTCGCGTGCTTGAGCTTCCGGCCCGCGTCCTGGTCAGCGGGGCATTCAAAGAGATGAGGCCATTCTCCGGGACTACGACCGGTACGCGATCTCCGAGGGCGCTAGCCACAGCCACTCCGAGGCCGAGGAAGAGGATGGATCGGCTCCGCATGCTGTTCTCGCCCTTGTCTCCCAGGTGTGGGCCCACCACGTAGAACTGATTCTCGAAGCACTGGTCTTGATAGCGCGCGCGAAGCGCCGCGAAGGTGTCACTCTGGAATTTCGCTGTCATTCCTCCGCCATGGTGACTCACGAACGCCACAGCGTTCCCGCCACTGAGCAGGTCGATCGCACCGACCAGTGAGTCCAGCCCCCCCGAGAGGAGGCAGACGGTCTCCGGTTTTTCCGAATCAGCGGAAGTCGAGGGCTCCGGTACCTCCTCGGACCGCCCCCGGATTGAGATCGCCCATTCGTCACCGGTGAGGAACCTCAGCGCTGTGACGAGGGATCTGCTCGCTCTTCGCCAACGGGATTGCGTGAAGACGGGTAAATGAAGTGTCAAGTCTCTCGACCAACGATCTTCCGCCGTGCGGCGCGGAATGCACATATCCGCGAGGTAGGCGCCCATCGAAGCGTAGAGAAAATCCTGAACCGTCCCAGACAGCGTCGCCTCGCATTGCTCCTCGATCGCGGTAAGGACAGACTCGCGCACGCGCTCCTTTGCTGCCCCGCCCGAGAAGTGCAGCACGAGACATCGCTCGGCAGTCGGGTCTACTTCCGGGAGAAACGCATCACCCTCCCCGACGCGACAAACGACGTGCCATTTCATGAGCCAACCTCCAGCAAGGCGTACGCGTCACGGTAGACACGGTCGATGATCCGGCGTCCCTCGCGTCCACCCCAGTCAATCTCGATGACGCTCTTGCCGTCGAGCTCAAGTGCAACACACAACTCGACGTACTCCTTGACTTCCCGCTCCAGCCGAACCGCCACGGCTTCGTTAACCGCTCCCTTCTCGATGCTCAACCCCAACTCATCAAGCCAGCGGTTGTAGATGTATCCGGAGACACTTCGAGTAACGGCCTCCTCCACCGTCTCCTGATCCATTTGCTCAAGGGCGCTGAGATCACCATCCTCGCCGATTACGGTCTCATAGAGGAACTCAAGCACCTCGATCGTCGCGCGCCGTGCCGCCGCCTCCTCCTTGGTCGACCCGGCAGGGGCGAGCTCATCGACTAAGCGCGCCAATACGCGATCGAAGGACTGACCAACGACCTCGCGAAGTCCGATGGAATCCAACGCATGCTGGATTCCCGACCGAACGGCGGATGAGAGGAAGCCGCCCACCTGGCGGGACGCCGCTCTACCAGATGTCGCCGACGATGCTGCTCGTCTCGATCCCCCCTTTGCTCGGACGTATCCAGATCCGGCCGAACGCAACCCAGCGCCACCTCTACCGGATCGCACGTTCCGAGTCATGCCCGACTTTGCTGACCGCCAGTGCTTTGGAGGTGTGGGGGCGACAGGAGTGGGTCCCGTTGGTTGCGAGGCGTCGCTTTGGCCGTCGTCGCCCTCGGCAGAGTCGTTCGTGTCCACATCTCCACCACTACCAGCCGGGGCACCGGCGTCCCCCTCACCGGTTGCCCAAGATGGCAACAGCCCAGGTCCGTCGCCCGGGCCTGAATGTGAGCTCGAAGTACCCATTACTCGGAGCCCTCGTCGATTCGTCGGAGTTCCGTTCTTGCCGCTTCAGCCAGCTGCTTGTTCGTGCCGTTTGCCCACTGCTCGATGACCCCTCGCGCCGCGCCGACCAACTCCGTCCCGCGAACTGCTGTGTGCAAGCGAGGTGGCACCCACACCGGAAGCTGACTATGCGGCCTCTTGCCGAGAAACGTCACCACATCTGTCAGGAGGTCCTTTCGAGCGTCGCATGCCTTGAGCAATAGCGAGACCGTCCCAGGGCCCTCCTCCGCACGTGCTCGATCGCAGAGCGCAGCCACCACAGACGAAGCCTCTGCTAGCGACAAACCTGAAAGGACTTCGAGGCCGGTCTTCTGCACTGCCTCACTTTGGCTAAGCACTTTGCGATAAACCTCGCGAGCGGCCTGGCCCATCCGCTGCGCTTGCTGGCCGTGATCGGCCAGCACATCACGGGAGAAGTAGAAATACGGGCCGAGATCGGTGTCGTCCAATGGTGGCTCGGTCTTCAGCCATTCAACGGCCACGACGTCCTTCAACCACACCTCCAGGCGTGAATCGGGTTTGCCGCCACTCTGAGGCGATTCCTCGCCCGACTCAGGTGAGTCCGACGATCCTCGTTCCTGCACTTGCCAAGCGAGAATCGGCTCTGGACGTCCATGGCCTTCGGCTTGCATGTCGCCGAGCTGTCTGAAGAGCTCCGGCTTTAGATACTCCAGGATCATGAGCTTCGCCAGGAGCCTTCGGCTTAGTGAAACGCCCCGAGACTCGGCCATGCCGAGTCTCATCATGAGCATGTTCAGGAACCGCTTACACTGCCGTGGATTCCCGCTCAGCCCCCTTCCGAGCAGAGGCCCAATCTGGGCGGAGAGCGTGAGTCCGTCGCCAAGCGCTTTCGGCACATCGATCTTGAGCTCATGCAACGCATCGTGCCCGAACGGCACTCCAGAGACGGTGCGCGGCGCGGCACAAAACCACTCCATCGACCTTTCAATTACCGAACCTTCTCCCTCCGCGTGCACAAAGAGGAGAGCAATGTACGACTGCACCTCCGACCGACTGAGCGACGGGATGCGCACGGGGTACTGAATGAGCTTCTCAAGATAGTCACGTCCAACGTCCACACGTTCGCCGGGGAGTTCTGGGAATCGTTCACGAACCGCGTACTGGACGAGTCGCTCGTCGGCTCCGATCACAAAGGCCACATTGCCCACAGAAAGGAAGAGCTTAATCGCTTCAAGCGTCTGGATAATGGTGGGCGGCAAGCATCGATCAAGATCGTCGATGAGCACCACAAGCCGCTTGATCTTCGCCTCTTCAAGCAGCTCCTTGAAGTCCTCGCGAAAGCCCATGACGTTCCGGTTGAACGTCTGCTCCTGACCCTCTTGAAGGTACTTGTCGAGCTCGCCGTCGTCGATCTTCTCGAGCCCCTCGCCCGCCTGCTTCGCCAGTTCCCCGAGGTCTGGCGCGGCGGCGAGTGCCGCCAACGGCGGCCCACCCAAGGCGAATGCTCCTCCCACCTTCAGCGTCGTCCCGGCGACTCGGAGCCAATTGATCCGCCGAAAGAGTCGGACCGCGAGCTTCTTCATCTTGGCCGAGGTGCATCGCTTCTCGACGAGCTCGCTGACCAGTCGCTCCATCAAAGATGCCTTTGCCTGGTCGTATCCCTCGAACAGCCACCCATTGAACCAAAGGACGAGTGCCCCCTCGTCCTCTTCCAGCCGTTTCGCGGCCATCTTCAGAACACTGGTCTTGCCACTACCCCAGTCGCCGAACACACCAATCGTCGCGGGCAACAAGTGTTCTGATCTGACCAGTCGCTCCACCGCATCGACGAGGTGCGTGAACCCCAGCAGATCGACTTCGGTCTCCGCGTCTGACCACAGACTGTACGTGTTGGCTCCTTGGCTGGCAGAAGTCATTATGTCCTTCCCAAGCTCAGGTTCTGCGAGGCGTACAACGCTCAGCATCAGCGGCGGCGCGTGGCTTTGTCCGCTGCATCCTGTTCCGGTTTCACTTGCCGGCTGCTTCAGCGGCATCCTCGATCCACTTCGCAAACCTATCGTCATATCGTTGTCCTAGACCAGCGGCCCCATCGAGAAAGACTACTTGCTCTTCGTCCATCGGTCTCCCTTCCTCAGGATGACGAAAACCGGCCGGACAAGACCGCTGGCACCAGACGCCTTCGAGACCCTATCCAGTCACTGATCCTTCCGCCTCGACAGCCTCGAGCCATGAGCGGAACTCCGTCGTACTCATGTGTAGGAGACGGTCGACAAGGTTGTGGTCGTTGGCCAGGTTGAGCATGTTCTCGAGGGCCAGGTAGGCGACCAGACCGTAGTGGAACGCGGCCCGCGTCGATGTCAGGAGACTGCCATGCATTGGGGAGACGGCGGTTCCGTTCGGTGCTTCGGGCCTCGATAGACCCCCGCGAGCGTGCTCTTCAGTCAGCCGGAGTACCCCATGGAGGTGTTCAAGCGAATGGCCAGCCTTCTCGGCGACGTACTCGAGAGGCGCTCCATGACGTTCCTCGGTCTTCTGGTAGGCGGGTCCGTTCGAATCTCCGACTATGTCCTCCCAGTCGAAGTTGTCATCCAGTGACATCGGGGCACCTGCCTCTCATCGGGGAACTACGCGGGGGCCGGAACGGAAGGCCCAGGATCAAGCCATCTGCTCCTGTGCCCGGGAACCCAGGTTCAGCTCGACCAGTCGGCCGAGTAACTCTTCCTCCTCCAACGGGTAGTCCCACCCATAGGCGGCGTACACGGCTCGATCCAGCTGTTCATGGGCCAACGCCAGCCAGGAGGGCCGGCGGTTGTAGAGGGTGGTGAGAGTCCGGGTCGGAAGCTCAGACTCCGTGGCGCCGGGCGGATTCAGCCACCCGGTCCTCAGGCGGTCGAGCGACCTCGCCGCCTCAGCGATCGACTCTCTCCCGTCGTCGGTCGCCTCTTCCGGGAAGGGGAAGGTTTCGAAGGTGGTGGTCGGCGTGTATCTCGGGCGCGTTTCGAGCTGCGTTCCCAACCCGAGCGCCCACACCTCATGCACGGACGAGTGGAGAACCCCGAAGAAGTAGTCATCGTCCCGGGCGAAGACAATGACCTGGCTGTCGGGTAACGTCTCTTTGGGGAGCCAGACGAAGAGCCGGTGCTTGGTGACCCGCGGTGTACCAATGAAGCGGTCAAGACCGGCGAGGGCCCTGCGCATCTCCACACGTGGTCGCTCGTGGCGCCACCACTCATCGATGGTGGTGCGAGACACGTCGCGCTTCGGCTTCACGTGCGTCTTGACGTACTCGAAGGGCGCCTCGTAGAGCGCCGCCTCCGTCTCGGACATGTCCGTGCCGAAGTCGACGATCCACATGCCCCGCGGCCGCCGGGTTAGATCAAGCCCGTTCACCCAAGGGCGAACGACGCGGGCATTGCTCCGTCCGTCGGGATTGTGCGACGTGAGCAGGGCGTGGGCTGTTTCCGCCGCGATGTCGAAGGGCCCGCCTTTGGTGTCTCCCATGAAGGCGATGCCCCGGTTCTCTTCCAGGCGCCCTACCCGAGTGAGGTCCACGCCGGCGGTGAGGTTGGCGTTGATAGCTGCAACCGGCCGGCCATCCAGCTGCCGCGTCTCTTCAGATCCGTTGTCGTAGCAGACAAAGGAGACGTGGACAGCTGCTCCTTCGACCACCCAGGGCTCATCCGACCAGGCTAGGAAGATGTCCCCCGTTTCCTTGATGCGCTCAAGCACCGTGCGGTTCGCTCCTCCCCGGATGCCCTGGGTTGCGAGGAGACCGACGCGTCCGGTTCTCCCCGCTTCAAGCGCGGCCCGCGCCTTCTCGTGCCAGTAGACGACGAGGTCCGCTTCCCGGGCGACACGGCCGTCGTAGACGCGAAACAGGGCGTCGACGTACTCGTCGCCCAGGTTCGTGCGGAGGAGTTTGCCCCCGAGGAAGGGGGGATTTCCGATGATGTAGGTGGCCTCCGGCCAGGACGGTTCGGTCGGATTGGCCGGGTCACGGAGATCAAGCACGGCATCCCGGCACTCGATGTTCTCCAAGGGGCGCAGAATCGGGTCGCGGACATAGGCGAAGCCGTTGGCGAGCATCCACTGAATCTCGCCGATCCAGATGACCACCCGGGCGAGCTCCGCCGCGTAGGCGTTCAATTCGAGACCGAGCACAACCTCGGGTCCGACGCGCGGGAGCTGCATGGTCGACTGCAAGGTGAGAGAACCCCACAAGATGGCCTCGCGCTCAAGATCCTTCAGGGCCTGCAGGGCTAGGTAAAGGAAGTTGCCCGACCCACAGGCCGGATCCAGGACACGGACGGCGCGCAGGCGCTCGAGGAAGGCGTTCAGTAGCCCTTCTGGATTCTTCTCCGCCCGGGTCCGGGCCGTCACCCGCTTGCCCTCGGCCAGCAACGCACAGATGCGCGTCTTGGTCTCCTCGAAGTCGCGGCGCAGCGGCGAAAGGACCACGGGCTCGATGAGCCGCAGGATGGAGGCCCGGTCCGTGTAGTGGGCCCCGAGCTGCGAACGCTTGCTGGGGTCGAGACCGCGCTCAAAGAGCGTTCCGAAGATGGCTGGCTCCACCTGCGACCAGTCGAGCCGCGACACAGTGTCCACCAGGGCGATCTCCTCGACAGCGAGCGGCACGACGTCGGCGCTGTCGAAAAGCCCGCCGTTGAACCACTGGATGCGCTCGGCACCGAAGAGGCCCCCGCCGGCGGACATCTTGGCGAAGAGGTCTGAGAGACCCGCTGCGTAGATTCCCGGGTCGTTCCCGGCGGCCTGGGCCAGGCGGCGCATCATGCCCGGGGGCAGGAGGCCGGCATCCTCCGCGAACATGCAGAAGAGGAGTTTGTTCAGGAAGTGGGCGACGGCGTGTGGTTCATGGCCCCGGTCTCGGAGGCGCTCGGCCAGGGAGGCGAACTGGGCGGCGGCTTCCGCCGTCAGGTCGTTTCGGGTCTTGCCCGGTCGAAGGTCCTCGGGGTGCTCCATGACTGCCCGCAGCACCCGCAGGGGCTCCTCCGGGTGCTCGAGCAGATCCTGGAGCGTGAAGGTGTGCACGGTCGCCGGGGTGTTGGTGAAGTTGGTGTGCACCTCGAAGCGGTCGAGGTCAGAGACCACCAGCAGGGGCGGATTGTCAAGAGCCTCTCGGTACTGGAGGAGCTGCTGGTAGGCGGCCGCTAGGTCCTTCCTCTTGCCCTTGTACTCCCAGGCGAAGTGGCCGCGCTTCCAGACATCGGCGAAGCCGTCGCCGCCGGCCACCTTCCCGGCCCCCTTCTCGAAGGCGTAGGTATCGCCTGTGGGGTCGGCCTCATTGGGGGTGGGAACACCGATCATGCGACAGATGTCGATGAAGTGTTCCTGGGAGGCCGCCCGCTCGGTGCGGGTGCTCGTGGTCCACTTCCTGGCGAAGGTGGCCGGTGTCAGGGTGCTTCTCATTCCGCCCCGTCCTGAGGCCAGCGAGAGCACACGGGGCCATCGTGCTGATTCATGCGCGGCATGGAGGCCACATTAGCGGTTGGGGTGGCACCTGTCGAGCCTTCCGCGGAGACGTCCACTTCGTTGGATCGCCGGGCAACGGCCAAGAGGCTGCCCGGGCACCATCAGGTCATCGTGGTTGTTGCTGCAGGCCGGCGCGAAGCAGCCCCGCGAGGCCCAGTTGCCTGTAGCGGAATCTATGGATTCGGGTGCAACGGTCGCCGCAGGTCCTTAGCGCCATTGCACCATAACCCGCGCCAGAGCCCAAGAACTGACTATCGGGTGCTTTCGCGACGTCTGTTGCGGACGCTGGAAAAAACGGCAAGAGCCTCCGTGACTAGGTCCTGCGCCCTAATAACTGCGACCGGTTCCGGAGAGAACTCCTGACTTTCGACAATCCGACGCCCTTCGTCCCTGAGCCAGTCCCACTCGCTGACGAAGAAGGCGGCACCGCTTGCTTCAGCCGCGGCTTCGATTTCGGACTCCTGTACACCTCGTTGCGACTGGACAGCTAGATACGGCTCCTGTTCAATCAGGCCATCTACCCACCCGTCCATGGCCCCCACGGGCATAGGCAGGCGGCGGCGGTTCGCCAAAGCTTCGAGGACAAGGCCAGCAGTGAACAGCTTGCGTCGTCTACGTTTGGGGGGCTCTTCACCCTCCTCCTCGTCCAGCGCGTATTCGATCGCCAGTGCAACGGCCGACGATGGCCAAGAAGACCAGATCCTCCCACTCTGCCCACATCTTGGGCATGCGTTTCGTTCCAACTTGGCGACCTGAGATCTATGCTCTATTTGTCCACATCCAAGGCACTCGAACCAGCTCAGCATCAGCTCTCCTTCGCATGCGCCGCTCGGAAACGCATGCCTCGGGCGTCGTTCCCGTTTCCTGGCCGCAACCGGTACGCGAACCCGGTTGACTTCCACCCACTCTACGCACACATGGTGACGGGCGCCACTCGTAGCTCGCCGTAGCGGTGAGCCTCTCCTCTCGGCCAGCGAATGATCCGCGGGCTCCCGTCAGATGAACTACCTACCTCAAGAACGGCTCCCTGTCCACTATTGCGGCCTCGACCTTGGTCTTGAGCCACTCCCTTAGATCACCTTCTGCGTTGAGGAGCGAGACGATTTCCTCAAGGGTGGCCAGCACGACGACAGCCCCTCTTGAAAGTGCGTCACGACACAGCGCCTGGGCGGGAGCGGTGAAGTCCGTATACGAAACGAAGATGCCCCGTGCCTGCCCGCCTCGACTGAACACCCGCACGAGATGCGGGGAGATCTCTGCAACGCCTATAGGGGCGTTCCACCACTTCATCTCGACCAAGTAGATGTGTCCTTCGAGCTGCACCAGTCCATCGATCTGTTCGATGATTCCCTCTGAGCAGTTGCCCGTGACCGTGAAGGCTTTGCGGACCCGCATTCCATAGCATTCGAACAGCTGGTTGAGCGTACCCTCCAGCAGTTTGCCGCGCTTGTGCGCATCCTTTTCCCCAAACAAGGCGTAAAAGGATGCCTTTGCCCGCGCCCGATTCTGCTTCTCCTCCTCCTGAACCCTGGCCACCGCCGCCTGCTCTTCTAGCCGCCTGTGCCGCTCCTCGTCCTTCTCCACCCGCATGCGGGTGAAGCTGTCCTTGACGTTGACGATGTCTCTGACCTGCGCAACCAAACCCCGAGCTGCAGCCCGATCGCTCTCCCAGCACACACTGAAGTCTTCAAACTCCGTCACCCGCTTGACTACTTCGCGTCGGACGCGCAGAGCCGCGTCGCCCTGCTCGTTTAGCTTTGCCAGGAGCTCACGTGTCACCGAGTACTTGCTGAAAGCTTCTCTGTCTGCGCCTAATAGATCCTCGTACGGCTTCAATGCTCTCCTGGAGACCCCTGCCCCCCGGAAGAACAGCAGCAGGTCGCTCTTCGACTTGCATAGTTTCGGAATGGTATCGACGAGCAGCTGGAACAAATCAGGCGGGTAATGGAAGGAATCATCCACTATACGCCCCTCCCAGATCCATCGATGACCAAGCTTGAGTGATCCCTCTCCAACGGCGCCATACCCGTCTCTTCCCCTGCCAGCCGCTTCGGTTTCACCCGCGACGCGGGCAGATCGGACCGCATCCAACTTGCTGTGCCCCGCGGCGAGAGCCAACATGGTGGTGCCCAAAGACTAGAACCTTGGAGGCTTGCATGCAACACGCCACTGCCCTTGCCTTCCCGGAAGAGAACCTGGTCGGCTGGGAACGCTCCATGATGGCCTTCCTGGTCGAAAAGGAACGTCGCTCCGGTTCCCGCCGCACCGTGGAAGGCTACTCCCGCATGCTCCAAGACTTCTTCGGACGTCTGGAGAAGACCCCCGATGAAGTGACCGCGCAGGAGGTCTTCGTCTGGGCGCACGGCAAGGGTCTCTCGGGGCGGGACCCCTCCCCCGTCACCATCGGGGCCCGCATGGCCTGCGTCTCCTCCTTCTTCCGCTTCCTGCAACGGATGGAGATCGTGGACCGGAATCCGTGTGATCGGCTGGAGCGACCGCGGGTCTCACCCTCTCCCCCACGTGGCCTCTCGGCGGAGGAGGTCCGCAAGCTCCTCGCCATCATCCCGGACACTCCGGTCGGTCTGCGCAACCGAGCCATCATCCTGACCCTGGTGCTCACCGGCCGCAGACGGGCCGAGGTGTTTCGTATGACCCGGAAGGATCTCGCCTTCGAGAACGGGCGCTGGACCTACACCTATAGAGGCAAGGGCGGGAAGACGGGTCGGCGGGAGCTGCCGCAGCCCGCCGTGGAGGCGCTCCGAGCGGCGCTGCGCGCCCGGGACCAGGACCTTGAGGTGATGGGTCCCTCCGAGTCTCTGTGGGGCATTACCAGCGCCACCTTCTACGGGCAGCTGCAAGGGTACTTCCGGGAGGCCGGGCTCCCGCCGGCCGGGGTCCATGTCTTTCGGCACGCGGCGGCGAAGTTGCGTCGTGACGCGGGAGAGTCGGTGGAGGAGGTGAGCCTGTTTCTGGACCACTCCTCGTTGGCGGTAACCACTACCTACCTGCGACGGCTGGAGGGGCAAGAGGACAAGGGATGGGGTGCGGTGGCTGAGGCGATCGGTGTTGGACTCGAGGGGGCGCTGGGACTCGTCACTTGACCGGTTCGGCCGAGTAGTACACCGCCATTTGGTCATGGGACTGCTGAACGTGGAGCGGCGGGGCCGAGGCGATCGGGCCCCTGCAGTAGGGACTACACAGGGACCGCACACCCCCTGCGTGAGCTGCTCGTGCGCATCCGGGCCGAAACCGCCCCCTACGGCGCCTGCGCGAACTCCCTCAGACAAGCAAAAACCCCCGCCGAAGCAGGGGTTCTTGTATGGTGAGCCGTGTTGGACTCGAACCAACGACCATCGGATTAAAAGTCCGGTGCTCTACCAACTGAGCTAACGGCCCACCGCAGGGGGCATTCTAGCCCAATCCCCCATCCTCTGCAACGCAGACCCGCCCGAATTCGGGCAGGCCGCACGGAGACCCACCCAGCTCTCCGCGAGCCAGTTTGGGCGTGGCGCTCGGCTGGTATCACCAGTGGTGCGGCAAGGGCTCGCTGCAACGGAGGATTCGGTGAACTTCTATTGGCGCCAGACGATCGTGGGTCTTCTGCGGTACGCCGCGGAACAGATACCCGAGATAACCGACCGCAGCCTCGCGGCGGCTCGCGAACTCGATCGCACTCTCACCAGCCCCTGGCTCGAAGAGGCCTTCGCCCTGTTCCAGGATGCCGCGTTGCACTCTCGGAACCCCGTGTACGTCACTGGCGCCTTCTACTCCATGCGGGCCCTGGAAGAAGTGACCCGCTGGGAGGAGAAGGCCGGCGGACCGGTGCACCTGGTGATCGACGAGGGTGGCGACGAATACTCCCTCCCGGGGAGCCCTGCTATCCTTCCCGCGGGAGCGTACGAAGGAGCTTCCGACGAGATGGCTCGTGGCTCCGAGACGAACCAGCTGCAACAGAGCCACAGAGACCAGGAGATCGTCGAGGAGGCCGAGCAGGGGATCATGGAGCTGTTCGAGCGGATCCGTCAGGGCGCAACCCTCGAGGAAGCGCTGGCCCTGTTCCCTCTTGAGGGGGACGAATCGAGCCCTGACTGAAGCGCACCCTGCCCATGCACCAAGGGACACGAAAGGACACGCATGTCGACCGAGCGCGACAAGATCGTCATCCTGATCCAACACTGGATCGAACACAACGAGGGGCATCGCACGAGCTACCTCGAGTGGCGCGACAAGCTGCAAGACCAGGATCTGCCAGCCACGTTGGCGGCACTTGAGAAGGTAGCGGACCTCACCGCTCAAGCGAACGAGGCGCTCGCGCTCGCCGTCGCGGAGTTGGGCGCCACTGCCGGCCACTCGCACGACCACGGCCACTCGCACGACCACGGCCACTCGCACGATCACGACCACTCGCACGATCACGGCGGAGGCCACGGGCACGACCACTGAGGCAGCGCGGCCTACGCCGCCTGCAAGACCAGGACGGGAGCGCCGTCCACGCCGCCTGACACATGTAGGGTGCGTGCAGCGCAGCTCGACTGACCGGAAGGCGCGCGCGGCGCCGACCCGATCAGTGCCTGAAGTGCCTCCGGCCCGTCACCACCATCGCCATGCCCTTCGATTCGGCGTAGCGGGTGACGTCGTCGTCGCGCTTCGATCCGCCCGGGTGGATCACGCTCGCCGCACCCGCTTCAACGGCCACCTCCAGGGCGTCGGTGAAGGGGAAGAAGGCGTCTGAGGCCACCGCACAGCCGGCCAGCGGATGGCGGGCCTTGTCGACGGCGATACGGGCGGAGTCCACGCGGCTCATCTGACCCGCCCCCACCCCGACCGTCATCAGATCCTTCGCCAGGACGATGGCGTTCGACTTCACGTGCTTCGCGACCCGCCAGGCGAAGATCAGATCGCCCCATTCCCCCTCGTCAGGGTGGCGACTGGTGACCACCTGCATGGTGTCGCGGCTCTCGCTGTCGGAGTCCTGCTCCTGGATCAACGCTCCGCCTTGGACGCGCTTCAAGTCGAACATGCCGCGCGGATTGCGGCGACGCTCCTCGTCTACCAGCAGACGGGTGTCGGGCTTCTGCGTCAAGATCTCGAGCGCTTCTTCGACGAACGCAGGCGCGAACAACACCTCGACGAAGTTCGCGCTGAGGGCACGAGCCAGCTGCTCGTCCACGGGACGGTTGACCACGATCACACTTCCGAACGCCGACGCGGGGTCACACGAGAGCGCCTTCTCGTACGCGAGCGCGATCGACTCGGCCAACGCCACCCCGCACGGGTTGTTGTGCTTGATGATCACGCAGCACGGCAGGGTGAACTCGTCGGCCAACTTGCGACCGGAATCCAGATCGAGCAGGTTGTTGAACGACAGGTGCGTGCCGTGCAGCTGGCGGATGTTGGAAAGTAGATTCTTGCGACCATCGACATCCGAGTAGAAGGCTGCACGCTGATGGGGGTTCTCGCCGTACCGGAGATCCTGCACCTTCTTGAAGTCCCACATGACGTATGGGGGGAACTCGTCCGCCTGGGAGCTGAACCAGTTGGCGATCGCGAAATCGTAGTGCGCGGTATGGTGGAATGCCTCCATGGCCAGGTCGCGGCGGGTGGTCGCCGAGAGGGCCCCCTCACCGGCGCGCAGTTCCTCGAGTAGACCCTCATATCGGTGCGGGTCGACGACCACGGCCACACCCTCGAAGTTCTTAGCGGCGGCGCGGACCATGGTGGGTCCGCCGATGTCGATGTTCTCGATGATCTCATCGTCGCCGGCGCCCCGACGTTCGGCCACATCCTCGAAGGGATACAGATTCACCACCACGAGGTCGATGGGCTGGATGCCCAACTCCTGGATCGCCTTCATGTGCTCGTGGTTGCGGCGATCGGCCAGGATGCCGCCATGGATCGAGGGGTGGAGGGTCTTGACCCGTCCATCCATGATCTCGGGGAATCCGGTGACTTCAGACACCTGCAGCACGGGGATCCCGGCTTCCTTGAGGAACCGGTAGGTCCCGCCGGTGGAGATCAACTCCACGCCGAGGTCCACCAGTCCACGTGCGAAAGACTCGAGATTCCACTTGTTCGAGACGGAAACCAGCGCCCGCCGTACCTTCATCGACTCCCCCTCCTCACCATATGATCTCTGACGTCTCGTCGTCGTCAACACGCACCCGCCGGGACCCCTGCTCCGGCGCTGTGATCCTTCCACGTGCGAACAGCTCGATCACTCTCGGCAACACTCGATGCTCGAGAGCGTGGATCCTCGTGCCCAGGCTCGCCGGAGTGTCGTCGTCGTGCACGCTCACGGTCTCCTGGCGGATCACCGGGCCGCTGTCCACCCCCGGGTCCACGAAGTGCACCGTCACCCCGGTGACCTTCGCGCCATACTCCAGCGCATCTTCGATACCATGCTCGCCCGGGAACGAGGGCAGGAGTGCCGGGTGCAGGTTGATCACCTGGTGCGGGAACCGCTCGAGGAAGCCGGGCGTCACCAGTCGCATGTAGCCGGCGAGGACCACCAGTTCCGCTCCCGAGGCCTCCACCGCATCGGCCATGGCCTGGTCGCGTGTCTCGCGATCCACGTACGCTTCGAGCGGGTAGACGGCAGTGGGTATGTCGGCCCGCTCCGCCCGCTCCAGAGCCAGCGCTCCCGGCACGTCGCTCACGACCACGGCGACCTGGATGCCTGCCACCAGACCGTGGAGATGGTCGATGATCGCCTGCAGGTTCGAGCCGCTGCCCGAGGCTAGCACGGCGATCTTGAACAAACGTGGCCTCCTCTGCTCTCTCGGCGCCCCATCCCATCCCTGGGGGGCGCGGCCATAGTAACAGAGAGGGGCGGACACCGGAACCGGCGCGCTCCGCCCGAGCATTCGTGCAAGGCTCCGCCCAGGGCCCACGGCGACCGCCGGGGCGCGGAGGCGCTTCGGCCGGCGCCTAGAACACTCCGCGCAACGAGACCCGCTGCTCGCCCTTGACGATGCTGCCGAGGTACATGCACTCCTCGCCCGCGCGCTGGATGAGCCGCGCGGCCCACTCGGCGGACTCGAACGGCACCACGACCACATAGCCCACGCCCATGTTGAAGGTGCGGAACATCTCGGCTTCCTCGATCTCGCCCAAATGCTGGATCGCGCGGAACACCTTGGGGATCTTCCAGTTCTCGAAGTGCAGCGCGGCGGTGAGACCGTCGGGCACGACCCGGGAGAGGTTGCCCCCGATGCCGCCACCCGTGATGTGGGCCATCCCTTTGATCGGGATGCCGTGTTCGAGCAGCGACCAGATGGCGCTCACGTAGATACGGGTGGGCTGCAGAAGGGTGTACGCGATGGTCTCGCCGAAGTGCGGGAACTTGTCGCCCATGTGGCACTGGTTGGCCTCGAGCACGCTCCGGACCAGTGAGAAGCCGTTCGAGTGCAGGCCGCTCGACACGATGCCGATGACGATGTCTCCGTCGGCGATCTTCGAACCGTCTATGAGGTTGTCCTTCTCCGCAATGCCCACGCAGAACCCGGCCAGATCGAACTGTTTTGGTCCGTAGAGACCCGGCATCTCCGCCGTCTCGCCACCCACAAGGGCGCACCCCGCCTGCCGACAGCCGAAGGCGATGCCCTCGACGATCGTGGCGATCTCATCGGGGTCGAGTTTGCCCGTCGCGATGTAGTCGAGGAAGAGGAGGGGGCTTGCACCTACCGTGAGCACGTCGTTCACCGACATGGCCACAAGGTCGATGCCCACCGTGTTCAGCTTCCCCATCTCCTGGGCGATCAGGAGCTTCGTACCCACCCCGTCTGTGGCCGTGACGAGCACCGGATGCTTCATGTCGGGTGGCATCTCGTAGAGCCCGGAGAACCCACCCAACGTCCCAAGGACGCCGGGGATGCGAGTCGAATCGGCAAGACCGCGGATGCGGCGCACCGACTCCTCGCCCGCTTCGATGTCAACGCCCGCGGAGGCGTAGGTGAGCCCTCCGGTCACTGCTGGCCCAGGCGCGCAGACGGCCTCGCTCTGGTCGCCCGTGGGCTTCTTCGTATCGCCGCTCTCCTTGGCCACGTGCCCTCCTCATCGCAGCCGACCGCGAGGGGCGGCCAGCGTGGTCGTTCGCTGACATCCTAGCAGAACACCTCCCCGGCGCCCTCCGACCCGGCGCGCCCGCGGCGCCGGGGAGATCCAGGGTCGGAACACGCCGACACTCGGCCCTTTGCGCAGAGTGATGCACACCGGTGGTATAGTCGACGATGACGGAAGATGGAACCTTTCAGGCACGGCCCGCGAGGGTCGAAGGGGAAGCCGGTGTGAATCCGGCGCGGTCCCGCCACTGTGACCGTTCAGGTCGCGCAAGGAGATACGGCGCGGTCGACACGGGAGTCAGGACACCTGTCTGAGAGGGGGAGCAGCTCTCCGTGGAGAGGGCAGTCTCCGCCGCGTCCAACGCGCGGCGCCGAACGGTCCGGCCGATAGAACCAGCGGCCGGTGAGCGTGTCTCGCTCTCCACCATCTATCCGCAAGGATAATGTGTCGGAACCGGAGGGAGAACCATCATGAGAGCACCGTCGCGCCAACCCCGCTTCAGCCTGCTGCAAGAACCGCACGCACTCCTCGTACTGCTGGTAGTACTACTACTGACGATCGGGCTCGTTGGATGCGGTGATACCACCACGACCACCGTCGCGCCCACCACCTCCACGACCGAGGCTTCCGAAGCCACCGACGCCGGCACGTTCCCCGTGACCGTGACCGACGACGCCGGCACCGAGGTCACCGTGACCGCCAGCCCGGAACGCATCGTCTCGACGTCGCCCGCCAACACCGAGATCCTGTTCGCTCTGGGCGCCGGCGATCGTGTCGTCGCCGTCACCTCGCTCGACGACTACCCACCGGAAGTGGCCGATATCGAAAAGATCGGCGACTTCCAGCCGAACACCGAGGCGATAATCGCCATGTCACCCGACCTCGTGGTGGGGTATTCGGGCAACGAAGAAGCCCTGCAACCGCTGGTTGACGCCGGGGTCCCGGTGCTCATGATGAACGCGGCTTCGGTGGAAGGCATCTACACTGATATCAGCACCATCGGTGCCGCGGTCGGTGCCGCGGCGGCAGCCGAAGCGCTGATCGCGGACCTCCGCGCCGAGATCGAAGGCATCGCCAACTCGGCCGGCGAAGCGGGCGAGAAGCCCACCGTGTTCTACGCACTCGACGACACCCTCTGGACCGTCGGCCCCGGCTCGTTCGTAGACGAGCTCATCTCATTGGCCGGCGCCACCAACGTGGCCGCCGCGGGCCCCAACCCGTACTTCCAGTACACGCCTGAGGAACTGGTGGCCGCGGACCCCGACGCCGTGCTGCTCCCCATGACCGTCTTCAGCACCACAGAGGCCTTCTCGGCCGATCCACGGTTCGCCACGCTGCGCGCCGTGACCGAAGGCCGCGTGTACCTGATCGATGACGCCACTGTCACCCGGCCGGGGCCGCGGGTGGGCGAAGGTCTGCGCATCGTCGCCGCCGCCCTCCATCCAGACGTGTTCTAGTCGGAGAGGGAACGTTGAAGGCCCAGCGATGACGGCCGGCAACACGCGGCAGCGACGCTTCCGGATGCTGATGGTCGGGCTGGCCGTCGCGCTTGTGGCCACCGTACTCACCTCGGCGATGCTCGGCGCGGCCTCCCTCTCTCCAGGGGAGGTCGTGCGGGCCACCGTGAGCCTGTTCGCCCCCGATCGCGTGGATGCCGCCTCGTATCCTTCTTGGGCGCCCCGATTACTGCGCGATCTGAGACTGCCCCGCATCGTCATGGCCCTCGTGGCGGGGCTGGCGCTCTCCACCGCCGGCGCGACACTCCAGGGTGTGTTCCGGAACCCGCTCGCCGAGCCCTACCTGCTCGGCGTCTCAGCCGGGGCGGCGGTCGGCGCCACCATCGCCATCATCTGGAAGCCGCTGGCATTCCTCGGCATCTTCGGGCTGCCCGTATTGGCGTTCGGAGGCGCCTTGTTGGCCGCATTCCTGGTATACCGCCTGGCCACGTTCGCCGAAGAGACGTCGAGTGTCTCGCTGCTGCTCTCCGGCGTCGCGGTAGGGTCCACATTCACCGCCGTGCTGTCGCTGCTCATGGTTGCCACCCAGTACGATCTGCGCACCGTGGTGGTGTGGCTGATGGGGGGCCTGACCACCGCTTCTTGGACCAAGATCGCCGTGGCCGCGCCTTTGGTCATGGCCGGGTTCGTGATCATGCTTGCCCACGCTCCCCGTCTGAACCTCATGCTGATGGGCGAGACCCGGGCGAAGGAGTTGGGCGTGGACGCACACGCGACGCGGCGCAACCTCCTGGTGGTCGCATCGCTCACCACTGCGGGAGCCGTAGCCTTCACGGGGCTCATCGGATTCGTGGGGCTCATGGTGCCCCACATGGTCCGCCTCATCTTGGGCCCCGACCACCGCCACGTGCTCCCGGCCGCGGGCCTCCTCGGCGCCCTGTTCCTCCTGCTCGCCGACACGCTCGCTCGCACCATACTCGACCCGGCGGAGATCCCGGTGGGCATCATCACCGCGTTCGTGGGGGGTCCGTTCTTCCTCTATCTGCTGCGGACGCGCCGCGGAGTCTGACGTGGGCCGAGCACTCGACACACGCGCACTCTCCGACGCCGCGCCCACGACCCCCGACGACGCCCCACCCGCCCTCGAGGCGCGCGGCCTGCACGTACGCCGTGACGGCCGCACGCTTCTCGGCGGCATCGACCTGGTGGTGTCCACCGGAGCGTTCCTCGGTGTGCTCGGCCCGAACGGCTCCGGCAAGACCACGCTGCTGCGCTCGCTGACCGGGGCGCTGGCACTGAGCGAAGGTGAGGTGTTCATCGAGGGGCGTCCTCTCGCGAGCAGCGACCTCTCGTACGTAGCTCAGCGCATCGGGATCGTGCCGCAGACCTTCACGCTCGACTTCAAGTTCACGGTTCGAGAGGTCGTGGCATTGGGACGCTACCCCCACCGGCGCTCGTGGAGCGGATGGGACAGTGGGGCCGACGAGACCGTCGACGCGGCCCTCGAGGCCCTCTCGATCACCGATCTGGCCGATCGTCCCGTCACCGAGATATCGGGAGGCGAGCGCCAGCGGGTGCTCATCGCCCAGACCCTCGCCCAAGACACCCCCATACTCATGCTGGACGAGCCGCTCAACAACCTCGACTTGAATCACCAGTTGCAGGTGATGCAGGTGCTCGCCCGGCTCCACTCCGAAGGGCGCACGATCCTGGTCGTAGTGCACGACATCAATATGGCCGCGCAGTACTGCGCCGATCTCGTGCTGCTGTCGAACGGTCGCGTGGCGGCAGAGGGCACCCCTGAGCGTATCCTCACGCCCGAGGTGATCCTCGACGTCTTTTCCACGCGAGTGGCCGTGCACCGCCAGGGAGGCCGTCCCTACGTGACGCCCCTGGGCCTCTCCCCCCGGCGGGCGGCCGACGGGGCGCTCGAGTTCCGGCTGCACCTGATCACGGGTGGGGGGGCCGGAGCGGACCTGGCCCGCGACCTCGTGCATCTCGGGTTCACGCCGAGCCTCGGGGTGGTGAGCGTATTCGACACCGACTTCGAGGTCGCCCGGAGCCTGGACTTGAGCGTGGTGTCCGCTCCCCCGTTCCAGCCTCTCACGCGCGACGATGTGCGCGAACATGAGGCCCTGGCCCGAGAGGCCGACTGCGTCGTGGTGGCTCCTCAAGTGTACGGAGCGGGGAACTTGGCCAACCTCGAGGTGGCCCACGCTGCGCTCAAGGCCGGGGTCGAGGTCGTGGTGGTGACGGGGCCACCGATCGGATCCCGCGACCTGACCGAGGGCCGAGCCGCCGAGCTCGAACGCGCCCTGCTCGAGGGGGGCGCGGTCGCCGTACCCGACGCGGCCGGTGCGGTCGATCACGTCTGTGTACTCGCCAAGAGGGCGGCGGCGCGCGGGGCGGCGGCGGAGGCACGGCCGGCGTCCGGGCCGCAACCCGCGCCGGAGCCACGGCCGGTGCCCGGATCTCAGTCGGCGCCCGGGCCGGCGCCCGGATCTCCACGGTCGCGAGACGAAGATGGGGGCACCTGACCGTGTGGGTGATCGTGCACACGGTGTCCGGCCTCGCGCTCGGCGCCGCCCTGGGACACGAGGATGTAGGAGCCCCCTGGTGGATCGTCGCGATCGTCGCCCTCATCGCCCACGCGCTCCTCGATGTGGTGCCGCACTGGGACTACACGCGGCAGCCCCGCCTACACCTGTGGGTGCTCGGTGATGTGGGAGCGTCGCTGATCGTGTTCGTGACCGGTTGGCTGGTGTTCGACCTGCCCGGCCTCGCCCTCCTCGGAGCGGCGATCTCGGCCGCGCCCGACCTCGATGTGCTCGACGCGGTGCTCCCCGTGCGCAGGCACAGGCGTCTGTTCCCGAGTCACTGGAAGGCGTACCCGCACGGCAGCATGGGGCCGCTCGGTGGCATGCTCGTGCAGGCCGCGGTGGTGGGGCTCTCCCTGCTGGCCGTGGTGCGGCTCACCGGGTAGAGGGTCAGACGTCCCGTTCGTATATGCGCCAGGTCTTGTAGCGGTGGGCCCCCATGAACTCGGCGGCACGCAAGATCATATGGTTCTCTTCCAGAAGCAGGGAGATGTCGCAGGTCTCGTAGCCGCGCTCCACCCCGTAGCGCTTCACGTCGCGGTAGAGGAGCGCGTCGATGCCGAGGCGTCGGAATCGCGGCAGCACGCCGAAGAACATCAGCCGCGCGCGCGGTATCCGGCGCCGGGTAAGAAGGAGTCGGGCCACGCGCACCGGGTCTGAGTCCCCGTACCACTTCCATCGGGGGCGCAGAGCGTAGTAGGGATCGGGGAAGGCGCCGAAGACCGCGGCCGGCTCGCCGGAGACGTAGGCGAAGCGGACGAGGCCTTCATCGAGGATCGGACGCAACGTGTCCGCGAGAGCCCCCGCCTCTCCTTCCGTTAGGGGCAGGAAGCCCCAGTTGTCCGCCCACGCCTGATTGTAGAGGTCCACCACGAGCCGGATGTCGGCGTCCAGATCGCTGCGGGAGATCGTGCGAATCGTGATGTCGCGCCGCTCCTCCACTCTGGCCGCGACCTGTTCGAGCTTGACCGGAGAGGGGGACCTCACGTCGACGAGGTAGGCGTGGTAGTCCATGACCTTCCGCAGACCGCACGCCTCCAAGAGTCGATCGTAGTAGGGTGGGTTATGCGTCTGCTCGACCGTGGGAGGGGAGTCGAAACCGTCCACCAGGACGCCCTGCCGCTCGTGAGTCACGTTGGAGTACTCCCCGGGGCCACGCAGGGTGGTCATGCCACGCTCGGCCACCCATTCCCTCGCGCGCTCGACCAGCTCCGAGGCCACCTGCGCGTCGTCCACGCACTCGAAGAATCCGAACGAGCCCACGCGGCACCCGTGATACTCGTTGAACCGGTGGTTCACGGCGGCGGAGATTCGGCCGACAACCTCCCCTGCCTGGCGGGCGAGGAGATGCGTGACCTCGGCATGGTCGTGGTACGCGTGCTTCGACGTGAGAAGGCCTGTGAGTCCGAGCAGACGACTTCCGAGCAGATCGCCGTTCAAAGGCGGCGTCCAGTGTGGGTCGCCCCGATAGAGCCGCCAGGGGAAGCGGACGAACTCCTTCAGGCCGACGCCGCCGAGCGGAACCTCTTCGATCGTGAGGTCCCCGGCCCTGGGCTGCGCCATTCGGCCCCGGGCCTCTACCGCCCCTGCGCTCCTTCGTACCGAAACTTCGACCGGCGCAGTTCTTCCGGCACCTCGCAGGGATACTCTCCGCTGAAGCACGCCGCACAGAAGCGATCGGGATCCAACCTCGTGGCGCGCAGCAGCCCGTCCAGTGAGAGGTACGCCAAGGAAGTGGCACCCAACTCCGCGGCGATCTCTTCGACCGTCCGCTCGAACGCGATGAACTCGTCCTGGCTGGCCATGTCGATGCCGTAGAAGCAGGGAAAGACGATGGGAGGCGAAGAGATACGCAGGTGCACCTCGGCCGCCCCGGCCTCGAAGAGCATGTGCACCAGCCGGCTCGTGGTGTTGCCCCGCACGATGGAGTCGTCCACCACCACCAGCCGCCTTCCGCGGATGGTGGAGCTCAGCGGGTTCAGCTTCATGCGGATGCCCAACTTGCGCAGATCGGCGTCGGGATCGATGAACGTGCGGCCGATGTAGCGGTTCTTCACCAGACCTTCACCGAACGGGATGCCGCTGCGTGACGAGTAGCCGATGGCCGCGGAATTGCCGGTGTCGGGTACCGGTATGACGAGATCGGCGTCGACCGGCGACTCGCGGGCAAGCTCTTGGCCCATGCGGCTGCGGGCCGAGTAGAGGGTCTGACCGCTCATCACCGAGTCCGGCCTCGCGAAGTAGATGAACTCGAAGATACAGAGGGCCTCACCCTGCCTCTCGACCACGCGTTCGAAGTGGTAGCCGTCCTCGTCGATCCACACCATCTCGCCGGGCTCGACCTCCCGCACCACCTTGGCCCCGATGATGTCGAGCGCCGACGTCTCGCTGGCCAGGACGAAACGGTCGTCGAGACGGCCGAGCACCAGTGGCCGGACCCCGTACGGGTCGCGGAAACCGACGACGGAGGACTCGGTGAGCACCACCGCGGAGAAGGCGCCCCGCAGCCGCGGGATCACGTCACGCAGGGCGTCGAGGATGTCTCCCGACGGGTGCTCCGCCAGCAGCGCGGCGATAATCTCGGTGTCGGACGTCGACGAGAGCACGACGCCACGGGCGACCAGGTCGCGGCGCAGTTCGTCGGTGTTCACCAAGTTACCGTTGTGGGCCAGGGCGATCGCCGACCCGTTGCGGTCGCGATGTATGGGCTGCGCGTTCCGCCACTCGCTGGAGCCGGTGGTCGAGTAGCGCACGTGTCCGATGGCGATTTGGCCCGTCAGGCTGCGCAGGGTCTGCTCCTTGAACACCTGCGAGAGCAGCCCCATCTCCTTGTAGACGGTGAGGTGGGACTGGTCGCTCACGGCGATGCCGGCCGACTCCTGACCGCGGTGCTGAAGCGCGAACAGCGCGAAGAACGTCAGCCGAGCCACGTCCCGCTCGGGCGCGAAGATGGCGAAGACGCCGCACTCGTCGTGCGGCGAATCGTCGTCGAAGAAGTCCCAGTCGGGCAGGTGGTCCACTCAGCGAACCTCCAGGGCCCGCTCGAGCCCGTTGTCGTACGCGTCGCGCATCGCGGCGAGAGGCAATTCGATCTGCTCCCACCCAACGGCCATGCGAAGGGCTTCGCCGCCCACGGTCCCGAGGACGGCGCTCGGCACACCGGCTCCCTCGCACAGCTTCTGGAAGGCTCCCGAGACGGCAGGCGCCACCGAGACCACGACCCTGGTAGGCGCTTCCCCGAACAGCACGAGGTCGTGTCGCCCCGAGCCACCTGCCGCCGGGTCGAGGTCCACCCGGGCACCTATGCCTCCCGACAGGCAGCTCTCGGCAAGAGCCACCGCCAGGCCGCCATCGGAGCAGTCGTGTGCCGAGCGCAGCATGCCGTCGACGATCGCCTTGCGCACGACGCCTTGCAGGAGCACCTCGGCCTCTAGATCCACATCGGGGATACGACCCTCGACACAGCCGAACCACCGCTTCTGGTACTCGGAGCCGTCCAACGCCGGCGGCGCGTCACCCAGGAGCAGGACCACGTCTCCTGCATCGCCGAAGGCGACCCCGCAACGGGCCTCGACATCGTCGCTCAGACCGAGCATGCCCACCACCGGCGTGGGATAGATGGCCTGGCCGAAACTCTCGTTGTAGAGGGAGACGTTGCCCGAGATCACCGGCACGCCGAAGGCCTCACAGGCTTCGGCCATGCCTTCGATGGCGCGGCTCAACTGAGAGGAGATCGGCCCCTTCTCGGGGTTGCCGAAGTTCAGGCAGTTGGTCACCGCGATGGGCTCCGCCCCGACGCAGGAGACGTTGCGGGCGGCCTCGGCGACGGCGGCCTTGCCGCCCCGGTACGGATCGAGGTAGGTGTGCCGACCGTTGCCGTCGGTGCACACGGCCAGGGCGCCCCCCGTCTCTTTCAACCGCAACAGGGCGGCGTCACCGCCGGGCAGGATCACCGTGTTCAGCTGCACCTGGTGGTCGTACTGCTCCCAGATCCACCGACGAGAGGCGATGTCGGGTGCGGCTAGGAGGTCGAGCATGATCTCGGCGAGCGGAGCGTCCGGAGGCGGATACGATGCCGCATCCACGGGGGAATCCACCTCATGGTCCGGACGCTCGAGCTCGACCACGCACAGCGGCGCGTCGGCCAGAGCGTCGGCCGGCATGTCGCCCACCATCTCGCCGTGATGGAACACCCGCAGGTGACCAGTGTTGGTGACCTCACCCACGACCGTGCAGTCCAGGTCCCACCGCTCGCAGGCCGCGGCCACCTCAGGCTGATCGGCAGGGGTGACGATGGCGAGCATGCGCTCCTGGCTCTCGCTGATCATGATCTCCCAGGGCTCCATGTCGGCCTCGCGCAGGGGCACCCGGTCGGTATGGAAGTCGATGCCCACGCCGCCCTTCGCCGCCATCTCGCTCGACGACGAAGTGATGCCCGCCGCCCCCAGGTCTTGCAGAGCCACGAAGCGCCCTGATTGCAGCAACTCGAGGCATACCTCGAGCAGCTTCTTCTCGGTGAACGGATCGCCCACCTGCACCGAGGGACGCTTCTCTTCCAGCTTCTCGTCGAACTCTTGACTGGCCAGCACGCTCGCCCCGCCGATGCCGTCGCGGCCCGTCTTCGAGCCGAAGAGCACCACGTGGTTCCCAACGCCCGCAGCCTTGCTCCTCACGATGTTCTCGTGACGCACGAGCCCCACCGTCATGGCGTTCACCAGGCAGTTGCCCGAATAGGCGTCTTCGAAGTACACCTCGCCGCCCACGGTGGGCACGCCCATGCAGTTGCCGTAACCGCCGATGCCGGCCACCACGTGCTCGAACAGATAGCGCTGTCGGTCGTAGGGCGCGCCCGCGGGAGCCCCTGGAGCGCCCCCCTCGGCCTGCCGCCCGCCGCCGACGGCGGGAGAGTCGGCCCTGTGGGCGGGGCTCGGCGCGATCTCGCCGAAGCGGAGCGAATCGAGGTTGCAGATGGGGCGCGCGCCCATCGCGAAGATGTCGCGCAAGATGCCGCCGACTCCCGTAGCCGCGCCCTGATAGGGCTCGACGGCGGATGGATGGTTATGGCTCTCGACCTTCATGGCGACCGCTAGACCGCCGCCGATGTCCACGATGCCCGCGTTCTCGCCCGGGCCCTGCAGCACGCGCTCCCCATCGACGGGGAAGCGTCGAAGGTAGGCGCGCGAGTGTTTGTAGCCGCAGTGCTCGCTCCACATGAGGGAGTACACGGCGAGCTCGACGTGGGTGGGTACGCGGCCTTGAATCTCCTTGATCTTCTCGTACTCCCCCGCGGTCAGGCCGAGCTCGGCGTAGAGTTCGGGCATACCCTACTCCCCCGCCTTGGGGTCGTCGCCGGCGGGAGCAGCGCTGCCCGAGGGCGTGGCGTCGCCGGCCGGGGCGCCATCGACCATCCGGCAATCGGGCCCCATCCCGGGGATCTCCTCAATACCAAGCTGACTCAGACACACGCGACAGACGCACATGTCCGGCAGGTAGCCCTTGGTGAACGTATCCGCGTGACCGCAACGAGGGCAGATCGACGTCGAAGCCATCAGCGCACCTCCAACACATGCTCAAGGAGAGAATCGAACAGCCCTCGGCCGCCCGCCCCACCCACCACAGACTCACAGACCCGTTCCGGATGCGGCATCAGGCCGAGCACGTTGCCTCCTTCGTTGACAAGGCCGGCCACGTTGTCCACCGCGCCGTTCGGATTAGCGTCATCGGTCACGTTCCCCTGCGCATCGCAGTAGCGGAAGACCACCAGCCGGCGATCTTCGATCTCTTGCAGACTCTCGGCGCCCGCGGTCCATGCGCCTTCGTTGTGGTTCACGGGGATCTGTACGACGTCCCCCACACGCAGGCTGCGGGTGAAGGGAGTGTCGGTGCGTTCCACGCGAAGATGCTGGGCTCGGCACACGAACTTCAGGCCTCGGTTGCGCAGCATGGCGCCGTGCAGCATGTGGGCCTCCGTCAGGATCTGAAAACCGTTGCAGATGCCCATGACAAGCCCCCCGGCGTCGGAGAACGCCGCCACCTCTCGCATCAGCGGACTGAAGCGGGCGATGGCCCCCGTGCGTAGGTAGTCGCCGTACGAGAAGCCTCCGGGGAGGATCACCACGTCGGGAGCCCGCAGGTCGTGGTCTTTGTGCCAGAGGTAGTAGGGCTCAGCTTCGGGGAAGGTGCCGAGGGCGTGCATAGTGTCGTACTCACAGTTGGAACCGGGGAACACGACGATGCCGAACCGGACTCCCCCGGAGGTGCGTGCCGTCACTCCCCCGCCTCCGCTTCGCCGCCGATGCCGTTCCCGTCGTCGCCGATGCCATCCACCGAGGCGAGATCGAAGCTGTAGTCTTCGATGATGGGGTTCGCCAGCAGGCGCCTGCACATGGCGTCGACGTCGGCACGGACCGCGCTCTCGTCATCGCCCTCGACGAGCAGGGTGATGAAGCGGCCCACCCGTATGTCGATCGCACCGGAGAAGCCGAGGGCGGGCAGCGCCCGCTCGACCGTGGCACCCTGCGGATCCAGGATGCCGGCCTTGGGCGTCACGTACACCGAAACCTTGAACATGCGTCTCTCCTCAGCGGCCCGGCGCCCACTCGGGCGCGGACCTTGGTCACCGTCCGCCGGTAGCGACGCGGCGGTAGGACACTAGCCCTCGATCAGGCCGACTCGGGACCGGTCACGCGGCGCAGCACCTCCGCGTACGCGTCCTCGACCCCTCCCATGTCTCGCCGGAAACGGTCCTTGTCCAGCTTCTCGTTGGTGGCGGAATCCCAAAGACGGCACGTGTCGGGCGAGATCTCGTCACCCAGCCGCACGACGCCGGCCGCGTCCTTTCCGAACTCCAACTTGAAGTCCACGAGAGTGATGCCACGCGCCGCGAAGAACTCCTGGAGTACGCTGTTCACGCTCTTGGACATGACCGTGGCTTCGGACAGGTCCTCCGGCGACACCACCTGCAACTCGTCGAGATGCGCGCTGCAGAGCAGCGGATCCCCGAGGTCATCACTCTTGTAGTAGTACTCCACGATCGGGGGGTTCTTGAGCGGGGTCCCCTCGGGGTAGCCGATCCGCTTTGAGAGCGAGCCGGCGACGATATTGCGAACAACGAACTCCACCTGGAACATGTCCAGGCGATGGATGCGCATGGCGGTGTCGCTCTCAAGACCGAGGAAATGCGTCTTGACGCCGGCCTCCTCCAACAACGCGAACAGCTGGGCCGACATGATGTTGTTGACGCGACCCTTATCGCCGATAGTGCCCTTCTTCTTCCCGTCGAAAGCCGTGGCCGAGTCTTTGAAGTCTTGGAGGTACACATCGGGATCGTCGGTGGCGTAGACGACCTTGGCCTTACCCTCGTAGAGCTTCTCGCCTCGGATCATGCACTCTCCAGCGGTCTCGTGCGCGTGTTCGCAGTGGTGGTCACTACCTCCGTTCAGATTCTATCAGGTCGCCGACCCGGCGCGCCCGCGAGGCTCATCCCGGATCGACCAGTCGCAGAGTAGACGCACAGAACGCGGCGGGCTCCTTCGGTCGGGCGAAAAAGCGGTATCCTCGGAACCTATGAAGTGGCTGCGGCCAAGAGGGAGGCGCCCCCGAGGCGTCACAATAATCGCCCTGATGCTCCTCGGGCAGGCCTTGGTCTGGACGGCGACGGGTACCCTGCACTTCTCCGAGTTGCCCTCCCTCCGCCTGCCCGCAACGGATACCTCGTACTTCAATCTCGCGCTGGTGGGACTCAACCTGGTCATCGCACTGGGCATGCTGCTCCTTCGACCGTGGGCCTGGATGGCGGCGATGACCGTTCAGGGCACCTCACTCGGAGCGGGGCTCTGGGCATACTACCTCGGCTCGCCCGACTTCCTGCTCATGGGCACGTCGGTGCTGGTGGTGCTCTACCTCAACCTGCACGAAGTCCGAAGGCCGTTCGGCGTGGAAGACCTCCGACTACGTTGGAACGCCGGACAGGAGGAGCCCGATGAACTCCTCTGACGGACACGCCGACCTTGTGCTGTTGCGCCGCTTCGAGCCTCAGATCCGCTTCAATCGAGGAGAGTTGTTCTACCCCGTCGATGTGGACGTCTTCCTCATCCACACCGACCTGCTGCTCCACCGCAGGGGAGAAGACCCCACGGTGCTCATCCCCCGCCCACATGCCACGCAGGAAGCCATCGCCGGGTGCGACAAAGACATCTACGCCGGCGCCCTGCACCTGCGCCTGGTAGACCGTCCACTGAACACCCTACAACTGGTGCAGTTCCATGCGCGCTCCGACCTGCGCGAGTTCCGAAAGGGAGTGACCCGCCACGCCCGGGTTGGGTTGGTCGCGCGACTCCTCGACGTGGTCTTCCGTATCTCCCTGCTCGTACGCGGACGCGTGCCGGGGGGCACGGCGGCCGCGGCGGCGATCACGTACGAGGCCATGCGCGAAACGGCTCCGTCGCCCGTGTACTACGGCCGGGTCGAGCGCACCCACGACTACACATCGCTCCAGTATTGGTTCTTCTACGCGTATAACGACTACCGCAGCCACTTCCACGGCGCCAACGACCACGAGGGCGACTGGGAGATGGTAAGCGTGTTCCTGAGTCACAACGAAGGCGGGGCGCCGATACCAGAATGGGCCGCCTTCGCCGCCCACGACGGCAAAGGTGCAGACCTCCGCAGGCGCTGGGACGATCCAGAACTCCGCAAGGTGGGCGAGCACCCGATCGTCTATGCGGGCGCCGGCTCGCACGCCGCCCACTTCTCTCCGGGCGAGTACATCATCCGCGCGCGGATCCCACTGCTCGCCCGCCTAGAAAGGGCCATCGCCACCGTCAAGTCCGTGTGGCGCACGGCCCTGCGACAGGGCGGAACCAGTAGGGCTGAACGTGATGGTCACCTCGACGTGGCATTCGTGGACTACGCCCGCGGTGATGGCCGCTGCATCGGCCCGGGGACCGAGATTCCCTGGGAAGCCCGACTTCTCGACGAGCAGCCGGCGCTGGTGCACTACCCGGGCCTGTGGGGACGATACCTCGACGACCCCATCAGGGGTGAGGATGCACCGGCAGGCCCACGTTTCAACCGCGACGGTTCCGTGCGCACCGCCTGGTACGACCCGGTCGGATGGTCGGAACTCACAGCCGAGCCGTCCACCTCGCGTGAGATCCCCGCCGCACAGGCCGAACTGACCAGGCTGAACGAAGAAGCCGCGGCCCTCGGGCCACGTATCGCCCGGGCCGAGGACGAAGCCACCCGACTCGGCGTGCGCGTGGCCGCCCTGCGCGACGGATCTCCGAGCAGCCGCCACCTGGATGAATGCGAGGGCCGACTCGCCGAGGCACGCGAGACTGTGAGCCGCCTCAGGCACTCACTCAGCGAGACGGAGTTGTTGGCCAGGAGTATCGGGACCCGCGTGGAGCGCCTGAAGCAGGGTGATCGCGGCGATCCACGCGCGCATCTACGCCGCCCCGATGTTCCTCAGCAACCCAGCCAACTACGGCTGCACCGGCTCGCCGAGACGTGGAGCGCGATCAGCGCGGGCCTTCTACTGCTTGTCATCGGCACGGTGACGATCGTCTACCACGCAGCCCTACTCCCGTTCTTGCTGCTCTTCGCCGCGTTCCTCTTCGTGGAATCGCTCTTCCACCGGCGGGTGGCGGCGCTCGTGCACGGCATCGTCATGACGCTTGCCCTGACGGCCCTCGCGGTACTGGCCTACGAGTTCTGGTGGCAGATAGCCGTAGCTCTGGCGCTCGGGTTGGGCGCGGCGATCACCTGGACCAACCTGCGCGAACTCACCCGGCGCTAGGGACGGCGGCGGCGCCCGCGGGACCACTCCGCCGGATCTACCAGGCCAGCGCCGCCACCCGCTCGAAGATGACTCCCATGTTGCGGAGCGCGTGCGCGGGGTCGAAGCAGGCCTCGATGGCGGCCCGGTCGAGCTGGGCGGTCACTTCGGCGTCTTCGCCGAGCAGCTCCTTGAACGGCCGTTTCTCCTCCCACGCGCGCATGGCGTTGCGCTGCACCAGCAGGTAGGCGTCTTCACGCTGCAGCCCCGAACGCACCAGCTCCAAGAGCACCCGCTGACTGCAGATCAGGCCGAAACTGCGCTCCAGGTTGGCGGCCATCGTCTCCGGATACACGAGCAGGCGGTCCACCAGGTCGGTGGCCTTCTTCAACATGTAGTGGAGCAGGATGGTGCTGTCGGGCAGGATCACGCGCTCCACGCTGGAGTGGCTGATATCGCGCTCGTGCCAGAGCGCCACGTTCTCGAAGGCGGCCAGCATGTTGCCGCGGATCACGCGCGCCTGCCCGGTCAACCGCTCCGAGATGATGGGGTTGCGCTTGTGCGGCATCGCCGATGAGCCCTTCTGTCCGGGAGCGAAATACTCCTCGGCTTCCAGCACTTCCGTGCGCTGGTAGTGGCGCACCTGCACCGCGATCTTCTCGATGGTGGTCGCCAGGAGGGCCAACGCCGCCATGAACTCGGCGTGCCGATCGCGCTGTACCACCTGAGTGGAGATGGGTGCGGCTCCGAGCCCGAGGCGCTCGGTCACGAACAGCTCCACGCGCGGATCGATGTTGGCGTACGTGCCCACGGCTCCCGAGATCTTCCCCACGGCCACCTGCGCGGTCGCCCGCTCCAGCCTCTCGAGACCCCGGTGCACCTCAAAGGCCCACAAGCCGAGCACCATGCCGAAGGTGATGGGCTCTGCGTGCACCCCGTGGCTCCGGCCGATCATGACGGTGTCTCTGTGCTCGAGAGATCGGCGTTGCAGAACGCGGCCGAGCGCTCGGGTCTGTTCGGCGAGAAGCTCCCCCGAGCGCTTGAGTTGCAGGGCGAGTGCGGTGTCCAACATGTCCGACGAAGTCATCCCGAAGTGGATGTACTTGCTCGCCTCACCAACGTACTCCGCCACGTTCGTGAGGAAGGCGATCACGTCGTGCTGCGTCGTCTCTTCGATCTCGTTCACGCGCGCCACGTCGAAAGCGGCCCGCTCCTTGATCTCGGCCAGGGCTTCCGCAGGCACCTCCCCGAGTTCCGCCCAAGCCTCGCACACCGCTATCTCCACCTCCAGCCACGTGGCCATGCGGGCCTCGTCGGTCCAGAGGGCAGCCATCTCGGGGGTGGAGTAGCGCTCGATCATCAGTCCTCCGGATTCTCGATCACGGTTCCACCGGTCCCCACCCAACAGAGGCGCAGGATCTTGGAGGCCAGGATCCCGGCGTTGCGGGCCCCGTTGATGGCCACACAGGCCACCGGGACTCCTGAGGGCATCTGTACGATCGACAGGAGTGAATCCATACCGCCGAGGTCGGAGGTGCGGATGGGGACCCCGATCACCGGCAGATCCGTGTAGGCCGCTACCATCCCAGGCAGAGCCGCCGCCTTACTGGCGCCCGCGATGATCACTTTGAGGCCGCGCATCTCAGCCGACACCGCGTACTCCCTCACGTCATCCGGGCTACGATGAGCCGAGATCACGTTCATCTCGTACGGGATTCCCCGCGCGGTCAGTTCGTCGGCCGCACCCTGCATCACTTCAGAGTCGGATGAGGAGCCCATCAGGATCCCCACCAGTGGAGCATCTATCTCTATTCCCTGCAGCATCGAATCGACATCAGGCTCAGCTTGATACTTCCCGGCCATCCTCCGTCCTTTCGTGCGGGACTCGACGGGAGCCCCAGATCCTTGGTTCAGCTGCGGATCTCCTCGGCCGTCTGCGCCCGATGACCGATATCCGTGCGGTTCTGTGCTCCGTCGAATGAGATGAGACCCACGCCCGAGTAGGCGCGCTTTCGAGCTTCGGCGAACGATGCGCCCACGGCGCTCACCGTGAGCACCCGGCCCCCCGCCGTGACCAACTCTCCCTCTTGGTTGCGGGCGGTGCCCGAGTGGAATACCTCGACCCCTTCGAGCGCAGAAGCGGCTTCGACGCCTTGGATCACGTCGCCGCTGGAACTCGACGCCGGGTATCCGCCCGACGCCATGACCACCCCCACACAGGGGCCCGGCATCCACTCGGCCGCCGCCGGCAGCTCTTCACCGCGGGCGGCCGCCAGCAAGATCTCGAGAAGGTCAGAGCGCAATCGCGGAATCAGCACCTGGGTCTCAGGGTCTCCGAACCTGCAGTTGAACTCGAGTACCTTGGGACCTGACTGGGTGAGGATGACGCCGGCGTAGAGCACCCCCCTGAACGAAGTGCCTCGCCGAGTCAACTCCTCGATGGTACGGCGGATGGCAAGATCGGCTATCTCGTCGTAGAGGTGCGGGCGAACGCTGGGAACGGGTGAGTAGCAGCCCATCCCCCCGGTGTTGGGCCCCTTGTCGCCGTCGAAGATGCGCTTGTAGTCCTGGGCCGCCGCCAGCGGCAACACCCAATCATCGCTCACGATCGCCAGGAGGGAGAGCTCCTCGCCCATGAGGTACTCCTCGAGAAGTACCGTGCGCCCGGCGTCCCCGAAGCGCCGATCGAGAAGGCACTCGCGTAGCGCGGCGTCGGCCTGGTCGATGGTCAGGGCTACCGTGACCCCCTTCCCGGCGGCCAAGCCGTCGGCCTTCACCACCACCGGAGCGCCGGACTCCTCGAGATACGCACGGGCTGATCTGTAGTCGGTGAACGCGGCGGCTCCCGCGGTGGGGATGCCGGCGCACGCCATGACTTCCTTCGCGAACGCCTTCGAGCCCTCCAAGAGGGCGCCGTCACAGGAGGGGCCGAAGACGGTCAGTCCCCGCCCCCGGAAGACGTCGGCGATGCCGGCCACGAGCGGAGCCTCAGGGCCCACCACCGTAAGGCCGATGTCCTCACGCTCCGCGAAGTCGGCCAGTCCCTTGAGGTCGTCGGCCTGGATGGGCACCAGGGTGGCGTCGCGGCCTATGCCCGCGTTCCCCGGAGCGCAGAATACCCGCCCTATGCCCGCGCTTCGCTTGACTCCAGAAACCAGCGCGTGTTCACGTCCGCCGCCGCCGACCACCAGCACATCAGTACGCATCGGTGCGTCCCCTCCCATCGCGGCGCCTCAGTCCGGCGCCACGGAGGCACCGGAGAAGGCCATCGGTTCCGCCCATTCTACTAACCAGGAGCGGCGCAGTCGACACCGTGCGGGCGATCCCGCGCGGGCCGGCGCGATCAAGCCCGACTCGGGCGGTCGAGCGCACCCCGACGCGATCCAGCGCGACTCGGCGCGACCACACGGCTCAGCGCAGTTCGATGGTCTCCTCGCGCCTCGGGCCCACCGAGATCATGACGATGGGCACCTCCGTGGATCGCTCGATCAGAGAGAGATACTCCCTCGCCTCCGTGGGAAGGTCTCCGATGCGGCGGACCTTCGAGATATCAGTCTTCCACCCTGTCACCTTCTGGTACACGGGCTGGACCTTGTGGAACACCGACTGATGGCGCGGCATCTCATCGAGCACTTCGTCGCCATAACGATAGCCCGTACACACTTCGATCTCATCGAACTCGTTGAGCACGTCGAGCTTGGTGATCACGAGCCCGGTGAGACCGTTGACCCGTACGGCATAGCGCAGCGCCACGAGATCGAGCCAGCCGCAGCGACGTTCGCGACCTGTCGTTGTGCCGAACTCGTGGCCTATGTCGCGCAGCCGACGACCGGTCGCCTCGCGCAACTCGGTGGGGAAGGGACCTTCGCCCACCCGCGTAGCGTAGGCCTTGCAGACCCCGTACACGTGGTCGATCATGGTCGGGCCGATGCCCGAGCCCACGGCGGCGTAGCCCGCGACCGGGTTCGAGGAGGTGACGAAGGGATACGTGCCGTGGTCGATATCGAGCATGGTGCCCTGGGCGCCTTCGAACAGTACCGTCTTGCCTTCCTTGGCCGCCTTCCACACGAGCAGAGCGGTGTCGGCGATGTAGGGACGCAGGGTCTCGGCCATGGTGAGATAGCGATCGCACTCCGCCTCGAGCCCCGACACGTTCTGGTCGTACACGAGGCGCAGGAGGTCGGCCTTGGTCTGCATGGCGGCGGTGACCTTCTGGTGAAAGATCTTCGGGTCGAGCAGGTCCTGGATACGGATACCCACCCGGGCCGCCTTGTCTGCGTACGCGGGGCCGATGCCGCGCCGAGTGGTGCCGATCTTCCGCCTGCCGAGCACGTTCTCGCCGACCTTATCGAGCAGCACGTGGTAGGGCATGATCATGTGCGCGTTCGCGGAGATCTTCAGGTTCGCGGTGCTGACGCCCTGCGCCTCGAGAGCGTCGATCTCTTCCCGCAGGGCCCTCGGGTCGACCACGACCCCATTACCGATTACCGCGACCGTCTCGGGGTTCAGGATGCCCGAGGGGATCAGGTGGAGGGCGAAATCACCGCGCTCGTTCTTGATGGTGTGACCGGCGTTGTTGCCTCCCTGGTAGCGCACCACGACGTCTGCGCCCTGCGAAAGCAGGTCGACCACCTTGCCCTTGCCCTCGTCGCCCCATTGGGCGCCAACCACAACTGTCACAGACACGGGACTCCCTCCCGGAAGGTTTCACGGATGAGTGCGGCCCGGAGACCCCCGCCGCACGAGCCTATGAGTTTACACCAGCGCGCGAGCGCATCACCGCGAGCGCATCACCGCACGAGCGGCCACCAACCCGGAGGCCGAAGCCTGCACAAGCCCTCGTGTGACCCCCGCTCCGTCCCCGATCGCGTACAGACCTTCAACCGGTGTCTGCAGCCCGTCGTCCAACGCCATACGCGACGAGTAGAACTTCACCTCGACCCCGTAGAGCAGAGTGTCGCGGCCTCCGACTCCCGGCAACAGAAGATCCATCGCCTCGAGCATCTCAAGGATGTCACGGAGGTGCCGATACGGCAACGCGAAACTCAAGTCACCCGGCGTGACGCCTCCAAGGGTAGGCTCCACCACCCCCCGGGCCAGCCTCTCCGGAGTCGTGCGGCGTCCGTCCTGGAGATCACCCAACCGCTGCACGATGATGTCCTCGCCCAAGAGGTTGGCGAGTCGGGCGATCGACCTCCCGTAGGTGAGAGGCTCCTTGAACGGCTGGGTGAACCGCGTCGAGACCAGCAGAGCGAAGTTGGTGTAGGGGGTGCTGTGCCCCTTGTCTGCATAGCTGTGGCCATTGACGGTGACCAGGTCGCCGTAGCTCTCCTTGCTGACGAAGCCGTGCGGGTTCATGCAGAACGTGCGCACGGGGTCGTCGAACGTGCGACTGGTGTACAGGAGCTTCGGCTCGTAGAGGTCGTCGGTGATGGCGTCGGTGACGGTCGCCGACGTCTCCACGCGCACCCCGATGTCCACCGCGTTGCTCGTGACGGGAAGCCCCAACCGCGTCGCCTGGTCAAGAAGCCAGGCGGCCCCCTCACGCCCTGGAGCGACGATCAGGGCATCGCACTCGAACTCCTGTCCGGCTTCCGTGATCACGCCGGTGACGCGCTTCCCGCCCGCCCCATCGTCTTGAGTCAGAAGCCTTTCCACGGGGGTGTCGGTGAGCACGTCCACGCGACCGTCGAGTGCGCGTCGCAGCCCGGCCATGATGTCCACGCAGCGTTCCGTCCCCATGTGACGGATGGGCGAGGAGACCAGGCGCAGCCCCGCCTTCCTGGCCCGTCCGCGCCAGAGTTCCACCACCTCGTCATCGTCGCCGTGAATCACGTCGGAGGCGCCGAACTCCCGATACACACGGTCGACGTCGTCGATGAGACGGGGAAGATCGCCGGGCGCCAGATAGTCACCCAGCCACCCTCCCACCTCGGGGCTGAGCGTGAGCTTACCGTCGGAGAACGCGCCGGCCCCACCCCATCCGCACGTGATGGCACAGGGGTCACAGTGAGCGCACCGGGCACCTTCGCGAGCCGGGCAATTGCGCTCCGCCACGTCGCATCCCTTTTCCACGAGCAGCACCCGCGCCTGGGAATGCCGGGCGAGTTCCAGCGCGGCGAAGATACCCGCTGGGCCGGCTCCAACGACGATCACATCGAAACGATCAGCTTCCACCGGACCTCCAACGAGCCGCTTCCGCAGCCTCGCGCGCCAGAAGGCGCTCTCTCAATCGCGTCGCTACGTCCGCCGAATCCCGTAATGGCGTACCATCCAGGCTCGAGCACGCGCACACGCCGAGGAGGCTGCCCGTGAGTAGGAGCCCGCTCTCGAGAGCCTCGCCCATCGGCACGGGCCGCACGCTCACCGGAATGCCCAGGGCCGACGCTTCCTCGAGTACCACGGCCAGAGTGACCCCGGGCAGCCGCCGTTCGTCGGGCGGGCAGGCGATGCCTCTGCCATCCCACGCCAGGACGTTGCTGAACGAGCCCTCCAGCACGGCGTCGGAACCCTCGTCCACCAGGACACACTCGAAGGCATCGGCCGCCTCGGCCTGGGCCTTCGCCACGACACTGGCGAGGTAGTTGCCCGATTTCAAACCCGGCAGGGGCCGCGGAGAACCGCGCGAGCTCACCAACCTGACGCCCGTCTCGTACACCGCCGCGGAGAGCGGCGGAGTCTCGCTGACGCCGGCGATCATGCGCGGCCGCCGGCCCTCTCGAGGCGCGGTGATGCCGCGCCCACCGCCGGGTTGCACGCCGCCGGTGACCTGCACCCGCAGGACTCCGTGGCTCACGGGCCGCGCCGCCAACAGCGCCCGCACACCGCGCTCGACCTCCTGGACGTCGAGCGGTATGCCGAGCTCCACACAGCCCGCAAGAAGCCTGTCGCAGTGCCGGGACCAGAGGCATGGAGCCCCTTCGAACACCTTCAACGTCTCGAAGAGGCTCTCGCCGTACATGACCCCGCGGTCGAAGGCCGAGATGACGGCCTGGGCACGCGCCACGAGCTGCCCGTCGAGCAGGACCACGTCCACATCCGTGCCACTCTCCGTAGCCTCACCAACGCGCTCGGTCACGACGATGGCTCCGCGGGGCTGACCCGGCCCGACCCCGCCGCGCCGATCTCCGCCGCGCCAATCTCCGCCACGCTCATCTCTTCGGCGCCGATCTCCGCGGCGCCGGCCGACTCCGCACCGCTCTCAGCCGCGCCCTGCTCCGTCAGGCGCCGCGCCTGGAGCGCCGCCCGCACCATCGCCTCGGCCTTGCTCAGAGTCTCGAGGTATTCCCGAGGGGGCACGGAGTCGGCGACGATGCCGCCGCCGGCCTGCGCGTACAGCGCGTCGCCCACACGCACCAGCGTGCGGATCACGATGTTGGTGTCCATGTTCCCGCCGTAGCCGAGGAAGCCGAACGATCCGGTGTAGGGGCCGCGCCTCACCGTCTCCAACTCGTCGATGATCTCCATGCAGCGCACCTTGGGGCACCCGGTGATCGTCCCCCCGGGGAACATGGCCCGCAGCAGATCCACGGCGTCGGTGCCCTCGCGGAGAGTGCCCGTCACGTTGCTCACGATATGGATCACGTGGCTGTAGCGCTCGGTCACCATCAGCTCATCCACATGCACCGTGCCGTACTCACAGACCCGGCCCAGGTCGTTCCGCTCGAGGTCGACGAGCATGATGTGCTCGGCGCGCTCCTTCGGATCGAGATGGAGGTTGTCGGCGAGCAGCCCGTCTTCGTCGAAGTCGCGCCCCCGTCGACGCGTGCCGGCGATCGGGCGGGCATCGGCAACGCGGCCCCGCAGGCGCACCAGACGTTCCGGCGAGCTCGAGTGCAGCTCGTAGCCGGAGAGACGCAGGTAGCCGGCGAAGGGTGAGGGGTTCACGGTGCGGAGCACCCGGTACAGCAGCGCCGACTCGCCCTGATACTCGAGGTGCAGCCGCTGCGAAAGGTTGGCCTGGAACAGATCGCCGGCCCACACGTACTCCCGCGTGCGGGCCACTACCTCTTCGTACTCGGCCCGCGTCACGTTGGAGCCGGTCTTCAGGCTCTCCTCTCGACTGTGACCTTCTACCGACAGATCGAGTTCCACACGCGGCGCCCGGGCCGCGAGCGAGAGAGTCTCGGCGATGTCGTCCAACGCCGCGGGGGAATCCCCCACTGCGACCACCCTATCGTGCTCGTGATCGAAACACACCAGCCGAGAGGGGAAGATCAGATCGACATCGGGGATACGCAGGTCGTCCACGGTGCTATCGGGCAGAACCTCGATATAGCGGCCCGCGTCGTAGGTGAAGAGTCCGTACGCGCCCACCCACTCGAGGTCGTCGACCGCCGGGCCGACCCAGCGGACCGCCCGCGCGTGCTCGGCGAGCATGGCGCGGAGCAGCGGGAACGGGTCGCCGGACGATTCAACGCGGGTCCACGCTCCTCCACCGTCGCGGCGGGACACCACGACGCGCCCGTCCTTGGCCCAGAGATGAGTCCGCGGAGCCCACGCGACCAACGAGCGGCGCGCCAGACGAGGGTTGCCTCCTGCGCTGTCCAGAAGGACGGCGAGCCGGTCGGGGTCTTCGGGGGGCGCCCCCGCCCCGGGCAACCCTCCGCCACGCGGGAGGATGCCCAGACGCTCGAGCAACTCCACGGGACGATAGGCGTACGGGCCGAGAGAACTCGCGTAGACCCCCCCGTCCCGTGCGTCGATCACCGGTGCTCCCGGGCGGGACGCTCCCGCTCGCCGCCGCCCCCCTCGGGACGCCCGTCGTCCTGCATGTCGCTGAAGCGGGTGTACCGCTCGTTGAACGCCAGCTTGCAGTCGCCGATGGGACCGTTGCGCTGCTTGCCCACGATGATCTCGGCCATGCCCATGTCGACGCTGTCCTTGTTGTATACCTCGTCGCGGTAGATGAACAGGACGACGTCGGCATCCTGCTCGATCGCGCCTGATTCCCGCAGGTCGGAGAGCACGGGCCGACGGTTGGTGCGCTGCTCCACCTGGCGCGACAACTGAGAGAGCGCCAGCACCGGCACGTCGAGGTCTCTCGCCAGGATCTTCAGGCCCCGCGAGATGCGCGACACCTCCTGCTGGCGGTTCTCCGTGCCGGCGTCGCCCATCATGAGCTGGAGGTAGTCGATCACGATCAACCCGAGGCCCTTCTCCTTGGCCTTCAATCGCCGCGACTTCGCCCGGATCTCCATCAGGTTCACAGACGCGGTGTCGTCGATGAAGATGGGCGCGTTGTGCAGGGGAGTGCACGCCGCGGTGAGCTTCGCCCACTCCCCCGTGGTGAGCTTCCCGTGCCGTAGCCGATGACTGTCGACCCGCGCCTCGGAGCACATCATGCGCTGCACAAGCTCCATCTTCGACATCTCGAGGCTGAACAGGGCGACGCCTTTGCCCTGATCGACGGCTACATTGCGGGCAAGATTGAGCGCCAGGGCCGTCTTCCCCATGGAGGGACGCCCCGCCAGGACCACCAGGTTGGCCGGCTGGAAGCCGGTGATCTTCTCATCGAGCCGGCGAAAACCGGTCTCGACCCCGCGGGCCCGCCTACCCTCCGACATGGTCTTCTCGAGCTCGGCGAACTGCTCGCTGATGAGATCGCCCATGGGGCTGAACTCGGCGGACACCCGGCTCTGCGAGATGCTGAAGACCATCTGCTCCGCCCGGTCGATCAGGTCGACAGGCTCACCCTCGCGCTGGTACCCCAGCTCCGCGATGCCGGAGCCCACCTGGATCAGCGACCTGAGCAGGTAGTTCTCTCGTACGATCTCCGCGTAGTACCGAGCGTTCGTCGCCACGGGCACCGCCGAGACCAGCGAGTGGACGAAGGCGCGCCCACCCACCTCTTCGAGACACCCCGCGTTGCTGAGCGACTCGCTCACCATGATGGGGTCGACGGGCTCACCGCCGGCGTACAGTTGCTCGATCGCCTCGTAGATGAACTGGTGGCTGCGCCGATAGAAGTAGTTCGGCCGCAACACCTCCGTGACACCCGCGATCAAGTTGGGGGCGACCATGAGCGCACCGAGGACGGACACCTCGGCATCCAGGTTCTGGGGCATCAGGTTCTCCGCCCTGTTGCCCGCACCACCAGGTCCGTTGCCGCTCATCATGGCCCCCAGCATCCGCCGCTCACTCCGAATCACGGGAGAGCGACTACTTGGCCCCCTCCGGCGTGATGATCAACTTCATCTCTGCCTGTTCCACGCTCGCGTGCACGTCGACACGTATCGTGAACGTACCGACGGTCTTGATGGGTTCCTCGATGTGCACGTGCCGCTTGTCGATGCGCACCTTGCGAGCGGCATAGATCGCCGAAGCCACATCCTGGTTGGTAATCGAACCGAAGAGTCGATCGGCGGTGCCGACCGGCGCCGGGATGGTGAGCACCGTCTTGCTGAGTAGGTCGCGCACTTCCTCGGCCTGCTCGGCCGCGCGACGCTCCCGCGCCTCGCGCTCTTCCTGCACCTTGCGCACGACTTCGATACGAGCCGACGTGGCGGTCTCGGCCAACTTCCGGGGAAGAAGGAAGTTCCGCGCGTAGCCATCGGACACGCCGGCCACTTCGCCCTTGCTGCCTACGTTCTCCACATCCTGCAACAGGATGATCTCCATCTACATCTCCTCCTGATCGCCAGCGCCCTCGCGACCCCTCGGGCCAACAGACCCGGCGGGCGGTGTCGCAACGGCGAAGCGCTTCCTATAATCGAACCATGTATCCAACAGGCCCGCCCAGCTCGTGAACTGCAGCATGAGCTGACCCACCAGTGCCGCCGTGTACATCGCGACCCTGGTGCCGGTGCCGTACCCCCTGCTCGTCATGAACCAATGGATCAGAGCCAGCCCTTGTATGAAGAACAAGGTCTGGAAGAACAAGAAGAGGTTCAACCCTACCAGTCGAGCGCTCTCCGCGGCGCCTCCGAACCGACCGGCGAAGATCAGCAACGCCAGCCCGAAGATGAAACCGTACGAGGCCGACCAATGCAACCTGAATCGCGAGAAGGCGAGGTCTCCGGCGCCTTTCTCTCCCAGGTGGGGGAACACCACCGCGACCAGCGCCAAAGCCGCGCTCGCAAGCATGAGCCCTGCCACCCCGAGTATCGACGGCAGAAGATACGGCAGCATCGAGAACCACTCGCGCAGTTGCACGGACGCCTCTTCGACCACGGCCGGGTCCATGCCCATCGAGATGTACATCTGGCTGGCTGCAACCATCGACTCATCGAGCAGCTTGCCGAACTGATCGAAGCCGAGGCCGGCGATGAACCAGGCGACGGCCGTGGACGTGCCGAAAGTGACGGCGCCGCCGACCGTGACCGCCAGCAGTGTGGTCGTGAAGCCCCACTTACGAGCAAGTGCCACTCCCAACAGCGAGCCGACGATGCCGGTGACCAACAAGGTGAGCACACCGTTGCCGAGCCCGGTGAGCGCGGCGCTCAGAACACCCGCGCCGAACGCGGTAGCCAGACCCACGCCCAAGCCGCGCCTGAACGTGACGTAGGCCGTGGGCAGTGGAAGCACCGGCATCAGGAAGATCCCAAGGAATGGGATATACGCCGTGACGGCGCTCAGCACGACGGCGAGCGCTACGGCCTTCCCCGCCTCACTGGTCGCTCCTGTCGAAAAACCACCCATTGTCTGTCTGCGTGGGCCGGCCTCGACCCACACGCCTATCCCCAGCTCTACCGGTTGGAGTAGGGCAGCAGAGCCATCTCACGCCCACGCCTGATGGCGACGGCGAGCTGGCGCTGATGGCGACGGCACGCCCCGCTGGTGCGGCGAGACTTGATCTTGGCACGCTCGGACATGAACCGACGCAGCTGGTTGTGGTCCTTGTAGTCGACGTGCTCTATCTTCTCTTTGCAGAAATAGCAGTACTTGCGCCGACGCTGGCCCGTCGTGGGCCGCGTTCGCCGCCTCTTGGCGAATGCCACGTGCGTTCCTCCTGATAATGACTAGAACGGGATGTCGTCCTCGTCTTCGAAATCGATGTCGCGGAAGTCGGAGTCGCCGCCGGACTTGGCCGGAGCTTGGTCCCGATCGGACCGTCCGCCCGTGGACGCGCCACCGCCCTCACCCTGGCCGCCGATGAACATCACCGTATCGGCGATGATGTCGACGGTGCTCCGCTTTGAGCCATCCTGGGCTTCCCAGGAGTCGTAGTTCAAGCGCCCGTCGACGGCGACTTGACGACCCTTGCTCAGATACCGGGCGCAGTTCTCGCCCTGAGGCCCGAAGACTTTCACGGTGAAGTAGTTGGGCTTCTCAACCCACTGACCGGAGGCGTCTTTGGTGGATGAATTGACGGCAACCCCGAGGTTGCACACAGAGCCTCCACCCGAAAACTGCTTCAGCTCCGGATCCCTCGTAAGATTCCCCACGAGTGTAACGTGGGCGATGCCCCTGGCCATGATCTACTCCTCGGTGATGGTCGCCGCGACAGGCGCGACGGGCGCGACGGCCGCGACGGGCGCGACGGGGTCTTCGAGACGCAGAGGCATGTTGCGGATCACCGCATCGGTGATCTTGAGCACACGCGTGATCTCGTCGAGTGTGGCGGGCTTGGCCTGAAAATACAGGACGGAATAGTAGCCCTCTGTCATGTGGTCGATCTCGTAGGCGAAGCGGCGCTTGCCCCAATCATCGACTTTGCCCATCACGCCCTCGTCTTTGGAGATCGTGTCCTTGATCCGAGCGAGCACCGCGGCGCGGGTCTCTTCGTCGGCGTCGGAGCGCAGGATGAGCATCAGCTCGTAGCTGTTCAGTTTCGGTCACCTCCTTCGGACTGTACGGCCCCGGCCTCACTGCCGGAGCAGGGGTGAAATATGGAGTTGTATCCCAGCGCCCTGAGCGCACGGGCCGCCTGAAGCGGACCGTGCAGTATACACATGCCGAAGGCGCCCGCACACCGCGCGCCTCAGCCCGTGCCCGTGTCGTTTCCGGGATCGCTCCGAGGCGGCCGCACCCCACCCCCGGCGCGACCCCCGACACCGGCAACCGAACGCCGCGCCCGACGCGCCCGCACCCTGCTCCTGCCGCCGGGCGAAGGACGATGGCGCGTGAACCCGACGTTTGCCGCCGCCAACACCTTCTCAGCCTGAACGAAGAAAGCGGCAGGCAGTGCAAGCGCGATGCCGCACAGGGCACCGGAGGTACCCGCCGGGCGGGGGATCACGTCGACGGCGAACCCGCTCTCGAGCAGCAGGTCTTCGGCCTTCAGTACGGCCTGCGTGGTCGGGAAGAGGAGTATCACGCTCGCAGCCACTCGTTCGTTCTCCGTGTGTTTTGGCCCACCATGCGGCCACGCCGCATGGTGGTCATCATGGCTCGAGTATACCCACCCACTCGGACGGAAAGGCCCGCGACAGGAACCGGTGGCGGACTGGTCCTCGGCGCGGGAGGCGCGGACACAACGAAGCCGTGCCCGGCCTGGGCCGGGCACGGCGCTCATCAAGGTTGAGGTTCGAACCTGCTCCCTTAGCTACCTGACCCAGAAGATGGGGGCACGCCGGGCTCGGTAGCTGCGGGCTCGCCGGGCTGCGCGACCTGCGCGGGAGGCGCTTGCTGAACCGGGGCGCCTTGCTGAACCGGGGCGCCCTGCTGGTACTCAGCGCCGTACGCGTGCTGCGGCGCACCGTAGGGATACCCCGCAAACTCTGGAACCCTCTCGGCGCGGGCGAAGCGTTTCATGATGAGCCTGACGACCTTGTACACGACCCAGCCGAGGACGGCCAGGACGGCCAGGACGGGGATCGCGCCGCCCAGCGCGATCATGATCCCGTTCACGCTGTCGACGAAGGCGTGCAGCGCTTCCTTGAGCGCGTCGATGAAGCCCCATCCACCCGGGCCGCCGACGTCAGTGCCGGTCTCGTAGATGCTCATGGCGACGGTCGAGAAGCTGGTGTGCTCGTCGAGGAAGTTGATGCGCCCCTGCAGTTGTTCGATCTCCATCTGAGTCTGGGAGATCACCTGCCGCACCTGGAGCACCTCGTCGATGGTCTTGGCCCTGTCCATCAAGGCCAGAAGCGCTTTCTCCTGGGCCTTGGCGTTCTTCAGACGGGCGCTGAGGTCCACGAACTCTTCCGTGACGTCCTGGGTGTCGATCTCGCGGGACATCACTTCGCCCAGGCCGCCGGCGTCGGTGATCGTCTGATTGAAGGCCGACTCAGGCACGCGGATCGAGATGGTGCCGCTACGCAACGCTCCCTCTTCGCCGCTCGCGGAAGACCTCGAACTCACGAGGTAGCCTCCGTACTTGTCAGCCAGCAGGAGCGCCTTGTCGAACGCGATCTCGAACTGCCCCTCCTCGACCTCGATAAGCAGATAGGCGTTGCTTATCACCATGCGCTCGAGACTCTGACCTTCACCGGTCAGACTGCCGGCCAAGGTCTCCTGCGAACTCATCGCCTCGTCGGAAGCCTTGCCGTCCTGTTCGTACGGTTCGTACGAGAGCCCGGCCGGGCTCGAGGCGGCTACGGTGGTTTCGGGGCTCTCGCCGCGGAGGACGCTGTCGTTCGACCCACACCCCCACAGCCCGAGCACCAGGACGAGGAGAAGCGCCACAAGCCCGGCCGACGAGCCCCGTCTCTTGAGATCAGACCTGCCTGTCATCACGCTCCTCCTCATGTCACGCCGTCGCGGCGGCTGCCGTTCCCGCTTCTGTTGGTGACCATGGGACGATTCTACAACGACGGCAGGTTCCCAGGGCGCCGAATCAGGGGCCGGGGACGAATCAAGGGCCGGGGGACATGCACCGCTCTACTCGTCGGAATCCAGCGCCACACGCACCGCCGCTACCACGCTCCGCACCGCTTCCACGTACTCGGGGGCGCGCTCGAAGGGAGGGGCCTCGTCGAGATCGGCCTGCCGCACGCCCGGGCTGAACGGGAGCGAACCGATGATCTGGAACCCGGTCAGCAGCGACTTCAACTGCTCGAGCTCTTTCGCGTCCACTTTGTTCAACACGACGAACAGCCGCTTGATACCGATGTCGTCGGCGAGCCGCCGGATGGCGTCGGCGGTTCGCGCGCTGCGGGCGCCGGCCTCCACGACCACGATCATCGCGTCGACGCCCTGCGCCGTGCCACGCCCCAGGTGCTCGATCCCGGCCTCCATGTCGAGGATCACCACTTCGTCCCGACGCAAGAGGAGGTGTCGGATCAACGAGCGCAGCAACACCGACTCGGGGCAGACGCAGCCTCCCGCGCCCTCCTTGACCGTGCCCATCACCATGAGCCGTATGCCGTCGAGGGGCACGCTGAGCTCGTCGGGGATGTCGTCCACGCGCGGGTTGATCTTGAAGAAGCCGCCCATCGAGCCGGGCGTCGCCCCGGTACGCTCGGCGATGAGGTCCTTCATGTCGGCGATCGGGACGATGCCCCGCGCGATGTCGGCGGAGATGCCGAGGGCGCTCGCCAGGTTGGCGTCGGGATCGGCGTCGACGGCCAACACCCTGTAGCCCTCGGCCGCAAAGATGCGGGCCATCGTTCCCGCCAGAGTAGTCTTGCCGACGCCGCCCTTACCGGTGACAGCGATCTTCATAAGTCACAGCCTTTCTCTCGAGCCCGAGGCCCAGCACGCCTGCGGACGGACATCTCAGGGTTGGCGTGACGTCGTGCGCTCGTGTGGAGTCAGCGATCACGCCTCTTCACAATGTGCACCACCAGCGCCGACAGCAAACCGCTGACCCCGAGGAGTGAGCACAGTCCTCCCGCGCCGAGCAACAACGCGACAGCGAGAGCCGCGCCCTGTCCCACATACCCGTCGAGCAGGGTGCCGGTCGCGATCAAGAGCACACCCACCACAAGCACGGACGCGGGCCACTTCACCGGAGCCCTGCCGAGAGCACCATTGACCCGACGCGCAGCACTACTCCCAGCCGAAGCTATCGCCTGGTGCCAGTCCCCGTATCGTCGAACGCCCTTCCGAGACACGTCAAGGGATCAAAGCGCGAAGCGCCGCAAGCACCTCGGTCGCATCTTCCGAGCTTCTGATGTTGCAGGCGACGACAGGAACGCTCGGCGATAGATCGAGCAGCCTGCGAACCTGGTCTTCCGTCACCTTCTCGTCGGCCATAGAAGCGTACGACGCGACAACGTAGGGCCGATCGCCGATCTCCCCCATCAGCGCCACGTCTCGTCTCGACGCGACGACCGAGTCCTCAGAGTTGATGTTCACCAGCACCACGAAGCCCGAAGTCTCGAGCGCCATGCGCTTGACTACCGAGAGCGGGGTGCGCGACTCGGAGAAGTAGATCAGGGCGGCGTCTTCATCGTCCTCGCGGATGGCGGCTGCCAGATACACCTCCACCTCCTCATCGTCGACCTTCTCGATGCGCAGGTGGTTCGACACATCCGACGTGGACGCGGTGGTGAGAAAGGTGAGGTTGTAGATGTCGATGGGTCCCCGCAGAGCGATGGCCGTCTTCTGACCGAGCAGCTCCAGGGTGGGATCGCGCAACGCGACCAGCCCGGTGCTGACCATGCCGAAGATCGTCTTGGCCGTGTTGAAGCGATCGAGCCCGGAGTCGACGACGATGGTGTTGATGTCGCGATGGCCATCGGCGAAGCAGGCGATGCCCCATTCGGCGGCCGTCAGTCGCACCTCGCGCACGGTGACCGGCGCACTGAGCGACGGCACTTTCTCGAGCGAGCCAAGGGTGCGCATCACGAGTTCCCACTCGTCCACGCGCCGACATCCCTCCATGATGACGCCTTCGGCATCCATGGAGACCACCACGTCGGCCACCGGAGGCTCTTCGCCCATGGTGAACTGGAACTCGGCCTCCGGCCAGTTGAACAGGTTGAACACGGAGTCCTGGATCTGCTCCCTCACATACTGTTCGAGGGCCTCCTGCGAGACCAACCCGAGTTCCTTGAGCAACGCGCCCAGCAATCGAGGCTTCTCCGAGGCCCGCTGTTCGGCCAAGACCGCTTGGAGCTCAGAGCCTCGCAGCTTGCCGGCACGCACGAGACGCTCACCTATGGGCGCCCCGCTCACGGTCGAGGTGGCGTAGTAGACCTCTCCGCCCTTGAAGTAGACGTGTCCGCCCTCCTTGCCCGAAGCTACCTTCAGAGCTCCGGTCCTTCCCCCCATCTTGAGCAGACGGAAGATCTCGGGAAGGCTGACGTCGCGTACGTGTCCTTGCAGCTGCATATCACCTCTCCGTTTCCGGCTGCCTACTCACCGACAGGAGTCGGGCGGGAACACCGCCGACGCGGGCGCCCGCAGGAACGTCCGCGTTCACAAGGCTGAGCGCCGAGACGACGGCGCCATCTCCGATGACGACTCCGGGCAAGATCGTGCAGCTCGCCCCGATCATGACGTCACGACCGATCACGACCGGCCCGGTGCGCACTTCATCTCGGAGGAACTCGTGGGCAAGGATCACCGTGTTGTAGCCGATGACCGTGTTCTCCCCCACAGAGATGAGCTCGGGGTAGAAGATGTCGAACGTGACGCTCAGGCCGGGAGCCGCGAAGGCCCCCATCCTGATGCCGATCGCCCGATAGAGCACATGCTTCAAAGGCAGGGAGGGAAGGTACCTACACGTGTAGATCACCAGGAAGTTCAACACGACCCGATGCAGGGGTACACGCTGCCGCCAGTGCCACATCCCATTGACGCCAGGGGAGGGATATCGAGTCAGCCGGTGGTGCCTGGTCTGGTCGGCCCCCGGTCGCGCCTCACCGCCTTCCAACCACCCCTCCGCCTCACCTCGCTTGACAGCCTCGGACGATCGCCAGTCTAGCATGCTGCCGCACTAAACCCGGGGTTGCTTCGTGCCGATGCTCCATTGATGAACCGATC
>JAHJSA010000021.1 GCA_018830645.1 Actinomycetota bacterium
GATGGAGAGGAGGAACTCCTGCGGCCCGCTGCCGTACTGGTGCTCGGTGCCGTCCCACATCCGCGTCCGGAAGGACACGTCGGGCAGTTCGCGGCTCATCTGCTGGAAGATGCGATCAACGGTGGCCAACACCACGCATGACTCCGGCGTCCGAGAGTATTCCTTCTGTAGTGATGATAGCGCAAAGGATCGCGTTCACCATAGGACGCGGACGAAGGATCCGATATCGACGTACTGGTCGTCTTGCGTGGCGAGGTGCGCGCAGGGGAAGAGATCTCGCGCACGATCGACATCGTCGCCGCGCTGTCACTCGAGCACCACGTCGTGATCAGCTGCATCTTCGTCGCTCTCGATCGCTACCAGGCACAGGGCTCTCCCCTACTGAGGAATGTCCGTAAGGAAGGCTTGGCAGTATGAACGCTGAGGAATCTGAACGCCGACGAGCAATTACTCCACGCTGCTGAGTTCGTGGATCGCGTCCGAGATCTCCTGAGAGAGACGGCCGTTCCAGAGCTTGACTGAATCGCCCGCCTGCCGAGCGACGGAAGCCCCGCATCGATGGGGCCGGTCTGAGGTGGCGGGACCCGGACTCGAACCGGGGACATCATGATAGACCTCTCGCCGCGAATTCCTCAAGCCGGCCGGAAGCGCCGTGCTCCTGGGGGCCGGAGGGCTGGCGGGCTCAGGCTGCGGCCGGCTCCTGGACTGGTCGGGGAGCCAGGAGCGTGGGAGTTTGCGCACCATGGCATCGAATCCAGGCGAGCGTGCCGGCGGCGGTTCCGGCCCCGACCTGGCTGTGGCCTGCTACGGGGCGGGAGCGGACGAGGTGGCAGTGCTCGATCGGCCCACGGGCACCGCCCGCACGGCCTTCGAGGTGTCGGGGATCGCCGGCCTCGAGCTTCTCTTCCTCTCTGCCCACCGAAACCCCTTCGAGCGACATGTCCGCGATGAACGTCGACATGCCCCTAGCCTTGGACGCCTCCAGGGAGGTGCGAGCAAGGGCAGTGAGAGCGCCTGCGTGACCGGCATTTGGTGATGAACTGTTTGCGGCCGTTCAGGATGTAGTCGCTCCCATCTCGGCGAGCCGACGTGATGAGGGATGTCGCGTGCTCGTAGGTCAGTCGGAAGTGCTTGATGGCTTTCCTGTCGGCAGATGGTTGACTGCTTTGCCCTGGGGATCGCGGCCGTCCGATAGCTCAGCTTGAAGCCGGTTGTTCGGTCGACCGACGCGTGTCAAGCTCGACGAAGTCCACCTCCCAGAACTCAAGCGGCCCTCGGGTCCCCGCTTCTTGGTTCTCCTTGTCGCCGTTACGAAGCTCCACTCGGCGGATCTTGCCAGAAATCGTCTTCGGTAGGTCGGCGAACTCAAGACGCCGCAGTCTCTTGTACGGCGCCAGTCGCCGGCGAGAGAAGCGGAAGATGGAGAGCGCGGTATCTCGTGAAGGTTCGTGACCGGGTGCTAGGGACAGATAGGCCTTCGGCACGGCGAGTCTGACCGGGTCGGCGCTGGGCACGACCGCGGCCTCAGCCACTGCTTCGTGCTCGATCAAGACGCTCTCGAGCTCAAAGGGGCTGATGCGATAGTCGGCGCTCTTGAACACGTCGTCCGAGCGGCCGATGTACCAGTAGTAGCCGTCTTCGTCACGGGAGGCCCAGTCAGAGGTCCGATACCGCTTTCCTCCCGCAAGGCCGACGGCGCCATCGCGGTTGTCCGCGTACCCCGCCATAAGCCCGCACGGCGGTTGAGGATCCAGATCGAGAGAGATCTCCCCCTCCGCGGCCACAGCGTCATCGGCGTCGAGCAGTGTTACTCGGTAGCCCGGAAGCGGTCGCCCCATCGAGCCGAACTTCACCGACTGCCCGGGAGAATTCCCAATCTGTGCAGTCGTCTCCGTCTGCCCGTAGCCATCGCGGATCGTGAGGCCCCAAGCAGTGCGGACGCGCTCCATCACCTCGGGATTCAAAGGTTCCCCGGCCGAGACGAGCTCGCGCAGCTTCATGGGGTACGCCTCAAGATCCTCGAGGATCAACATCCGCCAGACGGTAGGCGGAGCGCAGAGCGTCGTCACCTCGTATCGTGAGATGGTCTCCAGAGTCTTGGCGGCGTCGAAGCGCGGCACGTTATGGGAGAAGACTGTAGCCCCGGCGTTCCAGGGTGCGAATAGACTGCTCCACGCGTGTTTCGCCCAACCGGGCGAACCGATGTTGAGATGTACGTCCCCCTGCTTCAAGCCGATCCAGTACATCGTGGAGAGATGGCCGACGGGGTAGCTCTGATGCGTGTGCACTACCATTTTGGGTTTGGCGGTCGTACCGGAGGTGAAGTACAGCAGCAGTGGATCACTCGAGCGCGTCACCCCTTCAGGCTCGAAATCACCCGGGTAGTCCTCTGCATCGTGGAAAGAAAGCCAATCGGGTTGGTGTCCCCCGACAATGATGCGCGTGAAGTCGCCCGAGACGCCCTCGAAGTTGCGTGCGGCCGACGCTTCCACCACGACGTGCCGCATGTCGCCCCGAGATACTCGATCCTGCAAGTCACCCTGCATGAGCAACGTGGTAGCGGGGCAGACGACCGCGCCGAGCTTCATCGCACCAAGTGACAACTCCCACAGAGGAGCGACATTGGGAAGCATCACCAAGATCCGGTCGCCACGATTCACTCCCTGCTCCCGCAGCCAATTCGCCACTCGATTCGAGCGCGAGCTCATGTCGGCGAAGCTCAGTTTCGTCTCGGTTCCATCCTCGTCCACGATCCACAGGGCGGGATGGTCATTGCCCATGGCGTAGCGATCGAAATAGTCGAGAGGCCAGTTGAATTCGTCGAGTATCGGCCACGTGAACTCGCGATACGCCCGTTGGTAGTCCTCGCGGTGGCGAAGTAGGAAATCGCGTGCCTCCACAAACGCCTCTGCAGAGCTCATTCTGGGTCCCCCCTTTGATCATGCTTGCGAGATCGTGCCTCACCCCGAAGCCGGCGATGGAACTCGCCGGCGTCCGACGGCGGGACTATGCCGGCCAAATCCTCTGCAGTCTCCCCGAGGCCGAAATCGAACGGACGGTAGCTACTCACACTGCTTCCCCCTATGCCGTCTCCCCTATCTCCTGCAATCCGAGCTCGAGGACGGCCATCTCGCGGAGTCTGTGTTTCTGGACTTTTCCCGAGGCGGTCATGGGATACGAATCCACGAATCGGACGTATCTTGGCACTTTGTGGCGCGCGATCTTGGCGCGACAGTGCTCCCTGAGTCCCTCTTCCGACAGAGCAGCGTCTTGCCGAAGAATGACTGCGGCTGCAACCTCTTCACCATACTTCTGGTCCGGGACGCCGAAGACCTGAACATCGAGTATGTCGGGGTGCAGATGAAGGAACTCCTCGATCTCCCGCGGGTAGACGTTCTCTCCTCCCCTGATGATCATGTCCTTGATCCGTCCTGTGATTCGGCAGTAGCCCCCCTCGTCCATGACCGCCAGGTCGCCTGTGTGCAGCCAGCCTTCGGAGTCGATGGCTTCGGCTGTCTCCTGGGGCATCCTGTGATACCCACGCATGACCAGATAGCCGCGTGTGCAGAGTTCTCCTTGTTGGCCGTGCGGCAGCTGTTGGCGGCTCACCGGGTCGACGATCTTCACCTCCACGTCAGGGAGAGCCCGTCCGACACTGCGGACCCTGAGCTCGATGGGATCCTCGGTCCTCGTCTGAGTGATGACCGGAGAGGACTCGGTCTGACCATACGCGATTGTGATCTCGCGCACGTGCATCTCATCCATCACCCGCCGCATGACCTCTATGGGACAGGGAGCGCCCGCCATGATGCCTGTACGGAGGCTCGAGAGATCGTACGTGCCTTTGTCGAGTTGATCGAGTTCAGCGATGAACATCGTCGGGACGCCGTGCAGCGCCGTACACCTCTCGCTCTCGACGACCTCGAGCACCTTGGCGGGCTCGAAGATTTCGATCGGCACCATCGTCGCCCCGTGCGTGACGCACGCCATGACGCCCAGAACGCAGCCGAAGCAGTGGAAGAAGGGCACCGGGATGCACAGGCGATCCTGGGAGGTGAGGCGCATGCACTCGCCAACGTTGAACCCATTGTTGACGACGTTGACGTGCGTGAGCATGACGCCCTTGGGAAAGCCGGTCGTTCCCGACGTGTATTGCATGTTGATGACTTCATCCGCCTGAAGCCCGCCTTCGACCTCCTCCAGATCAGGATCCCCCAGTGCGGCTTTCATGCCGGCGATGTCGGAGAACCTGAATGCCCCAGGCCGAGCCTGATCATCGATGAAGACGACGTTCTTGAGATGAGGCAGGCGCTCGCTCTCCAGTGCACCAGGGGCACAGTCCGACAACTCCGGAACAACCTCATAGAGGATGTCCGAGTAGCTCGTGCCCTTGAATCCGTCCACCAAGATCACAGTGCTCGCGTCGGACTGCCTGAGCACGTACTCGAGTTCGCTCGACATGTAGCTCGTGTTGACAGTCACCAGAACGGCTCCGATCTTGGCCGTTGCGAACTGGACGAGAACCCACTCGGGCACGTTATTTGCCCAAATAGCCACGTGATCGCCTTTCCGGACTCCCATGGCCAACAATCCTTTGGCCAGCTCTCGGCAACGGTCGTTCAGCTCGCGGTAGCTGTACCGGATGCCGCGCTCCACATACACGAGTGCATCGTTCTCCGGGAACCGCTCGGCCGCTTGGTCGAGAACCCCTCCAAGCGTGTAGGTGAGGATTTCCGACATCGCTATTCCCCCCTGTTTTCGGTTCTTTCAGCAGACTGCGGGTCTGCGAGACGCCGCCCTGCTGTCTGCCACTGAGGTGCTAAGGGCGGCCGCCGCGTTCGTCGAGACACGCAACGCCGACTGGTGCGTCGAGAAGGTCGAAAGCGGTGAGATATCCGGCCCCTTCAGTCCTATACCAGGCCTCGAGTGAGGCGTAGTCGCCCGAAGCTCCCGCGATGGGACCGCGCACGAGGATTTCGATACCGGCGAGGTGCCTGGCTCGCCGAACGTAGACACAACCGGAGTGACAGTATCGACGCCCAGGCCGCTCACCGACATCTTGGTGAATTGGCCTCGCGTGTGCGGATGGCACGGGCGGAACGTGCCGTCGGGGTGCCTGTCCGCCACCTCGGCACCCGCTGCGTCGGAACGGCTGTGACCAGCCGCAGGAACGCTCCCGTCACCAAGACGACGAATACGGCGAACCGCCGGATTATCCGCATGCCAGCTCCGTAGGCGTGGGCCGTCAGGACGGCGGATTCGTGGACCCGTCGGCGACGGGTCCACGCAACCTATGTACCTTAGGAATAACCCTATCAATGTGACGGTCGTTTTGGTAGACGGAAACCACCTCCGACCCATCGAGGAAGGCCCCCGCGGCCGCAGCAGCGGGTTCGCCCCGGAGGTCCCGCACCGCCCGCGGCAGCGGGCTGCCCACGATGACGCCGTCGGAGACAGCGGCGAGCTTCGCCGCGCTCTCCAGACCAGAGGCCCCGAAGCCTACGAGTGCGGGCTGATCGGTGTGCCGCCGTACTCGCTCGACCACTTCGGCGGCCCGTTCGGTATCGGCAATCGTGCACCCGGGAGCGACAGGCACCGATGCGTGCCGGCAGCGACGCCGCGATGGCTCCTGGCCACGGACCACCACCACAGCGTCCAGCCCTCCGTCGGCGCACGGCCCTTCACGAAACTCAACCATCGGACGGTGGCAGACGAGAGCCCCTTGTCCATTGGCGATCTGGGTCGTACTGTTGCCACCTGTCATCGATCCACGGAAGCGATTTCATGGGCAACGCCCGCAGGAAAGACACGATGACTCCATCCGAGCGCCTGAACGCCTACGGCCGGGGTGAGGCGGTGGACCGGCTCCCCTGCGTGCCCATCGTGGGCAATACGGCGGCCCGCGTCCTCGGAGTGAAGGTGTCGGCGTTCCGCGGCAACGGGCGACTCATCGCCGAGGCCCAACTCGCCTCGTACCGGCGCTTCGGTTACGACGGAATCCGGATCTTTACCGATCTCTACCAGCAGGCCGAAGCCATGGGAGCAACGGTCTGCTACCCAGACGACGAAACCGCCTATCTCAAGACGCCCGCCATCAGCGAAGTCTCCCAGATCGATTCCCTGAAGCCGGCCGATCCCAACCTGGACGGCAATCTCCCCCACCATCTGGAGGCGATGAAGAGGGTTACAGAAGCCGTGGGGGAGGAAGTCCCCGTCACCGGCGCAATCACGGGTCCGTTCACCAACGCGTCGTTCTTGATCGGTAGCGAGCGATTGGTGCGAATGACCATCAGGGATCCCGAGGCCGTCCACAGGCTCTGCGAACTCTCCTTTCAGACGGCCCTCGCTTACGCCGAAGCGATCCTGGAGGTGGGGTGTACACCGAGTCTCACCGACGCCCTGTCGTCCTGTTCGGTCATCGGCCCGAAGCAGTTCCGGGAGTTCGGGTACCCCTATCTCAGGCGCCTCGTGGACTACGTACACAGCAGGGGGAGGCCCGTGACCCTCCACATCTGCGGAAACACCCGGCTCATATGGGATCTGATGGCCGACACCGGTGCGGACTGCCTCTCTCTCGACAACGACGTAGACCTTTCCGCAGCCGTTGGGGAAATCGGGCATCGAACGAGGATCATGGGTAACATCCACCCTGCGGAGACCATGTTGCTGGGTGGACCGGCGCAGGTGCGCCAAGCTACCCGGGAGTGCGTGGCCCAGGCCTACCAGAACCCCAAAGGATACGTGGTAGCTTCGGGTTGCAGCCTACCCACCGACACGCCTTTCGAGAACATCGAAGCCATGCTCGACGCCGTACGGGAAATCGGATACCCGGTGAACCCAGAGACCCTTCCCTCAACGTAGGGAGATGAAAGATAGTATCAGCCCGTCCCAGGCAGCGACGCGATCAACGCCCGCTGGACCAGGGTGGAGGACACGATCGCCTTCGCCAAGAAGATGGGCTATCGGAAGATCGTCGGTGTCGGTGCCCACACCCGTGATGAGAATGAGGTTGTCGCAGACCTTCCGCGCTACCTGCTCCGAGAGGTGATTCGTCGTCGCGTGGCATCAAGGGTCGACGCGAACGGCACTGTACCACCAAGCGGCCCCGTGGCGACCGGGCCACCTCGCCACGACCGCCTCAATCGACCTTCCTGCGGAGGTAGAACTGAGAGAAGTGGATGAAGTTCGGCGGGAACAGAGCCACCCGGTCGCCGTTTGCGACAGAAGCCTCGACGGCGACCAGCTGGTGATTGCGGTAGATGATATTGACCTCGTCCGACCGTATGCCCAACGCCGACATGACCTCGGCAACCGCGTGCGGTCCGTGGCCCGGCACTTCGATCACTCCCTCGCCGCCGACGAATCCCGGAGCCTTCGCCCTCAAGGTCGACCCGAGCTTCACGGTGACGTTCACCGCGGGCCGGTTTCGGCAGACGCCCGCAGGCGGCGGGGGAGGGCCGACGGCCCTCCCCCGCTCCAAGCTTGGCACAGTCCGCGCTGGTTCACCCGAGTTCGATCACCGGGCTCCAAGCGCACACCTCGTCGAGCTCCGCGGACGGGACGTCCCACACCACGTTGTGCGGCGGCAGGGGCTCGTTGCTGAAGAACTCCGGCAGGCGATCGTCGGCCTCGGTCAGACCCGCCGCCCGATTGAAGCCTAGTTCCACATCAAGGACCTTAGACCCGGCGGCGACCATGTCGGCCACCGTGATCTCCACACCGTACTTGGCCGAGACCAGTTCCGGGATGGCGGCCAGGGATTCGGGCTGGTCGAGACACGGGAAGGCCAGGAAGAGGCAGAGACCTGTGGAGTCGAAGAACCCCGCCGTGGCCTCCTGCAGGTTCCGAGAGAGGCCGCACTGCCCCTCGGCCTTCAGGGGATCGACGCTCCCCCCCACGCCGAGGACGTTGGTGGCCACCGCGTAACCGGAAGTGTGATCAGCGCCCATGGGCGACGTTGCATACGTCACGCCGATGCCCTTGATACCGCGAGGGTCGTAGGCGGGCATGCTCTGATTCTTCACCGTGGGCACGTGGGTGACTCCGAACTCCTTGCCGGCGTGGCCGGCGCCGTTGCCGATCTTCTTGCCCAGGTCGGTGTTGTTGCGCACCTCTTCGAACAACTCGATCATGCGGGCGGCGTCGCCCCAGGGCAGGAGACCGCCTTCCATGGCTACACCGAACGTGCCGCCCATCTCGATGGTGTCCAGCCCCAAGTCGTCGCAGAGGTAGTCCATCCGGGCGATGGCGTCGATGTCGGCGTTGTCGCAGTTCGCGCCCAGGGCCCAGATGGTCTCGTACTCGACTCCGGACGAGATGTACTTGCCGTCCTTGTCGTTGTAGACGTTCGAGCAGTGGACGATACAACCGGTCATGCAGCCGTGGCTGCGCTTGCCGCCCCGGTCCTCGCAGTTCTGGTGGACCGTCTCGCCGGAGATGGCCTCCGCCTGGTCGAAGCGGCCGTCGTGGAAGTTATGCGTGGGAAACGCCCCGGCCTCATTGATGATGTTGACGAGGATGGCGGTGCCGAAGTTGGTCAGGCCCTGGCTCGTGACCGGGTGGGCCTTAACGCCTTCGACCAGGGTCTTGCGGGCCTTCTCAAAGCGCTCGACGTCTTTGATCGGAGCGCGCTCGGAGCCGGCATCGTCGATGACGACGGCCTTCAGCCCCCGAGCGCCCATGACTGCGCCCACGCCGCCGCGGCCGGCGTGACGGGCGGGGTTGCCTTCGGGGTCGGTGGTCGCCACCGTGGAGTTGCGCATGCTGTGCTCGCCCGCCGGGCCCACCTGGATCGTGGCCACTTTGGCCCCGTAGGCGGCCCGCAGCGCGGCGGCCGTGTCGTAGTTGCTTTTGCCCCAGAAGGCGGCGCCGTCGTCCATCCGGGCGCCGTCTTTGGACACGTGCAGCACATACTTCTTGCCCTTGGGATCGCCCTGTACGATGATCGCGGCGATGCCGAGCCGGCCCAGACGGCCCGCGGCCTGGCCACCGGCGTTAGCCTCCTTGATGCCTCCCGTCAGCGGGCTCTTGGTGCCCACGGAGATCCGGCTCGAGTTGGGGGCGGTGGTGCCGGCCAGCAGGCCGGGAGCGAACACGATCTTGTTATCCGGGCCCAGGGCGTCGGCCTTGGGGTCTACTTCTCGGGCAACGAGAGTGGACGTGAGAGCCCGGCCGCCGTAGGTGGCCAGATCCGGAGGCAGATCTTCGAACGTGGCCGTGCCGGCCCCGACGTCGACGCGTAGAATACTTGCCATGAAAACCCCTTCCTTTCGTGGAATCTTCGCTGTGGACTGAGGAAGAGCAGAATAGCCCCCCCGGCCATACTCCCCACCACCGCAGGCCACCGCTCACCCGAGCCAGATGCGGCTCCACTACCCTACCGAAAAGCCCGCGGGACTCCCCCCCGCCTAATGGTCGAACCCCCCTGCCCATTCGCACAGTCGAGCGACGGGATCAACGCAAGACCGGCGTCACTGTGAGCGGTACCTGAAGCATGATCTGGGTCCCCTCCCCGGGCCAGCTCTCCACGGTGAGCGTTCCGCCCAGCGCAGCCGCCCTCCTGTACATGTTCGCGAGCCCGAAACCCGTAGCTGCCTCGTCGCTCGCCTCCTCGCTCATCCCCGCTCCGCAGTCGCCCTCCTCGCTCATACCCACGCCGTCGTCTTCAACGATCGCGCAGAGATCTTCCCCCAGGACAAACACTCGAATCCAGACGTGAGACGCCCGGGCATGCTTGCGGATATTGACGAGGGCCTCCTGCACGATGCGATACACCTCGATCTCCTCCTTCTCCCCCAGGCCAGGTAGCTCATGGGGAACCTGCAGGTGGAGGACGAACCCGAGCGCGTGGTTGTCGACGGCTATGTTGCGCAACGCGTTGAGAAGCCCGCGCTTGATCGATGGCGGAGCGAGATCGAAGATCGACTGACGGATCTCACGAATGCCCCCGCCGGCTAGGCGCCGCAACGCCGCGAGGCGTTCGTGCAACGCGCCGCCCTGTTCGGTCTTGGCCATACACCAGTCAAGATTGAGCCCGATGCCGTAGAGCACTTGGGCCACCGTATCGTGCAACTCGCCCGCGATGCGCTCACGCTCTTCCTGCACCACCCGCTGCACCTCGATGTCCTGGATCCTCTCGAGGGCCCACTGGAGCTCGCGATGTCTGTACTCCAGTTCCTTCTTCTGGGCGAGCGCCATGCCGTACAGGGTTTCGGCCTCTTGGCGCAGCCGCTGCTCCTCTTGGTGCAGCCGGAGGTTCTCCAGGGACACACCTAGCTGGTTCCCCAGGATGCGCAGCATCTCGGCTTCTCGCGGTCGCATCTCACGGGAGCCGATGAACGAGACGAGGATCACCCCCGACAGCTCCAGACCACGACTCATGGGGATGCACAGACTGCGGGCCAGTCGCTCGGGCAGGCCGAGTCGGCTCCCCAGGGCGCTCGCACGGAGCAACTCGAGCACCTGCTGCGGCACCCACTCGGGCCTACCCGCCGCCCTGGCCAGCTGTACAAGCGACACCAGCGTTGCGCGCGTGCTCGACACGTCCGACGTACCCGCCGGCGGAACACTGACCTCGTCTCGACGCCCGGGCACGTCTCCCGAGGTCCACCAGACCGGAACCAAGTCGTTGTCGGCGTCGCTCACAAGCACCGCGACGTGCCGTGCCCCCGTGAGCTCCAACACTGTGGACGCGAGCTGCCCCAGGAAGGCTTCCTGACCGTGTGCGGTCAGCGTCAAGGACTGCGAGATGGAGGCCAGCCCCTCGAGCATGCGGTCGAGAGTGCTGGTCTGGGACAACACACGACGGTACAGGGCGGCATTCTCGATGGCGGAGGCCAGCGAAGTCGCGATACCCTCGCAGACATCCAGGTCGGCAGACATCGCTTGCTCAACGAGCACTGACATCACGCCCAGGGATTGAAGACCCGTCACAAGCGGGAAGAAGACCAGTGAGAGGCCGCTTTGTCGGCCGGCGACGCAGTCCACCCTGCCCACTCGGCCGCTCTCGCGGGCCTCGATAAAGCCCTGCTCGAACTCGAGTTCAGCCAGACAGATAACGTGGTCACCCACTGTACAGCTCGACCTGGACACAGCCTCCGAGAGCACCTCTCGGGTGCCCGCCTCACGAAAGACGTGGATGGCGGCCCAGGAGTAGCCGAGGGGGCCGGTGAGGATGTCCAGAGTCTCCCGCACCACCTCTTCGAGCCCTAGGTGGCTGCTGATGTGCCGCGTGGCCGCCAGGACCGACGAGGTGCGCGTGACGGCCCGCTGTAACTCCTCAGACAACCGCTCGGCCCGCTCCCGCGACCCGTCGAGTTGGAGGTTGCTCAGTTCGAGTTCGGCGACCTTCTGTTTGAGGGCAGGGTAGTAGGTCTTGCGGGAAGAGTTGATCCCGGTAAGCAGCTCGATGGTATGTCGCCGCTCAGTTTCCCCGAAGTCGAAGCGCAGATCCTCCGAGTGATCGGGCATTCGGCCATCGCCGACCACCAGGGAGCCGGGCACATGGCCTGCCGGTCCTGCATCAAGGCGGGGATCGGGTTTCGGGGCGTCGCCCGTTCGATCGACCGGCAGCCGAGCGCCACCGGCAAGACCTCGCGACACATTCGTGGAGGGTGCTGCATTCACGATAGCACCTAGACATTGCCCGGGAGCCCCCTGTTCCCGGTGGTAGCCGGTATTCTGTCACCCCGATGGGGGATCATCAAGAGGACGGCGGGGCCACAATGACGGGTGCGACATCCCCCGAGACGTCTCCTGTTGCATAGTGGCCGACACTTGACTAACCGGACAAGGGCGCGCAAGATGGTTGAAGGGGACAGCGCACCGTGGGGGATCTGCGCAGGCCCATGGGCGGCCCAGGGTATCCGGCTCGCTAGGAGGGTATCGGCTCGCATCCGTGCTCATAGGCCACTGCTAGAGTTCTCCAGGGGGAAGGAATGAGCATCCAGAAGTTCGTCGTTCCTGAGGTCATCTTCGGACTCGACTCCATCGATCAGGCGGGCAGTAGTCTGGGACGGCTGGGCGCCCGCCGCGTGTTCCTCGTCACCGACCCCGGAGTGCGCTCGTACGGATGGGTCGACCGCGCGCTCCCCTCCCTCCGTGAAGCCGGGCTCGACTACGTGATCTGGGATGGTGTGAGCGAGAACCCCAAGGATGTAGAAGTGCATCACGGAGCTGAACTCTTCCTTTCGGAAGAGTGTGACGCCCTCCTCGCGGTCGGTGGGGGCAGCCCTATCGACGCGGCCAAATCTGTGGCCATCATCGCGACGAACGGGGGTCGAATCATCGACTACGCGGGGATCGATCGCATCTCTCTGCCGCTCCCCCCGATGGTGATGGTGCCCTCCACGGGCGGGACCGGGGCCGACGTGTCCCAGTTCGCAATCATCACCGACAAGCGACGCAGGGTCAAAGAGGTGATCTGCTCCAAGAGCCTCGTGCCGGACATCTCCATCACCGATCCCCGTCTTCTGACCACAAAGCCGAGCGAACTGACGGCGTTCACGGGGATGGACGCGTTGACCCATGCCATAGAGGCGTACGTCTCCGTGGCGGCCACGCCGCTGACCGACGTCCACGCTCTGAGCGCCGTTGAATTGATCGCCCAGAACCTGCGGCAGTCCGTGGCCTGCAAGGACAACATCCGCGCGAAGGTCAACATGGCCATGGCCTCACTCAAGGCGGGCATCTGCCTGTCGAACGCGTCGTTGGGAGCCGCTCATGCCGCAAGCCACCAGATCGGGGGGCTCTTTGACCTGCCGCACGGCATGGTCAACGCGATCATCCTGCCGCACATCATGGAGTACAACCTCATCTCGGACACCGACCGCTATGCCCGCGTCGCCCAAGCCATGGGCGAGAAGGTAGAGGGGTTGAGCAGCCGCGACGCCGCCCTGCGTGCCGTTGCGGCGGTCCGCAACCTGGCCAACGACATCGGGATCCCCACCCGACTGACGGAGACGGAGCCGGTCACCGACGCGGCTGTCTCCGCGATGGTCGAACAAGCGCTGGTCGACGTCTGCCTCGCCACCAATCCGCGCGACCTCGACGCAGAGCGCATGGAGGAGCTGTTCCGAGCGGTACTGATCTGCGAACGCGAGCTGAGCGACCAGCCGGCTCCCCACCCCGTCCACTCGTTGCGGGAACTCCCCCTACCCCCCCTCAGAGCCCAGCGCTGACAGGCTTGGTGTGGAGACCGCGACCCAGCGCCCGGTCAGCCTTCTCCTCATCGACGATCACAAGATCGTCCTCGAGGGTCTCAAGTCGACCCTGGAGCTGGAGGACGACTTCACGGTCATTGGGACGGCGACCGACAGCCGCGAGGCGCTCCGGCTCGTCGGCCGGCTGAAGCCCGACGTCGTACTGCTGGACCTCATGCTGAAGGGCGAGTCGGGTGTGGACATCTGCAAGACACTGCTCGAGAACGACCCGGAGGCCAAGGTGGTCGTCCTCACGACATTCCTCGATGAGGACAAGCTCTTCCAGTGCATCATCGCCGGCGCTAAGGGCTATGTGATCAAGGACGTGGAGCCCGACGAACTCAAGAAGATCATCCGTAGAGTGGCGGAGGGTCAGTCCATACTCGACCCCCAGATCACGAGCCGGGTGATGCAGCGGCTCCGGCGGCAGGAGGTGGAGCGGTCGACGGAGGCCTTGCTCTCGCCACGGCGCATCGAGGTACTGCGGCTGCTGGCCGACGGGCTCACCAACAAGGATATCGGTCGGAGGCTGTACCTGTCGGAGTCGACGATCAAGTACCACGTTCATCAGGCCATGCAGGTGTTCGGCGTGGAGCGACGCGCCGAACTCGTGCGCGAGGTGATGCGTCGAGGGATCGTCGACTAGACGACGCGCATGGTCGTAGGCGCCCGCCGGCCGGACCGCGGAGTCTGGTAATGGCAAGTGCGCAATGCAGACGCGAACGGCAAGGCATGATAGCCCCTCGACGGCCTCTCGACCCCTCACCGCCAGAGAGCCGCGTGCCGGCGCTCCCCTTCGGCGATCATCTGGTCGAGCAGTCGCATCAGCACGCCGATCGCGTCCCAGCTCGAGGTAATGCACACGGCGTCCTCGTGGTAGTCCGGATAGACGTCGATGCCGATGGCCATGACGTCGATGCCCGCCCGCCGTATCCACGGGATGAGCGTCTGCTGGTAGTACGTCTTGAGGTCGGAAGCCCCCGAGGCGTAGAACCCGCCGCCGTTCGGGCGACCGTCGGTGATGACGATGATCAGCCTGCGTTCCTCCGAGACCCGCTCGGCCTGCAGCTTCGCGTAGGCCAGCGCCTCGATCTCGTACGTCCCGGCGCTCAAGTAGCCGAAGTCCTCGCCGAAGAAGAGCTCGAGCACGTCCTTTCGCCAGTCGTGCAGCACGGTGATCGCCGACGAGTACAAGGTGACGTCGAAAGGCACGCGGAGCCCCTGCAGTGAATCGGCCATCGCGTAAGCGACCGCCAGCGCTTTGGCCGCGTTGTTGAAGTGCAGCATCGATGGCGACACGTCGACCAGCAGATGGAAGTAGTAGGAGAGACGGGCGGGGACCTCGATCCGCTGGAACAGGCGCAGGTCCTGCGACGCGAGGTATCGCCTGAGGTTGGTCGTACCCACCCGCCGTCCGGAGCGGTAGCTGCCCGCCGCCCGCCGGTCGGCATTGACCTGGAAAGCCCGACGCAGGGCGGCGGTCTCGGCTGCGAAGGCCTCCAGAGCAAGCGGGCCGTACCGCTCCCGCACCTGACGGAGGACTGTCCTCACCTCCGCCGTCGGGACCAGACGATGGGCGCGCGCCACCTCGATCTCGTCGACTACCAGGGAGCCGTCGACGTGCGGGTAGAAGATCAGCTCGAAGTCGCCGGTGATGCGGGGCGCGGCCCCTTCGCCGCCCGCGCTCTGCTCGCGGGCGTCCTCGCCGAGACCCAGGCCGGTGGGACTCACCAGGTCGTCCAGCAGATCGCCCGGACGGTCCGGCAGGATCGGCTCCCGCAGGGGCATCTCTCCCTCCTCCGAAGGGAGCGTCGTGCCCGCAGACGGCCTTCCCACCCTCGCCCGCTGCCCGGCCGATGGATGCTCATACGCTGCCCAGCCCGCGGCCATCCGGTCCGCGATGCGCGGGAACAGATCGTAGACGACCGACTCCGCCACGTCGGCCGCCTCCGGGGGATTGGGCAACCGGGCGAGCAGGTCGGCCCCGTTGCGCGCCACCGAAGGGGTCACCAAGGCCGGGAGATCGGCAGGCCCACCCCGGATCCCCAGGAACAGGTAGGCGAGGGTTTGCTCGACCTCGTCGGCTCCTACCGAAGCCAGGCGCTTTCTCGCCAGGTGGGCATTCTCTCCGAGGAACTGGGGCGCTCCGCGGAACTCCTCCAGCAACAAGCGCTCCACACGGGCATCCTCGAGGTAGTCGATCATGCGATCGAGCAGATCGGCGGCGGCGGGGCGTTCTGCCAGCGCCACGAGCGAACCACAGAGCTCCCGCCTGCGCGGATGAGCCGGGGCGAGGGCTTCTTCGCGGGCCTGACCACGACGCCGGTACGGCGTGTGCATGATGTGACCGAGCTCGTGCAGAAATGCCGACTTGAAAGCCGTGGTGTGCGCACGCGTCCGCGTCTCGTCGCCGAGGGCTTCGATGAGGGGGTTGAGCCCCAGCCGCAGGCTCACCACCGGCGACCCGTCCGGGCCCTCGGCCCACCACGGCGCCACGGTTCGGCCTCGCAGCGTCCAGCTCAGGCGCACATCAACACCGGCGATGCTCGACCCGAACACGCGGGCCGCCTCGGTGAGCGCCTCGAGCTGAGCCACCAGCTCCGCAGCCTCATCCTCGGTGAGGCGCAGCGGTCCCCGTTCGTCCACCTCAGCGACGGGGACGGTCGAGCAGGGACAGATCCCAAGGCGTGACGTACGAAAACACCTGCTCCCTGAAGATCGCCTTCAGTCGGTCGTCGAGTAGATCATAGAACGCCATCTTCGCGGCGGCTACGGGACCGATGTGAGGGACGAACGAGGCCCAGGCCTCCAGCGTGCCGGTACTGAACACGAAGTTGAAGGCGCGCGACCGGTTCAGTAGCATCTCGCGCGAGACGCGAGCTACCTGGAGCATGGTCTCAAGAATCTCCATGTACGCAGGCTCCACGAATGCGGGAAAACGCTCGAGCAGGATGGCACGTTCCATGTCGAACTCCATGAACTCCAAGCGGACCGAGGCCCAGCGACGCAAGTACGCGGCCGAGAGCTCCTTCGTGCCCGGGTACAGGTCGGGGTACTCGGCCGGGTTGAACGTGGCGTAGATCCGACAGCGTGGGTGCTGATGGACCACCTCGTTGTCCTTCTCCACCAGAGTCAGCGCCCGGGAGCCGTCGAGTAGCCCGTGCAGCGCGAACCACACCTCCTGGCCGGTTGCGTTCATCTCCTCCAGGAGTAGGACCCCCCCACGACGCACGGCCGTGGTGACCAGACCATCCTGGAACCAGACAGCGCCGCCGCCGGAAGGGACCAGCTTCCCGATGATGTCGTCGGTGGTGGAGAGGCCGTGCAGGTTCATGCGGTAGAGCGGCGCGCCTAGGAGTGCCGCGAAGTATCGCACCAGTTCGGTCTTACCCACGCCCGTGTGACCGTGGATGGCGAGTGGAGCGTCCAGCATGTACGCAAGCGCGCAACTGAAGAGCAGCGAATCATGGTCATGATAGAAGCGCAGGGGCGGGACGAGGCCCTCCCCGCCGCCCACGGCGCCCGCATCCCACCGGGGCACCATGACCCCCCGGGCCATGAGCTTCCCCCCAGGATCGGGGAACGAGCCCGTGAACAGCAGGAGACCATCACCAACGTGGTAGACACCGTCGAAGGGAGTGTGCGCCGTGGCCTCCGGCTCGACGCCCGCGATCTCCATCGCGCCGGCAAGAAGACGCTCGCGGTCGGGCGCGACAAGAGCCCGACAGCCGTTCTCGCAAGCAGCGAACATGGACGGGCGCTGCATCTGCAAGCCTCCCCGTAGGACGAGTGCTTCGGATGATAGCGCACCTCAAGGCGCCCGACACTGTCGGGTCGGGCAGTTGTCACCGGACGACCGGGCGGCCGAGCCGTATCGGCCCGGGAGGGCACTGTAGCGGCTGCCGGCCCCGCATCGACCTTCATACGAACGGCTAGTCTCGGATTGGTCCGGGGGTCGAAGCCGAGACGGCCGGAACCGCGTAGAGTGGCTACTGCCAACTCCCGGGGGGCGCCTGTGCGGTGCGGGTAGATGCGGCATTGACGAGGTACCCCGTAGACCGCAGGCGCGACAGAGGGACAGAAGGTCGCGCAGATCACACCGGGACTGGCCGAGTGCCGCAGGATGCGGCGTCAACTATGCGGCATCTACCCAGAGTGCGACTGCAGGAAAGGGGCACGAATGGCCAAGAAAGAGAAGGTGTGGTTCTCAGACGCGAACGCTACGTGCTGGACGGAAGCCTTGCCGTGCAAGGCGAAAGACCTCTTCTATGAAGCGAAGTTCGACGAGATCATCGAAAAGGATGACGAGGTCGCGATCAAGATCCACGTTGGCGAGTGGAACCGCACACGGGTCCTGCGGCCCGAGTTGGTTGCCGCGATCGTCGAAGAGGTCAAGGCCGCCGGCGGCCGCCCCTTCGTGTGCGACACCACGACCGTGCCATACCACGCGTACAACTCGCGGGTGACTGGGAGTCTCGAGCTCGAGTCGGCCTACCGTCACGGCTTCACCCCGGATGCCCTGGGCTGCCCGCTTGTCATCGCCGACGGTTTCTCGGGCGACGACGACGTTCGCGTCGAGGTTCCAGAGGGTGTCATCCTCAAGGAGGCCTACGTCGCGGCGGCTCTGGTTCACGCGGACGCCATGATCAACCTGGCACACGCCAAGGGCCACCCCATCACCTCGTACGGTGGCGGGATCAAGTGCATCGGTATCGGTGGGCAGTCCAAGCGAGGCAAGTTCCACGAGCACCTGGCTCACTGGGGAGAGCCGCAGGACGCCATCGGCTGGCCGCTCTCCAACCCAGATGAATGCCACGGCGTGAAGTGCGACTTCCATCAGCAATGCATGGACGGTTGCCACCGAAACGCCATCACAATCAACGAGAAGGGCTTCCACAGAGACACCGCGGCGTGCCGTCTCTGCTACAGCTGCCAGGTGACCTGCATCTTCACCGGCCACCTTTCGCAGGGATTCACCCCCGACTACTTCCCCTACGCTCAGATGGCCATGTCCGACGCGGCCCTCGGCGTGCTGAAGACATTCGAGGGCGGCAAAGTCGGGCACATGGCGTACGCCATCGACATCGACCCCAACTGCGACTGCATCCCGTGGGCGACGCTGCCGTTGTGTCCGGACCTCGGCGTGTACGCCTCATATGACGTTGTGGCCATGGATAGCTGCATCCTCGACGACATCGACAACGCCCCCGTCGCCCCGGGCGGCGCCAACGATGCCTTCGAGGGCAGCGACTACAAGGTCGGCGAGGACAAGTTCAAGATCACCCAGAGTACCCCGCCGCGCTATCAGCTAACGGCCGGCGTGGCCAACGGCATGGGCACCATGGACTACGAGAAGGTAGTGTGGGAACCGCCGATCACCCGAGTGCACAGCGCGAAGTGGCAGATCCGTCGGGACCCCGCCGCTCTCATCCTCCGCCGTATGTGGACCAAGCGGGACTACCTGAAGGAAGCAGAGCCCTTCGCGAAGATCCCGTTCGCCGACAAGCCGGTCATCCCCGACTGGCTGCCGCAGGACGGCAAGACCAAGGCTCTCGAAGGCATGCCGGTGGTCACGGCGTCGATGCACAAGTCCAAGGGCGTGGGTCGCGAGCTCTCGGCTCCGGGCCATCCGAAGGATTTCGCCAAGTAGCAGACCACGGTACCAGCGAAGGGCGGGGTGGTACGCCGCCCCGCCCTTCGCACGTTCCACGCCTGTGTGGACGGCCAAGCGAAGCTTGTGTTCCGACCTCTCGCGAGCTTCCCCGACCGACGGAAGGCGATCAACTCAACTGAAGGTGGACCATGGCAAACACCGCACCCGACGTGCACCCTCTGAGCACCCGTCAAGAGAGGTCGGGCGAGCCCGCCTGGGTGCTCTACGAGCCCGCGAGGTCCCGTCATGCCGGGGATTCCTTTCTGGCGCGCTACACGGAGCTGCTCGGTGAGTCCCAACTCGAGCGCTTGGCCAAACGGAAGGAGGAGATCCTGATCAGGGTCGACTCCGGCGAAGTGGGCGCGTTCCGCGGCCTGCGGCCTGCGTTCGTACGCGCGGTCGTTGAACAGGTTCGCGAGCTCGACCGTCATCCCGTCCTCTTCGATACATGTCACCTCCGGCAGTCCGCCAAGGGCCTCGGATGGTCCTCCGTCGACGCCGCGACGACAAACGGGCTGGTCTCCTCGGCTCTGGGAACCGAGATCAATATCGGCGACGGCTGGGGAGGCGGAGAGACCGAACTCCTGGCCGTGGAAGGCGAGGAACTCGGAGGCATCGAGGTCGCCCGGGTCGTCGTCGATGGCGGTGGGGTGGTCGTCATGTCGCACGTCACCGGGCACCCACTCACCGGCCTTTCTGGAGCCCTGCTGGCCCTCGGGGAAGGGTGCCTCGGCCGGACCGGCAAGCTGCGCTTGGCGAAGGGGCTGCTGCCGGGCGTCACGCCGGCCTGTGACGGCTGCGCGGCGTGCGTGGAAGCATGTCCGGTGGATGCGCTCAGCGTGGTGGACGGCGCGGCCCGGCTCGATGGGCAGCTCTGCCTGGGTTGCAGTCTCATCTGCACCCCTACCTGTCCCGAGGGCGCCCTGGAGGTGAGCCCGCGCGACAGAGAAAGGTACTCCCGGCGGGTGGTGGAGGCGGGAGGCGCGGTACATCTGGCCGCCATGGACAAGCTGCTGTTCGTCAACCTGCTCCTCGACGTCACAGTAGAGCCCGAGGCCGCCGGGTACTCCGACCTGCCGGTCGTGCCCGACCTGGGAGTTCTCATCTCTACGGATCCAGTGGCCGTGGATACCGCAACGCTCGACCTGCTCGACATGGCTCCGGGCATAGCCGGGACGGCCGCCCAGACTGCCGGCGTCCTCGAGGCCGGATCCGCTAAGTTGGAACAGCTGTGCGGAGCGAATCCCCGCACCCTGGTTGCCATGGCCGAGGAGTTCGGCCTAGGCACGAGGGCCTATCGACTCATGAGCCTGTAGGAGTATAACCATGCACCCTGACCGCCCGGATAGTCACGGCCTGAACGGGAAGCACGCGGGGCACGACCACGACCACGGTCATGACCACGGTCACGGTCACGCCCGCGACCGCGGTCTCGCCGGAACTCCGGCGCCCGCTGCGAATCCGGCCCTTCCGCACGACCCCGACGACCACAGCGAGTTCGCGATCCTGGCCTCGGCCGGGAGCGCCCAAGAACGTAGGCAGGTATTCGAGGAGTTGCAGCGCAAGGCGCGGGAAGACTACATCCGCCAGAGCGGCCCTATCGCGCGGGCCTTGCGCGGGGTCAAGCACAAGGTCGCCATCCTCAGCGGCAAGGGCGGTGTGGGCAAGACCACGCTGACCGTGAACCTGGGCGCCACGCTCCATGCCATGGGATACAGCGTGGTCATCTTCGACGCCGACGTCCATGGGCCGAGCGTGCCCAAGATGCTGGGCGCCCTGGGCCGGACGGGGGTGAAACCCCTGCACGACCACGATAGCGAGGACGAGCAGCCCGAAAGCCATGCGCCCAGCAGTGGAGGAGGGTGTCCGGCGAGCCAAAGCCAAGGCCACTCCCACGGGCACTCGCACCAGGAGGAGGGAGAGTCGCCCGAACCCAACCTCGACCATCACTCGTTCCTCTTCGAACCGGTACAGACCAAACATGGAGTCAGCGTCATCTCGGTCGCGTCGATCTGGCCCAACGAGGAGACGCCGGTTCTCTGGAAAGGCCCCCACAAGATGCGCGCCATCCGGCAGTTCTTAAGCGCGGCCCACTGGGGCGACGTGGACTTCCTCCTGGTCGACCTCCCCCCGGGCACCGGCGATGAGGTCCAGACCATCATGACTGCCATCCCGGGACTGGACGGCATGCTCCTCATCACAACTCCACAGGGCGTGTCGCGCATGGTCTGCTCCAAAGCAGTGAACTGTGCCCGGGAGCTGGAAGCCCCGATCCTCGGTCTCGTTGAGAACATGGGCCTCTTGTGCTGCCCTCACTGCAGCGGTCCCATCAGACCGTTCGGACAAGGAAAGGGCGAGCGTCTGGCCCGCATGATGGACGTGCCCTTCTGGGGTTCCATCCCGTTTGGGTCCGACGTGGGTACCGCCTGCGACCAGGGGATCCCGGCGGTACTGGACGACCCCGAAGGTCCGGTGGCTGATGCCTTCCGAGAAATCGCCCACCGGCTCCTGGTCGCCATCGGTGAAGAGCAGCCCGTGATCTCGGAGAACCGTTGATGACGATGCAGCCCCTTGATCTACCCGAGGTCGAACTCCGCGCGGGATGGGACCCCTTGGACTCGGTCGTGGAGCGCGCCTGCCGCATCGGCCTGGCGGCACTCATCGTTATCCACCAGACCCTGCGGCAGCTTGTTGAACCCCAGGAGCTGGGCCCCGCGCTCTGCCGCCTCGGGGCGGGTGAGGCGCTGGGGGAATCCTGGGACCGGCTCGGCGAACTGCCCGACGGCATGGCCACGATCTCCCTACTCCAACTGGTCGACTCGCTGGCCTTCGACGCCGACTACCAGCTTGCACGCTACGGACTCACCTCCCTCTCGGAGGACCACAAGGAACTGCTTCAGACTCTCAGGCACATAGGCGTGCGCGTCTAACCGCAACGGGAAGGAGAAACGAAGATGGCAGAAGTGGTGAAGGACGGACGGCATTATCTCGCGGACGTCACCGGGGTCCTCGCGGCGATAGGGCCGAAGCTCGACGCGGCGAGACAACGGAAGATCGAGGAGTTCGGTACCCGTGGTGAGAGGGTGCAGAAGAAGCTCTTCCTCAAGACCCAAGGCGGCACCGACCTGGCCGCCACAACCGCCGACATCGCCACCAGGCTGCAGAGCGAAGTCGACGCCGGCGCCCCCGAGGCCGACATCAACAAGACCTTCGACGAGCTGGTTGAAGCCCTCGAGTTCTTCATCCACAGGGCCGAGACCCTAATAATCCGGATGACCTAGTCGTGGACAAGGGGGACAACGAGCTCCGAGCGACCTTCGCGTCGCCGAACAGCGCGCCGCCGGCCGCCCAAGAGGCTGGGTGGAGTCGCCTGCAGGCACTGTTGAAGGACACCGGCGGGGCCGTCGTCGCTTTCTCGGGCGGCGTCGATTCCACGCTTCTGCTGGCCGCGTGCCGCGCAGCACTGGGAGATCGGGTACTGGCCGCCACCGCCCTGTCCGAGACCTACCCCCAAGAAGAAGCCGAGGGTGCCGAGCGCCTGGCGCACTCCCTGGGGGTGGCGCACCGCTTCGTCGTGTCGGAGGAGCTTGACCTGCCCGAGTTCGCTCACAACCCGCGGAACCGCTGCTACTACTGCAAGAAGGAGCTCTTCTCCAAGCTTGTCGACGTGGCGTCGAGCGAGGGCCTCGCCTGCGTGGTCGACGGTTCGAACCTGGACGATCAGAGCGACCACCGTCCCGGCTCGCAGGCGGCGTCCGAGCTCGCCGTGCTGAGCCCTCTCAGAGAAGCCGGCCTAACCAAGGCCGATATCAGAGCTCTGTCCCGCTGGCTGGAGCTACCCACGTGGAACAAGCCCTCATTCGCCTGCCTCTCGTCGCGCTTCCCCTATGGGACGGCGATCACACGCGAGCGTGTGGGCCGGGTCGGCAGGGCCGAGAGAGAGCTTCGCCGGCTGGGCTTCACCCAGCTACGCCTGCGCTACCACGAGGAGGTGGGCCGCCTCGAGGTCCTGCCCGAGCAGTTCGGGCTGCTGCTGGAACTGGGCGTGGCCGAGCGGGTCGTCGCCATCGTCAAGGAGGCGGGCTTCACGTACGTCACCTTCGACCTCCAGGGCTACCGCACCGGCAGCATGAACGAGGTGCCCGAAGTCGAGGTGCCTACTTCCTTCCAGGTGGCGGCCGAGGTGGGCGCATGAACCGCGATGACCTCCAGCACCTGCTCGACGACGTCGCCGCAGGCCGGGTAGATGTGAACCGCGCCTTCACGCGATTGTCCCAGCTCCCGTATGAAGATCTGGGCTACGCCCACATCGACCACCACCGCACCGTGCGGCGCGGCTACGGCGAGGCCATACTCTGCGCCGGAAAGACCGTGGAGCAGGTGGTGGGCATCGCCCAACGGATGGTGGCCTACGGGCACACCAACGCCCTTGCGACGCGGGCGTCCCCCGAGATGCTGACCGCCCTGGAAGCGGGCCTACACTCCGTCCGCCTGATACCGGAGGCGGGGCTGGCCGTGCTCAACCCGGTGGAGCAAGAGCTCCACGGCCTAGTGTGCGTCGTCACGGGGGGGACATCCGACATCCCCGTGGCCGAGGAGGCCGCCGTCACGGCTGAATGCCAGGGGAGCCGAGTGGAACGCCTCTACGACGTGGGGGTGGCGGGTATCCACCGGCTGCTGGCGAAGATCGATACCTTGGCCGAAGCCAACGCCATCGTCGCGGTGGCCGGCATGGAGGGAGCGCTGGCCAGCGTGGTCGGAGGGCTTGCCTCATGCCCAGTCATAGCCGTGCCCACCAGCGTCGGCTATGGCGCCAACCTAGGCGGCATCGCCGCGCTGCTATGCATGCTGAACTCCTGCTCCCCCGGGGTGTCGGTGGTCAACATCGACAACGGCTATGGAGCCGGGTACCAGGCCAACGCCATCAATCGTATGGCCTGCGGCGAGCGGCCTGGCGCTGCCGCTGGTCGCATCCCGGACGGCACCGTCGTCGCGGATCGCAACGCAGATCACGCGGAGGCAGGTCGATGACCACCGCCTACGTTGACACCTTCAGCGGCGTCAGCGGCGACATGCTGCTGGGTGCTCTCGTCGATGCCGGCCTCCCGCTTGAAGAGCTTCAAGGCGCGCTGGATACCCTGGGGGTCCAGGGTCTGCGCCTCATCAGCACCGCCGAGCGGCGCAACAGCATCGGCGCCACGCGCGTCATGGTGAACTACCCGCCACAGCACGAGCACCGCCACCTCAAGCACATCGTGTCGCTCATCGAGGCCGGCAGCCTCCCGGAAGAGGTCAAAGGACGGGCGGTGGACGTGTTCCTCCGCCTCGCCGAGGCGGAGGCGCAGATTCACCGCATCGACCCGCAGCGGGTGCACTTCCACGAGGTGGGAGCGGCCGACGCCATCGCCGACGTCGTCGGCACGGTGTTCGGTTTCCACCACCTAGGCATAGAAGAGATCCTCGTCGGGCCGGTCAACGTGGGCGCAGGACTGGTCCGCTGCGAGCACGGTCTCCTTCCGGCGCCGGCGCCGGCCACGCTCGCCCTGCTCGCCGGTTGGGTCTGCCACTCAGCCGGCCCTGTGCGCGAGCTCACCACACCCACCGGCGCGGCCCTTCTGACCACCCTGGGACGGCAGGTGGAGTCGTTCCCCGCACTGCGCGTTAGGCGGGTGGGGTACGGCGCCGGCGGAGCCGACACCCCGGGGTGGCCGAACGTGCTGCGCGTCGTACTCGGGGAGCTGGTAGTGACCGGGTCGCAGGGGCCGCGTCCGGACGAGGCCCCCAAGGGCCAACGTAGCGCGCCCGACGAGCAGGGGCACGAACAACGTCACGATCACAATCACCCCCATAGGCACCAGCACCAGCACTAACCCACGAAGGAGGACATGATGGACGACCCCGTCACGCTGGAGCCCAATCAGGTGTCGGTGGACGAAGGTGCGGCGACCCACGATGAGCCCAGCCTCGCCGACCTCGTGCTCGGCGAATGGGACTTCGAAGAGATCTCCATCGACGGCATCTGTGGCGTCTACTAGACGGCAAAGAACAAGCGAAAGGAGCAAGGGTGAAGCTGGACGGTAAGGTGGCTGTCGTCACTGGGGGAGCGCGGGGGAACGGCCTCGCATCGGCGTTGGCGCTGGCCCGCGAGGGAGCAGACATCGCCCTCTTGGATATCTGCCGGGACATCGACACGGTCCCGTACCCGCTGTCCGACCAGGCAAAGCTTGACGACGCGGTACAGCAGATCAAGGCTCTTGGCCAGAACGCCATCGGCGTCGCGTGCGACGTACGCTTCGAGGCAGACGTCATAGCCGCGGTGCAGCGGGTCCTCGACGAGTTCGGTCACGTGGATATCTTGGTGAACAATGCCGGCGTGACATCCCTCACCGCCGTGGTCGACATGCCCGAGGAGGAGTGGGACAACCTCGTGGACACCCATCTCAAGGGTGCGTTCCTCTGCAGCAAACACGTCCTGCGGCACATGATCGGGCAGCACTCGGGCAAGGTGGTCAATATCGGCTCGGTGGGCTCGTTCAAGGGTTTCGGCCTAGGCGCGCACTACTCAGCCGCGAAGCACGGCATGCTCGGCTTCACCAAGTCGCTGGCGATGGAAGTAGCCGACCACAACATCAACGTGAACGCGGTGTGCCCCGGGACTGTGTGGACCGACATGATGATCGGCCTCGTCGACAGCCTGGGGATGGACCAGGAAGAGGCTCAGGAGCAGTTCACCATGGACCACCTCATGAACGCCGACCACCCCGTCACCTCCGAGGATGTCGCAAACGCCGTGCTGTGGCTGTGCACCGATGATTCCCGCAACACCACGGGTTTCGCTCTCGGCGTCGACTCGGGGTGGCTGGCCCATTGACATCCATGACACACGTCGGCACCGTCAGCACCGAAGCCTCCGAGCGGAGGTTGAGCCTGGCTCCGGGCGTCCGTCTTCGCCCGGAGCCATTCGGCGGTATGGCATTCACCCCACGGACGGGGACGCTTGTGATTCTCGCCCCAGCGGCCTACACCCTCCTCGTGGATCTTGGCTCAGAAGGACCGCCGGTCCCCATCACGGAGCAGGCGGAGGCGGCGATTCATCGTCTCGTGCGAAGCGGGATCGTCGTTGACTCGCCTGCTTGACAAGGTCCGTCTGTCTGCGCCTGTCACCGTCACCTGGGAGGTCATCGCGGCGTGCAGCCTCCGGTGCCGCCACTGCCTGTCCTCGTCGGGTAATGGTGGGGCCGGGGAGTTGTCCACGTGCGACGCTTTGCGACTGGTCCGTATCCTGGCGCAGGCCGGCGTGTTCCAGGTCGAAGAACGCTACGCTGACTGGAGGAGCCCGTGTCGAGTCAGTTCAGGTATCTGTTCAGCCCCCTGAAGATCGGATCGACCACGGTCCGCAACCGCATCTCCTTCTCGGCCCACCTGACGCGGTTTGCAGAGAACTGGCTCCCCACGGAGAGAAACGCCGCCTACCTGGGTGAGCGGGCCAAGGGCGGCTGTGGCCTCATCATCACGGAGGAGCAGTCGGTGCACCCCACCGACCGCGCTTACGACCGCATGATCGACGCCTTCGAGCCGGCGGTGGTCCCCGGCTACCGGCAGATCACCTGGGCGGTGCACCACTACGGAGGGCGGGTCTTCGCTCAGCTCAACCACAACGGCCAACAGTGCGACGGCACACGTTCCCGTCTCCCCGTCATCGCCCCGTCGGACATCCCCGACGTGCTGTTCCGCGAGACCCCAAAGATCGCCGAGGCCGAGGATCTCGCCGACATACTCGAAGGCTTCTACACCTCCAGCCGCCACGTCGTGCTGGGAGGCTTCGACGGCATCGAGATCCAGGCGAGTCACGCCTCGCTGCTTCGCCAGTTCATGTCGCCCCTCTCCAATCGCCGCAGCGACGTCTACGGCGGCAGCCTGGAGAACCGGATGCGCTTCACCTATGAGGTGATCGACGCGCTGCGCGAAGCGGTGGGCCCCGACTACACCCTGGGCATCCGTCTCACCGCCGACGAGATGATACCCGGCGGCCTCCGCCTAGAGGACACCCAGGAGATCGCTTCGCTCCTCGAACAGACCGGCAAGATCGACTACATCAATCTCTCCATCGGCACCTTCTACAACCTCTACCTTGTGGAAGGCTCGATGCATACACCGCTGGGCTATACGGTGCCCTTGGCGGCCGCAGTGCGCAGCGTCGTCTCGCTCCCGGTGTTCGCAACCGGTCGCATCAACGACCCCGTGCAGGCCGAGAAGGTCCTCGCCGACGGACACGCCGACATGATCGGCATGGTGCGGGCCCAGATCTGCGACCCGGAACTCGCGATCAAAGCGCTGGAAGGTCGACTGGACGACATCCGAGCCTGCATCGGGTGCAACCAGGGATGCATCGGGCGCATCGGCTCCGGACTCACGGTGGGCTGTGTGCAGAACCCCGCGGTCGGCAAGGAGAACACCTGGGGCGTCGACACCCTGAAGCCGGCTCAGCGTCAGCGCAGGGTCCTCGTCATCGGTGGCGGCCCAGCCGGCATGGAGGCCGCCCGGATGGCCTCTCTCCGGGGTCACCGGGTGACGCTCTGGGAGCGCAGCGACCACCTGGGAGGACAGGTAGCCATCGCGGCGCTGGCCACGGGCCGCTCAGAGTTCGCGGGGGCAACGCGATGGCTGCAGGGGCAAATCAAGAAGCTACCCATCGACGTGACCCTGAACCACGAGGCGACGGTCGACGCCGTGCTCGCTTTCAACGCCGACGTGGTGGTCGTCGCTACCGGCAGTCGCCCGATAGACGTGGCGGTGCCGGGCGCCGATGGACCTGGGATCTACTCGGTGTGGCAGGTGCTGCAGGAGAAGCCGGAGCTGGGCGAACGGGTGCTTGTGGTCGACTACAACGGCCACCACCAGTCCACCAGCGTGGCCGAGGGTCTACTCGACGACGGCCACAAGGTGACCCTCGTGACACCGTCGCTCTTCGTCGGCGCCGAACTCGGCCCCCTGCAGGATCTCTACATGGCCCTGCAGCGCCTCATGACCAAAGGTGCCGACATGGTCATGAACATCGCCGTCATGTCCTTCGACGGCACGACCGCCCAGGGCTTCAACGTGTACTCCAACATACCCTGGTCCTCCCCCGAGGCCGACAGCGTGGTCCTCTCTATGGGCAATCAGGTCAACGATGAGCTCTACTTCACCCTCAAGGGTAAGGTGCACGAGCTCCATCGGGTGGGAGATTGCGTCGCACCCCGTAAGGTCGACATGGCGATCCTGGAAGGTCACGCCCTGGGGAGGACGCTTTGATCCGCCGGGACCCTGTATGGGCGCTGGTGTGGCTCCAGGAGGACCGCGGCGAAGTCACGCCCGAGTCGTGGGGTGCCGCGCGACTCGCGGCCCGGCTAAGCGAGGGGCGCGGCATCGTGGGCGTCGTGCTCGCCGGCGACGACGAGCCCAGGCCGGATCCACCCGAGATGTGCGGCCTCACCGATCTCGTGGTCCTGCGTCACCCCGCCCTGCACCTGTATGCGCGCGAATCCTATGCGGCCGCCTTCGACGAGTTCTGGACGCGCACCGGTGCCGACCTGTTCCTCACGCCAGCGACGCCGGACGGCCGGGAGATAGCCGTGGATCTCGCGCTCCGCCGGCGGCTGCCATGCGCCACCAACGTCATCTCCCTTGCCCGTGAAGGAGAGCAGCTCGTGGCGTGTCAACCACTGCCGGCGGGCACGTACATGGTGCCCATCCCCTTGCCGGGCGGGCGGGGCTGCGTGGCCCTTGCACCCGAGGTCCTCGAGCGCACCACCGTCGCCTCGGAGCGCACGCCGGTGACCGACCCACTCGGCCTTGACTTTCCGGTGGCCTCGTATCACGTCCCCCCGGTGCCGGCCATCGTTCCCCGCCCCGTTCTCGGCCAGGCCCGCTCCGAGGTGTTCCCTGTGGAACCCGCCGTAGGCCGGATCGAGGAGGAGCGGCCTTCCGTCGAACCACCCACCTGGGTGTCCGTGCGCATCCTTTCCGCAGACCCCGAGACCGTCGATCTTAGCGAGGCCGACGTGGTAGTCGCCGCCGGCTACGGCATCGGCTCACAAAGCGACACCGATGCGCTCCAGGGCCTCGGACACGAGTTGGGAGCGGCCCTAGGCGTGACGCGCCCGGTGGTCGACGAAGGGTGGGCGGCATTCGATCGGCAGATCGGCCAGACCGGTCGGTACCTCAAAGCCCGGGGATACGTGGGCTTCGGGGTCTCGGGAGCAGTACACCACACTGCGGCCATCGCCGAATGCGATCTGGTCATCGCCGTCAATCTTGATGCGACCGCGCCCATCTTCACGGTATCCCACGTAGGCTTCGTCGCCGATGTACACGAGGTCGTCCCCGCTCTTCGCGCCGAGCTTGCCCGACGACGGGCCGAGCGAGGCTCTGGTGACGACGCCCCCGTCGTTCCTAACGAGGTGACGCCTTGAGCACGGCGTACGACCTCGTCGTGGTCGGAGCCGGTCCGGCCGGCTCGACCGCCGCCCTGGTTGCCGCCCGCAGCGGGCTTACGGTGGCACTCCTCGAGCGGGGTGATCACCCCGGCAGTAAGAACATGTTCGGCGGCGTACTGCACACCCACAGCCTCAACGAGATCATCCCGCGCTTCTACGAAGAGGCCCCCTTGGAGCGGGCCATCACACGCCGAGTGATCAACCTCGTCACTGACGAAGCCTCCCTTGCCCTGGACTTCGGCCACCGCAAACTCGCCCGACCTCCCTACAACGCCTTCTCGATCATCCGCAGCCGTTTTGATCGCTGGCTCGCCGGCAAAGCCCAGGAAGCGGGTGCCCTGCTGCTCACCCGCACGGTGGCCCAAGAACTTATCCGCGGCCGTTCCGGAGCCTACGAGGGCGTGGTGCTGCAGGACGGCACCGAGATCCACGCGCCCGTCACCATATGCGCCGACGGGGTGAACTCGCTCCTGGCGAAGAAGGCCGGTCTGCGTCCTCCCCTGCGCACCGATCAACTCGCACTTGGCGTGAAACAGACCTTGGCCCTGCCGCCGGATGTCATCGAGGACCGGTGTGGCCTCCAGGCGGGCGAAGGCGTGGACATGATCTACATCGGGTCGTTCACGCGAGGGGTGGGCGGCGGCGCCTTCGTCTACACCAACAGCCGTACCCTGTCGGTCGGTGTGACTCTCAATCTCGCGGACCTCAGCCGCAGCCGCCTACGGCCCGAGCAGGTGCTCGAACTCTTCCTGGAAGAGCCAAGGATTGCGGAGCTCGTTGAGGGTGCGGCCCCAAGGGAGTACTCGGCCCACCTGATCCCTGAGGGCGGGGCTCACATGGTGCCCACGCTCGCGCACCACGGCGTCATGCTCGCCGGCGACTCAGCCGGTTTCGTTCTGAATTCCGGGCTAAACCTGGAAGGCGCCAACCTGGCCATCACCTCGGGACGCCTAGCAGCCGAGACTGCCGTGCAGGCCTACCTGGACGGCGACCTGAGCGCTCAATCCTTGGGGCGCTACCGCACGGCATTGGAGCAGTCCCACGTTCTGGCCGACCTGCACACCTTCAAAGGCGCGCACAGCTTCCTCGCCAACAACCGCATCTACACTACGTATCCCCAGACAGTGGCCTCGTTCATCGAGGAGGTAATCACGGTGGGCGGAACCCCTAAGCGCCGCCTCCACGCCATCGCGCTCGACCACCTCGGCAAGGTTGGCTGGCGAGACGCCCTACGGGACTTGGTCGCATCGAGGAGGTACATCTGATGGCCGTGGTCCACCTGGTCTCCCTGGACTACTACAACATCGACCGGCAGCCGCACATCACCGTGAACTCGAGCTTCTGCCCGACGTGTCCGCACCAAGCCTGCCTGGTCACGTGTCCCGCGGAGTGCTACACCAAGGACCCCGAGCGCGGGGTGCAGTTCAGCTATGAGGCCTGCCTCGAATGCGGCACCTGCCGGGTGGTCTGCGATCGTGGAGCCGTCACCTGGGACTATCCCCGGGGCGGTTTCGGCGTCGGGTTCCGGCTGGCGTAGGGAGCGACGATGAGCGAACCACGTGCCGCAGTCGTCCTCGTCAAGCGGGCCCTCGCTCCCGGGCTGCCGGCCGGTCTCGACGCCGCCGGACAAGTATCGGCCGACGAGTCCTATCCCGTGATGGAACCATCCGCGGTCGTCGCGCTCGACGTGGCGAGACAGGTCGCGGGCTCCGGGGGCGAGGTCATCGTGTTCTCGGTTGGCGGACCTCTGGTGGACGACGTCCTGCGCCGCGCCTTGGAGCTTGGCGCCGACCGCGCGATCCGGGTCGACCTAGCCCGGTGGCGGCACCTACCAGCCCATGCAGTTGCCGCAGCGCTCACCAAAGCCATTCGGCGTTCGGTCGACCACGTCGATCTGGTGGTCTGCGGAGACCGCTCAATCGACGAGGGGACCGGAGAGGTAGGCCCTCGCGTGGCTCACGCTCTCGGCCTTCCCTGGGCGACCGCCGTCGCGTCGGTGCAGCTGCAGGAGGACGGCGGCTTGATCCTGCTGCGGCGAAGGCCCCGCGGAGAGCGGCTCGTCGTGCACGCGACCCTGCCCGCCGTACTCTGTCTCGACCCCACACCCGCGCCGACCGAGCCCGTGACCGCAGCCGTCGTCATAGCGGCAGCGACGGCACCGATCGAAATCCTAGCCTTTCCGCCGCTCGCGCGGGAGCCGGCACCGGCGCTTCGCCGCCTCCGTCCCCGTGTCCTCCCGCTGACCATCCCCCGACAGGACCTTCCCGCCGACCAGCGCATCTGGTCGATGTTCTGGGGGGGCGAGGCCCACCGTGAGGGCACCGTGTACACACTACCGCCTGAGGAAACAGCGCGGCGCATCCTCGATCTCCTGGATCAGCGAGGTCTCCTGGTGTGACGGACTCCGTCCCGGCGCAATCCAACCGGCAGGGGCCGGGAGCCGTGGTCCACCTCCGCCCGGGAATCGAGGTCCACGACATGGGCGACCGTCTGCGCGTGGCCTCTCGGCGCCCCGCGCGCGCCGTCGACCTCTCTCCTTCTGTGCGACCACTCCTCGCGCAGCTTGCCGGACACGGGGTCGCCATTGCGAACCCAGCGCCGGGAGCAGTTCGCGTTGGCCACGTCACCAACGGCCCGGTCCCCGCGACCGGCCCCGTCCCCGTCGGAGCGCCCGCGGAACTCCAGCTGATCGAGTACCTGGTGCAGCGCGGATTCGCCTTCGAGTCGACCGCGCCGCAGCCTCCCCACCACCACGAAGCTGCCGATGAGGAGGCTGGTCGCCTGCCGTCGGTTTCGTGTGTGGTCGTTGTGCGCAACCGCCCCCGAGAGCTCGCCCGATGCCTGCGCTCCCTGATCCGGCTGGACTACCCCTCGGAGCTCCTCGAAGTACTGGTGGTAGATGACGCGTCGGAGGACGCCACGCCGCAGGTCGCTCGGGCGTTCGCCCGCTGGGCCGAGAGTGCGCGCGGCCTCCGTCGGCCGGTACCGAACGTACGGCTGCAGAGGCTATCCGTTCACGGCGGGATCGCCGAGGCACGGAACCAGGGACTACTGCGCGGCCGTGGCGAACTCATCGCCTTCACCGACAGCGACTGCGTCGCCTCCCCGCTCTGGGTCCGACGGCTCGTCTCTCAGCTCCGACCCGACGTGGCCGCTGTCGGCGGCGGAGTAACCGGCCTCCACACGGAGACCGCCCTACAGAGGTACGAAGCCGCCTACTCGCCACTCCACATGGGTGATCGCCCCACCCGGGTGGGGCGGGACTCCCCCCCGTCCCCTACCTACCCACGTGCAACCTGCTTGTGCGGCGCGAGGCCGCCCTCGCCGCCGGGGGCTTCAACTCCGCATTCCAGGTGGGAGAGGACGTGGATTTCTGCCGGCGGCTCGAGGAGCACGGCTTCGCTCTTCGCTACGAGCCGAGTGGCACGGTGGCCCACGATCACCGGGACCGCCTGATCTCATTCCTTCGTCGCCGGGCAGCGTACGGTAGCTCCGAGGCTACGTTGTACGGCAGTTCGGGCGGTCGCCGTGCGGGGGGCGGCCCGGGCGGGAGCCCATTCGACGTCCGCTTCGCGGCGGCGGCCATCGTGACTGCCACCGCCCTGTCCCTGGGACCGGCAGTCGTGGTAGTGTCCTCGACCCTCCTCGGCCTCGCTCTACGCCGACTCGCCCGCTGGCTCCAGGCCGACCGCCCTCTCCCCCTCGGAGTCGTACTGGGCTCGACGCCCAGGCTCGTGGTCGCTTCAATCCACCAACTGGGGGGTTGGGTGCTCCGCTACTGGTCGCTCCCCCTCCTCGTCGTCGCCCTCGCCATCGAGACGACCGGCAGGCCCGTGCCGTCACCACTTGTCCCCTTGGTCGTTCTGGCCGTGGTGACGGCCCTTGTCGAGTGGCGTCGCCGACGGCCTCGCCTCGACCCACTGCGGGCCGGTCTCCTCTACCTCCTGGACGTCACTGCATACCAAGTGGGTGCCTGGCAGGGGGGTCTGCGGGCGGGCCGGCTCGGCTTCATGCTACCGCCCCGCATAAGGGTCACGGGCCCCAGAGGGGAGCCCGTGACCTCTCCGGATCCGCGATTCACGCGCCCTCGCACCACCGGTGCGGGGGAATGCCGTAGAGCCGGGGGCTTAGAACGGTAGCTTTCCCGCCACCAGGATCCAGAAGGCGGGGATCCACAAGGATGCGACTACTCCGACGATGAGCGACCAGGCAAGTATCTTGCCGGAAAGCTTCCCGTAGCAGTTGAGAAAGACTTCGTACGTGAGGATGGCGTAGATGGTGGCCATGATGAAGAGAGACCAGTTCGCGGCCACGAGTGGTGCGCCGTCGACATCCGGTCCGCCGATCAAGAACACGATGGCATAGACGGTGGATACCAGTGCCGTCGTCAAGCTCACATTACCCATCGGCCTCAGGTCCGTTTGCCCGGTCATGAACGACCAGGAGACCGTCAGGTAGAAGATGCCGTGGACATAGAGCAGGCCGGCCGTCCAAGCGTCTTTGAAGACCGCCGCCTGCAACGTGGCCCCGATGACGACGAACAGACCCACGACCCCAGTAGCCAAGCCGGTTCCCTTGGCTTCGCCGTGGCCGAGAAGTAGGAGTGCAATAGGGAACCACATCAGGGCTATGAATATCAGAATCGCTGCTGTCATGCTGTGCTCTCCCCTTGAGTCGAGGGCGGTTGCATGCCCTGCGTATGTGACTGTGTCGGTGATTCCAGGCGACTCAGAGCGTCGATTCGCACCTTACTCAGCGGTCGTAGGATCGATCATCCCCCTCACTTCGGCGACGCTATCGGCAGGGAACCCGCCCTGCCGCGCGTGTTCCAGGACTTCGGCTTCACTCGGCGCAATGTATACGCAGTAGATCTTGTCCTGAGTGACGAAGCTCTCCACCCACTGGATCTGCGGCCCCATGCCGGTCAACACCTGGCATGACTTCTGCGAGATCCCGTTCAACTCCTCTGGTGTCAGGTTCCCGGCGCCCGGGATACTTCGTTCGATGACGTACTTCGGCATTGCTACCCCCTGGTCGTTGTCTAGCCGGCACGGGCCTCCACGGCGCCATGCTCAGCACATTCGCGCGCCCCTACCAGCGCGACTCGACGATACCCTATGCACCGCAGAAGCGATTCCGCCCGACGGGCAGGGCGCCCTACCCGTTAGGTCCAACGTGACCTCAGCAACACCCGCCTCGGCCTGCCCGCCAGAAGCCTCATCAATCGAGTCTTTGGCTTTCCGAGCTGGCGAACGCTAGCTGACCATGACTGGGGAGTGCCGGTCGATGATTGTGACATCGCCAACCTGGCGGGTAGGAGCCCTGGTCACCTCCTCCAGAGCGTTCACGCCGAGCTGGTCGAGGAGGTTCACCGCAGCCGACATCCGCACCCAGCTTTCGGAGAACGGCTCGAGAAGGGGTCACACCTGCCGGACAACGCGCGTAGGTGCGCCCCGGACTACGCGTACAGATACGCCCGGGTCAGCGGCAGATCGGAGCGGAGCCCGTTGGTGAAGGCGACCTGGAACACCCTGCTGTCACCCCACTTGAAGCCCGCGCACGTGCTGTTGAGGTAGAAGCGCCACATGCGCACGAAGGAATCTCCCAGGCGCTCGCGGACCTCGCTCTCGTGGGCCTCGAAGGAAGCCGTCCACGCCTCCAGGGTGTGGGCGTAGTGAAGGCGCAGGTTCTCCACGTCGGTGACGGCCAGATGGCGCTCACCCATGTTCTGTACGATCTGCGCCAGCGTGGGCAGATGGGCACCGGGGAAGATGTACTTGCCGACCCACGGATCGATGTCGCGTTCCCTCTCCTTGCCGATGGTGTGAAGCACGCCGATGCCGCCCTCCACGAGGAGCTCGCGCACCTTGTCGAAGAAGACTCCGTAGTACTCCTCGCCGACGTGCTCGAACATGCCGATCGAGACGAACTTATCGAACTCGCCCCGAACCTCGCGGTAGTCGGCCAACTCCACCCGCACCCGGGGATGGAGACCCAGGTCTTTGAGCCGTCGCTCGGCGTAGGCATGCTGCTCGGTGGACAGGGTACAGCCGACCCCCTCCACCCCGTACTCGGCGGCGGCCTGCGCGAGCATACCCCCCCAGCCGCAGCCGATGTCGACCAGGCGATCTCCCGGCTGGAGGTGCAGCTTGCGACAGATGTGGTCGTACTTGGCCCACTGTGCCTGGTCGAGCGTTTCGCACTCCTCACCCCAGTAGGCGCACGAGTAGGTCATGCTCTCGTCGAGCCACAACCGATAGAAGTCGTTCCCCAGATCGTAGTGGTGCTGCACGTTCTCGCGCGAACGTCTCTGGGTGTTTCGGTGCTTCACCGCATGGGCCAGGAGCCTGCCCTTGTCGCGCGCTCCCAGATGAAGCTCGCTGACGGTGGGGAGGAAGGCGAAACGGATGAGCGCCTGCAGATCGCCCTCTACGTCTACGGCCCCGGCCATGTAGGCCTCCCCGAAACCCAGGGAGCCGCGGGTGAGCACGTCGGTGAGGGCCGCGGCCGAGTTGATGGAGAGGAGGAACTCCTGCGGCCCGCTGCCGTACTGGTGCTCGGTGCCGTCCCACATCCGCGTCCGGAAGGACACGTCGGGCAGTTCGCGGCTCATCTGCTGGAAGATGCGATCAATAGTGGCAAACACCACGCATGACTCCGGCGTCCGAGAGTTGAGGATCTGTAGTGATGATAGCGCAAAGCCCGTCGTTGGCAGAAGGCTCAGCTTGCGTTGCGGATCGCGGAGCCGTTGGGCGCTACGTGATGGGTGGCGCTACGCGAGGTTCTCGGGATTCAGCCCTTCGAGCTCGGATAGCACGAACACCCCGTCCTTCCGCACCAGCACCCCATCGAACCAGATCTCACCGCCACCCCACTCCGGGGTCTGGATGAGCACGAGGTCCCAGTGCACGGCGGAGCGATTGCCATTGTCGGCCATATCTTCGTACGCATCGCCCGGAGTGAAATGCAGACTCCCCCGGATCTTCTCGTCGTAGAGGATGTCGAGCATGGGCTTCTCGATGTAAGGGTTCACGCTCAAGGCGAATTCCCCCACGTACCGTGCCCCCTCGTCCGTATCGAAGATGGCGTCGATCTTCTCCTGGGGGGTGCCGGTGGCCTTCACGATGCGTCCCTGCTCAAAGATGAGCGAGACCGCCTCACAGGTGACGCCGTCGTAGACCGAGAGGGTGTTGTAGGTGATCACGCCGTTCACCGAGTCCTTGACGGGTGCGGTGAAGACCTCACCGTCGGGGACGTTCACCCGTCCCGCGCACTTGACCACGGGGATGCCCTTGATGGAGAAGGAGAGGTCGGTGCCTGGACCGCGGATCTCCACCCGATCTGTCCGCTCCATGAGTTCCACGAGTGGATCCATGGCCCGGTCCATGCGGGAGTAGTCGAGCGCTGAAACCCGGTAGCAGAAGTCCTCGAAGGCATCGGTGGACATGCCTGCTCCCTGGGCCGCCGCCGCGGTGGGGAAGCGAAGGAGGACCCACTTCTTGCGGCAACCTTCGTCGAGCACCGGCTTGCGCGCCAGTTCGTAGGCCTGCATGGCCTCGGCGGGAACGTCGGCGAACTCGAAGAGGTTGTCTCCGGCCAGGATGTAGATGCGGGCGTCCATCTCCTTGACCCGCGCCAGGCGCCATCTCATCTCGAGATCGAGCTGCTCCCTCGTAGCCCCGAGAAGTTGTGCCCGGCGAAGGGTGGGGTCGGATAGCTCGAAGAAGGGCTCCGCTCCCCGAGCGTAGGCTCCGGCGATCAACCCGCGCACCAGCTCCTCGCAGCCGGTCTCGCCCTCGATCAGGAGCTTGTCTCCCGGCTGGAGGGAGACGGAGTAGTCGAGGAGGTTGCGGGCGAGGGCGGTGACTCGTGTGTCCAAGGACGATCCTCCTTCACAGAGGTTGAGCCCCCACGATGACAGCTCGCGCCACGGTGCGCAATCCTGGGCAAGGCGGGCCGAGCTGGGGTCAACCCCATTCAGCCTGGGCCAAGACCTCAAGGGCGTGGGAAGACAGGCCGGCCGCCGCTCCAGTCGCGTGGGCCGATGGAGATGAGCGGAAACCACCGGCACTTCGGCACCGCGTTACCCGCTGGTTAAGCTTCGCAGAAAGTCCAAGTCGCTGTCACGAACGCGCTGGTAGATCTCGGCTCGGTTTCCGACCTTGAGAACGACGACCACCACAGACGTCAGCTAGACGCCAAGTTCAGCTTTGAGGTCATTCCAGGAGACAGGACCTTGCTCGCTCAACTCCTTCAGAGCATCCAGTGCGTCGGAGAGATCAAGCCGGTCTTCGATGAGATCAAGTAGTCTTGCTTCCTCAACTGAGACCACGCAAGCAACGTCCTTGCCATGACGAGTCAGGCAAATGCGCTCCTTGCTGTATGCCACACGATTGACGACCTCTGACAGGTCGTCGCGCGCGGCGGTGATCGGCATGCTGCGCATGGACTCGTTTCTCCCATCTCGTCGGGGGCCGTATGATTACGTACAGAGCGTAACTTATGTACGTTTTGTCGTCAAGTCCCTCTGCTGAGCTGAGAATTCGACTGAGCACTCCAATTCCCTATCAGGGCCCCCCTGCAGACGTCCATATCTGATGGCGTGTGCACGCAATCTGTACTCTCAGACAAGCAAACCCATGCTCTTGAGAGGACAGTCGCCTCTGCGCGGCACGGGTCGATTCTGCCGCACTTTCCTGATGTGATGGGTCTGCGGCACCCGACTCGGCACCCTGGCACAAGGCCAAGTCAGCGCAGGGCCTGACAGCCCCCGGCGCGCAGTGCTGCACTTCTGAGCGGCGCCACAATCTGCCCGCTACTGTTGCGCCCCAGCGGCTGCTCGAGGAAGCGAGGGTGGGCCTGGAGAGCCCAACCCTGACTTGACAGCCTCAGCGCGCCCCGGCGGCGCCACTACGGCGCCTTGTGCTTCATTCGCGGAGAGGATCACTATGACATCATGGTGCGCGCGGCCCCGCCGGCAGTACAGCCACTACCGCGAATGGGTCCCGCTGCCTGACGACCTGGAGTCAGTAGGTGGCTCGGCAAGTTCGCTCCGGTTGGAGGCGTCCGGGAGTCAATCGATGAAGAGTGCCGGCCGGGACGAGCCGCGGTACCGCTTGAGATACTCCTAGTCGTGCATCCTGGTGCCACGCACTGC
>JAHJSA010000022.1 GCA_018830645.1 Actinomycetota bacterium
CGTGATGGTGCCCACCGAGATCCCCGTGGCCCGCGCCACGGCGGCGACCCCGCCACGCCCGCACACCCGCGCCTCCGCCGCCGCCCACAGGCGCCGACGCCTCTCATCGAGCTCTCCCGCCAGCGCCCGGTAACGCTCTCCGATGGCCTGTTCGTCGATCATGGAGGCCTACTTCGCCACCCCCAGCCTATATCCTACTTTTTTCTTGACGGTTCCTTAGCCGGGCGCTTCTGCGATAACGGCGCCGGGGATGGCGGCAACGATAGCGTCCGCCACCTCAGAAAGCGCGATCTCGTACTTGTCCACGAAGCCCCACTTGAACCCGAATCTGTGAGTGTCAACGACCCAGACCTGGATCTGCGTTCCACTCTCGGCGGACTCCCACTGGATGATCGCCTTCTTGGGCAGCGTCGAACGCGAGACCCAGAACTCACCCAGGAACCGGGAGCGAAGCAGGGAGCCCAAGTCGTACTCGACGTGATTGGTCTCAGACCTTGTGAGCCTGCCATCCAGCGTTTGGAGTGCGGCATCTATCGACGACTGCACAACGGAAGCCGGCTGCGAAGTGGTGAGATTGCGATAGGCGGGGGTGATACTTGGCATGGTGGTCGCGGCCCTCTCTCACTCATTCGCCGGCACGAAGCTCCGGCCAACAGTACCTCTGCAGTCTGCCGAAGTCGCCCGGGGGCCGCCTCAGGTCTGCCCATACGTCCCGCCGGGCCGAAGCTCGCGCACCGTGGGGAATGCTTTCCAAAGCGTAGTAGCGCCACTACGGCTCGATTCGATCTTTACTTCGACATACTGTACAAGTCGCAGCTCTCAACCGCCAATCGATCTGGGCAGGTCCCCGGCTGCAGCGCCCCAGCATGCCGGTCGCCGCCTGTACCGGCGCGGGCGGGCAAGGGAGTCGGACAAGCAGGATTTCGAAGCGCTCGGTCGGCGGCGGCCTGTTCGACGATCGCCTCATCGGCCAAGCACGACATCGACGCCGAGGAGCACGAGTTCGAGCTTCTTGCCCGGCAGGACCCCGACCCTCTCCACAAGAGAGCCACGGTCAAGGGTGACTATCTGGGAAACGTTGGCGACGGAATCCTTGGGTAGTCCGGTCGTCTTTGTGGTGAGCAAGACGTTGCCCGGCGCCTCCGCCCAGCGCAGATTGCTCGTGAGGGCGACGCACACCACGGTGGCGAGACGGCTCCGGTTGAAGGAGTCCCCCTGTACGATGACCACCGGGCGGCGGAAGCCCGGCTCGGAGCCGGCGGGGTCCGCCAGATCCGCCCACCACACCTCGCCCTGCGATATCACCAATCTGACCGCTCGAGGGTCGTTCGCGCCCCCCTGGCGACGAAGTCTGCCTCACCGAGCGTCACCCCTTCGAGCACCTCATTGAGTGCTCCGGTCACCTGGTCCGCCGAGTGGCGAGCAACATACTCGCGTACCGCATCGCCGTAGAGCCGACTACGCGACTTCTTCTGCGTCCGCGCCAGTCTCTCGGCGTCTTCGAACAGGTCGTCAGGAATGGAGATGGCGGTCTTCATACCAGAAGTATAACCATTGGGAATCGAGACGCAAGAGCGCCTGATGATCGATTGCCGCGACCCGGTACCCAACACCGGACGAGCGCTTCGCGGAGCGTTGCACGAAGCGCATTGCTGGTTCCCCACCCGTTAGATAGTGCCGGCGAAGCTGGTACTGTCGGGCCGAGATGGTGAGCGTGGGCCGTCGCTCGGGGAGAGGGCGGGAGGCATTGACCGGGTACGTTCGGAGGGATGTTGTCCCAGGACGTGGTGTAACAGCGGAGGGAGCAAGAGCCGGATGATGACCTCCTTGCAGAGAAAGGCCATCGTGTGTCCCTGCGGGTGTGGCTACCAACCGCACCATGGAAGGAGACACGACGATGGCCGACTCCATCCTGGACCTGCGTGTGGCTCCGAACTCCTCGGATCGGGTGTTTCGCGGACCGTTGCACCGGTTCTCCGGAGCGGACGGCCACCGAATCAAGACCCTGTCCTTCAGGCCGCCGGCGTTCCTGCCGATACAACCTCCAGTTCCCCATTCGCGGCGTGACCCAACAGTGTTCGGGACGATTCAATAACCGCAGCTGGGAGTGGCGGTGCAGAATCGAGACTACTACGTGGTCCTCGGGGTGCCCGAGCACGCGACGCCGGGCGAGATTCGCCGCGCCTACCATGCGCGCGTTCGGCATGCCCATCCCGATGTCAACACGCAGGGCCACAGAGAGACAGTGCTCCTGAACTCGGCCTACGAGACTCTCTCCAACCCACACAAGCGGGCCGCCTACGACCGATGGTTGTCGACGTCTCTTCCCCCTGAAGTCCATGTACACCGGGTGGTACGGCGGCGCCCAGCCTGGCATCGAATCTTGCTCGGACTTGCCGTCGTCGTCGTCATCTACCCTTTGGCGATAACGGCCTGGCCGGGGGCGGACGCAGAGGCGCAGGACGCCAAGGCCCGATCGCTCGTACGGACCGCCGTACTCGACCTGGAAGCAGCAACGCGGTGGGAACCACGGCAGACCTTCGATACCGACACTCTGCCCGCCTTGCTGCGGGGAATCGCACTCTCCATCACGTTCGTACCCTCCTCCGTTCCTGGTGGTGGGTGGGCACAGGCCGCCAAGAACGAGGTGGCTGTCGGGGGCGAGAGCTCCAGCTACTGGGCAGCCTCAGTCTCGGAAACCGGCTCGCGCTTTGTGATCATCGTGAACAGGCCGGCCTCAGGTGGATCGTATTTCGTCTATCTGGTAGAGAAGGACGGGGAGACCTTCCGGGGCTGGTGATCTGGTCACTTATGCTCTGGGCGAGTAGCTCGTCCGGATCAAGTTGCCCGGGGCGTCATAGGTGTAGGCGCTTCGCGGACCGTTGCACGGTTGCGCCGATTCCCGGGGGGCATCCCCTCCCCCTCCCCCGGCGGTCAAGGGCTCGGAGTGGTCAACTGTTCGATTATCTGGCCGGTTGGCTGTTTGGGCTGATGAACACACCCGCAAGGATCGTCGCGACCGCACGAGCGAACGGGACCAGCACTATTGCTTCATGGTGATGATGAGACTGGAGAGTTTCACCGGCGAGCGCGCAGGGAAGGTGAAGGGCGAGCGGTGAACAGCAAAGCCTCCACAGGCAGAGGTAGGTGAAGCTGGGAGATGCTGGTCCGCGGCCCCGCCTGCAGTGCGGCTGCCGCCGCGAATGGATCCCGCTGCCTGGCGACCTGGAGTCAGTAGGTGGCTCGGCAAGTTCGCTCCGGTTGGAGGCGTCCGGGAGTCAATCGATGAAGAGTGCCGGCCGGGACGAGCCGCGGTACCGCTTGAGATACTCCTAGTCGTGCATCCTGGTGCCACGCACTGC
>JAHJSA010000023.1 GCA_018830645.1 Actinomycetota bacterium
GCTCCCGGTGAAGGACGTCTACCTCCACCCCCTCCACCGCGGCTACCGGCGCATCCTCGGCGCTCCCGTCTGACCGCCGCGTGGCTGGTCCGGGCGCACCGTCGCCATGCTGCCTATGCAGGGGTTGGCCGAATACTTACCTCCCTCCAAGACCTCACCCGTAGGATCACCCAAGCGCCCGGGTATGGTGAAGTGCTTTCCGTTGAGGCCACCGAGTACGAGCCGGTTCTCGGCCAGGCTGCTTTGAGCATCTTCCTGACCGGCCGCACGACGCAGGAGACGTACCCCTACCTGGTGCTGGTGACCGGCACTGCGGACGCGGGCTACCTCGTGTCGGACTTCCGCCTCGTCACGGGCCCGGACCCTCCATCGGACCTGCGTCAGAAGCTGTAGACCACCCACCCTCACGAGGACCGTCAACACCCGCGGCGCGGCGAATCGGGTGACCCGGGCCACCCGGGCCACCCTCAGCACCGGCACCAACCCGGACTCCTGGAAGATCACCCACCTCTACGACGAATACGGTCGCCCCTACGCCTGCTGTCGGCGTTCAAGTCCATATGTCGTTCCGCGTACGGGCTGATATGTAGGTCAGAACCGAGCGCGGGGGGTCACGCCATGGCCTCACCTCCCTGGGGTCGCACGTGATCTTTCAGCCGATAGCTCGGCCCGTTGATGGAGACCACATCGCAGTGGTGGAGGAGCCGATCAAGGATGGCGGCGGCCAAGACATCGTCTCCCAAGACCTGCCCCCACTCGCTGAAGGCCTTGTTCGAGGTGACGATGATCGAGCCCCGTTCGTAGCGGCGACTGACCAGCTGGAAGACCATGTTGGCCTCCGCCCGGGAAAGGGGCAGGTAGCCGATTTCGTCCACCACCAAGACCGAGGGTTTCAGGTAGGTCTGGAGCTTCTTGGGGAAGCGGGCCGTGGCTTGCGCTTCCCGTAGGTTGCGCACCATGTCGTCCAGCGTGGTGAAGTAGATGGAGAAGCCCGCCTGACAGGCCGCCACGGCCAAAGCCACCGCCAGCATGGTCTTCCCCACCCCAGGCGGCCCAAGCAGGGCCACGTTCGCGCCCCCTGAGACGAAGTGAACCGCCCCGCCTTTCCCGGAGGCGCCCCGGGTTACCGAGAGACTCATCTCGACGAAGCCGTGCTGTACGAAACCCGCTCGGACAAGGCGGCTATCGGGGTCTACCTCACATGCGATGGCCCGAAAGGCGCACTCAACTACCTCGTCGTTCTAGAGTCGGGACAAGATGGATCTCGACATCACACCCGACTGCTTGAGCATACTTCTTGAGCGTCGTGACCGACGGCGAATGTTTGCCGGCAGCCTCCAAGCGCGAGACCGCGCTCTTGGTGGTCCCCATCGACTCGGCGACCTCCTCCTGGGTGAGTCCTGCGCGCATCCGTGCGCCGAGAAGCTCACGCACGAGCAGGTACTCGTCTTCGAGGTCGTCGTAGGCCTCGCCGAAGCCTTTGCGCTTGAGAGCCTTCTTGAGGAACGCCTCGTGATCGTGGGTGACGGGCCCGTAGCCGAGGTCAGCCATCTTGCACCTCCTTCATCCTCCGGCGGGCAATCTCCAAGTCGCGCTTGGAGGTCGTCTGCGTCTTCTTCACGAACGCGTGGAGTACGACCACTTGCTGTCCGCGCACGAAACAGTACACTGCACGCCCGATGCCCTCGCGCCCACGGGGACGGAGTTCAAGGAGTCCGCCGCCGAGCGCGCGCGAATGCGGCATCCGCAGATCGGGACCGAACTCCATCAGGAGTTCGATCAGCCGCGCGTAGTCCGCCAGGATACCCACCGGCCAAGACTCGATCTCGTCGAGCACGCGGCGGTTGAAGTACTCGACGGTGTACGGCATGGGACGATGTTAGCAAATCCGCTAACCCCCGTCAATCGGGTTTTCGACGAACGCCCCCGCGGTGATAGCCTGAGCGCTGGCAAATCACTTACGTCGAGGAGGAACCCGTGAGCACGATGGAGCCCCTCAGCGCGCTCGAGGAGCAGGTGTCCGATGCCATCCGGCGTGGCGGAGACGAACTGGTGGCCCTCGCGTCTGAGCTCATCGCCTACGACACCACCGCCCGCAACCCGGGCGACCCGGCACGCGAGGAGGCCGCTCTGCAGGCCTCGCTCGCGAAACGTCTGTCTACCGCCGGCGCCGCCATCGACCTCTGGGAACCGGAGACTACACCCGCCGACTCCCGCTTCCTGCCGCCGAGGCTCGACTTCTCGGGCCGCCCCCAACTCGCCGCCACGTTCGCCGGCGCGGGCGGCGGGCGGAGCCTCATGCTGAATGGACACATCGACGCGGTGGACGCCGGAGACACAGCCTTGTGGACCTCACCGCCCTTGCGCCCAGAGGTGCGCGATGGGCGGCTCTACGGACGCGGCGCGACCGACATGAAGGGCGGGATCGCCTCCTGCGTCTTCGCGAGCGAGATGCTTGCCCGCCTGGGCGTCCGTCTTGCCGGAGACCTGATCGTCTCGACCAACACCGACGAGGAGTCGTCCGGAGCCGGGGGATACGCCCTGGTGGAGCGGGGACTGCGCGCGGACGCATGCCTCGTCGCCGAGCCCACGGGGTTCGACGCCTGGGTCTCCTGCCGGGGTACGGTCACCCCCACCATCATCGTCGAGGGTCGGGCCGGCCACGCGGAGTTGCGCCAGCCTCATTGGCACGAAGGCGGAGCCGTGAACGCTATAGAGAAGATGGGGATCGTGCTCGACGCGATCCGCTCCCTGCGCGACGAGTGGCGAGACCGCCCCGACCAGAAGCACCGCTTCCTCCCGCCGGGCGACATCGTGCCCACGATCATTCGCGGAGGCAACTGGATGGTCACGTACCCTGAGCGGTGCGAGTTGGTGGTGGACATCAGCTATCTACCCGGCAACGTGGACGCGGACGGCACCGGGCGGGCAGTGGAGCGGGAAGTCGAAGCCTGGATCGCCGCAGCCGCGGCTGCTGACCCATGGCTAGCCGAGCACCCTCCCCGTTTCGAGTGGACGGTCGACGTGGTGCCCGCCGAGATCCCACCCGACCACCCGGCGGTGACCATGGCACTCGGCCTCGGAGCCCAACTCGGCCGGCCGGGTCGCATCAGCGGCCTCGACTCCTGGCACGACGCCGCCACCTTCGGCCGCCTCGGCGGCACCCCGAGCTTCTCCTACGGACCGGGCGGCATGATGACCGCTCACGCCGTGGACGAGTACGTGCCGGTGGACGACCTGGTCGATCTTGCGGTCGCGGCGGCGCTGTTGGCGATGCGCTGGTGCGGCGTGGTCGAGTGAGCGACGCCTCCACAAGCGCCCGCGCCGCGTACGGTTCGGCTGCCGACCGTCACCCCGGTGACTGCGCGCCGTACTACGCGGCGGATTCGCCGGCTCTCTACCACACGCGCCTGGACTGCCCAGTGGGAGGCGCCCTCCCGGCGGCGCTGATCCGAGTGGACCACACACGCCTCTTGGAGCGCCTCCCCTATTGGTGAGCCCGCAAGTACCGCTGGCGGGGCCGGCACGGACCAGACGACGGCCGAAGCCAGTGCCCGGCGTGCGCAGACCTCGAATCTCGCGAGGACGACTAGTTAACCGGGCCCGAAGGCACACGGCGGGTAGACCGCTCCTCCCCCATGCGGGCCGGTGGACCAGCACATCCGGCCGCTGGCGGAATGTGCGGGGCTTGCATTGCCTCCACCACATGCCGTGTGTATGGTTTTCCGTGAATCCAACTGCCGTCCGGCTCCATGAGGGCGGTTGCGGGAGTCGGTACAACGAACTCCGGAGGTAGACTGTGGCGAACGAAGTGTCCCTTGAGGGAAAAGTCTTCGATGTGGTGGAGAGCTTCCAGAAGAACGCCTGGATCTCGAGCATGGAGCAGTACCACGAGATGTACAAACGCTCGCTTGAAGATTCTGACGGGTTCTGGGCCGAGACGGCCGAGCGCATCCACTGGTTCAAGAAATGGGACAAAGTACAAGACCACGACTTCGCCAACGCCAAGATCGGTTGGTTCATCGGCGGCAAGCTGAATATGAGCTACAACTGCCTCGACCGCCACATGGAAACCGAGACGGCCGACAAGGTGGCGTTCTACTGGGAGGGCGACAACCCAGACGTCAGCCGCGCCATCACGTACCGCGAGCTGTGGACCGACGTCACCAAGTTCGCCAACGTCCTGCGCAAGAAGGGCGTCAAGAAGGGCGACCGAGTCACGATCTACCTTCCGATGATCCCGGAACTGCCTATCGCGATGCTGGCCTGCGCCCGCATCGGTGCCATCCATAGCGTAGTATTCGGCGGCTTCTCGGCCGATTCTCTTCGCGATCGCATCCTCGACTGCGAGTCCAACATGATGATCACGGCCGACGGCGGCCTCCGCGGCTCGAAGAGCGTGCCCTTGAAGGCTGCGGCCGACGAGGCCATGGCGGCCTGCCCCAGCATGACCACGTGCATAGTGGTGCGCCACACGGGACTCGGCGTCGACTGGGTCGACGGCCGCGACACCTGGTACCAGGACGAGATGGCTGCCGACGACATCACCACCGACTCGCCCTGCGAGGAGATGGACGCTGAGGATCCGCTCTTCATCTTGTACACCTCCGGATCCACCGGCAAGCCGAAGGGCGTCATGCACACCACGGGCGGCTACTCCGTCTACACGAGTTTCACGCACCAGATGGTCTTCGACTACCACCCGGAGGACATCTTCTGGTGCACCGCCGATATCGGCTGGGTCACCGGCCACAGCTACATCGTGTACGGACCGCTCCAGAATGGAGCAACGTCGGTGATGTTCGAGGGCGTGCCCAACTACCCGGCCCCCGACCGCTTCTGGCAGATCGTCGAGAAGTACAAGGTCAACCAGTTCTACACGGCTCCGACGGCTTTGCGTGCCATCGCCCGTGAAGGAGACGACTGGGTCAAGAAGCACGATCTCTCCTCCCTACGCCTGCTCGGCACCGTTGGCGAGCCCATCAACCCCGAGGTCTGGCTCTGGTACCACGGCCTGGTGGGCGGCGGCCGCTGTCCGATCGTGGACACCTGGTGGCAGACCGAGACCGGCGGGATCCTCATCACCCCGCTCCCTGGGGCCATGAAGATCAAGCCGGGTTCAGCCACGCTGCCCTTCTTCGGAGTGGAGCCGCTCCTAGTCGACGCCGACGGCGTGGAATTCGACGGACCCGGCGCGGGCAACCTCTGCATCAAGAGGCCGTGGCCCGGCATGATGCGCGGTGTGTACGGCGATCCGACCCGCTTCTTCGACACCTACTTCAAGCAGTACCCGGGCAACTACTTCACCGGTGACGGCTGCCGGCGCGATGAAGACGGGTACTACTGGATCACCGGCCGCGTGGACGACGTGATCAACGTCTCCGGGCATCGCATGGGAACCGCCGAGGTGGAATCGGCGCTCGTGAGCCACGACTCGGTCGCCGAAGCCGCCGTCGTCGGAATGCCTCACGAGATCAAAGGGCAGGGCATCTACGCGTACGTCACCTTGAACGTGGGCATCGAACCGTCGGACGACCTCAAGAAGGCCCTGGTCGCCCACGTCCGCAAGGAGATCGGACCCATCGCTACGCCCGATGTGATCCAGTGGGCTCCCGGTCTACCGAAGACCCGCAGCGGTAAGATCATGCGGCGGATCCTCAAGAAGATCGCGGCCAACGACGTGAGCGATCTCGGCGACATCTCGACGCTGGCCGATCCTTCGGTCGTGGAGAACCTGGTGGAGCACCGTAGCGTCTAGCATCGATTACGCGCTCAGCGCGCAATGACACTCTCAACCGCGGCGGGGCGGCCAACGGGCCGCCCCGCCGCCATTCTGATGCCACGCTTGCAGCGGGCCGTGAGAGAAGCTAGACTATGCTTCGACTGATACCCCCGTGGGTATGTCTTTCGTGAAAGCGGAAGAGCTATCGAGAGAGCGCCCCCCTACCGCGCTCCTGGATGGCGCAAGCGAAGGAGAAGGATGAGCAAAGACACCGGATCGGATGTGGGAGCAGATAGGTCCGACGACTCACGAGCGGCCCCCACCGCTCACCGGGTCGGCGGCGCCTCATCCGCACAGCGCGCCGGACGCACGGGAGGTCATCGACTGCCCGGCCCCGACCGTCCGGTCGCTTACATCGAGCAGTGTCTCTGCGATCGCTCGCCCACCTGCCCCGTGAGAGCCATCTGTCCCAAGGATGCGGTCGTCGCGGCACCAGGGAGCCCGACCGCCAAGACGCATCGAAAGTGGTTCGGACAACGTCGCCCCCCTGAAGAGCCCTCTTCCTGGAGGATCGACGAGGATCGCTGCACCGGTTGTCTCTTGTGCGCCCAGTACTGCCCCCACCGCGCGGTGGTGCCAGGCACCAGACGCCAGACGGGCTGAACCCAAGCCCAGACCGGCTGACCCCCGGCCCGTGCCGGTTGACCCCGATCACCGGCCCGGCTGAACCCCAGCACCGGCCCGGCTGGCCCCCTGTTCCCGGTGGGCTGATCTCCCGGCCGGACTCTTCGTCCTTGCGTTCCGAACAGATTCGCGTTTCCCAACCGGCCTCCTGGCGCTGGAATTCGCCGTTTCGGCAGTTTCCCCGCCTTGTCTTGACAGATTCGGCATGTCCTGGGATATACTGGGCGCAGGGGACCCGAGGAGGGCAATCGTGACTATCACGCTCGACAGCACCGACAGACGCATCATCGCCTGTCTACAAGAAGACGGGCGCATGTCCGCCAGCGATATCTCGCGACGCCTCGACGGGGTCCCGGAGCGCACCGTCCGGTACCGCATAGAGCGCCTCAGCGACCGCGCGGTGATGCATGTGGGCGCCATCGTAGATCCCAAGGCCATCGGCTACGGTGTGACCGCCGACATCTGGATCGAAGTGGTCCCCGATCGGCTGCGCGAGGTCGCCGGCCGCCTCGCCGAGTTCGAAGAGGTGAGCTATGTCGCCTACTCCACTGGCGAGCGCGACCTCAGTATCCAGGTGTACGCTCGGGACAACGAGAGCCTGCACACCTTCGTGAGTGATGTGGTAGGCCACATACCAGGGGTCACGCGGACGAGCACTATGCTCGTCCCTTGGAAAGTGAAAGACGTACATCAGTGGCGCGTTCCCGACAAAGCGCCGTCAAACCGGTCGATCACCGGATAAGAGACCAGGAGGACAGCATGAGCACCACGACCATCTCGACCAAAGCCCTAGAGATCACCGAGCGCGAGAAGCAGCGCTACGCGCAGATGACCCCAGGCAGCCAGGCAGCCACGGAACGGGCCAAGAAGGTGCTTCCGCTCGGCGTAGCCAGCAACTTCCAGTTCTTCGATCCCCACCCCATAGTGGCGGCCCGCGCCTCAGGCAGCAGGCTGTACGACGTCGACGGCAACGAGTTCGTCGACTACAACATGGGGTACGGCTCGCTCTTCGCCGGCCACTCGAACCCGATCATGGTGGAGGCCATCACCAAGCAAGCAGCGGAGGGCACACTCTACACCACCCCCTCGGTGCTGATCGCCGAGGTGGCCGAGGCCCTCTGCGAGCGGTTCCCCTTCGAGATGGTGCGCTTCACCAACTCAGGCACGGAATCCACCATGGACGCCATTCGCCTGGCCCGAGGCTACACGGGTCGTGAGAAGATCATCAAACTCGAGGGCGGCTACCACGGCCACCATGACCTCGTGATGATGTCGGTGCGTCCGCCTCTTGAGGAGGCCGGCCCGGAAGACAGGCCGAACACCGTGCCCTACTACGGCGGCATCACGAAGGGCACTGCCACGGAGGTAGTGGTGATCCCGTTCAACGACCTCGCCGCCCTTGAGCAGGCCTTCGCCGAGAACGCGGGTGAGGTTGCGGCCTTCATCCTCGAGCCCGTTCCGGAGAACATGGGCATCGTCCTTCCCGATGAGGGCTACCTGGCCGCCGCCAAGGAGATCTGCCACAAGCACGGCGCGTTGATCATCTTCGACGAAGTCAAGACGGGCATCACGTCGAACTGGGGCGGCGCCGCCGCCGTCTACGGCGTCGCGCCGGATCTGTCCTGCCTCGCCAAGTCCATCGGCGGCGGGGTGCCCATCGGCGCTTTCGGCGGAAGCCGGGAGATCATGGGCAAGATAGCCGACTGGACCGTAGCCCACCAAGGCACGTTCAACGGCAACCCCCTCGTGACGGCGGCTTCCCTGGCCGTGCTCACGAAGATCTGCACCCCGGACGCCACCGCCGCGGCCATCGCCCGTAACGATCGTCTGATCGCGGGCTGCCAGGCCATCATCGACGACACCGGCCTTCCCGCTCACACGGTGAAGCTCGGCGCCAAGGGCTGCGTCACCTATGTGCCCGAGCGCGTGCGCACCTATCGCGACTACAAGAAGACAGACTTCGAGCTGGCGTATGCCCACTGGATCTACATGATGAGCCACGGCATCTTCCTGCCTCCGGGCCTGGACGAGCAGTGGTTGGTGTCCGTACTCCATTCCGAGGAAGACATCGATAGGCACCTCACTGTCTTCGAGGGCTTCGTGCGCGAGGTGACCTCCTAGCGAGAGCGCCCGCGCCGTCGAGCGAACCGCCTCCCGGGAGAGATCATGAGCAGCGTCCAACAGCAGGGCAGTACTATCGTCGTCGTGGGCGCGGGGCTGATGGGGGTGGGAGTCGCGCAGACCTTCGCGCAAGCCGGTCACCGGGTGGTCGTCACCGACACGGACCAGGGCCGTCGCGACGAGGTCGCCACCCGGCTCGCGGCCCAGTTGGACTTCATGGTTCTACATGACCTGATCGGCGCCGAAGCGGCCGCCGGCGCAGCCGGCCTGGTCGCCACAGCATCTTCCATCGTGGAGGCGCTCGCCCCCGCAACGCAGGGCCGGGCCCCGTACCCCCTGATGGTCGTGGAGGCGGTGAACGAAGACTTGGCTCTCAAGCAGAGGCTGTTCGCCGAACTCGACGCCTCGACGCCGCCCACGACCATCCTCTGCAGCAACACTTCGGGGCTGTCGATCACCCAGATCGCCCGCGATACCGTATCCCCCGAGCGGGTCTGCGGAGCCCACTTCTGGAACCCCCCACACCTGATACCCCTCGTCGAGGTGGTCTACGGCGAGAGCACCAGCGATTCGACCGCCGACTTGGTCGTCTCGCTTCTCGAAGACGCAGGCAAGACACCGGTCCGGGTGCGAAGAGACGTACCCGGGTTCGTGGGCAACCGGCTCCAGCATGCGCTACAACGGGAAGCCATGGCTCTCGTAGCGGCCGGCGTGGCGACCGCCGAGGAAGTGGATCTCGTGGTGACCCAGGGGTTCGGCCGAAGGCTCGGGGTGGTGGGCCCTCTCGCCGTGTGCGACATGTGCGGCCTCGACCTGATTCTGCAGGTCGACTCCTATCTGCTCCGCAATCTCGAATCTTCGCCGGAACCCTCACCTCTCTTGGCCGAACTGGTATCGGAGGGGGCGGTGGGCGTGCGTTCGCATCGCGGCTTCCTGGAATGGGACGAAAAGCGGGTCACCTCGATGATCGCAGCCCGCGACGCGGCGCTCATCGCGGCCCTCAAAGCTCGGGACGCGAAGGCGTAGGACGGAGCTGCTGGCGCCGCCTCCCCGGGAAGACTACTTCCCGGGGAGGCGCCTGTCGTCAGTGGGCCTCGGAACCCGTAGGAGAACCGATGTAGGCGGCCTTCGTGTGGTCGTCGGCGAGCACGCTCGCGCCGGTCCCTTCGAGGGCCACCGCTCCTGTCTCCAGCACGTACGCGTAGTCGGAAATCTGAAGCGAATGGCGGATGTTCTGCTCGACGAGTAGAACGGTCAGTCCCCGGTTCCGCAGTTCCTGCACCACCGCGAAGATGCTCTGGACGACTATGGGCGCAAGGCCCAGCGAAGGCTCATCCATCATGAGTATCTTCGGCTGGGACATCATCGCCCGGCCGATCGCCAGCATCTGCTGTTCGCCGCCGGAGAGGGTGCGGGCAGACTGCTTCTCGCGCTCCATCAGCTTGGGAAAGAGGTCGTAGACCTGCGTAAGCGCTTCACCGCGTCCCGCCCGAGCCCGCTTGTGACTGCCTCCCACCAGGAGGTTCTCCTGCACCGTCATGTCGGGGAACAACTTCCGGCCCTCTGGCACCTGCACCACCCCGTGGCGCACGATCTCGTGCGCCGACATCGTGGTCAACTCCACGCCCTCGAAGGTGATCGAGCCTTCTGTGGGCCGCAGGAGTCCAGAGACGGTGTTGATGAGAGTGGATTTCCCAGCGCCGTTGGCTCCGACGATACTCACGATCTGACCCTGCTCGACTTTGATGCTCACGCCGTGCAGCGCCTTGAAAGCGGAGTACTGCACACTCAGATTCTCTACGTTAAGCAACGTACTCCTCCTCCCCGAGGTAGGCGTCGAGGACCGCCGGGTTCTTGGAGATCTCGGCCGGAGTACCCTCCGCGATCTGGGAGCCGAAGTTGAGCACCACGATGCGGTGCGAGAGGTTCATGATCACCTTCATCACGTGCTCGACCACCAGAAAGGTCATACCTTCGCTGTTGAGCCGGCGCACGAGAGCCAGGATGTCGTCGATCTCCACGGGAGTGAGCCCGGCGGCGACCTCGTCCAGCAACAGCAGGTCTGGTTCGGTCGCAAGCCCCTTTCCGATCTCAAGACGTTTGAGCTCCATCAGCGTGAGGTCGCGGCCGAGCACGTCGGCCTTGTGGCCTATTCCCACCACATCGAGCACCTCGCGGGCCTTCGCTTCGGCCGCTCCAGTGGAGCCGTGCCGTACAAAGGCGCCGATCATCACGTTCTCGAGCGCGGTGATGTCGGGGAACGGCTGCACCACCTGGAACGTGCGCGTAAGCCCGAGCTTGCACATCTGGTGCGACTTGCGGCCGGTGACATCCTTGCCTTTGAAAAACACCGATCCGGAGGTGGGCCGCAGGGCCCCGGCGAGCAGGTTGAAGCAGGTGGTCTTGCCGGCGCCGTTCGGGCCGATCAGACCGACGATCTCACCGCTGTCCACGTGGAACGTGAGGTCGCCCACAGCGGTGAGGCCTCCGAACACCCGGGTGAGGTTCTTCACCTCCAGCAGCGGAGTCACGAGGCACCTCCTTCGGGCGCCGGGGCGGAAACCGAGTCGTCCGGGGTCTTCCAGATGCGGCTCCGGACGCTCTTCACGAGTCCCACTATGCCTTTCGGCATGAACAACATGGTGAACACCAGCACGCCGCCGTAGAGGAGCAGGTGTGCTCCCTGGAACTGCGTGCCCAGTTCTGCCCGGGCGATCTCCGCCACGGGCACGAGTATCACAGCTCCCACCAGTGGGCCCCACACCGTGCCCAAGCCGCCGATGATGGCGAAGAGCAGTATCTGCACCGACACCATCTCGCCGAACACCACGCGCGGACCCACGTAGGTGAAGTACTGAGCGAAGAACGTGCCGCCGGCGGCCGTCATGACGGCGCTGAGCACGTTGGCGTTGATCTTCGTGCCCAGGGTGTTCACGCCCATGGCTTCGGCGGCCTCTTCGTTCTCGCGCACGGCGATGAGCCGATACCCGAAGCGACGGCGGTTGAGCCACTGCGCGGTGAGCACCGCGAGCAACGTCATGACCAGGATGATGTAGAAGTAGGGCAACTTGCCGTCGAACTGCATCATGAACGGGTTGGTTCCGAGGTACTTCACCTCGAGTCCCGCGGCCCCGCCCATGGCCTTCCAGTTGCTCACCACGTAGACGGCCGCCTCCGCAAGGGCGATGGTCACCAGGGCGAAGTAGGCACCCTTCAAACCATAGCGGAACGTCGCGTAACCCACGAACCACCCGGCCGCGGCTGCGAACGCCATCCCCACGAACATGCCCACCCACGGGGTGAGTCCGAAGTTGAGCGCCAGGTACGTCGAGGCGTACGCGCCGATGCCCATGTAGAGCCCGTGTCCCAGCGAATGCTGGCCGGCGTACCCGCCCAGGATGTTCCAGGAGGTCGCAAGGTACGCCCAGATCAGGATGAGAATACCGATGTGCACGTAGTAGGTCTTCAGAAAGAGCGGCAAGAAACCCGCCAGCCCGAAGACCACCACTGGGATGAGGAACTCCCTGTACCTTCTCATGACTGCCTCTTGCTCAGGATGCCCTGCGGGCGGAACAGCAGGAAGAGTACGAAGATGCCGAAGGTGAGCACCCGCGAAAGCGAGCCCGGCATGATGGCCGCGCCGAGGCTCTCGGTGAGTCCGATGATCAGGCCCCCGACGAACGCGCCGAGGAAGTTGCCCATGCCGCCCAGGACAACCACCACGAAGGCTATAAGGCCGAGGAACAGGCCGACAGTGGGCGACGTGTAGTAGAAGGGCAACAGCAGCGAAGCCGCGATGCCCAAGCACGCCGATCCCATGCCGAAGGCAAGCAGGTAGGTGAAGCGCACATCGACGCCCTGGAGAATCGCAGCCGTGGGGTTCTGCGCGGCAGCCCGGATCCAACGACCGATATCGGTGGTCTTGAGGATGTAGTACAGGGCGAGAGTCGCGATGATGGAGCCGAAGAACGCGATGAGTTCGGTGAGAGTCACCACGACCCCGCCGACGGTGTAGTTGATGCCCGTGTAGCGCGTACGCACTGACAGAACGTCAGCCTTGAAGAGCACCAGCGCCAGATTCTGGAGGATCAACGAGATACCCAATGTGAGCATGATCTGGTTCATCTGGGGATGCTTGAGGATCGGCTTGATGCTCACCTGGAATATCCCGATCCCTATGAAGAACAACGCGGGAGTCGTGATCAGGATGGTCAGGTAGGGGTCCATCCCGAACTGCGTCACCAAGAAGTAGGTGAGGTACAGCCCGATCATGAGGAATTCGCCGTGAGCGAAGTTGATGATCTTCATGACGCCCCAGATGAGTGTCAGCCCGATGGAGATGAGGGCGAACACACCACCGATCATCAGACCGCTGGCAATAGCCTGGAGGATCACTGAGAGTGAGAAAGTCATACCGCCTCCGCGGAGGTTGCACTAGCTTGACGGGACTTCCTGCCGTGAAACCGGCCGGCCCCCACAAGGAGGGCCGGCCTGGATTTCCTACACGAGTCGGACCGCCGCCTCACAGCAGAGTCCGCACTCCACGCTACTCCGGTATCCGGATCTCGGCGGCGGCGTACTCGGCCGGCCACACCGGGATCAGCTCGCCGTCCTGGATCTGCACCACGAACAGCGGAGCACTCAGGTTCTGACCGTCGGGCCCGAACTCAAGTACGGCCGTGGGCAGTACCATGGTCGGCCCTGAGGGCATCTTCGTTGCCGCAAGGGCCTGGCGCACGGCTTCGCGGTCGGCGGAGCCGGCACGCTCGAGAGCGTCGGCGATCAGGTAGCCCGCCTGGTACGCGTATGCACCGTTACCGGTGATGTCGCGCCCGTACGCGGCGAAGAACTTGTCGTTCAGCACCTCGGCGCCGGCCGCATACTTGGTGTACTCGATCTCCGTGAGGATGCCCTCGGCAGCCTCGGCCAGGCGGGCGACGAACTCGGGGTCGATGGTGCCGCCGGCGGCGTCAAAGAAGAGCTGCTTCATGCCCAACTTCTCACGCGCCTGAGCGATAAGGATGGAGTCGTTCAGGTAGGTCACCGTCAGCACGACGTCCGGGTTCGCGGCCTTGATCTTGCTTACCTCGGTGGTGAGGTCGGCCTTGGCTGCGGGATAGGCCACCTCTACCACCATCTCCATACCGGCTTCTTCCAGGTACTTCTTCTGACCGGCAGAGGTGGACTCGCCGAAGTCGGTGTCCTCATGCAGGAGGGCCACTCTCTTCACGTCGAGGCCGATCAGGTCCTTCAGGTCCTTCAGCAATTCCACCTGATCCTTCGCGTACCAGGCCGCCTTCGGGCAGATGCGGAACGTGTACATGAAGTCGCGCTCGGTGATCGTGTCGGCGACAGCCATGCTCACGATGAACGGCGTCTTCAGCTTCTCGGCCGCCTGTGTCGAGGGAATGGCCACGCTGGACTGGTACGTACCGATGATCGCCGAGACTTCCTCCTGCTGCACGAGACGCTCGACCTCGCTGATCGCGACGTCAGGCTTGCCCTGGGAGTCGGCCTCGACCAGTTCGAGCATGGCGCCGCCCATGGACTTGATGCCGCCCGCGGCGTTGATCTCTTCGATGGCCAGCTTGAGACCTTGCACGTTCTCCTCGCCGAGCTTCGCGAGGTCGCCGGTAACCGGGTAGAGCGACGCGATCTTGACGCTCTCCGCCGTACCGGCAGTCGTTTCTGTGGTGCCCGCCGCCGTGGTGTCGGTAGTGCCCGCCGCCGTGGTCGTGGTTGTCGTCTCACCGCACGCGGCGGTGAAGAGAGCCACGGCCAAGACCAGCACCATGACTACTATCAAACGACCCTTCATGTACGTACCCCCGTCTTCGAATGGTGTTGTGGAGCCCTGATTCGTGGACAGCGCCCAACGCTCCCGTGCTTTCAGGGATCCACTGGGAGGCCCGCGACCCTCAGTGGCCGCGATCGCAGCCTCATGACCGCCCCAGTCTACTCGAACTCCGGGCGGCTGTACAGAGCATCGCTGAACGGCGGTCAGACCACCGACCGCTCGACCACTGGTTGCCTCAGCGCACCACCAGGTTCACCAGCTTGCCGGGCACCACGATCTCCTTCACCAGCGACATTCCGTCCAGGTGCTTGGCCACGCCGGGCACCTGCTTTGCGGCGGCAAGGACGTCCTCACGGGATGCGGCGGCGGGCACCGTGACGCGGTCGCGCACCCTGCCGTTCACCTGCACGGCCAGTTCGACAGTCTCGTGGGCGAGGAACCGGGGATCGGCTACGGGCCACGGTTCGTCCCAGACACGCTCGCGGCCCATCATCTCCCACAGCTCCGCTCCCAGGTGGGGAGCGAACGGCTCCAACAACCGCACAAGGGTCTCCGTCGCGACCGCCAGGACAGCCGCCTCATCCTGGGTGCGGCCGAACTCCTCGTCCTCCGCCGAGCCCCGAAACGCGGTGATCTCGTTGTTCAATTCCATGATGGCCGCAAGGGCGGTGTTGAAGTGGAAACGCTCCGCGATATCCATGGTCACCTTCTCGATCACCTGGTTCGTCTTGACAACGAGTCCCCGCATGCGTGGGGTGAGGGCGGTCTCGTCGGGGAGTCTGCGCGGTGCAGTGCTCGCGAACAGACCGGCGTCGATCGCTTCGGTGACCTGCCGCCAGACCCGGGTGAGGAAGCGGAAGGTGCCCTCGATGCCCTTGTCGTTCCATTCCACGTCGCTCTCCCCCGGGCCCATGAACATGATGTAGCTGCGGAGAGAGTCGGCGCCGTAGCGGGCCACGTGCTCGTCGGGGTTCACCACGTTGCCCTTGCTCTTGGACATCTTGGCGCCCTTGTAGTAGATCATGCCCTGCGTGAAGAGGTTCCTGAAGGGCTCCTCGAAGCCAACCAGCCCCAGGTCGTAGAGCACCTTCGTGAAGAAGCGCGAGTACATCAGATGGAGGATCGCGTGCTCCACCCCGCCTATGTACTGGTCGACGGGCAGCCAGTAGTCCACCGCCGCCCGGTCGAAGGCGACATCGTCGCGCCACGGTGAAGCGTAGCGCAGGTAGTACCAGGACGAGTCAACGAACGTGTCCATGGTGTCGGGATCGCGCGTGGCCGCGCCGCCACACGTGGGGCAGGTCGTATTGATCCAATGCTCGGCGGCCGCGAGGGGCGACTTTCCCTTCGGGGCGTAATCGCGTATCTCGGGGAGCAGCAGCGGGAGCTGTTCCTCAGGCACCGCGGTCTCTCCGCACGTCTCGCAGTAGACGATTGGGATGGGGCATCCCCAATAGCGCTGACGCGAGAGCAGCCAATCGCGGAGCTTGTAGTTCACCGCGAAGTCGGCCTTGCCTTGCTCCCTGAGCCACTCCGTCACCGCGCGGATGCCCTCGGTCTTCGGCAGCCCGTCGAACCGCCCACTGTTGACCAGGAGTCCGTCGCCGGCGTAGGCGGCCGTCAACTCCCCTGCATCGTCCTTGAACTCGGCGGGGCTCTCGATCACCTCGACGACCGGCAGCCCGTACTTCCGGGCGAAGGCGTAGTCACGCTCGTCGTGCCCGGGTACGGCCATGATGGCTCCGGTGCCGTAGTCCATGAGCACGTAGTCGGCTATGTATATGGGGATCAGCGCTCCGTTCACCGGGTTCACCGCGTGACGGCCCGTGAACACCCCGGTCTTCTCCTTCTCGGTGCTGGCCCGGTCGATCGCCGACATCCCCATCGCCGCGACGACGTAGCTCCGCACCTCGGCCTCGTAGACCGAACCCTGGACCAACTCGTCGACCAACGGATGCTCCGGAGCGAGGATGAAGAAGGTCGCACCGAACAGAGTATCGGGACGGGTGGTGAACACCGTGATCTCGTGTTCGCCGACGGTGAAGACCACCTCGGCGCCTTCCGAGCGTCCGATCCAATTGCGCTGCATCGTGATGACCCGCTCAGGCCAGGATTCGAGCTTGTCGAAATCGGCGAGCAGGCGCTCGGCGTAGTCGGTGATGCGGAAGAACCACTGGCGCAGCTTCTTGGCCTCGACGGCGGAGTCGCAACGCTCGCACACGCCTTGGATCACCTGCTCGTTCGCCAGCACAGTCTGGCACGACGGGCACCAGTTCACCGGGGCTTCCTTCTTGTAGGCGAGGCCCTTGTTGTAGAACTGGATGAACAGCCACTGGGTCCACTTGTAGTAGTCGGGTCGGCACGTCGCCAGTTCCCGGCTCCAGTCGATGGCCACCCCCAGCCTGCGGAGCTGCCGGTTGATGGTGCTGATCGCCCTCTCGGTGAAGGCGGCGGGATGCTCGCCGGTCTGGATGGCCACGTTCTCGGAGTTGAGGCCGAAGGCGTCGTAGCCCATGGGGTGGAGCACTCGCTGACCCTTATGGCGGCGGTAGCGGGCGACCACGTCACCCATGGTGTAGTTCTTCACGTGCCCCATGTGCGCGCTACCGGAAGGGTACGGGAACATCTCGAGCACGTACGTGGAGCCGGGCCCCTCGCCCGAGGCCGGCTCTTCCGCAGTGGGGTTCGGTGCGAAGAAGGTCTCTTCGCGCTCCCAGACCTCCTGCCACTTCGTCTCGATGCGTTCCGGATCGTACGTTGCCGCCATGGGGTGGAGTTCCTTTCGCCGAACCGATACCGGTCACCGCGGCGCTCGTGGATCGACGCCGCCTGCCCGGCAGTCCCACAGTCGCCCGGGCTTCGGATGACTATTCTAACCTGTGGAGGAGTCAGAGAACTCACCGAGAAGTCAGGCAGCGATGCACCACCCTCACCACATCCGCCCGGCGGCGACTCTCGTCGCCTCGCTCCTCGTCGCGTGGCTCTCGCTCGCGGCGACGGTCGCCGGCTGCGCCGCCGAGTCGGTTCCCCGGGAGCGAGTGGGAGCGTCCATCGATCCCACCACGCTCGAGTTCCCCGAGGTGGACCCGATCTACGTGCGGTCGCTGCGCGAAGCCGTCGAGCGGTTCCTCACGCACAGAAGAGACGGTGAGTGGTCGCAGGCGTACGATCTCCTGGACGCCGCGAGCAAGGAACTCGAATCGCCCGACGATTACGTGGCGAGGCACGAGTCACCCTCGGTCGTCACCCTGCTCGACTACACGGTAGAGGGGGTCACGTTCGTGCCGGGGTATGACGACCTTGGGGTGGCCAGGGTCGAACTGCGGGTTCTCAATCGGAAGTCTGAGGAGACGTGGGTGGAGCACCTGTGGCTGGTACGGGAGGGAGATGCGTGGTTCGTGAGTCCGAACCTGTTGCGATGAGCGACCGCGCTTCCTCGCCGGTGGTCAGGCTCGGCCCACCGTGCCGCCCCGCCCGGCTCTGTCACGAACCCGACGAAGCTCTCCGGCCAGCCCTTTGATCTCGTCGCGCAGGGTGGCCGCGTACTCGAAGCGCAGCTCCTCCGCCGCCAAGAACATCTCCTCCTCCAGGGACACGATGAGCCGCTCGATCTCTTCCGGAGCCAGGTCAGCGCCGCCGGCCCCCGTCCTTCTCTTCTCCTTGTAGGGCACTTCACTCAAGCCGAGAAGTTGGGTGATGTCCGAGATGCCCTTGACGATCGTCTGCGGGACAACCCCATGGATCTCGTTGAACGCCTCCTGCGCCGCCCTACGGCGGTCGGTTTCGCTCAGGGCGCGTTCCATCGCGTTCGTCATCTTGTCGGCGTACATGATCACCCGGCCATCGATGTTCCGCGCGGCCCGCCCGATCGTCTGGATCAGAGCGGTCTCGCCTCGCAGGAAGCCCTCCTTGTCGGCGTCGAGGATCGCCACCAGGGTGACCTCGGGCAGGTCGAGCCCTTCCCGCAGTAGGTTGATGCCCACGAGCACGTCGAACTCGCCGAGCCTCAGGTCGCGCACGATCTGGATGCGCTCGAGAGTGTCGATCTCCGAGTGCATGTAGCGCACGCGGAACCCCATCTCGAGCAGGTAGTCGGTGAGGTCTTCCGACATCTTCTTGGTGAGGGTGGTCACCAGCGAACGCTCTCCACGGTCGGCGCGCGACCGCACCTCGTTCATGAGGTCGTCGATCTGGTTGCGCGTGGGTCGCACCTCTACCATCGGGTCCACCAGCCCGGTGGGACGCACCAGTTGCTCCACTACCTGGTCCGACACCGAGATCTCATACTCCGCGGGCGTCGCGGATACGAACACCACTTGCTTGACGCGCTCCTGGAACTCCTCGAAGCGCAATGGGCGGTTGTCAAGGGCCGAAGGGAGGCGGAAGCCGTTGTCGACGAGAGCGGTCTTGCGGCTACGGTCGCCGTGATACATGCCCCGCAGCTGTGGCACCGTGTTGTGCGATTCGTCGATGAACACGAGGAAGTCGTCTGAGAAGTAGTCGAGTAGGGTGTGCGGCGGCGTGCCCGGCTCCCTGCCGTCGAGAATGCGCGAGTAGTTCTCGATGCCCGAGCAGTACCCGACCTCGCGCAGCATCTCCATATCGTAGCGAGTGCGTTGCCTCAACCTGAAGGCCTCGAGCTGCTTCCCCTTGGACTCGAGCTCGGCGATCTGCACCTCGAGTTCTTCGCCGATCTCCTGCACGGCACGTTCGACGGCGCCCTCGGCGGTCACAAAGTGAGTGGCCGGATATATGGCCACCGCCGGGAGTCGACCAATCACGTTCTGCGTGAGGGGGTCGACCCGCACGATCTCCTCGATCTCGTCGCCGAAGAGACGCACCCGCACGGCCAGATCTTCGTAGGCCGGCCAGACCTCGAAACTGTCGCCCCGAACCCGGAACTTGCCCCGGGTGAACCCCACGTCGTTTCGCTCGTATTGGATCGCGACCAGCTTGGCGAACACCTCGCTCCGGTCGACCTCAGCGCCCTCGCGCAGCAGCACCACTTGGCGGAGGTACTCCTCGGGCGACCCCAGCCCGTAGATGCACGACACGGAGGCCACGATCACCACGTCGTCGCGCATCAGAAGGTTGCTCGTGGCCGAGTGCCGCAGGCGGTCGATCTCCTCATTGATGTGGGAGTCCTTCTCGATGTAGGTGTCGGTGGCGGCGATGTAGGCTTCCGGCTGGTAGTAGTCGTAGTACGAGACGAAGTACTCCACCGCGTTCTCGGGAAGGAACTCACGGAACTCGTTGCAGAGCTGGGCCGCGAGGGTCTTGTTGTGGGCGATGACGAGCGCGGGCCGGCCGGCCTTGGCGATCACATTGGCCATGGTGAAGGTCTTGCCCGACCCAGTCACTCCGAGCAGGGTCTGGAACCGGTCGCCGCGCTCGACTCCGGCCAGGAGGCGGTCGATGGCCTCCGGCTGGTCGCCGCGGGGAACGTAGTCGGCCCTGAGGTGGAAGCCGCTCACGTCGGGCCCGATCGAGATCGTGGGGCGGTCACGGTGTGCGCCCGAAGGCCTCGGGGTGAGCCTGGAGATATATCAGCCGCAGCTTCTCGACCCGCTCCACGAAGCCGCGCGTCTCCGGGAAGGGGATGTCCTTCGGGTCGAGGGACGCTCCCTCTCCCAAGACCCCGCGGGCCAGCCACTCCGCGACGGTGCCTTGGCCGGCGTTGTAGGCGGCGAGCGTCGCGCGGACATCACCCTCGAACAGCTCGAGCAAGAACGCCAGGTAGTAGGTGCCGAGTTCGATGTTCCACTCAGGATCCGTCAGGGTGCCCACGGCGCCGGCCGCCCAGTCGTCTCTGCCCTCGATCCACTCAGCGGTCGAAGGCATCAGCTGCATCAGGCCCACCGCTCCGGCCGCCGAAACCGCCTCTGGGTCGTACCCGCTCTCCGCCTTGACCACCGCGGCCACCAAGTACGGGTCGACCCCGTGGCGCTCCGAGGCTTCACGTATCGTCTCTCGATACTCGATCGGATAGAGGCGGCTTTGGACTATCTTCAGGTCAAAGCCGCCCGGCGTGGCTATCTGGCCGGCCAAGAACACCAGAAGGACAGTGACGATAAGCACCGTGAAGGCCAACGGAGCCCCAGGCAAGGGCACCGGGTGCGCACTGTGTCGAGCCGGCGACGCCACCGCGCGCGGAACGGCGCGTGATCGTGCCGAACGCGCCTCAGGGCGGCCGCGCCCCCGACCGAGCCCTCGGGGCCCGCGGGACCGCCGGATGCTCATGACCGACGGCTCACTCACCCCCCAACACCCGCCAGAGCTCCCCCGACGCGACTCGTTTCGCAGCCTCGTACACCTCGGACACGAACTCGGCTAGATCCTCAACGGTACCGTCGTTGGTATAGGCGAAGTCGGCCCCGGCGACGCGCTCCTCCTCCCCCGCCAATCTGGCGTCCAAGAAGTCGAACGCCTCGGCACCCACCCGGCTCGATGCCCGTTCCCTCCGCACCTCCCGCGGCGCCTCGAGCGTTGCGACAAGATCGAAGTGGCTCTGGAGCCCCGATTCGAACAAGAGGGGCACCTCGCACACGCGCACGTCACCGGGGACGCCCCCGGTGAGGAAATCCTCGATGTCCCTCGCCACACGCGGATGAACGAGCGACTCGAGTGCGAGGAGCTCCTTCTCGTTGCCCATCACCAGCCTGCCGAGAACTGCACGATCGACCTTCCCACTGGCACCTATCACCTCAGCGCCGAACCGCGCGTGCAAGGCCATTTGGATCTCCGCCCGCTCGTAGAGGCGGTGGACGATCGCGTCGGACGAGATGGTCTGGGCGCCCAAAGCGGCGAACATCTCGAGTGCGAGGCTCTTTCCCGAGGCCACACCGCCGGTGAGACCGACGGCGGCGCGACCATCCGGCCTCAATCGCCGTTCAGCGGAGAACTGCGCACTACTTGAGATATGTGTGCTCGTAGAATCCATGCTCCCATTGTACCGTCCGGCTCGGCGGGACGACGCACCCGCCAAGGTCCTCATGCCACGTCCGCGCCCGACGCAGGTCTCTGGGGCGAAAAGAAGGGGCGCCCTCGGGCGCCCCTTCATGGATCACGACCTCAACTGGAGATACTAGCGTTCGAACACCTCGTCGGAGAGACCGAGGCTGGTCGCAGCGCCTTCCGGCTCGCTTCCTTCTGCAACTTCCGGCTCGGTCTCTTCTGCGACTTCCGGTTCACCTTCCGCAGCGCCTTCCGGCTCGCCCGGGGCGGGGGCTTCTTCATCGCCCGCGGCGGGGGCTTCCGGCTCGGCAGAGCCAGCGACGTCCGCTTCGACCGATTCCTCCGCGCTCTGCTCAGGGAGCTCCACGTCGCCCTCGGCGCCATTCACCGGGGCCTCGCCGTCGGCGTCGGCCGCGACCAGATCGGAATCAGCGGGGCCCACTTCAACGACGCCACCCTCGACGACGCCACCCTCGGCCGCGGTTTCCTCAGCTGCGCCTTCTTCCGCCGCGGTTTCCTCAGCTGCCTCTAGCTCCTGGGCCATCGCGTCCTCATGGATGCGATACTCGGGCTCGAGACGCTTGAGCGAAAGCGAGAGCCGACGACGATCGGGGTCGATCTCGATGATCTTGACGTTCACTTCCATACCGTTGCGCAGCACCTCGGAGGGGTCCTCGACGTGATGCTGGGCAAGCTCCGAGATGTGGATCAGGCCCTCGACGCCCTCCTCGATCTCGACGAAAGCGCCGAACGAGACGAGCTTGGTGACCTTGCCGTGTACGATCTCGTTCACCTGACGGTTCTCAAAGACCTCCTGCCACGGATCCTTCTGGGTCTGCTTGAGGCCCAGCGAGATACGCTGACGGTCACGGTCGATGTCGAGCACCTTCACGGTGACCTCCTGCGCGACCGTGAGCACCTCAGACGGGTGGTTCACGTGGCTCCAGGAGAGCTCGGAGATGTGGACGAGGCCGTCGATGCCGTTCAGATCGACGAAGGCGCCGAAGTCCACGATGTTCGAGATGGTGCCGGTGACGAAGTCTCCCACGTTCATGCGGTCAAGGATCTGCTCGCGCACCCCGCGACGCTCTTCCTCGAGCACGGCACGGCGGCTGAGGACCACGTTGTTGCGGAAGCGGTTCAACTCGATGACGCGGCATATGAGCGTCTGACCGAGGAACTCGTCGAGATCGGCAACCCGCCGAATGTCGACCAAAGAGGCGGGCAAGAAGCCGCGCACGCCGAGGTCGATGATGAGCCCACCCTTGACCACTTCGATGACCGTGCCCTCGACCGGTGTGTGCTCCTCGGCAGCCTTCTCGATGCGTTGCCACGCGCGCTCGAACCGTGCACGTTTCTTCGACAGGATGAGCCGGCCGTCGGCGTCCTCTTTGGTCAAGACAAGAGCGTCGATCACATCACCGACGGACACCTCGTCGCTCGGATCCACCGACTTCTTGATGGAGAGCTCGTTGACGGGCACGACCCCTTCACTCTTATAGCCGATATCGACAAGGACCTCATCCTTGTCGACACGGACCACCGTGCCGGTCACTATGTCACCCTCCTCGAAGGTGACCATCGTGGCATCGTAGTTGGGGACCATCACCCCATCGACCTCGATCATGAGGTCGTAGCCGCCCTGAAGGGTCTCGGGACTGTCGTCGGTCAGTTGGTCAGACATCGTAGTTGTTTTCCTCCTCGCAGAAAAAAAGGCGCGCACTAACAGCCGCTTCGCGGTGCGCTAGCGGCTAGTATACCTAGGGGGAAGGCAATTGCAACAAACCACGCTTTGCGGACCGCGCGGATGCCCCTCGGCCTCGGTAGGTTTGCTGCCTACTTGGCCGAGAGCCAGTCTTCGCCGACGCCGATATCCACCACAAGCGGAGGGTCCATCGCGAAGGCGGCGATCATCTCGTCGACCGCGATCCGCCTCACGTCTTGGGCCTCGTCTCGCAGGCATTCGAAGATGAGTTCGTCGTGCACCTGCAGCACCAGACGGGTGTGAGGCGACTCCTGCGCAAGACGCGCGCGGCAGCGGATCATCGCCACCTTGATGATGTCGGCGGCGGTGCCCTGGATGATCGAGTTCACGGCCAGACGCTCTCCGAGTTGTCTGGTCTGATGGTCGCCGGAGCGCAGCTCCGGGATGGGACGGCGCCGGCCCATCAAGGTGGCCACGAACCCCTGCTTCGTGGCATCGACGATGGTGGCGTCGATGAAGGCTCGCACCAGCGGCATCCGCTCGAAGTAGCGTGCGATGTAGGCGGCGGCCTCCTCACGCGCGATGCCCAGCTGCTGCGCGAGGCCGAACGGCGAGATGCCGTACATGATGCCGAAGTTGACCGCCTTCGCCCAGCGGCGGCGCGTCTGTTCCGGAACCTGGATGTCGGCTCCGAACACCTCAGCCGCCGTACGGGCGTGGATGTCCTCCCCGCGTCGAAACGGCTCCAGCAGGGTCGGCTCGCGAGAGATGTGAGCCATGATGCGCAGCTCGATCTGAGAGTAGTCGGCCACCACGAGGACGCCTCCCTCCTCGGCGGTGAAGCACCCTCTGATCCGAGTCCCGATCTCTGTCCTGATCGGGATGTTCTGAAGATTGGGATCGCTCGACGAGAGGCGTCCGGTCGCGGCCACCGTCTGATGAAACGTCGTATGCAGCCGCCCTGTGGTGGGGTCCACCGCGCTCGGCAGTGTCAGCAGATACGTGGAGAGGAGCTTCGTCAGCTCTCGATACGTCTCGATGAGTTCGATGATGGGGTGCTTCGCGCGAAGCCCCTCCAGCGTGCGTGCGTCCGTCGAATACCCCGTCTTGATCTTGCGCCCTCGCGGCAACCCGAGTCTGTCAAAAAGGATCCGGGCCAGCTGTTGAGGAGAACCGAGATTGAACTCCTCCCCGGCCTCCCGGTAGATCTCATCCTCGAGCCCATCAAGCTGGTCTTCCACTTTGGCCGTGATCTCTCCAAGACGGTAGCAGTCGAGATGGATGCCGGCATTCTCCATGTCGATGAGCACACGGGTGAGAGGCAGCTCCACGTCCCGGAACAGACCCCACATGCCCAGCGCCTTCAGTTCACTCTCCTGAAGGCGCGAGAGCTCCAGGGCCGCCAGAGCCTGAGCGGCGCCTCGGTCCGGGCCCTCCGGCAGCGGCGGGAGACCCGCATCGGCGAGGAGGTCGTCCAACCCGTACGAGCGCTTCCCGGGAGACAGCAGGTAGGCGGCCACCATCGTGTCGTGGCCGGCTCGGTCGAGAAGCGTGGTGAGCAGACGGTCGCCCTTGAGATCGTGACACGCAGGCCGGCCTCGAGCGAGAAGACCCTTCACGATTCCGGCGACGCTCTCGGGACCGTCCAGCCTCACCGCAAATGCTCCGGCCGCCGCCCCGCCCCCGCCGGCCGGCTTCTGCGCGAACCACACATGCGAAGTCCCGGGGGACGCGCCCTCCCGCACACTCGACGACACCCCGAGAGCCCTGGTCCAGTCGAGAGCCGCTTCAAGGCCGGCGGGGAGGACCGAGCGGCTCTCCAGGGAGGGAGGCTCTGCTTCGGCCGCGCCGACGTCGGGATCTGACCCCCCATCCAAGACCGCCGCCGGCAGCCGGTCGAGCAGCGATGTGAACTCGAAACGCCGGAACAGAGTCAGGAGCTTCTCGCGATCGGGAGCCTGCCTGCGCATCTCGGCTACGTGCATATCGACCGGGACCTCCCGATCGATCAACGCCAACGTCTTCGACATGCGGGCGATGTCGGCGTGCTGCCCGAGAAGCTCGCGACGCTTCGGGCCCTTCACCCGATCGATGCTCGCGAGCACTCCTTCGAGCGAGCCGAACTCCTGCAGGAGTAGAGCCGCGGTCTTCTCTCCGATGCCGGGGACGCCTGGGATGTTGTCCGAGGTATCGCCCTTCAATCCGATCAGATCTGGGATGAGCAGCGGAGGCACACCGCACTTGTCGGTGACGCCCCCCGGATCGTACACCCGCACCTCGGAGATGCCTTTGGTGTTCGCCATCACCGAGACCCTATCCGTGACCAATTGCAGGGCATCGCGGTCTCCGGTGACGATCACCACCCGGCGACCCTCGGCGTCACCCTGGCGGGCCAGCGTCCCCAGGATGTCGTCGGCCTCGTACCCGGGTACGCTCAGGTTGACGAACCCGAGCGCTTCCGCCAGTTCATACAGATGCGGCCACTGGTCGCGCAAGAGGTCGGGCATGGGCTTGCGCTGTGCCTTGTACTCCTCGAACTCCTTGTGGCGGAAGGTCTTCTCACGCGAATCCCACGCGACGATGACGGCGGAGGGCTCGAACTCCACGAGGACCTTGATCATCATGGAGCAGAAGCCATAGAGCGCGTTGGTCGGGAACCCCTCCGAAGTGGCGATGGTATCGGGCAGGGCGAAGAACGCGCGATACGCCAGGTTGTTGCCGTCGATGAGGAAGAGGGGATTCCGCACCTTCCCCCCGCTGGTGGAGTGAGGTGCCTCTGACTCGGGCGAGGCGGCGCGCGCTGGTGTGAGGTGGTCGTCCACCCCCAGATTGTATCCCCCATGGGGCGGCGGCGCGGCGCCGCCCACGAACCAGGGGCTCACACCGGGTTGGAGGAGCGCGACCGCCGCCCCCGGGGTCGGCCGCGCTCTTGCTCCGGCGGTCAGCTAGACGCCGAGGATGGTGTCCACTTCGGCCGCGTCCAGATCCATGACGTAGGGGATGCCCGACACCGCGGATGCCTCTGGCGTCAAGCACGCAAGATCGTCCCGGGTGAGATGCTCGAGCGAGAACTTGCGCGAGCCGGCCATCAACTGGCGCAGACCTTGGGCAAGACGCTGCGTGTACCCGTACACTCCCACGGCGCCATCCGGCACCGGGCCGATGTCGGCGTACTCCTCGCTCAGCAGCAGGCTGGAGGCGAAGACGGCATCGCGCGTATGACCGTGCTTCACCACGTGCTTGGGAAGATCGGCGGCGTCGATGTGCCGGCCCACGGTGGCACCGACCATCGCCGCGGTCAGCGGAGCGCGCGCCATGCCGACGAGACCCACGAACGGGGAACCCATCGCGATGGCCTTGTACAGGTGGTCTTCGAGGGAGAATCCGCCGGCGATGGCGATGGGCGGCACATACTCTCCGGCCGCGGCGAGACGCGCCGCATACTGGTATGTGAGGGAAGCCAGATAGAAGGTCGGCACCCCCCACTCGTTCATCATGCGCCACGGGCTCATGCCGGTGCCGCCACCGGCCCCGTCGACCGTGAGCAGGTCGAGCTTCGCCTCGGAGGCGAACTTGATCGCGCGAGCGAGGTCCGCGGGGCGGTAGGCGCCGGTCTTCAGGAACACGTAGGAGGCTCCGGCGTCGCGGAGCTGACCGACGCGCTCATGGAAGCCGTCGCGGGTGACCATGCCCACCCGGCTGTGTCGCTCGAACTCCTGGAAGGCCCGCCCAAAGCCCAGCTCGGCTTCGTGGCCCGCCGGGTCGGGCAGCACGAGGTAGCCACGTTCGCGCAACATGCGCGCCTTTGTCAGATCGGCGATCTTCACCTCGCCGCCGATGTCCTTCGCGCCCTGGCCCCACTTCAACTCGACGGCACGGACACCCAGCTCCTTCACCGCGTACTCCAACACCCCAAGGCGGCTGTCTTCGACGTTCTCCTGCACCACTATGGCTCCGCCGCCCCGGGCATACTTCCGGTACAGATCCACCCGCCTTCTCAGCTCCGGCGCATCTTCGATACGTGTTCCTGAGCCGTTCTTGATGACGGCTTCCTCGTCCATGCCCACGACGTTCTCGCCGATCGTGAGCATGATCCCCGAGATGGCGCAGCCGATCGCGAGCCCCTCCCAATGCCTGCGGGCCACGTCGGTGGAACCGAGGCCGGGCACCACTATGGGCAGTTTCAGCCGGATCCCGCCATCCTGCCCCAGAGCGACCGAGAGATCGACGTTGGAGAAGATAGCCTCGTCGGAGTCGGCGGCCACGCCGTGCGCGCCGACGGCCGTGCCCATGATCGACAGATGTGAGTAGTCAACCGGGTAGTCCTTCTGCGCGGCCGAGGTCATGTGCCCGTAGGGTTGCGGGTAGAGCATCTCAGCTCCGCGGAGAGCCGACTGACCGACCTCGCAGTACCCAGGGCAATCGTCTTGACAAACCGCACAGAGCCCGCTCTGAGGGTTGACGTCGCTCAACCGCGAGCGGGTGCCCGTTGCGCCTGACCGGTTTGTGTACGAAAGGTTCATGCTGCCCCCATCCTCGGATGACACCGTCATATCACTGAGTCCTGCAGTGCGAAGCGAGATCGGAGGCTTCTAGGACATCGGGCCAACTCTACGTGGTCACGTGTAGCTGCCGTTTAGCCTCTTGTATGAAGTTTTCGGATGGGTTGTACGCCTTGTGTACAGGAATGCGAATGGCGCGCCCGGGAAACGACACCGAGCGCGCCATTCGACGCTCGCGCTGCGACGGCCGGCCCCGGCTGGCGAGCCCGGGGCGCGAACCGCTGCTCGGCCCTAAAGGACGGGCAGGTACCTATCCAACTCGTAGGGAGTCACGACCGCCTTGTATTCGTCCCACTCAGCCTGCTTGTTGCGCACCAGGTACTCGAAGACGTGATCGCCGAGAGCCTCACGCATGAGCGCGGAGCCTTTGAACTCCTGGATGGCCTCGTGCAGATCGACGGGGAGCGAGTCGATACCCGCCGCGTCCCGCTCGTCCTCGGTCATCTCGTAGATGTTGTTGGTGGACTCCGGGGACAGCTCGTAGCCCTCTTCGATGCCTTTCAAACCGGCCGCCAGCATCACCGCGAAGGCAAGATACGGGTTGCAGGCCGGATCGGGGTTGCGCATCTCCACCCGTGTCGCTGTTTCCTTGCCCGGCTTGTACATGGGCACCCACACCATCGCCGAGCGGTTGCGGCGAGCCCAGCAGCAGTAGATGGGAGCCTCGTAGCCGGGAACGAGACGCTTGTACGAGTTCACCCACTGGTTGGTCACCAGGCACATCTCGCGCGCATGCTTCAGGAGTCCGGCGATGTACGACTTGCCCGCGGCCGAGAGGTGGTACTCGTCGTCGGCATCGAAGAAGGCGTTCCGCGGACCGGTGAACAGCGACTGATGAGTGTGCATGCCCGACCCGTTCTCGCCGAAGATGGGCTTGGGCATGAAGGTGGCGTACATGCCACGGGCCTGCGCGACCTCTTTCACGGTGAGGCGGTACGTCATGACCTGGTCGGCCATGATGAGGGCTTCCCGGTAGCGCAGGTCGATCTCGTGCTGGGACGGAGCCACCTCGTGATGCGAGTACTCGACGTCGATGCCGAGGTCCTGGAGCGCGAGGACGGTATCGCGGCGAAGATCGGTAGCGACATCAAGCGGCGTGAGGTCGAAGTAGCCACCCCGATCGAGCACTTCCGTGCCTTTGCTGTCCTTGAAGTAGAAGAACTCCAGCTCGGGGCCGAGATACATGGTGTATCCGAGATCAGCCGCCTTCTTGAGGGTGCGCTGCAGGATGTGGCGCGGGTCACCCGGGAACGGGGTGCCGTCGGGACGCTGGATGTCGCAGAACATGCGGGCCGTGCCACCCGAACCGCGCCGCCAGGGCAACACGACAAAGGTGGACGGATCGGGCATGGCGACCATGTCGGATTCCTGGATGCGCGTGAAACCCTCGATCGACGATCCGTCAAAACCCATGCCCTCATCGAAAGCCGAATCGAGCTGGGACGGAGTCACCGCGAAGCTCTTCAGGATCCCGAGGACGTCGGTGAACCAGAAGCGCACGAATTTGATGTCCTGATCGCGAACCACACGTAGGACGTCGTCCTTCGTCATATCGTTGCCCATGAACTGACCTTCCTGGTGAGTTGTTGGTGCTGCCTACCGGGAAGGGTACCTGCCATTGGCCATAGGAACAACACCAAGAGGGCCAACTTTCGACCCAAATCTATTAGCCATTTGGACAAGTGGCAGCGAACGGCTGTGATCGAGCGGTGCTGAGATCGACCGGGGCTCAAGCGAGCGGCGAGGCGGCACCCACGCCCGAGGTGATCAGTAGGCGTAGAGCTTGCCGTAGGGACGGTGGGTGAACGGGGCTATCTTGCCGAAGGGCTGCGAAAGCACCTCGGTCTCGTCGAATCCGTGCACTCGACAGAAGTCGGTGACAAGCTCCTCGATGCGGGCCGTGTCCTCGGGAGACGGGTCGACCACACTCACCTCTTTGCCGAGTTGGTGCCCCTGCACCGACCCGCGAACGTAGATCACACCGCCGTGCATGCCCGTGCCCACGTACGACCCCAGGAGCGGCTCGCTCGAATCGCCCAACCCGAGCAGGATCATCTCCCCCCCGGCCATGTACTCGCCGAAGAAGTCGCGGGCGCGTCCGCCGATCACGATGACCGGGTGCTGCTCCCCGTAGGCCTTCATGTGGATGCCCACCCGGTAGCCCACATCGCCGCGCACGTAGACTCGACCGCCGCGCATGCCATACCCGACTACATCCCCCGCATCGCCGCGCACCACTACCAGTCCACGGTTCATGGTGTTGGCGATGCCGTCTTGGGCGTTATCGTCCACGATGACCGTGGGACCGTCCATGAAGGCGGCCAGGTCGTTGCCGGGCACGCCGTTGACCAAGATGGTGAGGTGGTCGGCGCTGATGCCGGCGCCGATGTAGCGTTGGCCGTTGACGTTGTCGAGCGCCACAGTCGATACGCCCGCTCCCACCAGCTCCCGGATCTGCTCGTTCAAGGTCTTGTAGTAGACGCCCCGGGCGTCGATGTGAGCCGTATCGCCGTCACGTGTCACTAGCCCGCTCTCGAGGCCGGGCTGGCCGGCCGTGATACGGGCGGGCTCGATGCCCGTGGGCCCGCGCCGAGCGGGGCCGGTGGGGACTCTGCGCACTGATTCCGACGAAGGTGTCATCACTCGGCTCTCCTTAGTGGCCGACGCCGGCCGGCTTCACGCCGATGATGTCCATGGTCGTCTGGTCGAGTCCGAGCGCGCGCAGACGTTCTCGGCTGCCACGCAGGCTCTCGATGGCGTTCACCCCGACAGCTCCAAGCACCTCGGCGATCTCGTGACTCCACGCGCGGATCAGGTTGGACACGCGTTCGGCGCCCCACTCCGGATCCAGGCGGCGAGTGAGCTCCGGGCGCTGTGTGGTGATGCCCCACGAGCAGCAGCCCGTGTGGCACTTCTGACACACGTGGCAGCCCATAGCGACCAACAACGCGGTGCCCACCCCGCAGGCGTCGGCGCCGAGTGCGATGGCCTTGACGATGTCGGCCGAACTGCGGATCCCGCCTGCGGCGACGATCGAGGCGCGGTTGCGGATGCCCTCGTCGCGCAGACGCTGGTCGACGACCGCGATCGCGATCTCGATGGGGATACCAACGTGATCGCGGATGATGGTCGGAGCCGCCCCGGTGCCGCCCTTGAATCCGTCGAGGTAGACGATATCGGCTCCCGCCCGCACGACGCCGGACGCGATGGCGGCCACGTTGTGCACGCAGGCGATCTTCACCGAAACCGGCTTGTAGCCGGTGGCTTCCTTGATGGCGTAGATGAGCTGCCGCAGGTCTTCGATGGAGTAGATGTCGTGGTGCGGGGCAGGCGAGAGGGCGTCGGTGCCCTGGGGGATCATGCGGGTGGTCGAGACCTGTTCGTCGATCTTCTCGCCGGGCAGGTGGCCCCCGATGCCGGGCTTGGCACCCTGGCCAATCTTGATCTCCACCGCCGCGCCGGCCTGCAGGTAGTCGGCGTGCACGCCGAAGCGGCCCGAGGCGCACTGCACGATGATGTTGTCCTGGTAGGGCTCGAGATCGGCGTGTAGTCCGCCTTCGCCCGTGTTCATGAACGTGCCCGACGCCTTGGCCGCCATGGCCAGGGCCCGGTGCACGTTCAGCGACACCGACCCGAAGCTCATGCCCCCGAACACGATCGGGGTCTCCAACATCAGTTGCGGGTCGAGTTCGGTGAGGAGCTTCGGAGGCCCCCCGTCGCCGTTTCCATACCCCACCACGATGGAGTCCGGCTTGCGGCCCAGGAACGTGCGCAGCTCCATGGGCTCACGCAGCGGGTCGATCGAGGGGTTGGTCACCTGGCACGCGTCGAGCAGAAGGTGGTCGAATATGCGCAGGTACGGCTTGTCGGTGCCCATGCCCGTGAGCAGCACCCCGCCTGTCTCGGCTTGGCGCCACACGGCCTTCCGCAGAGCTGACGACATGCTGTCGGACTCCTTGTAGGCGAGGGGGTTCTTCTCGATGGTGATCGCGTCGGCCGGGCAGAAGGTGACGCAGCGATGGCACGCAGCGCACTTGGAATGATCGGGCATGGGGCGATCGTCGGCGTCGAGGTGGTACACACCCCAGCCGCACTGGTGCACGCAGCGCCCGCACTTGATGCACGCCTCGCGGTCGATGCGCACTCGGAACTCAGGTCTGACGAAGGTCATCTCAGCCATGGCAGACCTCTACGCGACCGCGTTGTACGCGGCTGAGGTGGCAAGGTTGACGCCGTCTTCCAGCCGCGCGATAACCGGCTCACCGGCACGCGGCATCCAGGTGAGCTCGGGTTTCGGGCAGATCTCGCGGATCGCTGACTCCTCGCTGGCCACGTACACGGTCGTGCCCATGCGAGCCGCGGCCAAGGGCCGGAGCTTGATGCGGTCGCTGAGGGCCACCATTCCCTCGCCCATGCCCAGGACGACCGCGAACGGGCCGTTGAGCAGCGCGGGCCCGTAGACCGCCCGCAGAGCGGTGTACAGCTGACGGTCGTCCTTCTCCATCAGATCGATGTCCTTCCAGAAAGGACTGGCCAGCGCCTTGCAGGCGATCTCGACCGACAGCCCATGGCGTCGCAGCAAGAGGTCGAACAGATACGTGACCACCTCGGTGTCGGTGCGCATCGAGCACTTGTACCCGAACATCTCCAGGTAGCGCTGGTTGATGCCATACGAGCTGATCTCGCCGTTGTGAACGATGCTGTAGTCGAGCAGGCAGAAGGGGTGTGCGCCGCCCCACCATCCCGGCGTGTTCGTGGGGAAGCGACCATGGCCGGTCCAGGTCCAACCCCTGTACTCGTCGAGGCGGTAGAACTCGCCTATCTCCTCGGGAAACCCCACGCCCTTGAAAGCGCCCATGTTGCGCCCCGAAGAGGCGACGAAGGCTCCCTTGATGTGGTTGTTCACGTCCATGACCGAGTGGACCACGTAATCTTCGGCGCTCAGCTGCGTCTCGGCCAAACGCTCGTCGCTGATCTCGAGGAAGTATCGCCAGAGGATGGGCTCGTCTTCGATGCCGCGCACCGACTTCGACGGGATCGGCTCGTGATGTAGGATCACGAAATGCCGCGCCAGGTAGTACTCGGTGTCGTCCTTGGCTACGTCGTCGTTGAAGAGCATGTGGAAGCAGAAGGCGTAGGGGAAGTCGGGATAGATGCCGTAGCCAGCGAAGCCTCCTCCCAAGCCGTTGCCACGGTCGTGCATCGAAGACATGCTGCGCAGAGCGAGCTCGCCGCTCATGCGACCGCCCGATTCGTCACACACGCCCATCAGTCCGCACCCACCCAGGATGCGTTCCTCGGCCTCGGCCGTGTAGGCCGGTCGCGGAACGAGGTCACTCGAACGCGAACCTGGCGCGGGCAGCCCCCCGTAGGGGCGCCTGGCGCTCCGCCTGTCGGCCTCGCCGAATCGGTTGAGACCGCGCGCGCTCAACGCTCCGCCTTCCGCGCGGACAGCATCTTCTTGAGTTCCTCTCCCCCGGTGCGCGGCAGTGGATCCAGCCCCAGTTTGGTCCGGGCGCTCTCCCTCGGCTCGCCCAGCGATCCTGTCGACAGGAACATGTCATACGCCGAGCGCACCGCAGCCGGCACGCTGCCACGTTCCGCTGACAGCTCCTTCAGCTTGCGGAACACTTCGGCCATACCCAGCCGGCTATGGCACCGCTCGTAGCACGTGTAGCACTCGAGGCACTTCCACAGGTCGGCACGGTCGATCACCCCGTCGATGTCGCCGGACAAGATCTCGCCGATGATGCCGGTCGGGCTGAAGCCCGATCCCGCCTTCGTGACCGGACAGTCTTCCTCGCAGGCATGGCAATCGGCGCACTTCTGCAGTTCGGTCACCGCGAAGTCGCGTGCGATCTCTCGATGCTGGGCGGCTCTCTCGTTCCACTTCTCGAGGAAAGGCTCGGTGCTCACTCGGTGCATCGAGAGCCCGATCTCGTCGGGCTCGTGGCCGAGCGTAAGCGCGAACAGCTCCGAGTAGTAGAAGACAGGGAGACCGGCCCGGGCCTCGGCTCCCCGAAGGAGTGAGGCTTGATTCAAGTCGAACTGCTGAAGACAGGAGGGGCACACCACCACGAGCGCATCCACTCCCACTCCAGTGAGGTCATCGAGCTTGTTCCGGCAGAGATCGAGGGCACTGTCGCGCTCGCCGACGCGGTCGAGAGCGCCGCCGCAGCAGTCCATCTTGGTCTCGTAGTCAACGACGGTCGCGCCCAGGGCCCGCACCAGGTCTTCGAGTTTGGTGGGATTGGTCGAGCTATCCCAACGCACAGCCGGGCTTGGCCGCAAGAGGTGGCAGCCGTAGTGCACGGCCACGCGCATGCCCCACAGGGGCTTCTGCACCATCTTCGCGATGGCGGCCGGGCCGAGCTCCTCGTAGAGCCACTCGGCCAGGTGACTCACCGCGGGCAGCGACACCTCACGTGGGTGGCCCTCACCTTCCGAGACGATGTCGGCGACTCGGTCGGCGAGCCGCCAATCGGCCCGAAGGGTCGCCGAGACCGACTTGAACGTTGAGTAGCAGCCGTTGCAGGGGGTGACGATGGAGACACCCGCTTCGTCGGCCAGGAAGAGGTTCCGCGCGGCCGTGGCGTAGTAGGCCTCTTCATCCATGGCCTTCATCAGCGTGCCTTCAGGGCAGCACGTGTAGCCTTCCACCGCGACGGGTAGGCCACCGGCGGCGGCGATTGCGATCCTCGTGGACTTCTCTATGAACGGGAAGCGGGCTGGGATGGTGCAACCCCAGAACACCGAGAACGTCTTGGGCATCACTGTCACCTGCTGAGTCTTGCGCCTTTATGCCGAGCGACACGAGATTACCGAGCACCCCCGAAGTCGTTCATCCACTGGGGGTAAGACAGTCTACCCCCGGAGGTCGCCTCGCATTCATGTACATCTGGCGTACAGGGCCACCCGCCTTCGTGGCCACATGTACTACGTAGCCGAGACTTCGGGCGCGCCGGAATCCCGCTGGAGGCGGAGAGTATGTCTCGAGCGGGTTGGCGGGAAGCCCCTGGCGGGGCGAGCCGTGGTTGTAGTCTCGCGGCGCCACGTCGTTCGGCGAATCCGGATAGAAGATCGAGGCAAGGGTTTGGATGTGGTCCCTCCCGGGCCCGAGCTCGAACTGCCCGCCGCCGTACATGGGGATCGACTCCGCCTGACAGAATCCGATCGCTTCGAGCAACCGAGCCAGTGAGCCGAAGCGAGAGGGTTTGATGTTGATGGCCCCAGGTCGAGAGGCCAGCGCCTGTATGTCGGCGACCGAGTGGATGGGCGCATCCCAGCTGATGCGATCCTGTGCGTCGGCGATGAGCTCGAGCGCTTCATCGCATGGCGCGGGGTCCTCGATCCACACATCGGGGAAGCTCTCGACCACCCGACGGTAGAGGGCGGGGTCGAAGTCTTGATCGACCGGAGTACCGCGATAGGCCCCCTTGAGGTCGACCACGCGCACACGGCCGGTATCGGCGAGAGCGCGGCAGAGGTCGGGGCTCCACGAACTCTGCGCGTCGAGCTTGAACTCCAGCGAGGGCTGCGCTTCTAGCCAACCCAACACCACCATCGCGTCGGGAGGGTCGCCCAGCCGCGTCGAGACGACGAAGCGTGTGGGACGTTCCCCCACCCCGAGCGCACCACCGAGTGATAGCCCGTTCTGGCGCAGGGCCAGATCGAGCGCGGCGCTCTCGAACCCCCACCGCGAGTAGGCCTCGGTCTCCAAAGGCAGGAGCGGTTCGAGCAGGGCCGAGAAACCGGCGAGATCGCCCTCGTAGCGCAAGTCGAACCGGGAGTGCACCGGGAGCACCGCCTCGTGGGCGGCGGCATCGTAGGTGACGTCTTCACCGCGCCCCTCCTCCCCCGCTCCCCGAAGGGTCACCACGGTGGTGACCCGCGTGAACCCGCTGGACACGTCTCGGCTCAGGGACGCGAGCCCGTGCCCCTTGACCGCCAGGGAGAGACCGGCCACACGCGCGTAATCGGTCATGCCTGCTCCTTCTGCGTTAGAGAGCCCGCCACGATTCGGGACGCATCACACCTGTGTCCGGGGCGTCGAGGAACGTGTCGAGCGCGCTAAGCATGCTCTCCTTGTCGGCCGGCAACCTGCCACCCACGGAGACGTAGTTGGAGGCGTGGTTCGAACGGAACAGCGCGTCAGATACGTTCGTGTGCGCGAGGATCGTGCGGAGCTCACTCAGCATTGACAGAGGATCGGGCACCACGAACTCCCCATTCGCCACCCGGCGAGCGAGGGGTGTGCCCTCTACCACCATCAGACTGAGTACGCCGATGAACTGTGGGTCGGTGGCCGAGAGGGCGCGCCCGGTAGCGACGGCGTGCACCTGCGAGCGTTCCACGCCCGCGAGGCCGAGGATGGCGGTGATGGACATGCTCATGCCGGCGTTGACGGCGCGACGAGAGGCCTCGACCTGCTCCGCGACCGTGACGCGCTTGTTGCAGGCTTCGAGGGTGGCGTCATCGCCGGATTCGAGGCCCAAGAAGAGCAGGGTCAGGCCGGCGGCCGCCAACCGGGTCAATTGCTCCGGGCTCTTCCGCAGCAGCGACTGAGCGGTGGCGTAGGAGCTCACCCGCTCAAGGTGCGGGAGCTCGTCGTGTAGGAGTGAGAGCAGCTCGAGCAGACGGCTCTGGGGGAGCATGAGCGCGTCTCCATCGGCTAGGAACACGCGTCGCGCGTGTCGCTTGACCGCCAAGGGAAGACCCCGTACGTCCTCCACGACCTCCGAGAACGGCCGCACACGAAAGGGCTTCTCCAGGTACGTGGCGCAGAAGGTGCAGCCGTTGTTCGAGCACCCGTAGGTGACTTGAAGGATGAGGCTATCTGCTTCACTGGGCGGCCGGATGACGGCGCCTTGGTAGCGCATGCGCTGAACGATAGCACAGGGTCGCAGGACATGGTCGCGGGGCAGGTTCGCAGAACACAGTCGCAGAAGAGGTTCACCGCTCGGGGGCGATGGCGTTCGGTCGACCGTTCCGCACGCTCCGGCGCGAGGGCGGGAGGCATGCGTCTCCGCGCATGCTAGGTCGGGCGGGTTCAGTGACGGGGTCATTACATTTGTCCGGCTCCGGTAGGGTAAACTCTGGTAGCAACGATCGAGCTGATCTGGAGTGCGCCGCAATGGGAGACACATCGTCGATGGACGAGACGGGAGCCGAGCAGGCCGTCGCCACTGAAGCCGACACGGCATGCGCGCTGCCGGGCAACCTTCCGGCGAGTTCGCCGGCGCCAGGCGCCGGGTCCGCGGGCCGGGACATGGTCGCCACGTACCAGGTGTTCCAGCGGGTGCAGGAGGGCGTGGTCGGCCGGAGCCGCGAGGTACGCGAGATCTTCGCGGCCATCCTCAGCCGCAAGCACATACTGCTCGAAGGGCCCCCAGGCACCAGTAAGTCGACCATCGTGCGATCGATCGCACGCTCGATGAACGTGCCCTTCTACTTCATCGAGGGCTCCATCGACCTCACACCCTCGAAGCTCCTCGGCTACTTCAACCCCGGCAAGGTGTTGCAGGACAGTTACCAGCGCGAGTACTTCGAGATGGGCCCCCTCACTCAGGCCATGGAAGAGGGTGGTGTGCTCTACTTGGAGGAGTTCAATCGCATGAGCTCCGAATCGGCCAACCTCCTGATCACGCCGATGGAAGAGGGCGTCATCAACATTCCGCGCTACGGCCAGGTCACGGCCCTCGACGGCTTCACCATCATCTGTTCGCAGAACCCCTACGACGATGTCGGAACTCTGCAGGTGAGCCGCGCTTTCCTCGATCGGGTGGTGCGCATCCGCATGGACTACCAGTCGGAGGAAGAGGAGATCGAGATCGTCAAGTTGCGGTCCTGCAACTACGACGACGGGCTGGCCAAGACCGCCGTCCGAGTGACGCGCCTCACCCGCGACACACCTGAGATCAAGCTGGGCGCCTCGGTCCGCGCGGCCATCGACATCGTGACGATCGTGCAGAACCTCACCCTCCTCTCCGACGACGAGTTGCGTGCCGAAGACCTGGCGGATGCCTGCAAGATGGCCCTCACGAGCAAGATCTGGCTCTTGGAGACCATCAACGTGACCCCCGAAGAGGTGGTCGACCGCGTGATCGCCCGCGCCCGTCGCGAGCTCGGCGCCGACTTCTACCTCGGCGCCGACCAGGATAAAAAAAAAGTTTCGCAGAACTCCTGGAGGAGTCGGGGATAGAGCTGCTCAAGCGTCGATTCGACACCGGTGAGATCACCGCGTTCGAGATGGCAGAGGCCATCAACCTCGACCCTCAGATGCAGCAGCAGTTCCTCGACGACGAGGAGTTCATAAAGTACTTCGCAAAACTGAACCACCTTCTTCGCTCTCGCCTGCGCGAGAAGGCGTTCGTCCTCGCAAAGAGACTGATCTTGAAGGTGGCAAGCCAACTGGTGGGAACCGGAGTGCGCAAGGGCACCCTTCACCTTCGCCAAGGGACCTTCACCGACGAGATCGACATCGACGCGACCCTCGAGAACCTGGTCACGAACCCACTCGGAGATCTTGAGGAGAACCTCGCGATCTGGGACCGCAAGCGAGAGGAGATCGGGTTTGTCATGATGTTCGACCACAGCTACTCCATGCGTGGGCCGAAGATCGTGCTCGCAGCGCTCTGCATAGCCGCCATCGCAATCTACTTCAAGAAGAACTACGGCGTGGTGGCGTTCAGCACCGATGTGGAGACGGTGAAGACCATCACCGACAAGATACACCACGAGACGCTGCTTGATCGCGTCTTCGATCTGCCTATCGAAGGGCTCACCAACATATCGGGCGCCCTTGCCACCGGCCTCGGTCAACTCAAGAGCTACAACAAGAAGTTCGGTCTCCTGCTCACCGACGGGGGTTGGACCACCGGCGAAGACCCCATGGCCGTCGCTTCACGGTTCGATCGCCTGAACGTGATCGCCTTTCCCCCCGCGAATCCCGACAAGGTGCGCCTCATCGCGGAGGCCGGACGTGGTACGTTCCAATTCGTGGACAACGAGGAGGCGATCACCGGCGCGATCGTGAGAGCCTTGCAGGCGCATTGACACGAACGGCGAGCGGCGCCGCCACGGTGATGCATGACGCCGCGTTGGCGCGCACGAGGCCGCAGAGGCGCTGCCCGCGCGACGCCACAGCGGCCCTATGCCGGCACGCCGGCCCCAGCGATCTCTTTGAGCGCCTCGGCCACCGCAGGCTCCAGCGGGATCGGCGCGTGCGTATCGGCCACCTCCCAGGCACGGGCGCGGGCACGGGCCACAGGGTCATCGGTGCCCGGGTCCATCCGTGCCCGCGAAAGCAGCTGAGGCCGCCACATGAGGCGCGCGTGCCGCATCGAATGCTTGGTGGCGAGGAAGTGCCCTCGGGGACCCACCTGCGCAATCGTTTCGAGCGCCAAGGTATCGTCGTCGACTTGAATGGGGCGCGCCGTGAAGGTGAGGGCGTTCCACAACTCCACGCCCAGAAGTAGCTCCGCCGGATCGCACACCGTCGCATTCTCGAGGAGACCCGGCCCCACCATCGCGTCGGGCCTCGCGAGCAGTATCATCGTCCCGGTAAGAGCGTCTTCGAAGGCCGACTGCCAGCCCACCCGAGTCGAGCCGCAGGCCATGCCGCCCATGAGAGATGGCAGCTTGTAGAAGCGGGCCATAGCAGTGGCGGCATTGGTGACCATGGCTTCCTCCGGTGCTCCACCGGCCATGCGGCCGGTCAACGGGTCGAGGACGCTGGTCATGCAGCTGTAGAAAGCCCTGGCTCCGGGACAAACCAGCCCCAGCGTCGCCAGGGTGCCGATGATCTCCGCGTTCACGATCACCAGATTCCCGGCGGGACTCGCCGGAGCAGTTCCACAGGCGAGTGGCATCGACACGATGCCCACGGGCACGCCCGCCTCAGCGAACACGAACGCCGCCTCCAAGGCCTCACCCTCGTTGGCAAGTGGGCTGATGGAACACTGGAAGTTGGACATCACGGGGCGGCGGCGAAGCTCGTCGGCGCCGCCGGCCACGAGCCGCGCCATCTCCACGGCCGCGCGCGCCTGGTGGGGCTTGGTGACGGTCATGCACTGCACGTGCTTCCCCGTGTTGGCGAAGGTGGCCTCGAGCTCCCAGAGCGGCTGCCTCTCCACCGGCCGGTCCAGGGCGCTCACCATCTGCCACGCGAAGGCGATCTCTGGGAGGGCGTCGCAGATGCGGGTCAGAGCCGCCAGATCATCGTAGGTGGAATCCCGCCACTCCCCCGTGAACCGATCCACCATCAGCATGCCGCACCCGCTCGGGCCAAGGTAGGTGGTACAACCGTCCAGTGCCAAGTCGAAGCGCTCGTCGCGGGCAGCGAAGACGCAGTCTCGCGACAGGAACGAAAGCCCCTTCTCCACGAGCTCGGCGGACATGCGCACCCGGGTGCCTTCGACGCTCGCCCCGTGTTCAGCGAGCACCCCCAAGCCCCGCTCCCACGGGATGTCGAGCCCCACAGACCCAAGAACGTCCAAGGTGGCCTGGTGCACGCGGTGCACACCATCTTCGCCGAGCAGATCCAGCCGCGGCAGGTCGGTCGGCGGCAGGAACGCTCCTGGCTGGGAGCCGCCGGCTGCGCCTGCCGGCGCGGTCGACGGCGGCGGTCGGTAGTCGTTGCTCACGCCGTATGTCCTCCTTCGAGTGTGGGGCGATCAGGCCGTTGCACTACAGCTCCGCATTGAGCTTCTTTCGGAGGGTTTCGACGGAGGCTATCTCCACCCCCAACAGCCTCCCGATGCGCGCCTTGGCCGCCAGGCCTCGGGCGGCGCCCGGCATCGCCGTCACCACGCCGATATCGAGCTCCTCACGCAGTTCTCGCATGACCACCTCGTCGGAGAGGTCGCTGACGCCGACTCCGAGCTTGCCGGCCACGAACGCTTTCGCCTCTGAGATCCGCATCTTGCGATGGAGTTGCATCCTGGCGACCAGATCTCCGGCCGCGCGGATGCCCCCCATCCCGGAGGCGAGCACGTGTGCCATGGGCATCCCTACGGGATCGCCCACGCCCACCTATAACCCGTCCACGCGCCCGATCTCCACCATGGCCACGCTCGCTCGGGTCACGGCGTCCACCGGCGGGGTCTCGCACATGGGCACTCCCCCCACTCCCATGCCCACATTCGCGTGTATAGGGATGGAAGCGGCCTCGGAACAGGCCTTGACGAAGGTAACCGCCCGGGCGACGTTCCACGCACACGACCTGCGGGTGTTGGTGTTGACGACAGGGCCGAACACGGCGGCGCCCGCCTTCTCGACCAACTTCACCTGCTGGTGCGGATAGAGACCGGCCAGCCGCTCTCCCTTGTACGTGACCTCGCCGTGCATGCCGAGTACGAACTCGGCGGCCATACCCACCTGGATCGACAGGTGCGTGTTCGCGGAGAGCTCCTCGACCGCCAGAAGAGTGGCCAGGAACTCGGCATCGCCCGCCGAGGCGGTGGTGTCGAAGTCCAGACCGTCTGCTCCGGCGTCTGCCATCTTCCTACCCACGTACACCATGTCGCGGGTGCAGGCCTCGGCCGCTGCCAGCTGCGCCGCTCGGGCCTCCTCGATCTTGCCCTCAGGGAGCAGATCAGAGGGGTTGCCGAACGGGCCGTCGGGCCGGGCGTAGGTGGCCAGGTTCGGCATCGCCCCGTAATACACGGGGATGATGGTGCCGAGTAGCACGCTCTCCATGCATTGCTGCTCGTTGGCGACGATGGGCTTCACGGGTTTGTACGAGTAGTCCGGGTGGCCGAGTTCGATGGTGTCGAAGCCGAAGGCGCGCTCGAAGAGACGGATGGCCTGTTCTCGCGACACCGGCACCCCGACGCCGCTGTCTCCCTGCTCGGCGTACAACGAACCCGCCACGCCGTCGTCGCTGAGCACGACCTCACGGCCGGGCTCCACTCCCACGATGCGCCCGGGATAGGCGAAGAGGTCGAATAGGTGGTCGCGCTCCTGCTCGGTGATGGTAGGGATACGCCCGCGGTCGGCCGCGTCTTCCGTGCCGGCCAGGATGTCGGCACGGACCTTGTCCGAGGACATCGCCTCAACGCGCCCATCGCCCATGCGCATGCGGTGGCTCGGCATCAGTTTCCTCCTTGGTTCCGGGCCGGACGGCCCAGGTGTTTCGCGATGACCGCCTCAGCTTCCGGGGGCAACGGCGCTACAGAGTGCTTGGCGAGGATCCTTCGGGCAACGGCGAGCGCCCGAGCGTGGGCGTCCTCACCCCCGCGCTTCTCCCAGGCGCCCCGCATGCGACGGTCGATCACCTGAGCCTCCGACTGCTCGCGACGAGCCAGTTCCCGGGTATGCCTCTCGCGCAGGAAGTTGCCATCGGACCCTACTCTCAGAATGGATTCGAGACCGATGGAGGCGACATCGCTGCGGATGCCTTCGAGCACCCGCCGGTTCATGCGTGCGATCTCGTCATCCATCACCATCTGACCGAAGTCGAAGGTCAGGCCTAATTCGAGCATCCCCATGCCATAGATCAGGTTGGCCCCTGCCAACGCTGGTAACAGACTGGTGAGGGTCTTCTCGTGGCCCGCCTGCACGTCGGGTAGTTTGCTGTCTGCCTAACCGCCGGCCACCCAGCAGGGCAGGTAGTAGAACTCACTCATCTCGGCGACGGCGGCGGAGATGAGGGCGAGTTCGGGAGCTCCGACGGGCGCAGTGGCGTGGCGCAGGTCGAAGGTGGTGGTGCTGCTGCCGTAGATGACCGGAGCCCCGGGGCGGGTGAGTTGAGCGAGCGTAAGCGCCGAGAGCACCTCCGCGTTGTGGGTGACCATGGTGCCGGACAGGCTGATCGGACCGGTCGCCCCGGCCATGGCCATGGAGATGACGTTCGAGGCGATCCCGTGGCGCGCGCACCCCATCATGATCTCCGGGGTGGGCGAGTAGAGGGCCAGGGGACTCGTGGGGCAGGTGTCGATGGAGAATATGGGGCGCTCGCGCAAGGCTTCAGCCCCGCCGACCACCGCTGCCCCGATCTCGGCGAGTTCATCGATCTGCTCTCCGGTCTCGACGCCCGCGTGCACGTGCTTCGTGGTATTGCGGAGCGCCGCGACGAAGCCCTCCAGGTAGGCGCTCTCGGAGGGCACGTCGGTGGGCGTCACCGCCATCTCGAAGGTATCGCACATCTCGAGGGCGTCGCAGAGCCGAGCTATGCGGGCGAGATCGTCCAGGGTGGAGTCCCGGTGCTCCCCCGTCTCGAGATCGTAGACTTTGGTGCCCTCACCGAAGTTGGTGTAGCCCACCGAACGGCCGCCCATGAGGTAGTCGCGCTCGCCATCCCGCGAGGCCAGGAGGATCGTGCCCGGAGCCGACTCCAGTGCCTCTTCAACCACGTTCCGGGGGAAGCGGACAATCCGCGTGTGGGTGTCCACGACGCACCCTGCCCCGTCGAGGACATCGAGCGCCTCGTCCACCGGCACCTTCACACCGGCCGTCTCGAGAACGACCAGGGTGGCCTCATGGATCGCTTCCCGACCCGCGGCGCCCAACACATCGAAGCTGAGCCGCGGTACGCCCGCTCGCTCCTCATCCCTCAGCTTCTCTCTCCACCCCATATGCCTCAGGCCTTCCTTTCCAGAGCGGGATCTTCGGGGACTTCCCACATATAGCTGAACTTCTCGTTCCCCAGGATGGTGAACACCTCGGTTGAGAGAATGCTCCCGCCCGGCGCGAGCGGGCCGCCGAGGAACTCAAGGAGCTCCTCGCTTCCTCGGAACACGGCTTCCACCAGGAGGTTATAACGACCGGTGCAGTACCCCACCCAGCACACCCGGTTGAGTGCGGCGAAGGCGCGGGCGACCTCCCGCAGATCGCCTGCGACAACATTCACGCCGATCATGACGTTGATGGGATAGCCGGTGGCCGCAGGGTCCAGCAAACCCACGATCTGCATCACTCCGGTTTCGTGCAACCGTTCGATGCGTTTGCGCACCGTGGGCACGGACACGCCGGTGGCCCGCGCGATCTCCGCGTTCGGCAGGCGTCCGTCGCTCTGCAGGAGGGCGAGGATCTTGCGGTCCAGTGAATCAAGGTGCTCCGGACGCGGCTCGCTCCTCCGATGCTCGTCCACCAGACCCCCAGTCAAGTGAGCAATGACTTCGCCAACGTATCGTTATCGCTTCGATAAGTCAATCTCAACATTGATTACCGTTTCGATAAGTACGTCGCCGGAAGGAGCTTCGTATGCCCGCGCGGCGCGGGCATCGGAACTAGCGAGAAATGCTCTCGTGGTAGCTCTGCAGAGAGCGCACGCGACCTCCGCCGGCCCGATGCGCCGCGATGCCCTTCGCGGCCGCAACGGCCGCCGCAGTGGTGGTGATGTAGGGCACCTTGTGGTTGATGGCCGCCTTCCTGATGTAGGAATCGTCGAACTCGCTCGAAGTGCCGGACGGCGTGTTCACAACCAGTTGTATCTCCCCGTTCTTGATGGCGTCAGCGATGTTTGGTCGCCCTTCCTGCAACTTGAGGATCGGCTCCGCCGCGATGCCCCGCTCCGCCAAGTACGCTCGCGTGCCCGAGGTGGCCCGGATGACGAACCCAAGGCGGCTGAACTCGGCGGCCGCTTCCACCACCTTGGCGCGATCGGCTTCGGCCACGGTTATGAGCACGGTGCCCTCGAGGGGAAGGCGCTGCTGGGCGGCTTCCTGAGCCTTGTAGAACGCCAGGCCGAACGAGTCTGCCATGCCCAGCACCTCACCGGTGGAGCGCATCTCTGGGCCGAGCAGTGGATCCACCTCGGGGAACATGTTGAAGGGGAACACCGCCTCCTTGACCCCGAAATGGGGCACGGAAACGCGTTCCAGGCGAAGGTCGGGGAGTCTGGCCCCCAGCATCAACTGGGTCGCCAGCCGCGCCATCTGGATATCGCATACTTTGGACACGAGTGGGACGGTGCGCGAGGCTCGAGGATTGGCCTCCAGCACGTACACCCGGTCGTCGCTGATCGCGTACTGCACGTTCATGAGACCGATTACACCGAGTTCTATGGCGATGCGCCTCGTGTAGTCTTCGATGGTGGAGATGTGTTCCGCCGGGATCGTCACCGGCGGTATCACGCAGGCGGAATCCCCCGAATGCACGCCGGCATATTCGATGTGCTCCATGACCGCGGGGACGAAGGCGTCGGTGCCGTCGGCCAGAGCGTCCGCTTCACACTCCAGAGCGTCCTTCAGGAACTCGTCGATGAGGATGGGCCGTTCGGGTGTCACGTCCGCCGCCGCCCGCATGTACTCGGTGAGCATGCGCTCGTCGTGAACGATCTGCATGCCGCGTCCGCCAAGCACGTACGAGGGCCGTACGATCACCGGATACCCGATCCGCTCCGCCACCGCGCGAGCCTCCTCCAGCGTGGAGGCCATGCCCGCCTCGGGCATGGGGATCTCGAGCCGCGCCATGATGCGGCGGAAGCGGTCGCGGTCCTCGGCCAAGTCGATGGTCTCGGGCGAGGTACCGATGACGGCGACCCCGGCCTGCTCCAACTGGCGGGCGATGTTCAGCGGCGTCTGCCCGCCGAACTGCACGATCACCCCTTCCGGCTTCTCCTTCTCGTAGATGGCGAGGACGTCCTCCACGGTGAGCGGCTCGAAGTAGAGCTTGTCGGAGGTGTCGTAGTCGGTGGAGACCGTCTCGGGGTTGCAGTTCACCATGATCGACTCGAAGCCCGCTTCACGGAGGGCGAAGGCGGCGTGCACGCAACAGTAGTCGAACTCGATGCCCTGGCCGATGCGGTTCGGCCCACCGCCGAGCACCATGATCTTCCGCCGGTCACTCGTGGCCACCGCGTCCGGGGCGTTGTAGGTGGAGTAGTAGTAGGCCGCGTCGCCTACACCGCTCACCGGCACCGGCTCGTAGCCGGCCCTCACCCCGAGCGCGAGACGACGCTCGCGCAGGTGCGCCTCGGGGACAGCCAGGATCTTGGCCAGGTACGCGTCGGCGAACCCGTCCTTCTTGGCGCGCACGAGAAGCTCATCGGGAAGCTCGGAGCCGCGAAACGAGAGCAACTCCTCCTCCAACTCGACGAGCTCCTTCATCTGCTCGAGGAACCAGGCCTTGATGTGGGTCTTCGCGTGCAGAGCCTCCACCGAGACACCCTTGCGGAGTGCCTCGTACAGTATGAATTGGCGTTCGCTCGAAGGCTCTGCCAGCAATTCCATCAGTGCGTCGGCGGACCGCTCGTGGTAGTCCTTGGCGAAGCCGAGGCCGTGACGCCCGATCTCGAGCGAGCGGATGGCCTTCTGCATTGCCTCCTTGTAGGTCTTGCCCAGGGACATCGCCTCGCCGACGGCGCGCATCTGCGTGCCCAAACGGTCGATCGATCCCGGGAACTTCTCGAAAGCCCAGCGCGCGAACTTCACCACCACGTAGTCCCCGGACGGCGTGTATTTCTCGAGGGTGCCGTCGCGCCAGTAGGGGATCTCGTCCATGGTCAGACCCCCGGCGAGCAGGGAGCTCACCATCGCGATGGGGAAGCCGGTGGCCTTGGAGGCGAGGGCGGATGAGCGGGAGGTGCGAGGGTTGATCTCGATCACAACCACGCGGTCGCTCACCGGGTCGTGGGCGAACTGCACGTTCGTGCCGCCGATCACCTCGATGGCCTCGACGATGTCGTACGAGTGTTTCTGTAGGCGCGACTGCAGCTCGGGAGTGACGGTGAGCATGGGAGCGGTGCAGTAACTGTCGCCCGTGTGGACGCCCATGGCGTCTACGTTCTCGATGAAGCACACGGTGATCATCTGGTTCTTGGCGTCACGCACCACCTCGAGCTCGAGTTCCTCCCAGCCGAGCACGGACTCCTCCACCAGGATCTGCCCCACCAGACTGGCCGAGATGCCGCGCGCGGCGATGGTGCGCAACTCCTCTACGTTGTAGACGAGTCCCCCTCCCGTACCTCCCATGGTGTAGGCAGGCCGAATGACCACCGGGTACCCCAGCTCGGCGGCTACCTGCACCGCGTCCTCCACCGTGTTCACCGTCTGACTCTCGGGCATCTCAATGCCGAGCCGGTCCATCGTCCGCTTGAAAGCGAGCCGATCCTCTCCCCGCTCGATGGCCTCCGGCCCGACGCCGATGATCTGCACTCCGTACTCCTCCAAAACCCCGGTGCGGTACAGTTCGGAGCTGAGGTTCAGGGCGGATTGGCCTCCCAGATTCGGCAGAAGCGCATCCGGTCGGGCGGCCGCGATGATCTCGGTGATCGTCGCCAGGTTGAGGGGCTCGATGAAGGTCTCGTCCGCCATGACCGGATCGGTCATGATGGTGGCGGGGTTGGAATTGACCAGTACGATCTGGTAGCCGAGACCTCGCAGGGCCTTGCAGGCTTGGGTGCCGGAGTAGTCGAACTCGCACGCCTGCCCTATGACGATGGGGCCGGACCCTATGATCAGGACCTTGTGGACATCGTCCCGTCTTGGCATGTTGGGCTCCTCATGGCGGTGTGTGGGATGACTCGGGCTCGGGCTCGGGCTCGGGCTCGGCCGGCCCCGGCCGGCCGCTCCGGGCATTCTATCGCCTGAGCGACGTCCGGCGGAGAGGCCACTGCACCCCGCCGCATCGGTGCGCACTACCCACCCCCGACTGGATCGCCTGGCGCAGACGCCCCGCGTCCTGCCGCGATCCGATTACCACCGCCCCGACGACCCGCCCGTCGTGGAACCAGAGCGTACGACCGCGACCCAAGGCGGGGCATCCGATCACCCTCTGCTCCACACCCTCACCCAAGGATCGCAAAGCCTCTGAGCTCGTGCAGCCCATGAAGGCAACCCGCCGTTCAAACACCGGCAATACGTTGAACGGGATCTCACCCGAGAGCCTCGCATCGGCGCCCGCCATGTTGGCTCCTGCCACCGCTCCCTGAGCACACGCACTCGGCCAGGTGGCGAAGGCCTCCACCTGCCCGGTGACGGCGTGGCGCGTGAGCGCCGCGTCGCCGGCGGCGAAGACATTGGGGATCCCCGTGCGCATACCCGCGTCAACCGCCAAGCCCCGGTCGGCGCGGACACCGACGGGGGCGGCCCAGGCGGTGTTCGGCGCAGCTCCCTTGGCCGCGACACACAGATCGGCCGGTACGGCGTCGCCCCGGGTAGTCGTCAAGAATCGCCGCCTCCCGGCGTCCTCGAAGGCGGACGCACCGCGGCCAAGCAGGAAACGGATGCCTGCTTCCTCGAGCCACCCCTGCACTATCGTCGCTTCGCCGACCTCGGCATTCCGGCAGAGGATCTGATCGGACCGAGCAAGTACGGTCACCTGTTTCCCGAGCTTCCGCACCGCCATGGCGATCTCGAGCCCGGCGAGACCGGCCCCGAGAACGGCCACGCTCTCGGCTTCCTCCAGACGCCCCTGCAGGATCCGGGCGTCGGCCAAAGTGCGCAGAGTCAGGGGACCGTCGGCGCCGGTCGCTCCGGGCACCTCTTCTCCCCGGGCCGCCGCCCCCGTAGCGATCAGCAGCGTGGTGTACTTGATCGCCCCTCCCTGCTCCACCAAGACAGCGAGCCTCTCGAAGTCGACTCCGACCACCCGGGTGCCCGACACGAGCACGGCCTGGTGAGCGTCGTAGAAGCGCTGGTCGGCCAGGGCGAGGCCCTTCTCCTCGACCGTGCCCGCCAGCAGATAGGGCAGCAGAGCCGGGGAGTACGCCGGGCAGCACTCGGCCGTGACCACGATGATACGGCCCGCCTCGTCCCGACGGCGGATGGCCCGTACCGCGGCCAGACCTGCCGCGCCGGCGCCCAAGACCACGTAGGTCTCGCTCACGTGCACGCACCTGTCGGCGCGTCTCCCCGAGGGGCGCGGGTCACCGCGTCGCCCCTTCCAGGTCGAGGGCGGCCAGCTTGGCCTCGGTGGGCCGTCCGTGCGTGTCCCAGCCTCGAGCCTCGTAGTACTGGGGCAGGAGGATATCCAGGCGCGGCAGATTGCCCTTGCTCGCGCCCGCGGTGAAGGGGGTCTCGAGCATCCGCTTCGGGAGGGTGTCGTCGGCGGCGGTGAGTCCGGCGCCCAGGTTGAAGAGGCGTTCCTGGTTGAAGATGCGCTCACCGGCCGCCAGGAAGCCCGCTTCACCCCCGAACGAGAGGCCGGTGGCCTTCTCCATCAGGTCGATGAAGACGCGGACGTCGGGCATCCCGATCACGATGAAGTTACAGATGCCCGAGGAGTCGATCATGCAGTAGAAGTCCTGGATCTTCTTGGCTACCTCAGCCTTCCCCTCCACAGCGAAGCGGTCGAGGTTCTCGCCGGTCTCGACAATGCCCAGGAGCGAGATGCCGAAGAACTCCACGCAGTGTACCTCTTGGCGGATGTGGCACGCGCCCCGGTTGGACGTGGCATACCCGAGGGCGAAGCCCTGCCCCCCGCGTGGGTCGTAGTTCGGGAACTCCTGCTTCTTGACGGTCATGCTGAGCTCGGGGTGCCCGTAGCGCTCGGCCAGGCGATACGAGCCCTCTGCCAGACTGTCGCCGAAGCCTTCCCGGCGGGCGATCTTCTCCAGGAGCTCCACCACGGCCGCACCATCACCGAAACCGAGGGGCCCACCGCTGTCGGACTCGGGGACAAGCCCCCGCTCGCTCAACTCCATGGCGCAGGCGATGGTCACGCCCGCTGAGATGGTGTCGAGGCCCATTTCGTTGCAGATGTAGTTGCTCTTCATGATCGCTTCGACATCATCGACGCCACAGACGGCCCCAAGGGAACCCAGGGTCTCGTACTCGGGACCTTCACCTCGTCCTTTGAACGGCCCGCTCTTGACCTGCGTCACCCGGCCACAGGCCAAGGGGCAGCCGAAGCAGGCTTTGGTCTTACCGACGCCCTTCAGGTTGTAGCGGGAGACGGCGGTGCCCCCGATGGCGGCCGCGCCCTCGAATGTGCCCTGTTGGAAGTTGCGGGTGGGCAGGAGGCCCACCTCGTCGGCAAATTCGACCACGTCTGAGGTGCCGTACTCACCAACAGTGATTGACATGAAGGGGTCCTTGAACTCCTCGCGGGCGGCCCGCACCGCCGCCTGGAAGCCGGCCGGATCGGCCACCCTCACGCCGCCGCTGCCCCGCACAACGATGGCCTTCAGTCTCTTGGAACCCATGACGGCCCCCACACCTGAGCGCCCGGCTGCCCGGCCGCCGTCGTTCATGACGGCCGCGAAGCGCACAAGGTTCTCGCCGGCCGGTCCGATGCAGGCCACCTTGGCCTCCTCGTCGGTCTCGGCTAGGAGCAGCTCGGTAGTATCGCTCACCGCCCGACCCCAGAGGTCGCCCGCATCTCGGATCTCCACCCGGTCGTCGTCGATCCACAGGTAGACCGGTCTCGGCGAGGTGTTCTCGACGATGATCGCGTCGTAGCCCGCGAACTTGAGCTCCGCGCCGAAGTAGCCACCCGAGTTGGAGTTGGCGATGCCACCGGTGAGCGGCGACTTAGTGACCAGGGTGTATCGACTCGAGGCCGGGGCCGACGTAGCCGTCAAGGGGCCGGTCGCGAACACCAGCTTGTTGTGGGGACCCAGCGGGTCGACCGTCGGGTCGACCTCGCTGAGAAGGTAGTGGATGCCGAGCCCGCGCCCCCCGATGGCCCGTTCGAGTACGGCGGTGTCTATGGACTCCGTGCGGGTGGTGCCCGCAGCCAGGTCGACCCGAAGTAGGCGTCCGATCCAGCCTGCCATCATCGGTTCCCCCCTTCGAGGCGCATCTTGTCGGCCATTGCCCTGCGCTTGGCCCGCGGCGAGGAGTCCACAGCCGCGAAGTCGAGGGCTTTGGTAGCACACGCTTCGACACAGGCCGGGTGGCCGCCGCAAAGATCACACTTCCGCACACACCCCCGGCCGTCGTCCTCCACCGCGCCGAAGGGACAGGCGAGCGTGCACATGTGGCAGCCCACACAACGATCCCGGTTGAGGGAGACCACGTAGCTGCCATCGATCTCGGCGGCATGCATGGCTCCCGAGGGACAGACGGCCGCACAGGCCGGCTCGGCGCACTGCAGGCACACCTGCGGCAGAAAGAAGGCATCCTCGGTGAAGATGCTCACCCTCACCGCAGACTTGCGCGGGTTGAACTCCTCGTAGTGGGCGAAGGAACACGCCGTCTCGCAGGAGCGACACCCCGTGCACCTGTCGACATCGATCACCAGCTGGTTCCCCATCTCGAACCCCCTCCTCGCGGCATTATGATGAGATCGCACCGGCGCGCCGGCCGCGCATCATGTTGACTAACCTCCCGAAAGCGGCATGAAGAGCCTGATGCGATCACCCTCCCGCACCGAGTCGGCCGGCAGCGAATTCCGCCCATTGACGGTGACGAGCACCCTCATTCCGGCGGGTAGCCCACAGACGTCGGTAAGCACCGCAGCCACCGTACTCCCTGCGGGCACGCTCACCGCGACGGCACGACCGGTCTCGATCCGCGGACGGAACCGTTCGAGACCGAGGTGCAATTGCACGGTCACGGCGATCGGCGAAACGGTGCGGTCGGCGCCCGCGCCACGTTCTCCACCTACTTCCATCCGAAGACCTTCTGTCCGTGACGACGTCTGCGTCTGATGTTGTTGTCGTCGACCCACATGCTGACCTCATCGTCGATGAGCACCGCATCGAACGCGACCCCAATCCCGATTCGCGTCTTGTTCCCGCGATTATCCGCACGGGTAAGAACGAGTGCATCGTATCGAAATTTATACTCCGGGGGGGGGTCGAGGAGTACTACAGCGCATTCCGACCGCCGGACATGATCTCTCGGCCGGGTACGCCATCGGCAGAACAGGAGTCGTGAAGAAGTGGAACTCGGCCTCGATCAGGACACCAGAGTTCCCCGTCGCGGCCGGCAGCGTCTTCCACGCGTACCCTCCCGCAGTCCCGCGAGCTCCTTGCCCCCGACGGCGCGCAAGATCCTCATCGCCGCCAAGCACCTGCTCACGACCCGGGGCCTAAGCGCCCTCACCCTAGAGACCGTGACCAACAGAGCAGGCGTCAACAAGGCTCTGGTGCGCTACTACTTCGGGAGCAAAGCTGGATTGATCGAAGCCGTGGTCGACGAGATCGTTCTGGACGAGTGCGCGTCCATGGCGAACGACCTCTCAGCCAACACGACCGTGGCCGAACGCGTGCGGAGTTTCGTGGCGAGTGTCCGCCGAATGGCTACGAACGTCGACGGCTACCGGGCCTTCTTCGACGTACTCCCTCACGGCGCCCGCGATCGCGGCCTCCGCCGAAGGCTCACGTACCTCTACGACCTCTGGTACGAGTGGAACCTGGAGTGGCTCGGCCTCGACGACGCGACCGCGGATGACGAACGCGCCGCTGGATTGCGGGCGATGGGCGCCTTCACCGCCGCCGTCATCGACGGTATCGCCGTGCAGGCCTTGATCCACGGCGCCGAGTACGACGTCGAGCCGACGCTCGACATCCTGGAGCGCTGCCTGCTCCGCATGCTGGAGGAGTAGCCGCAGGGCGATCGAAACGACGGAAGCCGGTCCGCCCCCGAAGGGACGGACCGGCCTCGTTCAAGCCACCAACGCAGTGGCTCGCGCCCGCTCTGGGTTCCGCCTACTCCTCCGCCGAGACGATGATCTTCTTCATCGCCTCGTGGACCGCGGGATCGAGCGGCATCGCCTCGTGGGTCTTCAGCAGATCGGCGGCCATAGCCTCGGCACGCGTCGCCACGTCGGTCCCACCTTTCTTCGTCCATGCTCCCCGCGTACGCCTGTCGAAGAGCTTCACCTTCGACTGCTCCGAGGGCATGTACTTCAGCGTGTGCTTCTCCTTCAGGAAGTTCTTGCCCGAACCGATCTTGTGGATCACCTCGGTGCCGATGGTGTCGTTGTCCACGGGTGAACCGCGCACCACGCGCTTGACCATCGAGGCGATCTCGTTGTCGATCAGGAGCTGTCCGTAGGAGAACGTGACACCCAGTTCGAGCATCCCCATACCGTATATCAGGTTGGACCCTGCCAACGCTGGTAGCAGACTGGTGATGGTTTTCTCGTGCCCGGCCTGAGCGTCGATCACTTTGCTATCCGCCTAACCACCGGCAACGTAGCTCGGCAGATTGTAGTAGTTGGACAGTTCGGCCACCGCCGCGGAGATCATGCCCAGCTCTGGCGCCCCTACGGGGGCCGTGGCGTAGGTCATGTCGAACATGGTGGTGGAGCTTCCGTACATGGCGGGAGCGCCCTTGCTGGTGAGCTGCGCCAGCGTGAGGCCGGCCAGCACCTCTGCGTTGTGGGTGACCAGCGTGCCCGATACCGACACCGGGCTCGATGCGCCCGACATGGCCATGCTGAGCACGTTGATGGGGCATCCCCAGCGCGCGCTCTCCATGATGACCTCGCAGGTCACCGTGTGGAGCATCAGGGGGCTGGTGGGGCACACCAGGGTGGAGACCAGCGGCCTCTCCCGGAGCTCCCTGTCGCCGCCCGCGATGAGCGCGGCCATCTCGAACATCTTGCGGGCGTTGGCACCCGAAGAGACGTCGATGTGATGCACGTGCTTACTCGTGTTCAGGAACGCGGCTTCGAGCATGTGCAGGTCGTATGAGGCGTCGGGCATGTCGCGAGCGACGACGGCCGTCGAGTACACGTCGACGTTCTCCATCGCGTCGCAGGCGAGCGCCGTCCTTCCCATGTCTTCCTTTGTGGTCTCGTTCACTTCGCCCGTCTCGGGATCGGTGACCATGATCCCGCAGCCGAAGTTGGTGTAGCCCACGTGCTTGCCGCCCATCCAGTAGTCGTACCTGGGATCGCGCGCCGCGAGCAGGATGCTGCTCGGGCACGACGCCAGGGCTTCCTCGACCACGTAGGCCGGGAACTTCACGATCTTGGTGGCACGATCGACGATGCAGCCGCCCTCTTCGAGAACGTCCACTGCTTCCTCGAGATGAACCTCGACCCCGGTCAGCCGGAGGACTTCCAGCGTGGCGTCGTGGATGGCGTCGAGCTGACTGCTCGAGTACATCCTGAGACCCCAGCCTTGGTATTCCTCCGTACTGGCTCTCGGTCCTCGGATCATGTGCGCACCTCCTTTCTCTCGCTCGTAGTGACAGGCCGTCTCACTAGGAGACGGCTTCCTTGGCCTTCGCCACCGTCTCGGTGGCGCTCTCGGCGTAGACATCCGCGCCGATCTTGTCGGCCCAGTGCTGGGTGGCGGCGGCGCCGCCCACCATCGTCTTCACATTCCCCCTGATGCCCGCCTCGGTGAGGGCCGCCTCCAACTTGGCCTGATTCACCATGGTGGTGGTCATGAGGGCCGAGCTACCCACCAGATCGGCGTTGGTCTCCTGCGCCATGCGGACGAATTCGCCGATGGCCACGTCGCGGCCAAGGTCATGCACCTCGAACCCGGACACGCCGAGAAGCGTGCCCACGATCGTCTTTCCGATGTCGTGCACGTCACCTTCGATCGTGCCGATGACCACCGTGCCGAGCTTCTCGACCGCCGATGCTTCGGGCAGGGCCTCTTCCAGTATTGCAAGCGCGGCCGTCATGCAGTCCGCGGCGATGATCATCTCGGGAAGGCTCATCTCTTCCGCCTCGAACATCTCCCCGGCCCGGCGCATGCCCACCGTGAACCCTTCCTGCAGGAGCCGGACTGGATCTAGACCGCTCTCCAACGCATCCTTGGCCAGCTGTACCGCACCGTCCTCATCGATGTCGAGGACGAGCTCCTGCGCCTTCTGGATGGCTTCCTCCATGCTAAGTGTCGCCATGTACCGGTTCACCTCCTCTCATCCGTCTTCGTCACTGTCTTCCCTCGATCACTCCTCGCGCCGAACAACAGAGTTCGACCCCACGGAGCACGTCAACCGCCCGTTGCGCGCACGTCAGAGCTTCTTGACGAACGTACGAGCTTGATAGAGCGCCAGAGCCGGCAGAGTCACGAACAGGATGATCGCAACCGCCGGACCCGCTCCGAAAGCCCAGAACTCACTCACGTTCACGTAAGACCACCTCCTTAGACCAGGAGCCCAGTATCGCTCATGCGCTGACGGCCGAACTCGGTAAGGCTGTACTTGAGCAGTATCTTCTCCTTCCCGAAGCTCTTGCTCGGATCAATGGTCTCCTCGATGGCATCGATGAGCCCCCCCGAGTAGAGGTCCGCAAGGGTGACCCGGTTGTTGCCGTACCAGTACTCGCCCTCGAGACCGCCGTACTCGGCGTTCAGTAACTCAGCGAGTTCGTAGTCCCACTTGGCTCCCTCGGTCTGCAGGATCTGCAGCAGGCGCCCTTTCATGTGTAGCTTCGCCACGTATCCCCCTCTCAGCTTAGCTGCCCGCAGTGTCCGAGTTCTCCGATGAGCCCCCAAGATGCGAGACCGATCGGATGACCTCAAGAACATCGCGGCGCTCGGTGTACATGATCACTCCACCGGCGATGACGATCAGGCCGCCGATCAGGAAGTTCAGGTCAGGCATGGTCAAGGTGAAGATGCCCAGGAAGATTATGGCGAACACCCCGTAGAAATCGGCGATCGCCTGCCCGCGACCCACACCGATGAGCGGGAACGACTTATACCACGATACGTAGCAGAAGCCGAATGTCAGCCCGGCCAACAGCAACCACACGAGGTTCGTGAAGTGAAGCGCATCGACGAGCATCGTGATCGCATCGCCGCCGGTGAGGATCGCCGTGACCGGCAAGATGAGAACTACCCAATAGAGAACCTCGGCCGTGAAGCGGATCGTGAGCCCCACGTCTGGGTCTACTACATCGAGCGCCCGACCGGCGAACGCGCCTTCGATACCCCAGCCCGTCGCAGCCATGATCCCGCCCACGTAGCCGAGCCACGAGCCGGTGCCCGTACCGGTCATCTCAGCGAGGATCCCCGGTGCGTAGACGACCAGACCTCCGCCAACGATCACCAGGATGCCGAGTGCCGCCCGGGTGGTTATCTTCTCTGCATACCAGACCCGGGCCAAGCCGGCGCCCACAATCGGATAGAGCAGGGCGGCAACAGCCGCGAAGACACCGCCAACGTAGCCGATGGCAAGAAAGCTACCGAAGATCGCCATGGGACCGCCGAAGACCGCTCCTGCGAAGAACCACTTCGAGACCTTGCGCATCTGCCGAATAGTCCTACCGTATTCCCGCATCTTGCCCAACACCGCAACCCAGACGTACATCGCGAGCAGCACAGCGATGGCGTTGAGCGCGGTGATAACCGCTGCCGCCATCAGGAAGTCCCTGGTTGTATCGGCGATGGCGTTGAACGGCGCTTCGTACCAGATCGCGGTGCCGGGCACGTACCAGGCACCCCACAGCACAGCGCACCACAGCGCCCACACGAACCCCCACCGCACCGACCGCTCGGTGTGATCCCTTCGTGCCTTCGTCAGATCCGACATCTATCGACCCCCTTTCGTGCGATGCCTAGCAGCATCGCAGCCTCTAGAAACCCACCGACTCCAGATCCTCAGTGCCGATCCCCCCTCTCTTCGAGCCTCGGTGTACTTGTATGGACAGGTACGCGAGAATGTCCGCGCCCCGGACGACCGCCTCATGATACCTGGACGCACCAACAATACGCAACAGACTCGCACCCATCCTGAAAGCCGCAGTGACCCCTGTCTCGTGCCTAGACAGGCTTGAGACACCACGGCCGCGACCCCCTGAGCAATCCGCTCGTGTGGGTGGCGCACCGAGCGCGGCAACAGCCCGGGGGTGGGTCAACGAGCACCTCCCCCTATCGACCCAGTCCGTACGCTCACCGGGTCAGGCGTCGCCGACAACCCGGAGTCGCGCGCGAGCCGGCGAACGGCCTCCTCCGCGCGGGCACGTGCGTCTACCGCGTCGACGCCTACGCAGATCATGGTGGCCGACCAGGTCTCTCGCCCCTCGGCACGGTCCGTGAGCACCTCGTCCGCGCCGAAGGCGTCTTCCAGGAGCCGCAGCGGCCCCGCCGTGCTCATCACGTGTTCCCCGAGAACCTCCAGGCTGCCCATGGAGGCGTGCACGTGTTGGTAGCAGACTCCACGACCGCCCGGGGGCAGTGAGCCGGGGAGACCGGCGCCACGTGCGATATCCGCGACCAACGCCACCACATTGAGTCCCGTGGAGTGCAGTACCGCGGTGGGCGTCTGGCTGGGTAGCCGCGCGTCGATCTCGATCAGCCGCGGAACGTCGCCGTCCAACATGACCTCGACGTCCATGAGACCCACGAGCCCCATGCGTTCGGCAAGACGCACCCCGGCAGCGGACATGGCCTCGAGAGACCCTCCGGCCGCGGTCACCGGAGCGACCACGCGCTTGCAGTCGTACACGTGGTCGAACTCGAGCAACGTGGGCACCAGAGGCAGCGCCCCATCCGGCGTCCCGATCACCTCCAACGACAGCGAAGGCCCGTCGACGTACTGCTGCACGACGACTTCATGACCCGCGGTCTCGAGCCTCTCTCGAGCCGCTTCGAGGTCGCTCTCGGTCCAGACGACGCTCACCCCCTCGCTGCCGCTCGACCCGCTCGGCTTGACCACCGCGGGGAAGCCGCACTCGGGCCACGGTAGGGGCCGCGGAACATCCAGTTCGGCGAAGAGACGGTCGGAACGAAGCTTCGAGCAGGAGAGCTCGTAGGAAGGAAGGTGGAAGGCCAGAGGTACACCCCAGGACGGCACGACTTCGCTCAGCCACCGCAGGGTCTTCAGGTCTTCGCAGGCGGGCAGGATCACGTCGCACGCTCCGAGCACCACCCGCGCTCGTTTCACGTCGGCCGTGACGTCGAACACGTGGCTCTCTGTTGCCAATCCCGAGGCGGGCGTGGCGGGCGCCCTATCGACGAGGACAACCTCGAATCCAGCCTTGATGCCCAAATAGACCGCCTCGGTCCCTTGTAGACGTCCTCCCACGACGCCCAGGCGCATCACCACTGGGCCTGCGCCCTCAACCCCGGAGCCTGCGTCCCGGCGAGCCAGCCTTCGTACTCCGGCAAGGAGGCCACCTTCAACCCGAGGGGAGCGAGATGCCGCTCCACTCCGGCCACGGTACGGAAGCCCTCATCGATGTCGAGCGTTGACTGTGAGACTCCGGCCAGCCCGCTTGCGGGAGGGATGATGGATGTGACGACGTTGGCGCCCGCACGCAGGCGGGCCTCCAGACCCCGAAGGCCGTCGATGTCGAGAGAGGCTGGGATCAGGCGATCGGGCATGGTGAGCCGCATGGTGGCTAAGGTGACCATCTCGGCCAGCAGGGTGGGCGTGTCGAGGCCGCCCATAGGAGTGCCCTTCTGGGGGACGAAGCCCATCACCCGCACCTGCTGCACACCCTGCGCCCTCATGGTGACGAGGGAGCGCGCCCGGTCGGCGGCCGTCTCGCCCACACCCAGAAGGATGCCGTCTTCAGCGTGTAGTCCAGCGCCCAGGGCCCGGCTCCTCGCGCCGACACGCGCCGCGAAATCCTGCCCCGGCCGAAGCTTGCGGAACAACTGCGGTGAGTGGGTCTCCTGGTAGCAGGCATACCAGTCGGCCCCCGCCTCGGCGAGCTGCCGCAGCACGGCATCCGGCACCACGCCCGGAGACACCATCACCGGCACCCCTGCCGCTCCTCGGACGTCCGCCACGAGTTCCACCAGATGGTCGAACCGGCCGGCGTCGTGGATCTCCGGGTCCTCCCCCAGGGTCAGATCCACGAGGTGCACGCCCGAGCCGGCCAAGCCGCAGGCTATCTCGACCACCTCAGCCGCGGTCTTGCGGTACCGGGGACTCGCGTCGTTGCCCTTGCGGTAGAAGCAGAACGTACAGCGATTGCGGCAATACGTCGAGAAGTAGACGAAACCGTATAGAAAGATCTTGCGCCCGAAGTAGCGCTCCCTCAGTCTCTGCGCGGTGTCGAAGATGAGAGCGGCCTCATCCGGCTCCTGCACTTCGAGCAGCGTCTCGATCTCGGGCACCCGGAGGCGTTCCCCCGCGAGCGCGCGCTCGACGATCGCTTCCACTTCCCGGCGTCGTGGCCGTCCGGTCACCTGCGAACCCCCTATTCCTCCGCGACCGGATGCGATCCCGGCCGGGTGCCTTGTACGTTGAGGCGCGCCCCGTCGAGGTACACGAGACTCCTCCCTACCGGGTGGATACGAGACCCACCCGTCTGCATCATGGCTAGACGCTCGAGGCCGAACCCCCACCCGGCCCACGGACCGTTGACGCCCCACTGCTCGTCGAGTGGGTGCGGTCCGACGACGCCTGAGGCCACCTCGATGCCGCGCACCTCCACATCGAACGTCGCGCCATATACGCCGGAATCGGTCTCGACGATCTTGTATTGCAGGCCCAGGGGCCTCATGGCGACATCGGCCAGCATCCGCAGGCGATCGGCGGGGTCGCCGCTCGGCTCGAACTCCACAAGGTTGAGCATGGTGAACTCCGAGAGGTGGTTCGAGCCCTTCGACTCCTTGCGGAAACAGGGTCCCACTTCGAAGATGCTCACGGGGGGCGGCCATAGCCGTTGGAGGTGACTGAGCAGGTAGTAGAGGTTCGGTGCCAGCATCGGGCGCAGGCATCGGTCGGTGTCGACCCAGTACACCTGGCGCCAGAGCGGGTGTACTTCACCGATCCCCATCTTCGCCAGGGCGCCCTTGCTCATCATGAGCGGCGTGGCCACCTCGACGAAACCATCCGCCACCAGCGCCGCGACCAAGACCGACTCCACCGTGCGCAGCACCGGGCGTCGCCTCTCGGTGCGCAGAGAGTCGAGCCGATCGACGTTCGCCTGGCTGAGTTCCCGATGGTTCCCCTCGTAGCGGGCGTCGCGCTCCTCAGCCGAGTCGAACGTGTCGGCCAGCGCGGCATCGTCAAGCCCGATCTCGGCTAAGCGCTGCCTCTGCTGCGGCGAGAATCCGAGTGCGATGTCTCCCTGGCCTATCACACGAACGAGGTGCTCTCGAACTTCTCGAGCTTCCAGGATGGTATACGGCACCGCGGACACGGCTCGTCGTAGATCTTGTTGCGCAGATGACGGGCGACCCGACTGTTCCGGGAGTTCCGCATGCGGATGTCATGCCCGCAGTGCGTCTGCAACTCCACGAACCCGCCCCTGAGCTTCACCGAACGGACGCCATGCAACAGGCCGGTCTTCGACGGCCACAGCTTCACCTTCTCGATCACCCCGTAGGGGGCGGCATGCCGCCGCACCGTGCGCTTCTTCGCGCCGGGGATAGGAGCCAAGACCCAGTCGGGCAGCTTCCCGCCTGTCCCAACGTCTCCGTTCGTGGAGCCGACCACGTCCACCTACCGCCCGCCCTTCCTCTCACCACTCTCTTCTGCATGATGGTGTGGAGGAGAGTCCGGGAGTCCAACCCGGCTACGAAGATTTAGAGTCTCCGCGGTCATGCCGACCAACCCTCCTTGTTGCCGGCCGCCGGGCGGCCGGCTCGGGGTGCACCGCCCGTCTGTGGGGCGGTGCACCACTACTCGTAGGCGGTCTTAGACCGCCGCCTCTTCCGCGGCCTCCACCATGGCCCTCAGGTTCTCGGTCTCCGCCGAAGGCGGCACCGAGCAGCCGGGAGCGATCATGTCGTAGCCATCGGCCAGAGCCTTACGCACGTCGTTCTTCACGTCCTCGGGCGTGCCGGAGAAGAGCGTCACCACCGCGTCCACACCGCCGATCAGGGCGATGTGCCGGGGGAACCCGCGCAGCACCTCTTTGGCGGCGACGGCATCCACCGACGGCTCCACGCTGATCGCGGTCACACCGGTCTCGGCGACCTCCGCCATGATCGGGTTGAGCTTCCCGCAGATGTGCATGATCGTGAGAACGCCGGGGAGGTTGGCGATCTGCTTCGCCTCATACGGCTGAGCGAGGTTGCGGAAGATGGGCGGGCTGATCACGTCGATCGAGGCCATCATGTCTTCGATGACGATGATGTCCGCACCCGCGTCCACAAGGGCTTTGCCCAGCATGGTGCCGGCCTGCTCGGCCACTTCCATGAGGGGCACCAGGCTCTCCGGCTTCTTGAAACTCGCCTTGAGTGCGTCGGTGATGCCGATCAGATTGGCCACGATCGAGAAGGGGCCGACGATGTTGCCCATCACCGCGACATCGTCGCCAACGGCTTCCTTCATCAGCCGCACGGCCTCGATCAATTCAGGCACGCGTCCGCGGGTGAGGAAGTCGTCGGGAAGAGCGATCTCGTCCCCGGCGTGGAAGGCGTGCACGTCGATACGCGGGATACCCTCGCGCCCGGCGTACTTGACGGTGCAGCCCAGAGCCTCGCTCTCGACGGTCTGGCAGTACGGGGCACGCACAGCGTCGAAGCCGAGTACGGAGTGGGCCGCCAGAGCCAGTTTGGCCATCGACTCGGCCTTCTGGTGGGCCTCCGGCCATTCCGCTCCACACGCGTCCATCTGCGCATAGGTCGCCGTCTGGTTGGCCGAGAAGACCGGTGGACGGTCCACGGGCAAACCGGCAAGCGCTGCTAGTACACGTTCCTTCGAAGTCATCACACCTCTCACCTATCCCATCTTCGCTTTCAGTCTGTCCACACTGTTGATACTGATACCGAGCAATTCTGCGATACGGATCTTAGCCTCTATCCCCTTGGCGCATCCGGGCACTGAGGTGATCACACCTATGTCGAGGTCTTCGCGCATCTCCCGCATCACCGTGACCTCGGAGAGGTCGGCGACGCTGATCTTCAGCTTGTCGGCCACGTAGGCTTTGGCTTCCGGTAGGCGCATCCTGCGCGCGAGCTGCATCCGAGCGACCAGGTCTCCGGCCGTACGGATGCCGCCCATACCAGCGGCCACCCCGTGGGCGATGGGCATCCCGTAGGGATCGCCCACACCCACCTATAATCCGTCGACGCGGGCGATCTCGACCATCGCGACCGAGGCCCGCGAGACACTGTCGATAGGCGGGGTCTCGAACACCGGGGAGCCACCCACCCCCATGCCCATGTTCACGTGCACCGGGATGTTGGCCACCGCGGTGACCGCCTTGACGAAGGTGACGGCGCGGGCAAGGTTCCAGGCCATCGACTTGCTGGTGTTGGTGTTCACGACAGGTCCGAAGATGTCGCCTCCGGCCTTCTCGACGAGACCAACTTGGTGGTGCGGGTAGAGCCCGGCGAGACGCGTGCCGTCGTACTCGAGCTCGCCGTGGATACCGAGTACGAACTCCCCGGCCATGCCAACCTGGATCGCAAGATTCGGGTGTTTGGCCTTCAGCTGCTCGACTGCCTGAAGCGAGGCTTTGAAGTCCGCGTCGCCCGCCGCGCCCGTCGTATCGAAGTTCACGCCGTCGGCGCCCACCTCGGCCAGCTTGCCGCAGATGTAGACGATGTCGCGGGTCGCGTGCTCGACCGCCAGTTCCTGGGCCTCACGCGCCTCCTTGATCTTGCCCATCGGCAGGAGGTCGGAGGGGTTGCCGAACGGGCCGTCGGGCGCGTAGTAGGTGCCGAGGTTCGGCATGGCTCCGTAGAAGATGGGCACGATGGTGCTGAGCAGGATGTTCTCGAGCGCCTGCTGCTCCTGGGCGATGATCGGCTTGACCGGCTTCCAGGAGTAGTCCACATGCCCGAGTTCCATGGTATCGGCCGCGAAGGCCCGCTCGTGCACCTGCACGCCCTGCAACCGGCTCAGCGGGATACCGACCCCGCTGTTGCCTTGGTCGCCGTCGAGGCGCAACGTGCCGATGTCGTGCGTGAGTACGACCTCGTTCCCCGAGTCGACGCCCACTACGCGCGCATTGCTCTTGAAGAGGTCGAGCAGGAAGTCGATCTCGTCGTCTTTGAGGGGTGGGATGCGGCCGCGATCGGCTGCGTCTGCGGAGCCGGCGATCAGATCGGCCTTCAGCTCGTCAGCCGTCATATCGATCACGTGCCCGTCCCCCATCCGGGTCGGGTACTTCGTCATGCGAGCACTCTCCTCATTCGTCTAGCGACCACTCATTCGTCTGGCGACCACTCCGCTACCCCTGCACCAACTCGAGGGCCTTCTGCACGGCCTCCTGGGCGTTCTCGGCGTAGGCGTCGGCGCCGATCTTGTCGGCCCAATACTGAGTGACGACCGCCCCGCCCACCATGGTCTTCACCTGGTCGCGGATGCCCGCCTCCTTCAGCATCTTCTCCAAGGCCTTCTGCCCGACCATCGTCGTGGTCATGAGGGCCGAGGTACCCACGATCGCGGCCCCCGTCTCCTTGACCTTCTCGACGAACGTGTCCAGGGGGACGTCGCGGCCGAGGTCCACCACATCGAAGCCGTACACCCGCATCAGGGTCGCCACGATGCCTTTGCCGATGTCGTGCACGTCGCCCTCGATCGTGCCGATGACGGCCGTGCCGGCCTTCTTCTCTCTCTGATCCTCGGGAAGCGACGCCTCTAGAATAGCGACGGCCGCAACCATGGCCTCAGAAGCAAGGATCACCTCCGGCAGGAACATGGTGCCCCGTTCGAAGAGGTCGCCCACGTCGCGCATGCCCGGAGTGAATCCCTCGTTGATCACCTTGAGGGGGTCGAGGCCCAGCTTCACCGCCTCAGTCGCAATCGCCTTCGCCTCGTCCTCATCGGCCGACACCACAGCCTTGGCTGCGGCTTCGAGCAATTCTTGTTCTGTCATCTCGCCCTCCCGCTTGTAGTCGTGGGGCTCGATGGCCCCCCAGAAGCACCTCTATGGAGACCGCTGCCCAAGAGAGACCGCTCTCCACTACGAAAGCACACTACCCACATCGACCGGTCGAGACACCGCGGCGACAGTGTCTCGACCGGGTTGAACACAGCGCCAGACGTTAGAGCCAGAAGATGGCGTAGGCGGTGAATACCACCGCCACACCTGCAGCCAGAGTCACATAGGGCAACACTCCGGCCTTGCGGGGACCGAGTTCAGTCTCGCCCGCGGGCAACAGGTCCGCCCACATGTGGTCGGGGAACTTGCCCTTGTCGGTGATGTAGTGCCTCACGGCGAACACTGGGATGACGAGAGCGGCAGATACGAAGCCCGTGGCCAGTGTCCCGGGACCCCACACGTTGGCCCCCGCGCCCAGAAGGAACGCGTTCACGAACGCCAGTACTACACCTGCGCCCAAGAGGAAGTTGGGGGCGCGCCACGGCCGAGGTACGTGCTTGTTGTCGATGCGGTGGATCCACCCGGCGTTCAGGTTGAGGAAGTTGAAGATCAAGTAGTTCACGTTCGACACGGCAAGCACGAACAAGTAGTCCGACATCAGCAGGAGGATCAGGTTGAACGTGAGGTCGGTCCACATGGCGCGGGTGGGCGCCCCGTGAGGGTTCACGTGATCCAGGTACTTGGGCAGCCATCCGTCGACGCCACCCTGGTAGAGGGTGCGCGAAGAACCGGCCATCGAGGTCATCACGGCCAGCAGGAGGGTGAACACGAGCATGACCACCAGGACGTTGGTGACGACAGCGCCGCCGCCGACCATACCGGCCAGGGCTTCGCCGACGCCCGCTCCGCTGGCGATACCCGGTTCGAGCATGCCCTCTGTTCCCAAGACGCCCTGGAAGGCCACCGGCACCACGACGTACACGGCGATGCACAGGAGGCCGGAGTAGAGGATGGCGCGAGGGGTATCGCGGCCCGGGTTCTTGAACTCACTTGTGTAGCAGATGGCGGTCTCGAACGCGTAGGCCGACCAGGCCGCGATGAACAGACCGCCCATGAAGAGCGTCCACCCACCCAGATCCCACGAACCCGCGATGACGTTGCCGGCATCATCCAAGGCGAGCGGGGTGAACGGCGAGAAGTTGCTGAGTGAGACATCGCCGGTGAGCAACGGCACGACGCTCACGACGAGCAGCGGCATGAGCGCACCCACGGCAAGTACTGTCTGGATCCGGGCGGTGCGCAGGATGCCGTGGTGCTGCATGGCGAACACCGCGAGGAGCATGGCTGCACCGATGAAGAAGGTGGCGTTCACACGGATCGACAGGTCATCCTTGAGGAAGTCGAGCGGTATCAGCGTCACCTGCCACGTGTTGATCGCGGCGTCAGGCGCAAAGAAGATCGAAAGAAGGTAGCCCGCGCCGAGACCGCAGCCGATGGCCAGCACCGGGGTCCAGGCGAGCCAGTTGCACCAGAGCGAGACCGGCGCCAAGAGCTTGCTGTAGCGCACCCAGGCCGTGGCGCCATACACAGAAGCCCCTCCCGACTTGCTGGGGAAGAGGCCGGCGATCTCGGCGTAGGTGAACGCTTGGATGAAGCCGAACAGAACGGAGATGGTCCACACGAGCCAGGCCGGCGCCCCCACGGTCGCCGAGATGCCCCCCATGGAGAAGAGCACCAGCGCGGGCACGCCGATCGCGACCCAGAAGGCCCCCTTCCAGTCGATATCGCGCTTCAGAACACCGGCCTCGTGCGACACGTACGTTTCCGATGACATCTATCCCCCCAATCTAGGTCTGACGGGTGTGGATCCGGGGTGGGGCGGCGCACGCCGCCCCACCCCGGATCCCCGGGCGTCTTCTACCAGTGCTTGTAGTTGACGCCGAGATCCTGCATCGCTTTCACGGCTTCGTCGTACACGGCCAAATACTCGGCGGTGGGAACGACCTTGATCGGGTCGTAGCACTCGTCGAACGGCTGACCCGCCGGCGCCGTCTTGTAGTCTTTCTCGTAGCTGCCCACCAGAGCGTCGAGGATACGGTTGGCCTCTTCGAGCGGCATCCCGGCCACCGCGTGGGCGACCTCGCCCATGAAGCGGGCCTCGAGCCCCGTGGTCTTGTTCGTGGCCACGCCTTTGGCCGAGGCAACTCCGGAGAGTATCTCGCGACCGCTGACGGTGTCGGTGATGGACTGAGCCGCAGTCTCGAGCAGGCACATCTTCGTGCCGGGCCCCGCGACTGTGTAGTACTGGTTGCCCAACATCAGGTTCGTGTGCTCCTCGATGGCCCGTGCGCAGTGCCCGGCTACCGCCAGCGGCTCCCTGGCCGTGGTGATGCCCCACCGCACGTGGATGGGCCCGTCGAGATGCCACGTCGCCTGCGTCATCACGAACGCGTTCAACGTGGTGGCCACGTCGACGATGGTGGTCTCTTCGAGTCCACCCGCGTACCCTCCGAAGATGGGCATCTGCTCGCACATGATGATGTTCCCGGCTAGTACGTAATGAGCGGTGAAGGTCAACGCACCTACGTCGATCTTCAGCTCATTGAGCTGGGACACTTCATGGCTGTCAGACTGCCGCATCCCCCCGGGGAAGTCGGCTGCGATGACTCCACCGGGAGACAGGGACGTCTCATTGCCCTATAACCCCATCCCGGGCCTGCCGGCCCTTGCCTGAGCCAGGCGGACCTGGTAGGCCTCTTGCCTCACGGCAGCAATCTCCCACGGGCTGTTCGGTGTGGGGTCGTAGCCGTTGATCGTCTGCATCACCCCGTCCACGATGGTGTCTACGATGCTTTCCTTCGCGTAGGATTCGTGGATCGGCAGGAAGAGCGGCTCGGAGCATGGAGCCCCGGTAGGCCCTCCTTGGATCACCGGCGGCCTGGTGTCCTTGTGACTGCGAGGGCTCAGGAGCCGCGAATCACGCCCCTCCCCCAGCACGCAGGACTTGGGCGCCGCTGCAATACTGGCCCACACCTCTTCTTCCGTGTACTTGATCACGCGCCCGGTATCCATGCAGTAGATACCGCACTCCACCAGCATCTCCATGCCGGCTTTGAAGAGGTTGGCTACCAGTGCGGGGTCCGTGGGGACCATGACCTTCTTGTCCATCTGGATGCCGTGCTTCTCTTTCAAACGCGAGGCCGTCTTGGGGATGATCTCGTAGTCCCACGCGTTCTCATCCACACGCTGGCCGGTCTTCGCACGGTTGAAGGCTTCGAAGACGGTGACCTTCTGCGCTAGCGCCACGTTGGCTTCCCCCCTTTCTCTCGATCGGATGTGCATTGAGTCGGCCGGTTCATCCGCTGACCAGTTCGATGGCCACCTTCACTGCGTCCGCGGCATTGTCGGCGTAGCCGTCGGCGCCTATCTTGTCCACCCACTCTTGGGAGACGGGGGCACCGCCGAACAGGCACTTGACGTTGTCGCGGATGCCGATCTCGATGAGGCCGTTCACGATCTCGCGCTGGGCGGGCATCGTGGTGGTCATCAAGGCCGAGCCCGTGACGATATCGACGTTCTCCGCCTTGGCCTTCGCCACGACGTCGTCTACGGGGACATCGCGGCCCATGTCGATGACTTCGAAGCCGTTGGCGGCGAACATCGTCTTCACGATGTTCTTCCCGACGTCATGGATATCGCCCTGCACCGTGTGGCAGATCACCTTGCCTCGGCTCATGGCGCCCCGCTCGTCGGCGGTCATCCCCTCCGTCAGAATTTCCACAGCCCCTTGAAAGGCTTCCGCCGCGATAATGATCTGCGGAACGAACATCTCGCCCTCATCGAACAGGTCGCTGATGATGTTCATGCCCTTCGAGAGTCCCTCCTGGATAGCATCCACAACCGTGATCCCGGCCGCCTTCGCCTCGTGCGCCGCCTCTGCGGCCACCTCGGGCTCGAGTTCCGATACCCCCGAGGCCAGTTTCGCTAGGATCTCTTCTCGATTCACCTACTCACCCCCTCGCTCCTAGGTCCGTTTGCCGAATACACGTTGCCGGCGACACATGATCACTGCCGTGCACCCGACCCCGTATAGGGAGATCCCTGTCGCCGCAGGCCGACTACTGCATGCTGCGTCTCCCCCAACACACGCCCGGCGGGCCCTCTGCCACAACCCATCTAGACAGGTGCGCGCCGGGCCAAGCAGAGCTACTTTACGTACCGCGAAAGCATATGTCAAACCCCTCTGGACGAGTTCGACTGTACGGTCATACAGGGCTGGAGGCCGCCCAGACCTCGGTGCCATCCTCGCGAAGCCCCCGTCTAGACCGCTTGACAGGAATCCGCGTAGTGACTAATGTTGCGAGCGTTGAGTTGAAACCGCCGGGGGGCGGATGAGGGCGGACGCTCAGGGGGGCTCCGAAGAAGGATTCCGGCAGGGCCTGCGTATGCTCGGGGTCAAGCGGGAGCACTTCAGACCTCTCGACCGACCTCCCGTGGCAGCCAGGAGCGTGCAACTCCGGAAAGGGGGCCGACTTCGTACACCCGCGTCTCACGCGTGTACCGCTAGAACCAATACCGTAGCCACATCGAGAAAGGGGGGAACATGAGCGCACCGGGCGTGGACGAGGTCGTCGCCGCGGCATTGGCACAGGAAGACACGGCGCACAAGCACGATCCGCGTATCGACAAGATGTACAAGAACGACGTGATCACGATTTACGCGTTCGTGATCGCATTGTGGATAGTCCTCTGGAGCGTATTCTTCTTCGCAGCCAATCCGTACATCGAAGATAACCTTCTCAGAGTCGTCTTGATCGTACTCGGCCTTTCCGCTTCGATCTTCAACACAGTCGGAATGGTGCAGAACACCCGCAGACTGGCGACGGAGCGGGTCCGCTTCTACTCGCAAGACCTCTATTGGCAAGATCAGAAACGGGCCCTAAAAGCGTCCTCCAGGGGGTGATGACCGTGGCTAAACACGAAGAGTGGATACCGTACAAAGACTACAAGGAACCGAAACAGAGCATCTTCATGCAGGTCTTCGACGTATTGTTCATACTGGTCCTCTGCTACATCTTCTTGCTCGTTCCGATCATGCTCACTGGAAAGGTCTTGGTGGGCTAGTCATGGGCGCATTGATAGATCCTCGAGCTGCGACCTTCCGCAAGATCGCCGCCGTCTGCCTGCTGTGTGTGATCCTGATGCTGAGCTTTTCCGGCTCCGCTTGGGCTGAAGAAGGCACCACCACCACCGACGAGGCGGCGGCCGTTGAGGAGACCCCCGCACTCGACTACTCGTTCACGTGGCCTACGTTCATCCTATGCCTCGGCCTGGTGGTCGGCTACTACATCTTTGTCCTGAGAATCTCGGAGAAAGAGTTCAAGGGCGTCGTGGCTGAGAGGTTCGGCCCCAAGCGGCTGGAAGAGGAGGGGAACAGTTGAGCGACGGCACCGCACAACTCATCAACTACGTGGTGTGGGCCATCTCGATCGGGATCTTTGGCTGGCTCATCATCGACGCGCTGCGAATCGAGACCACCTACGACCGCGACCTGCTCGTGAGCTCACGAGAGGGCGAGATCGAAAAGGAGATCCAAGCCGAGCACCACGACACACCGCAGGGGGTCTGAGGCCATGGTAGAACAAGCACGTCTCAGTCTGCTTCGCGTACTCGGACCGCTCCACGTGTGGGCACTCGGCGTGGGCATCGTGCTCGTGGGCGAGTTCATGGGATGGAACTTCACCGTCGCGAAGGGTGGTGTGTTCGGAGCGCTCGTGGCCTGTTGGTTCGCGGGTATCCTCTACTCATGCGTGGCCATGATCGACTCCGAGGTCTCGTCCACGGTGGCCTCCGCCGGCGGACAGTACGCGCAGGCGAAGCATATCCTGGGTCCGCTCGCGGCCTTCAACCTCGGGCTGTTCCTGATATTCGAATACAGCATGCTGGAAGCCGCCGACGCCATCGTGATCGGCGCCATCGTGCAGCAGCTGCACCCGGCGCTCAGTCCCACCGCGTTCGTGGTGCTCACCATCGCGTTCCTCACCTGGCTCAACTACCGTGGGGTCCATACCTCTCTCACCTTCAACGCCGTGATCACCGGCGTGGCATTCCTGACGATCATCGCCCTCTTGTTCGGATCTGAGTTCTGGAATCCAGGCAAGATCATCAAGACAGAGGAGCTCTTCACGCAACTCCCCGGTCATGCCGATCCCAAGTCACCTTATGGCTGGCTCGGGTTCCTTGCCGCTCTGCAGTTCGGCATCTGGTACTACCTCGGCATCGAAGGGACCTGCCAGACGGCAGAGGAATGCCGTTCAGCGCCCAGAGCCCTGCCGATCGGCACCATGTCGGGCTTGATCACGCTGCTCATCGCAGCGACCATCACCTGGTACGTCGGCACGGGCCTGGTCGATTGGGTGACGCTGGGCTCCTCGGCCTATCCGCTGTATGACGCGGCGCTCGCCACGGGCAAGCAGTGGGTGATCGTGCTTCTCTTCATCGGCACGATACTCTCCTGCCTCGCCTCCGCGAACGGGTGTATCAACGACGCGTCTCGGGCTTGGTTCGCGATGGGTCGCGACCAATTCATCCCGAAGTTCTTCGGTGGCGTCCATCCTAAGTACAAGACCCCGTACCGCGCCATCCTGTTCCTCGTGCCGATCGCCATCGCCTTCGGCTACACCGGTCTGCTCGACCAGGTGATCACCTTCTCGATCATGTCGGGGCTGTTGATGTACGCGATCATGCCCATCAACATGATCCGTTTCAGGCGTCTCTACCCGATGGGCTCGATCAAACGAGGCTACGTCTATCCGTTCCACCCCTTCCCGTCGTATGTGCTGTTGCTGTTTGCGGCCGCGACGTTCGTGGCCATATACTTCGGGTATTGGAGGAACATGGTCGCCGCCCTGCTGTTCTACCTCTTTGCTTCCATCTGGTTCGTGTACCACAGGTACAAGATGGTCGACAGGTCCAGGCTCTACACGATGCCGTGGCCACGACCGAAGGGATACTGATCCCGTAGCAGGCGGAGTCGACGCAAGGCGCCGTGGGCCGGACACTGTCCGGCCCACGGACTGCCTGCAGAGACCAGTTTCGGAGCGAGGGCCGCGGATGCGGAACATGAAGGAGGCCCCAAGTCGACATTTCGTTCGCGCTCAAGATCGTACTCTTGGTCCCGGTCGCTCTTCTCCTCTGGTGGCGCATCAAGCACGCCTACCGCGATGAGCACGTCGGTCGAGAGGGTCTACTCGACGCATTCGTCGCGGCGCTCCCCGACGCGACCGTCGACAAAGGACCCCAGGGTCTTCCCCGGCTGCGCGGGCGGCTGGACGGAGCTGCACTCCTGGTGAGCCTCCACGCCGACACACTCGCCTTGCGTACCTTGCCGACCTTGCGGTTGGAGGCCCGATGGGACCGCCCGCACAATGCGGTGGTCGACGTGATGCTGGATCCGAGTGGCACGGAGTACTTCGCCGAAGGCCTCGGCCTCGGGGGGCGTGCAGCCCCCCCCGAAGGCTGGCCGGACACCACGATAGTGCAAGTCTCGGGCATCGAGGCCGTCCCGATCGTCGAGCGCCTGTCGGCAGTCGATCCCCGCGCCTTCCCTGCACTCAAGCACATCCTGGTTAGCCGGGATGAACTCAGGCTCACGATGAATTGCGCCCGAGCCGACCGGCAGACCTACCGCGTGTTACGCTCAGCCACGTTCAAACCCGACGCCGTCGGGCCCGTCATCGTGAAGCAGACGATAGATGCCCTCCGCACGTTGGAAGTGGCGGCCTCAGGCGCGCCCGCCGCCGGCCCGGAGGAGAGCACTGTCACGGCCGCGCCCGCCGCGAACCCGAACGAGAAGGACTTCTAGATGCTCAAACGCACGCGCCCGCCGGCTGCGAACCAGCCGCCCAAGAAGCCGTATTCAGTGACCCTCGTGACGGTGGCGGCGATGCTGCTACCCGGCTCCGGTCAGGTGCTCAACGGCCACCCCGTACGCGGTATCACCATGCAGTTCTTCATGATGCTGATGGCGTTCATCACATATCAGGTGACCGACCCGGATATCTCCTTCGTGGGCAGGATCGCCGGCGGGATCCTCGTGTACCTCGTCTCCGTGCTGGACGCCCGAGGCATGGCGGTGCGGCGGATGCGGGCCTGGGAGCGGGCCACGAGCCCCGAGACAGCGGGCGCAGACCCCGAGACCGCAGGATCCGAGAGCGCCGAACCTAGCCCCTGATCACGAGCACCGGACAGTGGGCGGCATGGAGCACCTGGGTGCTCACCGAACCCAACAGGAGGCTCGCGAGACCCCCGTGACCCCGGCTGCCCACCACGATCAGGCTGCACGTACCGTCTTCGTGGGCAGCATCCACGATGCCGGCCGCGGGCGACCTGTCTTCGATCAGGAGCGAATCCACGACTACATCTCCACCCGAGGCCGCAGCTCGGATACGCTCCTCCGACTCAGCGAGCAGCTCTTGGGCCGCCACCAGCTCTTCTTGATTCAGCGGCGCTAGATTGAAGCCGCCGCGAGCCGCCGGCACCTCCCGCGGTCGCACGACGGTGACCACGGTGACCCTGGTCCCGCCGAGCTTGGCGGCGAGGTTCGCTGCGAAGAGTTCAGCCGCCTGCGCGCTCGCTGACCCGTCGGTGGCAACGAGGATACGATCCGGCACCATGACAGACTCCTTTCCAGGCGAGTGTGATCCACCAGTAACGTACCCGGCCGGATGGATCTGCAATCAGCGACGCGCCGCCTACCGGCCGGTCTGCGCCTCCAGTTCGCGAGCAGCCACGATCTCGTCGAGCCTGGCCTCCACAGCCGCGTCCAAGGGGATCGGTCGATGGCTCTCGAGCAGCGCCCTGGCGATGTCGTACGCGCGCTCGGCGGCCGTGCGGGAGCCGTCTCGCTCCCAGATCTCCCGGGCCTTCCGGTCGAAGAGACTCGACGAGCTCATCTCGCGCATGTGCTCGAACGTGTGGTCGTGGCTCACGTACTCGCCGCCCGGGCCGACCTCCTCGATGACCTTCAGGGCCGCGTCGAGCTCACTCATGTCGATGCCCTGGGTGACCCTGCGGATGCGTCCCGCCTGCTCGGCGCCCATGATCATGGAAGCGTAGTCGAAGGTGATCAACGACTCGATCGCGCCGATGCCGTACACGATATTGGCGCCGGCCAACGCGGCGGGCATGGCGGTGAGGGTGAAGTCGTACCCCTGTTGGGCGTCGGGCAACTTACTGTCGGTCGCGCCGGCTCCGGCCCAGGAAGGGATGCCGTAGCGCTGCGCCAGCTGCACACTGGCCACCGAATGCAGGGCCATCTCGGGTACGCCCACGGGGGACGCGCTCCGAAGCAGGTCCATGATCGTGCTGTTGTTGGCCATCATGCACGGGGTCCCCGGGCGGACTATCTGAGCGAGCACGATCGCACTCAACACCTCGGCGTTGTGCTGCACCACGACACCAACGGGCGTGGCCGGCGACGATGCCCCAGACAGCGACATGGGATGCATGGCCATACCGACCCCGCGACTGGCCGCCTCGATCAGGGCCGAGGTGCACTCGGAGACCAGTCCCAGCGGGCTCGTGGGACACAGAAGGCACGTCACGATCGGTCGTGCGCGGAGTTCATCGGCGCCGCCTGCGACCGCTTCGGCCATGTCGATGATCGCGCCTGCGTTGTCGCCGCCGTTGAAACCGAGGAACACGTGCTTGCTCGTGCCTCGGACCATGGCGTCGTAGTTGTGCACCGACTGCACCGCGGTGGGCTTGTCGCCCGAGCAGGCGGCCCGCTCGACGAAGCTGATGATGTCGAGCGCGTCCTGGAGCCGGGAGATGTCGGCAAGGTCCTGCTTGGTCGTGGAGCGCAGTTCGTACGTGTACGGATCGACGATCCGCACGTGCTCCCCGTAGCCCGCGGTGTAGCCCGTGACACCCGGTTCGAGGAGGAAGTCGTCCTCCGGCCGGCGCCCGCACAGCGTGAAACTCTCCGGAGCGGCCGCGATCGACTCTTCCACGAGTGCGGCCGGCATCCGGACGAGAAACTGATCGCCCTGCGCTTCGACGGTAGCGCCTCCCTTTCGGAATACGTCGGCCGCCTCGGGATCCTCCACTCGCACCCCAACGTTCCACAGCACGTGGAGGGTGGCCTGGTGTAGAGTCTCGATCTCGTCAGGCTCGAGTCCCAGCAGGCTCCACCTGCCTCGGCCCGGACGCCTCGATACGTGTGCTGATGTGTCTGCCATGATCCCGCCCTCGTCGTCAGCCGTCGATGTGCCTCGCGGTGGGCGCCGCCACAGCCGGCCCGTCGCCGCTGCTACCCCTGCGCCACCACTGCCCTCTCGCCACCACTGCCCTCTCGCCACCACTGCCCTCTCGCCACCACTGCCCTCTCGCCACCCTACCGTTCCGCCTTCTTCACCTGTCCTTCTATGGTTCGGCCCTTCCGTTGGGGGCCGGGGTCGTGGTGTTTCAGCCCACTCGGCGCTTCACGTCGGCGAAGACGGCTTCGGCTTCCGCCGAGATCGGAGCCACCTGATGGGTGGCGAGGATCTCGCGGGCAACGGCGAGAGAACGGGCGTGGAGGTCTTCGGCTCCCCGCTTCTCCCAACTCGAACGCATGCGCCGGTCGATGACCTTCACCTTCGACTGCTCGCGCAAGGCGAGCGCCCGGGTGTGCTTGGCCCGCATGAAGTGGCCATCGGAGCCCACCTCCTTGATCACATCGATGCCCATGGTCTCGCGGTCGAAAAGGATGCCCTCCAACACACGGCGGTTCATGAGCGCGAACTCGTTGTCCATGACCATCTGACCGAAATCGAACGTCAACCCTAGCTCCAGCATCCCCATCCCATAGATCAGGTTGGCCCCTGCCAACGCTGGTAACAAACTGGTGATGGTCTTCTCGTGGCCTGCTTGAGCGTCGGGTAGCTTGCTGTCGCCCTAACCGCCCGCTACCCAGCAGGGCAGATAGTAGAAGTCGCTCATCTCGGCCACGGCCGTGGAGATCATGGCGAGCTCGGGTGCGCCCACCGGGGCGGTGGCGTACGTCATGTCGAAGGTGGTGGTGCTGCTGCCATATATGACCGGAGCCCCCGGCCGGGTGGCCTGGGAGAGCACGATGCCGGAAAGCACCTCGGCGTTGTGAGTGACCAGCGACCCTGAGAGGCTGATAGGTCCAGACGCTCCCGCCATGGCCATGGAGAGCACGTTCACCGGCACCTCGTGCCGGGCCCCGTACATGATGGACTCGGTCGAGGCCGTGTGTAGCTGAAGGGGACTCGTGGGACAGGTGTTCAGTGAGAAGAGTGGGCGCTCGCGCAACTGATCACGCCCTCCCGCCACCGCGGAAGCCATTTCTACCAGGAGTTCCACGTGCGCACCGCTGTTGGCCCCCATGTGGATGTGCTTCGTGGTGTTCCGCATGCAGGTGTCGAGCACGTAGATGTCATGGGCGTGCTCGGGGGCCCCTCCGGGAGTGAGGGCACGCTCGTAGGTGTTGGTCATGTCCATCGCGTCGCAGAGGCGCGCGCTCTGAGCAAGGTCCTCCAGAGTGGAGTCGCGCAGTTCTCCGCTCTCCGGGTCGACGACCTTGGTGCCCTCGCCGAAGTTGGTGTAGCCGACCACCCGGCCGCCCATGAGATAGTCGCGCTGCCCATCTCGCGAGGCAAGGAGGATCTTCCCTGGGGCTGACGCGACAGCGTCTTCCACCACGCTCGGCGGGAAGCGAACCATACTCGTGGCAGTATCCACGGTGCAGCCGGCCTTGGAGAGCACCTCGTGAGCCTCTTCGCCGGCCACCTTGATCCCCACCTCGGAGAGCACCTCGAGAGTCGCCTGGTGCACGGCTTCGCGGCCCTCGTGGCTCAAGAGTTCGAAGCGGAGCCTGGGAACTCCGGCGTCGTCGTCGCTCCGCGGTTTGTCTCTGAAGCTCATGAGGTCCTCCTCATCTATGACTCATCGAGGCCTACGCCGAGGCGGACCGACAGCCGGCCGCCGCGACCTACATCCGGGTGGCCCTATATGGTCGGTGTATCCGAAAGCAACTTGCGGGTGTAGTCGGCTTGGGGGTCTTCCAGCACCTTGTCGACAACGCCGGCCTCGACGATGCGCCCCTCGCTCATCACCGCGACCTCCTGGGCGATGCTCCGCACCAGAGCCAGGTTGTGAGTGACGAACAGCATGCTCAGACCGGTCTCGTGCTGCAGTTGTGCAAGAAGCTCGACGATCGCGGCCTGCACGGAGACGTCGAGCGAGGAGGTCACCTCGTCGCAGATGAGCACGGTGGGCTCTGCGGCGAGGGCGCGGGCGATGGCCACGCGCTGGCGTTCACCGCCGCTCAGCTCGTCGGGGTATCGGCGAAGCACCGATGTGTCCAGGGCCACCTGCACGAGGGCGGCGGCCACTCTGTCGTCGGTCTCGCTCTTCCCGATGTCGAAGAACACACGCAGAGGCTGCGTGAGGATCTGTCGCACAGACTTGCGCGGGTTGAGGGAGCTGTAGGGGCTCTGAAAGATGTACTGGATCGTCTGCCTGGTCGCCTGGTCGCGACCGCGGGCGTCGCGGGCAAGTTCCGTGCCACGGTACTTGATGCTGCCTTCGATCTTGAACGGATGCAGTCCGGCCACGCACCGGGCCAGCGTGGTCTTCCCGCTGCCGGACTCGCCGACCAAGGCGATGCAGCGGCGCGTGTGGAGGTGCAGAGTGATCTCGTGCAGCGTCTTCTTCTGCCCGTAATAGGCCGAGACATCGCTCACGGCGATCACGTTCTCGAGAGAAGGGTCGAACTGGACACGTTCCTCGCCGCGTTGACCCGCCCCCATCGGCTCCGCCCCCACCTCGGCGAAGCGCCAGCACCTCACCTGATGCTCTGGACCGGGACCGTCCACGGGCGGGAACTCGACCCGGCACTTGTCGATAGCCCAGTCACATCGAGGCTCGAACGAGCAGCCCTCCGGCCGTCGTCCCGGACGGGGCGCCGATCCGGGGATCCCGCGAAGCGCCCGGCATCCGCTCAGATCGGGGATCGCGTCCAGGAGTCTCCGCGAATACGGGTGCAAAGAGCGCGTGAAGAGATCGTTCCGGGAGCCCACCTCGACCAACTTGCCCGCGTACATCACCGCGATGCGGTCGGCGAGGTTGGCCACCACCGCCAAGTCGTGAGTTACGTACAGGGCGGCGACCCCGTACGCCTGGGTGAGCTTCTTCACCGTCTCGAGCACGTGGGCCTGCGTGGTCACGTCGAGAGCAGTGGTCGGTTCGTCCAGAACGATCATCTTCGGACGGCATGCGAATGCCATCGCCACGGCGACCCGCTGCTGTTGGCCTCCTGAGAGCTGGTGCGGATAGCGGCGGAGGAACTGCTTGTCTGAGGGCAGCAGGACCTCGGTCATCATCTCCGTGAGACGTTCGCGCCGCGCAGCGTCCGAACCACCGAAGTCGTGAGCCTCGAGGATCTCCACGAGTTGGGTGCCGATGCGGAGAGCGGGGTTGAGCGAGGCCGAAGCATCCTGCGGCACGTACGAGATCAAACCACCCCGAAGCTGCCGCAATGCCTCGGGAGCGAGGGTGAGCACGTCCTTGCCGTCGATCAAGACTCGGCCATCCGCTATCTTGGCTCCCCGCCTCTGGTGGCGAAGCAGCGCGGTGGCCACTGTCGTCTTGCCCGACGCGGATTCGCCCACGAGCCCGAGCACCTCACCCGCGCGGATCGCAAACGACACTTCATCGTCGATGAAGGTGCCAGACGGGTCGAGCACGATCTTGAGGCCGTCCACAGCGAGAACAACCTGCCCGCTCACACGTCCGCCCTCCGTTCGATCCCGATGAGGGCCCTTCCCATACCGTCGGCAATCAAGTTCGTGCCGATCGTGAGGATACCGATGAGCAGCACCGGGAGCGCGACCGCCCACGGCTGCACCGACGTATCCCGCACACAAGCCGGTGCGGGGCAGGGGGCTCACAGGCTCAGCGCGGCCTGTCGCCCAGGCTCCGCAGCCGCCCAGATGGTCAGCAGTAGCTCAGCATCGTCGATCAATCTGTATTCCGGCTCGTGCCCGCTCAGTTCGGTGCTTTCCGCCAGGATGATCGGGACGCCGTCGCCTCGCTTCTCCATAAAGTACTGGCGGCCGACTCCCGACGGCCCCACTACAGGGCTACGCGTCAGGAGTCCGGCGATGAGCTCATTCCGTGTCGCTTGACGCAAGGCCATGCTCTCCACGGTAACCGAATTGGGCGGCGGTCCCGGCGAGAATAGCTCCAACCGATCATCGAACAAGAACAGTCGGATCTTCGAGCCGTGTACGGCGTAATCGCGGTGGGCAACGGCATTCACCAACGCCTCGAACACCGCACGCGTGCTGTACTGGGGAAGCTCCACCCTGCCGGGTGCCTTGACGGCTGCGATCGTCATGTTGCGCTCCACAAAGGCCAGGGCATCACGCACCTGCTGATCCAGCGGACCGGTGATCTGGTGGGCGTCGATCTGGTAGTTCGAATCCTGCCGGTTCCCGCGATAGCGCACGGCCTCGATGTAGGCGCTACGAAGCCAGTTTTCCGGTGCGTGGGTGCACATGAGGATCGCGGCGACAGTGGCCCTCTCAACACCCGTATCGTCTTCCGTCAGGAGATGGAGCTTCCGGAGCGTCTCCACGGGATCGGCGGCCGTATCACCAACAAAACGCTGCCACAGGGCGGGATCGAGGTCAGACAGGCTCGTGGTCGGCACGGCCTGCTCATCGAACCGAATGAGTCGGGCCTGGCTTCGTTGCTGAAAGAGGCGGGCCAGAAAGTCGGGCGGAAGCTTTCGCTTCGAGCTGCCCTGTCTCTGAAAGTACCCTCCGGGGCTTTCGTGAACGAATAGGCTGCGTGGAACGTCAACCTTCATCACTACCTGGGGGGTTCCGGTCGCGTCCGGAAGCTCCAGGCGGAGCGTGCGGAACGCCACTGGCGGTTTGATGCTGTCGCAGCACACCTCGAACACGAAGTGTTCCACCGCATCCAGCGACTCTCGGGGGATGCCCACGATGTCGCGCGTCTTGTCGTCAACGCCCAGGACAAGCACCGAATCTGCCGTGTTGGCCATGGCCGCGATCTCGTCGGCTAGGTCGTCACGCGGGGGGTCCGATACCCGCCGGCCCTTCATGGTCACGGTCTTGAGCTCGAGCAGCGAGTCCTCCCCAAGATTGATCTTTCGAAGCAGTTCTTCCGGACTATCGAACATCAGGGTTCCCCCGCGATCCGCAGATAGCGCTGCTCGAAGGCCTCGCGGCCGCCTTCCATCAGCCTACATATCTCGTCGCGCACCTCTTGCTCCTGCAGGCCCCCCTCGCACACCTTGCACGTCTGCCCACTGCGGACGTCAAGCGCAACCACAAGTTCCGCATCGCCGTTGACCACGATATTCGGATTGTGCGTCACAACGACGACCTGGCGCCGCTGCTTCATCTCACGAAGCTGGGTGACGATCAAACCGGAGATCAGGTGGTTGTCGAGGTCGTCCTCAGGCTGATCAAGGACGATGGGTTCTTGCCCATACGACAGCAGGAAGGCGAGGAGGGCGGCGGTCCGTTGGCCCGGCGAACCCTCTTCCACCCGCCGGAACTCGCCTCTTCCCGGAACCGGGCTGTAGAGAACCTCGAGGGAATCCTCCGGGAACCAACAGTCCAGACGGTCGAAGGCCTCCGGGGGGAGGCCGGCCATGTGGGTAACGAAACGCTGATCGCGAATGCCCTCACAGGAAGTGCCCGATGCGACAGAACGAAGACGTGCTTTCTCTTCCACCAGGTGGGCTTCGACGGTCAGAGCGTCCAGATCCGCACTCGGCTCGCCCGGAAAGAGCCGCCCGAGAATCCCCTCGCCCATCGGCGCCCCGATGTCTCGTTCGAATCCACCGCCTTCCCGCTGGAGCAGTCGTCGGAACTCGGCCGCACCCGAATCGGCCGCCATAAAGGGAAGGACGTTGATGCGAACATAGGGATTGTCCGACAACACTGACTCGAGGAAGTGAACACGAAGCCCAGTCACTTGTCGACGCAGGTCTGCTAGCCGCCCCAAGGATTCCACGGCTTCCTGTTTGAGCATCGCCACCGTAGTCCGCGTGTCTGCGATGATCGCCAACCGCTCTTCTAGGGCATGCTTCTGCTGTACTAAGTGCCCGTACTGGCCTGGGTCGGCAATCCCTTCAGCGCCCAACCGATCGCCGAGTTCCGCATAAGCGCCAAGCGCAGTATCCAGTTGTGTCTTCCACGCAGAAGAAGCCAGGTCTTCCTCCCACGCGAGATGAAGTTGGTCGGCGACCTCGGCCATGGTTGTCAACTCATTGGCCATTCCGACCAGACGGGTTGCGAGTTGTTCGGCGCGGGCCAGGAGGTCGCTATCGGCCGGATCAGCCTGGTCGAATACAACCGGATCCAACATCGCAGGCCTGACGTCTTCCGCTACTCCACGGAGCTTCCCGCCAATGGATGCCCAGGTCTCCCCCCAGCTCTCGATAGCACGCTGCTGGCGCACTCGAGCTTGATAGCTCTGAAGGACCCCCGCATGTCCGGCCGCCTCGAAAACTCGGATCTGGCGTTCGGTGTCGTCGAGCTCGCCCCGATACCGATTCTCCTCGCTCAGCCGCACCTCGATCTCGCGGATCTGGGCGCGCAGCGCCAAATAGTGAGCCTCCTCGGCCGTCCACCGTTCCTCCCATGCGAGATAGCCGACCTCAGGCGCCTCATCGATCACGCGTAGGAGCGCGAGGGGACGGCTCGCCAGAGCGAAGATCTGCTTCTGGCTGAATAGACGAACCGGAAATCGCCCGCGAACATCCCCCTGGGCAACCGTCCATTCGCCGTCGACACCCTGCTCAAGAATGGGGTCCATCCCCCCACCAGGGGCCCACTGGACCCGGAAGCGGGCGTCACCCTTTCGATATGTGACCGCAAGCTGAGCGCCGGGAGTTAGTAGTCCCGGATCGTTTCGCTCCACAGCGACCGTTCCGTATTTGGCGAACTCCGACCTGAGCTCCCCGGGCAACGCATCAAGCTCACCCTCTCTTCTCAAGGCAAGTCTGAGAAACTCCAGCAGCGTGGACTTGCCTGTTCCGCGCCCGCCGATGATCGCGTTGAGCCACGGGTTCAGTCGGAGACGGAATGGCTCCGGCCGGCCGACGTATCTGGCGCCGGTAACCTCCAACTCCTCGATGACCAGTTCGGCGTGCTGGTTTGGGTCCGCGGCAACGTCGTAAGCGTTGCGGACGGACAATCGTTGTCCGTCCTGCAGCGCCAGACGCAGCCCTGAAAGAGCCGGTCGTGTCATCTTGATCCATGTCGGCCTCGTGCCGATCTCAGACAGCCGGTGTGCGTCGGAGCCGGTCAGAATGGGCAGCGGCACGCGCCTCACGTAGCCATCCTTCGTATTGTCTGCGTATGCCATGAGTTCAGGCTCGACCGCGCTCACCTCAACTGCGTGTAGCCAGCGGCTGGTGATGATGTGCTGCAGCGGAACCCCGGGAGAGCACTCCTTGAGCAACCCGCGAACATCACAGGCGTGGGCGGCGATGCTGAGCGCACCGCGCTGGACCGCCCTCTCAAGCGCCTCGAGCACGGAGCACATGCCGCAGGCCTCCGGGTCCCCTAATTCCCGATCACCGATCCCGCAGGCGCTGAGCAGGCCAACGGCGGCGTCTCCGTCCCTATCGCAATCGAACAGCATGAGTAGATGAACGCCCGGTGCTACTGTGAGTTCGACACCGGGAAAGACGGTGAGCGGAGCGTTTGATTCCCGAACCGCCTGGACAATCGCGGCGAAACCGGCACCGGTGCAATGGTCCGTCACCGCCACCGCGTCGAGACCCGCCGCGCGCGCTGCAGCCACCCAAGATGCGGGAGACAAGTCGATATCTCGGAAATCATGCGACGCGGCAGTGTGCAGGTGCAGGTCGCATTTCCACCACCGCGCCCCAGGCCAATTCCATTCCAACGTCACAGCCGACCTCCCAACTGCTTGGTGGACGCTGTCAGTCTCGCTTCCTGAGTCACTTTACTGCACCTGCCAATTCGACGCAGGAATATGTCACCCTTCCACCAGCACCCGCCACGGGACCCCCATTCGGCTACCCGCCCGGCCAGCTACGCCAACCGGCCCCCTGGCGTGACCGCGCCAAAGACCACCTCATCCGCGATGGCCGCAACCAGCTCGTTGCGCCGGACGGCGAGAGCCGATGTTACCCGGCGATCACTCGCGCCGAAGCTTGAGACCACGAGCATGGGAATCCGGCACGCATTCGACCTCACCCTGAACCCCGCCGAGTTTCGTCACGACTCTCCAACCAGTGGCGCACCAGGCGGAGAACCAGAACGCAAGCTGTCTACGGAACTCCTCGGCGAGCCTCGCCTTCAGACGCACGGCGGTCTGATTGTTGAGACCGTCGTCATCCTTCGTGACGCGCAGGAAATCGTAGAGTTCTTCTTGGGGCAGACGCTGCATCCCGACCAGAAGGCGGCACTGATGCCCATCGTAGCCCGGCCACCGATCGACGAAGGCGTCGAGCTCCTTCCGGCCGCGCAGGTTCAAGTAGCCGACGCAGAAGTCGGCCCGCTCGGACAGGCCAAGAATCTGCCGCAGTTCGGGAAGGAGAGACTGGTCGATGTTGTCAAAGATGCGTGGCAGTGTTACCTCCCGCGAGCGGTCACGCTGGGCAGTCGCGCTCGTTCGCCATCGCTTGTGCGCCATCCTACAACGTTGGTCGGATGGAAAGAAGGAAGCGGGCCGCAGCGGTGAATCATTCGCCCGCCAGCCGCCCCCATGCTGTACCCTGACCGGAACAGGAAGCCCCCACGTGGAGGAGGAACGATGGCGAAGACCTCGCGCCGTGCCGAGCCCGGGCCGTACTACCGGCTCAAGCTCACGTTCGCCGGCATCAAGCCGCCCATCTGGCGGCGGCTCTTGCTGCCGGGACACACCACGCTTCGGGGGCTCCACGAGATCATCCAGTTCGTCGGAGGCTGGTACGACGATCACCTGCACGTGTTCATAGCAGGCGGACTCGAGTACGGTCAGCCCGACCCCTACGGTAGCCTGGGCTTCAAGAACGACACCCGCGTCAAGCTGACCGACCTGCCGCTTGAAATAGGAAGCGCCTTCAGTTATGTCTACGATTTCGGAGACGACTGGAACATCAAGATCAAAGTGGAACAGATCCTGCCTGCGGAACAGGCACCCGAGCACGCGTCGTGCCCGGGGGGCGCACGCGCCTTCCCGCCCGAGGACTGCGGTGGCGTATTCGGCTACCTCGACCTGCTCGACGCTCTGGCCGACTCGGAACACCCCGAGCACGAGAACGCCCTCGAGTGGCTGGGCGAGGACTACGACCCGGAGGCCTTCGACCCAGAGCCGGTGAACACCGCGCTGACCAAAGTGCGGTAGGTTGGTGGAAGGAGCGTCTCGAACTCCCAGCCATCCATATCAGCCGAGCCCGCCCATCTTGCGCTTCAACCGCTCCACCGACGGAATGGTGACCCCGAGCAGATCGGCAATGCGCGCTTTCGCCTCCAGACCGCGTGCCGCGCCCGGCACAGACGTCAACACCCCGATGTCGAGTTCCTCACGCAGTTCCCTCATGGTCACCTCATCGGACAGCTCGCGCGTGCCTACATGGAGTTTCTCTGCCACATACGCCTTCGCCTCGGGGAGTCGCATCTTGCGGTGGAGTTGCATCCTCGCGACCAGATCTCCGGCCGTGCGGATGCCCCCCATCCCGGAGGCAAGCGCATGTGAGATGGGCATCCCGTAGGGATCGCCCGAGCCCACCTATAATCCGTCGACGCGACCGATCTTCACCATCGCGACCGACGCCCGCGTGACCATGCTTGTGGGCGGGGTCTCGCACATCGGAACACCACCGACCCCGATCCCCACGTTCGCGTGAACGGGGATGGTGGCTGCCTCGGAACATGCCTTGACGAAGGTGACCGCCCGAGACACGTTCCAGGCAGTGGACCTGCGCGTGTTGGTGTTCACCACCGGGCCAAAGATGTGAGCCCCGGCCTTCTCGACCAGCTTGACCTGCTGGTGGGGATAGAGGCCGGCGAGGCGCTCCCCATCGTACGTGACCTTGCCGTGCATACCGAGCACGAACTCCGCGGCCATGCCCACCTCGATCGACAAGTCGGTAGTGCGCGCCAACTCTTCCACGGCGTTCAGTGTGGCGAGGAACTCGGCGTCCCCGGCCGACGCCGTGGTGTCGAAGTTGAAGCCGTCGGCCCCAACTTCAGCCATGCGTTTCCCGATGTAGACCATGTCGCGCGTACAGGCTTCAGCCGCCTCCTCCTGCGCGGATCGGGCTTCGTCGATCTTACCCATGGGGAGGAGATCCGCCGGGTTGCCGAACGGGCCGTCGGGCCGTGCGTACAGTGCGAGGTTGGGCATCGCCCCGTAATACATGGGGATGATGGTGGTGTGCAGCACGCTCTCCATCGCCTGGAGTTCCAGCGCGATGATCGGCTTGACGGGCTTGAACGAGTAGTCCGGGTGACCGACCTCCATGGTGTCCATCGCGAACGCCCGCTCGTACACCCTGATCGCCGACTCGCGGCTGATGGGCACACCGACCCCGCTGGAGCTCTGAGCTCCATAGAGCGCGTTCACCGAACCATCGTCGGTCAAGACCACCTCATCACCCGGCACCACACCCACGATCTTCCCTTCGAAGGTGAAGAGATCGAGCAGATAGTCCTGCTCCCCTTGGCTGAGGGCTGGGATCTTGCCCCTATCGGCGGCGTCTTCGGTGCCGGCGAGGATGTCGGCACGGATCTCGTCGACGGTCATCTCGACCGCGTGACCGTCGCCCATGCGTGTGTAGATCTTCGTCATGGCTGGCTTTCCTCCGACGCAGATTCCAAAGAGACTCCCCCTACGGCTCAGCCTAGCACGGTGGAATGCCGCGAGCCATGTACGGGGCCGACAGAACACCGTCGAGTAGATTCCTGGCACTTGTGACCAGGCACAACAAGCGCCGGTCAGCCCTCCCACCCCCGCACCGCTTCTATGACGCAACGCAGTTGTCGCTCGAACGCCGCCTCGGTCGCCCACGCGACGTGGTCGGTCACGACGAGAGCCCCGGCCTTGAGGCGCAGGAACTCGTCCGGACCCAGCACAAGCCCCGCTTCCCCGGGCAGGTGAAGCGTCATCACCGACGCCGGCTCTAGCACCCGCGCGAGTGGCACCGACTCGATGCCTTCGAGGGGTCGCCTTGAGACCGCGAGTACGTCGCAGCCGAGGGCCACGAGAACGGCGGCGACGCGGCGGCCGATACCCCCGAGCCCGATCACTCCCACAGTACGCCCGGATAGCTCCCCACCCAGGCTTCCGGACACCTCGCCCAGTCCCCCGGAGACACTGCGGCGGATCTGCCGGCCTCTCAACAGGTGAAGAAGGAACGCAATGGTGAACTCGGCCACGGCCCCGCTCGAGTAGTCGCCGGCGTGGGTGACTACCACGCCCCGCTCGGCGCAGGCTCCCAGGTCGATGTGATCGAGACCCGCGGTGCGCGAGACCACCGCGCGCAAGCGGGGCAGACGTTCGAGTTCGGCGGTGCCAACCCTCGAGCGCACCTCGACGATCGCCATCTCGCACTCAGGGTGATCCCGAGCACGCTCATGCAGCGTGCGCGGCTCGAGCCGGACCCTGCTCCGCACGTCGGCCGGGAGACCCGCCGACTCGGCCGCCGTCACTTCGAACAGCACGAGGCTCACTTGGCGTTCAGATCCGCCCGCGCCTCCGCGATCACCTCGTCGATCTCGCGCTCGATGTCGTCGGAGAGCGGCTCCACCACGTGAGTGGCAAGGATCTCGGTCACCCGGGCTCGAGCGTGCTGCTGGATGGTCGGCCGACCCTCCCTGTCCCAATCGCTGTAGTTCCGGCGGTCGGACAGTCGCGGCGTCCACACTTCGCTGGCTCTCATGAACTTGCGTGTATGGTCGAGGGCGAGGAATCCGCCTTCGCCCATGACCGCTTCATGGATCGCCGCGACGCCGAGCGCGTCTTCGTCTACTTGGATGCCACGCATGAACCTCGTGACCCATGACATGATCTCGTCGTCGAGCACGATGAGTTCGGCCGACGTGTGGATCACGTTGTCACCCGCGCCCAACGAGGCCAGGACATTGGCGCCGGACTGAGCCGCGGGGAGAAGCGTGAGCGCGCGCTCGAAGCCGTTCTGATCGTCCATGGCCCGAGCGCTCGAGCCGAATGCCGTGACGCTGCCGGGGATCTTGTAGTAGCGCGCCATCTGCGCCGTGGCCACGGACATGAGGGCGACCTCGGGGTTGCCCCAGATGCTCTGTCCCGTGCGCATGTCCATGACCGTCGGCCGAGGCTCGTAGAGGATGGGCGCGCCCGGGTTGACCACCTGGGCGAGCACGAGTCCCGCCAGGATCTCGGCGTTCTGCTGCACCAGGGTGCCGGCAATCGACATCGGGCCGGTGGCTCCCACGATCGGCGCGGGGATCACTCCCAAGGGCACGCCCGCGGCAGCCGCCACCATCAGGGCCCGGGTCGAATCGCCCGACAAGGTGAGCGGACTCAGCGGGGACACGGAGATCTGCAACTGGGGGCGAGACACCATCGCCTCCATGCCTCCGTGGACCGCGGCCGCTATCTTCAACGAGTAGCGGACCTCATCGCCCGACTCCACCGCCACCCTGAGCGGCTTCGTAGTGTTCCTGAACATCGTGGCCACCCGCACCGGGGTCACGATCTCGGGCTCCACGTCTTTCGGCGTGGCCGGGGACGCCATGTGCGTGTTGGGAAGCGCGTCGACGAGCCGAGTGAGGTCGGCGACGTCCTTGACCAGGGCGTGGCGTCGCTCCCCCGTCTCATGGTCGATGACGAACGGGCTCCCGGTGGTGGAGAGCGTGTAGAAGCGGCCCGGCACAAGGGGGCAGTCGTGCTCGGGCGTGCGCCCGCACAGGGTGAACTCCGCTGGGCTCGACTCTACCGCCCTCGCGACCAAGTCCGCCGGGAAGGTGACGCGCTCCCCGCGCACACCGCAGCCGGCCGCCTCAAGCCGTTCGCGAGCGTCCGCATCTTGGATGAGCATGCCCGTGCGCGCCAAGACCTCTAGAGTCGCCGCGTGTATCCCGTCCAGATCCTCGGAGCTGAGCACCTCGAAGAACTTCATGCTGTGCACTCCCTTCTTGGCAGTCTCAACGGATCCCGGCCAGTTCCCGGGCGACCTCGACCGCACGGGCGGCGTCGGGCGCGAACCCGTCGGCCCCTACCCGGTCGGCCCAGTCCTGATCGATGGGCGCGCCTCCGAGCAGCACCTTGACCTTCGAACGCAATCCGGCCGCCTCGAGCGCCTTGATCACGGCTTCCTGTTGGTGCACGGTGGTGGTGAGGAGGGCGGACAACCCGAGGAACGCAGCTTCGGTATCCCGCACCTTGTCCACAAAGACCTCTACGGGCACGTTCACCCCAAGATCGTCCACAGCGAAACCCGAAGCCTTCAGCATCGCGGCGACGATGTTCTTCCCGATGGAGTGAAGATCGCCGTGCACGGTGCCGAGCACGATCCTCGCGTGGGTGGGCCTCTCCTCGCCCGCGCCCGCCAGCAGCGGCTGGAGCACCTCGAGCCCGATCTCCATCGACTGCGCACCCCGCACGAGATCAGGCAGGAAGTACGCACCCTTCTGGAATTCCTCACCCACGCGCCGGATGCCTTCAGTCAGGCCCTCGCTGACGATCGTGAGAGCCGGAAGCCCTGCTTCAAGGGCCTTCTCGGTCAGCGACTTCACCAACGATGGCTCGCCGTCCAGGACCGCAGCCCGGATCTCGGCCAGTAACGCTTCGGTGTCCATCCAAGAAACCCCCTCTGTCTACGAAGACTCCCGCACTCTGGTGTCAGCGTAACACCACCTGGACGAGCCATCCATGTGGCAAACCCCAGAAGGGCGGGTGGACGAGGGTCTGCTCTTGTGCCACCATACAATGCAGCCGATGGGAAGAACGCGACGGCCCCGAGGGGAGCAGAACACGCGTGACCGTGACAGTCCGCCAAGCACTTCAGACGTGGCCCTTGACTCAGGCGCAACTGCTTGCGGGTGCGCGGGGCCTCGACAACAAGATATCTTGGACGCACATCGTCGAGATCTTCGAAGACCCCTACTTCCCCTCCCCGGGGATACTCCTCTGCAGTACCGGCTATGGGTTCAAGGACAACCCGGATCTGCAGGCCAGCGTGATGGCACACGTCGGCGAGGTAGGCATCGCCGCCTTCCTCATGAAGACGGGCTACGAGCTCAAGGAGATACCCGACCGCATGCTGGCCGACGCGGAACGGTTCTCGATCCCCTTCCTCAAGCTCCCCCAGAACATCCCGTTCGTGGACGTGACGAAAGCGGTTGCCGGCCTGCTCCTGGAGAAGGACGCGGAGATTCTGAAGCAGGGGCAAGAGATCCTACGCCGGCTGATGGAGGCCCAATTGAGTGGAGGCGGGTTCTCTGCGATAGCCCAGGTCCTCGGCGAATCCCTCTCCTGCTCCGCCTTCATCACCAACCGCAGGGGCGAGATGCTCTCCACCTACTTGCACCTCTCGTCCCAGAACTCGGCGTCTCTTCCGCCGGCCGAACCCGGCGATCCTTCGGTCATCATGCACCTGAAACACTATTCACAGAGGATCGGAGCGGCCGCCGGGCTCGACAGGCTCTTCCGACTGAACAAGATAGTCTCCCTCGATTCAGGGCTGGGCGCGGGTCAGAAGGCGGCGTTCATCGCTCCCATCCACTTCGAGCACCGCATGCGCGGTTTCGTCGGCGTGATCCGTGATCAGAAGATGACCGACCTCGCACTCTGGGCGATCGAGGCGGCCGGCCTGGTTGCCGCCACCGAGTACCGCACCCTGCGAGTGGAGGAGGTAACCGAACAGCGTCTGGTGGGAAACCTGCTCGACACGCTCATCAACCACGACCAACTCTCCGACCCGCTGGCGTTCCACCGCTTGGCGTCCTGGGGGTACGACGTGAGCATGCCCTGCCGCATCGTGCTCGTGGAGATCGAGTTCGAGGGCGGCACGCCGCGAAAGGAACGCTCGATCGAGTACCTGCGACCTTTGGTGGAGCTCTATTGCCGGAGTTCCGACTACGAGCCCGTGATACGTTTCCTCGGCCCGACTTCGATAGCACTGAAGCAGGTGGCGCGTGACGATGAGGCATGCGAGCGCAAGGAACTCGCGGACTTCCACACCCGGCTCACCCGTCACCTCCGCACGGCCAAGGTGTGGGTGGCGGTGGGTCGGCCGGCCCCGCCCTTGTCGGGGCTTCGAGCGACCCACGCCGAGGCGACGCGTGCGATGACCATCCTCCGCCGAACCCAGTCACACGGCGGAGCACTCTGCGCTGAAGACCTCGGCATCGACAACGTGCTCCTCGACCTGGCGACCTCCGATAGGGCGCTCGAATATGCCCGCGGCGTCCTCGCCCCTCTGCTCGAATCGGAGGGCGTTCGCGGGCGTTCGCAGCTTCTCGCGACTCTCCAGGCGTACCTCACCGTGGACGCCGACACGCAGAAGACCGCAGATCGCCTCTTCGTTCACGCGAACACCGTCAGGTACAGGCTCAAGACCATCGAGGGACTCACCGGCCGCTCGCTGCAGTCGAGCAACGACCGCACCATACTCACCATCGCTCTGCGTCTGCTCGACCTGAGCGACACCCCGTCGGCGGGCGCCTGAGGACACGGCCCGACCGTCGCTCGGCGCATCGTCGCGGATCGGCGATGTGTTCGCGTCGCGGTGCACCAACATCCAGCGACACCCGGAGTCTCGCTCCCGCTACTTCTTGACAGCGTCCGCGGCGGTGAGCTGTAGGAGACCTCGAGTTCCCACCAAGCGGAGCCCGATGATCACGGCGATCACCGAGATGCCGATGAACACCGAGGCGATGGCTGCCACCGCGGGGCTCACCTCGTAGCGTAGCGACGTCCAGATCACCACGGGCAGGGTCACAGTGCGCGGCGCGGTCAGGAAGAGCGACATCATGAACTCGTTGAACGAGATGACGAACGCGAAGAGCGCGCCGGCGGCGACTCCGGGGAGGATGCTCGGAAGCGTCACCAGGAAGAACGTACGCAAAGGCCCCGCCCCAAGAACCCGAGCCGCTTCCTCTGCCGCGGTATCTGTGCCCGCATACACAGCTCGTATCGCGAGATAGGCGATGGGAGTGCCCCACAGTGAGTGGGCGATCATGATGCCCGGGAACGTCCCGCTCAGCCCGATCCTGCTCGCGAACATCAGCAGCCCGACAGCAAGGATGAGCCCGGGCATGAAGAACGGCACCATGACGCCGAAGTTCAATCCCACCGCGCGCCTCCCCTGGGCCTTTGCCAGACCGAGCGCCGCCGGCGTGGCCAGGAGCAGCGACAGCACGCTAGACCCCGCAGCGATGATCAGGCTGTGTTGGAAGGGTCCCGTCCAGCGCGACGCGGTGAATATCTCCTCGTACCAGCGGAGTGAGAAGTCGAGGCTCGGTTTCGCCATGTAGGGTGACGAGCCGAACGACAACCAGACCACAATGACGAGGGGTGACAACAGGAAGATCACGGTGGCCAGACCCAGCACGCGGTAAGAAAGGGAGGACAGCGACCAACGAGGGCTCATGCCGCGCTCCTCCTGGCTGTGACCCGCGCCGCTGTCTGCGCCACCACCAGGATCAAGACGATGAGGCTGAAGAGCGTGACGGCCAGCCCGGCGCCTCTCGGCCAGTTGAAGGCGGTGAGGAACTGGCTCGACACCTCCTGGGAGACGAACTTGCCCGCCGAACCGCCCAGTAGCTGAGGCGATGCGTACTCTCCCATCGACCAGACGAAGATCACCGTCGCGGCAGAGGCGATGCCGGGCGTCGACAGCGGTAGGGTCACGTGGAGAAAAGCCTTCAACCGAGAGGCCCCCATGTCTCGAGCACTCTCGACCAGGCTACGGTCGATTCCCGCAAGAACGGCCGCGATGATGAGGATCGCGTAGGGAAGGGTGATCTGGACGATGCCGACCACAATCCCGAAGGTGTTGTACACCACCCTAAGAGGCGCGTCGATCAATCCCAACCTCATGAGTCCGTCGTTGAGCGCGCCCCCAGGGCTGAGGATTATCAACCACCCGTAGATCAGTACCAGGATGTTCGTCCAGAGCGGAACGATGACCGCGAACAAGAGGATCACCTTCAAACGAGGCCCACTCCGGTTGATCCAGTAGGCGATCGGATAGGCGAGCGCCAGGCCCAGCACCGTCACCAGAAGGCTCACCCCGAGCGTGTAGCTGAAGATCCTCAGATAGAAGCTGTCGGTGAGCAAAGTCACGTAGCTGTCGAGCGTCCAGGTGCCTTCGCGGTATGCGCTACCGGATTCGTGCACCGAGAGGCTGATCCGCCCCATGAACAGGATCGGGATGACGAAGAAGACGGCGGTCAACACCACCGCGGGCACAGCGAGCCACACCCTGTCCAGCCGCGCCCAGGACGCACGGGAGACCCCGCCGCTGGTCTCGGTAGTCGCAGCTTCGACCATCAGCCTCTCTCCACCACGATCACATCGCGGGCGTCGAACGCGGCGAACACCCGGTCGCCTCGTTCGAACACCGCCTCACGCCTGGGCAGGCTCACCAGCAGATCACCGCCACCGGGCAGGGTCACCACGTACTCATACGATTCACCCTTGTACGCCCACAGCTTGACCACGCCTTCGATCACGTTGTCTTTCGCAGGCCGTTCGGCGTGGAGCGTGATGGCCCGCGGTCGTACCATGACGGCGCACTGCCGGCCCACGTGGGCCACGTGGCCCACGTGGCCGGCGTGGACCCCCACGAGGTCGAGCCCGGCATCCGTGCGGATCGTGCACGCCTCGTCGCCGGCGGCGACGACGGACCCATCCAGTCGGTTGGACTCCCCGATGAAGCCGGCCACGAACGCCGACGCGGGCCTGTCGTATACCTCGCTGGGTTCGGCATTCTGCGCGATGAGCCCCTCATCCATGACAATGATGCGGTCGGACATGGTGAGAGCCTCCTCCTGATCGTGGGTCACGAACAGAGAGGTGATCCCCAGTTCCACCTGGAGCTCCTTCAATTCCAGCTGCAGCTGCTGGCGCAGGCGCCTGTCGAGGTTGGTGAGCGCCTCATCGAGAAGCAGTATTGCGGGCTCCACTATGATGGCGCGCGCCACGGCGACCCGCTGCCGCTGCCCTCCGGAGAGCTGTGAAGGCTTCCGTTTTTCGTAGCCTTCAAGCCTCACTCGTCGCATCGCCATCGCTACGCGGTCGTCGATCTCAGCCTTGGCTACGCCCCGCATCTTGAGGCCGAAGGCCACGTTGTCATGCACGTTCATGTGCGGAAAGAGCGCGTAGCTCTGAAAGACCATGGCAGTGTTCCGCTTCTCGGGCGGGAGGTGGGTGACGTCCCTGCCGCGGATGAAGATGCGGCCGGCCGTGACCTCCTCAAGCCCAGCCACCATCCGGAGAGTCGTGGTCTTGCCGCAGCCACTAGGACCGAGGATCGACACGAACTCGCCGGAATCCACCGTGAAGTCGATGGAGTCCACGGCCACGACCGACCCGAAGTGCTTGCACAAGCCCTGCACCTCGAGGTCGGGGGTGGTGGCGCCCCCACCCGGGGGCGCCACGCGATCCTTCATCGATTCGGCCGATGCATCCTTCACTGTCCGAGGATCTCCTTTTTCCAACGACTGTCCCACGCGTCCCAGTCCTGATAGAAGATGTCCCAGTCGTAATCGTGGAACTGCTCCCAATCCTCGTTGGTGATAGGAGGACGGTCGTAGGGAACGCCGTCGGGTAGCGTCACGTTCCTGTTGGCGACACCCATCCACTGCCGTGCGCACCACTCCTGCTGACGCTCGGCCGAGATGATGTAGTTGATGAAGGCCTCTGCCAGATCCTGATGCTTGGTGCCGCGCACCACGAAGTAGTAGTCGATGTAGCCCACTCGCCCGTCCTCGGGGATCGTGGTTGTGAGGTTGAGACGCTCGCCCACGTCGCCCATCGCCGACTGGGTGGCGTAGTAGTAGCCCGCCGCGAGATCGCCCCGCTCGAGCAGGCCGAAGAACTCGCCGCCCGATTCGTACCACTTCAGCATACTCGGAGCGAGCTCCTTGGTCTTGGCGAACACCTGGTCGGTGAGAGCAGGGTCGGTGAGGGCTTCACGTGGATCCAGACCGAGGGCGAAGATGGCCGGGTAGATGCTGTAGTAGAACCCCTTGTCGAAGGAGATCTTGCCCTTGAGCTCGGGCTTGTCCCAGAAGTCCGCCCACTTGGTGAGGGTGGTGCCTTCAGCCGTCACTATGCCGGCGTAGGCGCCGTCGAACGGCACTCCGAAGCCATCCACGGCCGGCTTCTGCGCCATGAGGGCCGGGAAGATCTCTTCCATGTTGGGGATGTTCTCGGTGCGGATGGGCAGGAAGAGATTGTCCTCGATCACAGCATAGTAGACGGAACCATCCCCGATGGTCACGTCGAACGGCGGATCGTCGGCCGGGGCGGCCTTGATCTTGCTCGGGATCTCAGTCCAGACTCCCTGCACCTCGACCTCGGCCCCGGTGATCTCCATGAACGGCTTGGCGAACACCTCGATGAACATCTCGGTGTAGGGGCCGCTCCAGGCGGTGGCGATCAGCTTCTCGCCTTTGAACTTGTCGCGGATGTCGGCGTACGGATCTGCTTCGGTGGTTTCGGTCGTGACCGGTGCGGCCGTGGTCTCGGTGGCCGGCGGTGCTGTGGTAGTAGTGGTGGTGTCCCCGCAGCCTGCGACAGCCAGGAGCAGGGTAGCGGCGATAACGACAGCGAGCAAGACGCTCACTTCCCTACGAACGGACATCTCAATACCCCCTGGTGAGAAAGTCGAGCGGTCCGAAGCCCCCCGGAACACTCTGGATACTACAACGGTTGTGCAGTCGCGAATGGATGTGACTCAGGCCAAATGGGACCTCCTGGTTCCCGGTAGCTGACGCTGTGCGGTTCACTCCGACCACGTGCGGACCGCGTTGACGACGATCTGGATATAGCGGGCGAATGCTTCCTCTGTCGCCCAGGCAAGATGATCGGTGACTACCAGATGACCTGAGGAGCGAAGACGCACCACATCAGGGCGATCGAGCCACGTGGGTTCGGTCTCCCACGGACCGACGTCGAGGGCCGCGCGGGCAACGTGCCCGTCCGCGATCGCCTCGAGCAGAGCATCGTGATCTACGAGAGAGGCCCGCGCGGTGTTCACGAGAAAGGACCCGGGCGACAGCGAGCGAAGCTCCTCACGGCCCAACACCTGACCCGCCTCGCCGGGGAGATGTAGGCTGATCACTGAGGACTCCGCCAGGAGCTCGGACAGCCCCACCTGCTCGTAGCCTTCCACCGGTCGCTGGTCGTACACGAGCACTCGGCAGCCCATACCACGAAGCCCCGCGGCCACGCCCAGGCCTATCCGGCCCCCACCCAACACGCCGACGGTGCGGCCGGCGATCTCGTCCCCGAGGCCGCCGGCAAGACCGTCTGCGATCTGACGGCCTCGGGCAAGGTGGAAGATGAGGGTCAGTGCAAACTCAGTGACGGCCACCGTGCAGTAGCCGGCGACGGTCTCAACGGCTATCCCCCGGGCCTCGCACTCGGCAAGATCCACGTGGTCGAGACCGGTGGTGCGCGACAGCACAGCGCGAAGATCGGGGAGCTGATCGAGTTCGACTGGTCCCACTGAAGACCCCAGCTCCACGATAGCCAGCGTACAGTCCCTATGGCGGTGCGCCGCCTCGGCGAGAGTCTCGCTCTCCAAGCGGATGCGGGCCCGCACGTCGGCGGGCAGCGCATCGACCTCAGCCGGTGCGGCTTCGAACATGACGATACTCAAGCCCGGCCTCCTTCCGGCGCTCGATCGAGCTTGTCGGTGGTCACCAGACGACTACTCATAGTCAAGAACCGCGCGGTCGACGGGGATGTCGATGAGATACGGCCCGGGCCACGCAGCACGGGCGAGCTGTGCGATCTGAACGACACCGTCGGCCCGAGCGGCCTTCACACCGTACGCCTGGCCCAGAGCCACGAGGTCTGCTTCCGGGTCTTCGATGTCGAGCCCGACCGCGGCGGCGTCATCTCCGCGGCGCGAACGTTCGACCCACTTCAAGATGCCGTAGCCGTCGTTCCGAAGCACCGCGAACACCACCGGCAGGTCGAGGTGCGCGGCGGTCCAGAGCGCGGGAGCCGCGTACTGTAGAGTGCCGTCGCCGAGGATGGCCAGCACAGGCCGCGATGGACGGGCCCGTGCGACACCGACGGCGAAGGCTACTCCCCAACCGAGCCCTCCCCCCTTGCACGAGTAGTACTCGGCCACACCGGTGCGCTCGAGGATCTCGCGCACGTAGCCCTCTCCCGTGACCGAGTCGTCCACGACGGCTGCGTCGGAGGGCAGCGCGGCCAACAGGGCGGCGAGGGCGGCGGGGATGGTGGGCCGCCGCCCCTCCACGTCGATGGCGACCGACGCTTCCCAGGGGGACCCTGCCGCGGCAGCCGTCTGCGCCGCGTCGGCGAGAGGCGCGCCGGACTCCGCCGCGATCTCCGCCGCGATCTCCGCCGCGATCTCCGCCGCGGTCTCCGCCGCGGTCCCAAGCCCAGAGGTTTCCTTCGTCACTTGATCGACCCCAAGAGCGTCCAGAAGCCCGCGGATGAAGGCGGCCGGCGAGGCCGGCACCTGCACGGTGTGGCAGGGGAAGGGGTGGAACGAGCGAGTGTCGGCAACGACGAGCGTCTGCTCGGGCGAGAGAGCCGCAACGTCTTCGTGGAGCCAGCGCGTGAACGGCCTCGCCCCGATCACGAGCACCACATCGTGGTCGGCGAGCGCCGCTCTCACCCCGGAGGGCGAGAGCGGAAGGTATCCGCGCCACGCCGGATCCGTGAACGGCAGGACCATCCGAGCCGCCGCCGGCTCCGCGTACAACGGTGCGTCGATGGCCGCGCACAACGCCGACAACATGTCCTCCGCCCCATCCATGCCCGCTTGGTCGCCGGCAACGACGGCCGGAGCGGTCGCCTGCCGAAGCAGGTCGAGCACCAGGGTGATGGTCGCCGCCTGCGCCGGCACGTCCACCACGAACTCAGCCGGCGGAGTGACCGTCACCGGCCCCGCGCCGAACACGTCCATAGGCACGGCAAGGAAGGTGGGCCCTGTTGGAAAGGTGCGAGCGAGATCCCAGGATCGAGCGAACTCGGCGGGCACATCCTCGGGGCGTGCCACCTGCACCGCCGACTTACAGTATTGATCAGCCAGAGCCACGAGGTCAGCCGATAGGATCGGATCTTGCGACAGGTGACGAGAGTCCTGCTGGCCCGCGACCACCACCAAGGGGGTCCCGCCGCGCTGGGCGTTCCCCAGTGCACACAGAGCGTTGGAGAGACCGGGGCCCGCGTGAACGGTCACCACGGCGGGGCGGCGAGTCACAGCGGCATAGCCGTCTGCCATGCCGACAGCGGCGGGTTCGGTGAGACCCAGGATGAACTCGGGCGACCCGCGATCGGCCAAGGCCTCGATGAGAGCGATCTCCGACGACCCGGGGTTCCCGAAGATCACATCCGCGCCACGAGCCTCCATGCAGACCAACAAGGCCTCGGCCGCCGAAGCGCACGATACTGAACTCGATCCGATGCGAGCGGACATCTCAGACCCCCTCTTCTACCAAGGCGTAAGCGATTCGAAGCCCCATTCCGGAACGCTCATGACCACCTTAGCAGCAGCGAAGCCGCGAAGGGATGTGGCCAGGCACAGAAACACCGTGCGGCATCGACGGCTGAACTGTGGTCTGGGACAGCGAAACCAGTCGGGCTGTTCTCTACTTCCGGGGGGTCGCCCCCACCCAACAGGCGGTCTCGCATCGGCGGCAGTAGCGCACGAGCTTCCCCGGCTCGCCGCTGTCGCCGCGCGTGATGCCCTCGTGTTCGCCGACATCCGCCTGCATCTGGACCTCGCACCGATCCCGATCGTACGCGCCTTCCCGCCCGGGCAGTTCGTCGAGACCGTACTCTTCCTTGGTCCGGACGATCCGAGCCATCGCAGACTGCGGACATGCGGCTCGGCAGGGCATGTCGCAGTCGAGGCACGGATCGAAGTCCACTGGCCCGGTCGACTCCAGCTCGATGTCGACAACAAGACACCGAAGCCGCACGCGCGGCCCGTAAGCCGGCGTGACGAGGATGTTGTTGCGGCCGATGCACCCCAACCCGGCGAGCACAGCGGCGTCTTTGAGGAAGATGCCGCCCTTCTCGATATGGTAGGGCAGGACGCCGGCAGCGATGCCGTGCTCGGCGACCAACCATGCCGCTAGCTCTGCGCCCGCGTCGATGAGCAGGCGGTTGCCCTCCGTCCCTCCCGAGAGGCCGTCCCGCCACCAATCGAGGTGCGGTTCCTCTTCGGGATGGCGCACGGCGATGATGATGACCGACCGCGCCTTCTCCGGCCAGTCGATCTGCCCGTGGACCCGCCCCAGCACCATCGTGGAGCCTGCGCCCGAGTACTCCTCGAGGAGACCGAAGATGCGATGCGACGGGGACCCACGCACGTCGTCGATGCGCGCCACGCCGGCGAGGTCGGCGCCGCGGTCGAGGGCTGCGCGTACGATCGCCGCGCTCAACGCGGCACTCGCGGCCGCGCTCATTCGAAACCCTCCCTCAGACCCATCGGACCCTTTCGGAATACCCTCGGGTCCATGAGCGCAGGCACTGCTTCCATGATGGGCGGGAACGCCATGTGCGGCAAGATGTCCCGTTCGATCTCAACGCCCGGCGCCACCTCCAACAGCACGAGACCCACCTCCGTCAACTCGAAGACGCACCGCTCGGTAACGTAGAGCACGCGCTGCCCCTTCCGCGCCGCGTAGCGGCCGCTGAACGTGATCTGCTCCACCTCTTCCACGAACTTCCGCACTCGGCCTTCCCGCACGATGTGAACTGCGCCGTCCTCGAAGGAGAGTTCCAACCCCCCCGTGGTGAAGGTGCCCAGGAACACGACGCTCTTCGCACATTGCGTGATGTCGACGAAACCGCCCGATCCGGTGATCTTCGGACCGTAGCGGCTCACGTTCACGTTGCCGTCGCGGTCGGTCTCAGCAAGGCCCATGAAGCCGATGTCGAGCCCGCCGCCGTGGTAGAAGTCGAACTGCGAGGGTTGGTCGATTATCGCCGCGGGGTTCCGGCCGGTGCCGAAGTCCCAGGCGCCCGCGGGCAGTCCGCCCACGATGCCCGATTCAGTGGTGAGGGTGACGAGGTCGAAGATGCCTTCCTCGGCGGCCACGAGGGCGATGCTCTCCGGCACCCCCATGCCGAGGTTCACCACGTTCCCCCGCCGGAGCTCGAGCGCGGCCCGCCGGGCCATCACCAACCGCTCGTCCAGTTGGGCGGTCGGGCCCACCGACACCGGGATCCTGATCTCAGCGCTCAACGACGGGTCGTAGTCGTGACCGAAGGTCTGCACGTGGTTCTCGGGCGCGGCCACGACGATGGCGTCGACGAGGATACCCGGCACCACGATGTGCTTCGGATTCAGAGTGCCTCTCTCGGCGACCCGCTCCACCTGCACGATCACGATACCGCCCGAGTTCTTGGCCGCCATGGCCTGAGCCCGCACCTCGAGGAACAGCGCCTCGCGCTCCATGGTCAGGTTGCCGTCGACGTCCGCGGTCGTGCCCCTCACGATGGCAACGTGGATGGGGAAGGTCTTGTAGGCGAGGAACTCCTCACCGTCGAACTCTATGACCTCCACCAAGTCCTCGGTGGTGACTTCGTTCAGCTTGCCTCCACCGTTCCTGGGATCGGCGAACGTGCCCAGGCCCACGAACGAGATGGTGCGCGGGCGGTGGGACGCGATGTCGCGGAACATGTCGCAGATGACGCCCTGCGGCAGGTTGTACGCCTGCACCTTGTCGTCGGCCACGAGCGAACAGATGGTGGGGGCGGTACCGAAGTGCCCCGCGATCACCTTCTTGAGCAGGCCCTCGTGCCCGAAGCGGTTGAGCCCTCTGGTGCCGAAGTCGCCTTGGCCTGCCGGATAGAAGAGCGTGAGATCGCGCGGGTGCCCTTCGGAGAGGAAGCGCTCCTCCAGCGCGATGGCCACCTCTTCAGCGAACACGCTGCCGAAGAAGCCGCTCGTGGTGACGGTGACGCCGTCGCCGATGAGCCGCACGGCTTCCCACGCCGACATGACCTTCCCGGGTCCGCGCTCGCGCACCTCTCCGGTCCCGGGAGCGGGGACTCCGGCGGCGGCCCCGGAGCGGGTGTTCCGCTCCGGCCTAGCTGGATAGCCCATGTCCCGATCCCTCCCTCACACGTACATCCCCCCATTCACCGAGAGCACCTGCCCCGTCACGTAGCCGGCTCCGTCCGAGGCCAGGAAGCAGACGGCGTTCGCCACGTCATCGGGGCTCCCTGCTCGACGCAAGGGCACCGACTCGAGCAACATCAGCCGTACCTTCTCGGGCACCGCCGCCGTCAAGGCCGTCTCGATGAACCCCGGCGCGACCGCATTGACCGTGATGTTCCAGCGAGCCAACTCCTTCGCGAGCGTCTTCGTCACGCCGATGACCCCCGCCTTGGCCGCCGCGTAGTTCACCTGGCCGACATTCCCCATCTGCCCGGTGGCCGAGGAGAGGCTCACGATGCGCCCCGCGCCGGACTCCCTCAACAGCGCTACCGCGTGCCGGCAGCACAGGAACACGCTCTTCAGATTGACGTCAACCACCTCGTCCCACTCATGCTCCGTGAGCTTCGTGAGGAGCCCGTCACGAGTGATACCGGCGTTGTTCACCAAGATGTCGAGACGTCCGAACTCCTCGCGCACAGCGGCGAAGAGGGCCTCGACATCGGAATCGAGAGCCACATCGGCCTTCAGCGCGAGGGCCCGGCGACCCTGGCTCCGCACGAGGGCGGCGGTCTCCTCGGCGCCCTCGAGCCCCAGATCGACCGCCACCACATCGACTCCCTCGGCGGCCAACATCACAGCCACGGCCCGGCCTATGCCGCGGCCTGCGCCGGTCACCACGGCGACCCGTGCCCCGGCTTCACTCGGCGCCGCGCTGTCGCCTATTCGATCGAGCCCGGCCATCACAGAGCCTCCAGTGCCAGCGCAAGCGACACGCCGCCGCCGCCACAAAGCGTGGCCAACCCCAACGAGACATCGCGCCGACGCATCTCGTGAAGCAAGGTGACGAGGACACGGGCGCCCGTCGCCCCGACAGGGTGTCCCAGTCCGATGCCCGAACCGTTCACGTTCGTGATCTCGCGGTCGAGTCCCAACTCTCGTTCGACGGCGATGTACTGGGCCGCGAACGCCTCGTTCACCTCGATCAATCCGAAGTCGCCAAGACTCAATCCACTCCGGGTCAGCAGATCGTGCACGGCCGGCACGGGCGACAGACCCATCACCGAGGGGTGACACGCTCCGCGCCCGGTCGCGCGCAGCCGCGCGAGCGGGGTCAAGCCGAGGTCGGCGGCCTTGTCGGCGCCCATGATCAGCAGTGCGGCGGCCCCGTCGTTGATGCCGCTCGAGTTCCCGGCGGTCACCGTGCCCGTCTTCGGCACGAACGCCGGAGCAAGCGAGGCCAACTTCTCGAGGGTGATGCCCGGGCGGAAGTGCTCGTCCTGGGCGAACGCGATCGGATCCTTCCCCCGCCTGGTGACCGTCACCGGCACGATCTCCTCAGTGAAGGACCCGTCGTTCGTGGCCCGCTCCACCGACCGATGGCTGCGGAGGGCCAGTTCGTCCATCTCCTCGCGGGTGATGCCGTGATGCTGCGCCACGAACTCGGCCGTCAGCCCCATGATGTACGGCCGGCCCACGAGGTCCTTGAGCGGAGACACGGTGGCGTCCACCGGGCCGTCTTCAGGGTGGGGGAAGTAGTACGACCCGCAGTGGAGTCCGTGGATGAGGTCGTCCACCAGCGGCTGATCCTGCATCCGCGCTCCCCAGCGAGCGCTCGGGAGCGTGTACGGCACGTTCGACATTGCCTCGACGCCGCCGGCGAGGATCACGTCGGCCATACCCGCCTGGATCATGGCCATGCCCGAGACCACGGCCTCCATGCCCGAGAGACACACCCGGTTGATGGTGACCGCGGGCGTCGCCTCGGGCAGGCCTGCCACCAGCGCAGCGACCCGGCCCACGTTACACGCGTCGATCGGCTCGAACACGCACCCGAAGCGGATGTCGTCGACCTCGCGGGGGTCGATGCCCGCCCGAGCCACAGCGGCACTCATGACCGTGCCGGCCAGAGTCACCGCGTCAGAGTCCTTGAGCGTCCCGCCGAAGGCGCCTATTGCCGTTCTGCAGGCCGATACCACCACTACATCTCTCACTGGGACCCTCTCCTCATACGCCACACGACGAGCCGACACGATCTGCTCATGAAGAGAACACCACGATGAGGCACTCAGCATCTTCTTCGCCGATGGGCAGCGACCGATGAGCTATCCCGGAATCGAAGTAGACGCTGTCGCCTTCCTTCATGATGAACTCCTGGTCTCCGTGGTAGAAGCAGAGCGCGCCCTTCTGCACCACCAGCAGCTCCTCGCCCGGATGGTGGAAGTCCGGCGTCTTCTTGGTGCCGGCGGGGATCCTCAACACATACGCGTCCATGTGCCTGCCCGGGAATCGGTCCACCAGCGTCTCGTAGGAGTAGCCGAACGGAGTCCCGTTCATCGCCATCGGTGTGCGTTCGTCTTTCCGCACGAGTGTGCACACGGCGGGATCGTCGGTCTCGCCGAACAGAATGCTCATGTTCACGTTCAGCGCCTTGCCTATGTTCACAAGGGTTGCGACGGGGGGAGCTTTGGGCGAGTTCTCGACCTTCGACAGGTAGCCCTTGGTCATGCCGCACATGGCGGCCAGTCGGGTGAGAGACAGTCCCCGCTCGCCGCGCAGTCTCCTGATGTTGGCGCCGATCTCCGATTCGTCAAGCACGGAACCGCCCTTCTCTGTCGACAGCACTGGACGGGGGTCAGGTAAGTCGAGAATCCGCAAACGCGTTGGAGTCCCCCGCGAACGACATGAATCAACGCCGTTTCCCAAGTGGAAACATCATAGCAGCGGCGTCAACGGTGTCAAACCCGCTCTGCCGACGACCGACCATCGACCATCGACCATCGACCATCCACCGCCGACCGTCGATCGCCGGTCTCAGGCAGCGACGATCACTGTGCCGTCTGAGCGCACTTCCACTCGGTCACCCGACCGGACGGTCTCGAGAAACTCGACGCCGAGCCGGTCGATGGTCACTATGCGACTCCCCGACCAGATGTCGGCGACCACGAGCCCCCCGGCGGCCGGCGGGTCGATCTGCTCCGAGAACAGCACGGCGGCCGGGGCGTTGCCCAGCGTCACCAAGCGTAACCACACGGCTCCGCTCGACGTGGAGCCCGTAGTCTTGGGTACGCACAGGATCCTCCCGGCGAGGTCTACTCCATAGAGATCGGCGTTTCCGCTGTCCGCGCAGACGGCGGAACCCGAAGGCACGTGGATGCTGGTAAAGAAACTCGCGTACGTGTTGAAGCCTCGGCGACTCACCGCGGCCTCCCCCTCGATGTCCCCCGCCAGGACCGGCCGGCCTTGCCACGTGCGCGCCACCTAGACGTTCCCCTCGACCACGATCCGCACGATCTCCTCGTCCCGGAAATACCGGGCGTGTGTGTACGTTCGCAGCTTGCTCGAGTTCGTGATGATCGCCTCGCCCGCGGAGAGGTCGTCGTCGAAGACCTGCATGGCACACCCAGGGCTGACCCTCACCCCCGCTTCGCGCAGCCGTCCGGCCAGTGCCGTGCTCTCCTCGAACGCCCGCAGCACCCCCGGGGCCGCCGCCAGCGTGGTGGGCACTCGCACGCGTCCGATGCCGCGCTCACCGAGTCCGGCGAGGATCGCCTCGGCCCACCAGCGTAGCTGTTCGAGGCTCAGATGCGGGCACCCCACGAAACACTTGTGTGGAGCCACCCCGTCCTCACCCCACGGAACAGGGAAACCCACCTCCAGTTCGTGCAGGACTTCGTCGTCGATGCGGTACGTGTCATACCCCGCGAGCAAGACGCCCTCGCCGTCGTCGATGGCCTCCGGCGTGATGCCTTCCACGTGGAACAGCCCCACCGCGCCCGCGGTGGCGGCGGCCGCTCCCATCTCGTGCAGGTAGTCGAGCGTGGACCGTGCCCCGGTGGGCTCCAGCCGGCGATCGAGGCCGGTGATGAAGGGCACGTCGGCGATGACGTGCCGGCCTATCGCCGCCCCGAGCAGCTGGGGCGAGGGCAGAGACTCCGTCGCCACCTCGATACGCCGGGTAGCCTTGCGACCTTCGTCCGTGAGCAGGCCCGAGAGCGGCACCCGCCCGACGATGTTGCACAGCAGGTCCATGATCGCCCCGTTCCGGTTGGAGCGGGCGCCGACGACTGAGTTTGCGAACGCCACACACGCCGACTCGGACCACGCGAGGATGTCACCGCGACGCGGGACGTTGCCCACCTGTGGAAGGTACGGCGTGCACGTGCAGGCGTCCGGAGCCTGCAGGCCAAGGCTCGACATGTGCTCCATGTAGAGTGCTTGATCCCGGTACATCTTCCCGAGCTTCTCAACCTGTTCGGGCTCGAGGAACCAGTTCTCAAAGTCAAGGGGCGGCAAGGGGTCGAGCGTGAACGGCCGGCAGGTCTTCAGGCCGGCCGCGACGAGTTCCTCGAGCATCGCCATGGAGGGCGCGATGCCGGGTAGCGCGTAGGTGATCACAAAGTGCCCGTCGCCCGTGATCTCGACGAGCCTCTCCGCGCGCAGCGCTTCCGCGTACGACACCACCGTCCGCATGACACGGGCCGGGACAGGCCCGCGCCCACCTTCGAGTACGTCGCGCTCGAAAGGAGTGAGTTCCACGGTGGGGGCCGAGGGTTCCATGGCCACCGGATCAGGCTCCAACACGATGATGCCGTACACCATCGTGTAGCCAACGACGATCAAGAACATACAGGGAGCCGAGCACGAGACCCCTCATCGGCTGCTGAGCCATCTGTTGCACCGGCCTTCCGCGGCACCACGGCATCGAGTCACGAACCTCCGCGCGCTCGCGCGGAGGCTGAACATGCTATCAGCGAACACTAGCAGTCGGCTGCACCGGGGCTGTGACCAGCTCGCCGTCTTTCACGACGACGATGGTCAGCGACCTGAGGGCGTCGCCGTTCTCGTCGAAGGTGATGGCACCGGTGATGCCTTGATAGGTGCCCATCGATCCAAGCGCGGCATTGATCGCGGCGCGGTCGTTCGAGCCCGCGGCCTCCGCCGCCGCTGCTGCCAACATGACCACGTCGTAGGAGCTGGCGGCGAACCAGTCCGGGTTCGCTCCGTCGTGCTTGGCCCGATAGGCTTCAACGAACCCCTGCACGGCGGGGTCGTTGTTCGTATTGTCGAAGAAGGTGGACGCCAGCACGCCCTCGACCGCGGCACCGCCCAAGGCGGCAAGCTCGTCGGAGGCGTAGCCGTCGGAGCCGAGCCACGTGACCTGGATGCCCAGTTCGGCGGCCTGCTGAACGATCTTGGAGCCATCAGAGTAGTAGCCTGAGAGGAAGATCAGTTCCGGGCCGGCCTGCTTGATCTTGGTGACCTGCGCCTTGAAATCGGCGTCGCCCGCCGTGTACTGCTCACGGGCTACGACCTCGCCGCCGCCAGCCTTGAAGGCCGCCTCGTAAGCGTCCGCCACGCTGCGACCATAGACGCCGTCGTCATACACGATGGCGACCTTCTTGAAGCCTAGGTCGTCCATGGTGTAGTTCGCAAGCCCCTCACCCTGCACGGAATCGGTCATGCTGATGCGCCAGATCGAGTCACCGAGCGTGCTGATGTCCGGGTTGGTAGCCGAGGGCGAGATCATGGGAAGACCGGTCTCTTCGTACTTCGGGCCGGCGGCCAAGGTAGCGCCGCTGAACATATGGCCGTTCACGAAGAGCACGTCGGCGTCGTCGATGAGCTTCTGGGCCACGAGCGCGGCTTCCTTCGAGTCGCCAAGGTCGTCGCCGCTCACGTAGGAGGCTTCCCCGCCGTTCACCCCGCCCCTGGCGTTCAGCTCTTCTACGGCGATGTCGGCACCGGCCGCGTGCGAGGCGCCGTAGTTGGCGTACTGACCGCTCATCGGACCGGCGAGGGCGAACTTGAACGGCACAGCTGCGCCGATCGTCGTCTCGGTCGTGCTGGCGGTGGTCGTGGTCGTCTCACCTCCGCAACCGACCGGTCCGACCGCGAACACCGCGAGCGTAACTGCGAACAGTGCTGCTAGAACCCTGAAACCTCTCATCCGTCTCCCTCCATCGAGATGCGCCATCCCGCCTCCGGGCACGCGCCCGCACACGACGGTGAGGCCTCGCCCTTACATCGGATCTCGGTCCGGCTCACACACTCACAGTGTGACGAGGCGTCTCTTCCCACGCAAGTGCTCCGTGCAGCCGATGGTCAGCGCCTCAAGACCGCGCTCACACCGGCCGGGCGGGCTGACGTGCGCGGTCGGCTCCACTATAATGGGTGACCGGCCCGGCGTCTCTGAACGACGAGAGCGTAGGGTCGAACGGCCGAAGTGGCGGAACTGGCAGACGCGCTGGACTCAAACTCCAGTGAGGCTCACACCTCGTGCGGGTTCGATCCCCGCCTTCGGCACTCGCCTGATGCACGGGATCATCTGCCGCGAGAGTTCGGGACCAGGGCGTAGGACGCCCCGTGTCGCTCAAGGGAGGAACGCCGTGAGGTATCGCACGCCGTGAGCTATCGCACGCATTGTCCTCGCACCCACTGACCCGTCTCCGGCCGAGTGGAACGAGAGCCATGATCATGGCTCTCGGGCTCATTCCCGCGCTGCTCTCGCTCCTGCGCGGCGGATACTTCTCCGGCACGTGGCTCACGTTGGCCGTTCTGACAGGAGCCCTCCTGCTGGTCCTGCGAGTGGGCGGAGGAGCGCGCCTGGCCGGCTTCCGCGGACAGATGCCCCTCCGAGCACAGATACCTCTCGCCCTACTTGTGGCCCTCGCTGGTTGGACGCTCGGCTCCGCACTGTGGGCTACCGACGCGGCTGCCGCGCTCTCGGAGGGAACGCGCACCATCCTCTACGTGCTCCTCGCGGCATTCGCCTTTTCCGTAGTGCGCAATCATGACGATGCGCGCCTCTTCATGATCGTCTACTCCCTGGGCGCCGGTGCGGTGGCCCTCGCCACGGTTGCGGCTGCGGCCTTGAGCGCATCCCCCGACAATTACTTCCGCTACTTCAAGCTCAACGAACCCGTGGGCTACTACAATGCCGAAGCCACCTTCTTCCTCATGCCGGCACTTCTGGCCATCCACCTGGCGTCGAGGAGGAGCACCACTCCCATCCTCCGCCCCCTGCTGTTCTCAGCCGCAGTGGCGTCGCTACAGGTGGCGGTGCTCACTCAGAGCCGCGGCGCGTTCTGGGCCTTCCTGGCCGCATTGCTCATCTATTTCGTCATCGTCCCCGGTCGACCCCGAGCGCTGCTCTGGTGGGCGACCGCCCTCGGCTTGTTGACGATGTCGTTCGACGAGCTCAACGGGCCCCACCTAGTGCTGCGCGATTACGATCTGCAGGCCCTTCCGCCGAGTGTCCGGATCGCCGCGGCCGCGGTCGCGATAGCGTTCGTAGTCGCCCTCACGGCGGCCACGATCCTCACGGTGGCCGACCTGCGCATTCGACTCCGCTCGCGGGGCGTGCGTGCGTCACAGGGGGTCGCAGTCGCTGTGCTGGCGGCGGGGATCGTGCTGGGGATCGTTCGCTTCCCGGCGCTGCTCGACCCCGTGGACGCGGTACGCGGCGCATGGGAGCAGTTCAAGGGCACCCCGACATCCGCTTCGAACGTGCGCATCCTCGACCTGAGCGGCAACCAGCGTTACGAACTCTGGCAGGTGGCATGGCGCACCTTCGAGGACTCGCCCGCGCTGGGGATCGGGGCAGACAACTACTCGATCGCATGGAACATGAACCGCTCGTCTCCGCACGATGTACGCCAACCGCACAACCTCTATCTGAGGCTCCTTGCGGAGTTGGGGCTGCCCGGCCTACTCCTGCTGGTGGCGGCAGGGGCCGCCACTCTTGTAGCTTCACTTCGCTCACTCGCCGGGTCCACACGGAAGTACCGGGGGCCCGTCGTGGCGGGCCTTGTGGCTGCCTGCACTCAGTTCTTGGTGCACGCCGCCGGAGAATGGGTGTGGCACATACCCGCGGTGGGAAGCGGGTTCTTTCTCCTCGTCGGCACGCTGCTGGGCGTCTCGGCCGGCGAGGGCGGGCCGGCCGGGTCGGCTCCCCTTACACGTGGCCGCGAGCCCTGCGTCGCCGACCCCCCAAAGCGCCGCGGCCCCAGCCCACTCACCCTCTTGGCAGTCACGGGCACGGTCCTCGTCGCGCTGGCGGCGCCCCAATTGGTGTCTGAGCGGTTCACCGCCCGGGGAACGTCCCTCCTGACTCAAAGTGAGCCCCAACTCGCGAGACAAGCGGCCGTCTGGGCGGCACGGGCAAACCCCCTCAGCGGTAAGCCATACATGCTGGAGGCGAGAGCCTGGGCCGCCGAGAACGAGTACGCTAAGGCACAATCGGCGTTCCTCGCGGCAACCGAACGCAACCCGGCAGACTGGCACGCCTACATGATCTGGGGGGACACGGTCGCAGCCGGCGGAGGCGACCCGAGGATGCTCTACGAGACGGCTCGCGCCCTGAACCCCCGTTCCTTCGGCGTCAGGGACCGTCTGAAGGTCGAAACACCCGTGGAGCTACCCGTCGATCCCAGCTAGCGGCCGGCCGCGGGAGTTCCTACCTACCCTACCTCTCAACTCAGGACTCTTCGCGCCGCCCTCGCCGGAGGAGCACTCCCAGACCCACCAGCACCACACCACCGCCGAAGATCATCAGCATCTGCGACCCCGTGAAGGGAAAGACACTGCGGTCGCTGTCGGACGCGTTGACGTAACTCTTCAGTCTGTCGAGGATGTCGGGATCACCGTACTGCGCGAGCACCGGATCCGAGAACACGGCGTCTATCTCCGCCCGGGTGTAGTCACCGTCGAGCCTGCCATCAGCGGCATAGTCGTCGTAGATCTCCTGGGGCGTAGCCGCGAGGGCGGTGCCCGCCATCATGAAGGCCAACAAGAACACGAGAACCAAGCCGAGCCCCAGCTCTTTCGACCCGATCTTCTTGACACGTCCCATCATCAACCTCCCTGAATGAACAACCACAAAGGATGCCGTATGTCGAACAGCACCCACCTCTTACTCCACTATCCTACAACTTCCTCTGTACGAGAGGATAGCTCTGTGTACGATCATACCCAAGTGCCGCGGCAGTCAATCAAGGTCGCCTCGGGGTGAGCATCGCACGGACCGGGCGAGCAAGTACCTGACGATACAAAGTGATCAGCTCGGCCGCGTTCGCTTGAAGCGAATACCCAGCCAGCACGATCTCCCGGTTGTGTGCCCCCATGCTCCTGGCCCTCTCGACATCTCCGAGCATCCCGGCCACACCGTCGGCGAAAGCCACGGGATCCCGCGGCGGCACCAGAACCCCACCCGCGCCGCCACCCAGAAGCTCCCCCACCGACCCGACGTCCGTCGAGACCACCGGCAGACCGCACGCCATCGCCTCCAGAAGCGCCAACGGCAGACCCTCCCACGCGGAGGGCAATACGAGCGCATCGAGCGATCTCATCGCGTCGGGCATGTCGGCGGTTTCTCCCACGAACTTCACCGACCCCCGCACCTCCCGAGTCGAGGCCTCCGCCTCCAACTGGGCGCGCAGGGACCCGTCACCGATCACCACGAACCCCACATCGACCTTCCGGGACTCCAAGATGGCGGCGGCCGCAAGCAGGTTCGATACGTCCTTCTGGGGCTCGAGACGACCCACGAAGCCGAACACCGGCCGTTCGTCGGCGAACCCCCACCGCCGCCACGGCGGCACGCGATCCATAGAAGCCGGATGGAAATGGTCCGCATCGACTCCGTTCGGTATCACGCGCACCTTCCGCGGCGACACGACCCCGGACCGTGTCATGACGACCGCGATCTGCCGGCCGATGCACACATCCGCCGACGTGAGCGAGTCGGTGGCCCTCAGGGCCTCGTACTCCCAGCGATGCTCGAAACGCTCGTTATGGATGGACGAGATCTCGGCTCTTGTCCATGGCGTCAACGCAGCAAGCCGCCCCAACAGGTTGGCATGTACCAGGTGCGAGTGCACCACGTCCGCTCGAAAGGCCCGGAGGTGTCGGCTAAGAGCGAGCAGGCCCCGCGGATCGTACTTCATGGCCATATCGCACGAGCCGACGCTGTATCCGGCTTCTCGCATCCTCCTGCCGACCGGGCCCAACGGGCGCAGGCTCACCGCGAACGGCTCGACCCACGGGGTGAGGTGAGGCATCAAACGCTCGAGCAGGATCTCGGCTCCCCCTGTATCCAGGGAGGTGATCAGGAACAGCACCCGCATCCTCCCTCCAGAGGGAGCGGGGGCGGGCGTGGCTGTTCGCGGCACTACGTGATCCGAAGTCACATCGATCTCCCAACGGAATAGGAAGCGGGGCTCCTGCAACGGAACCCCGCGTTCGAGTCGAGCAGTCCCAGTGCGTCTGGAATCTTACTGCAGGTAGAGCACCCCGGTCGAGAACACCGACGTCATCCCCCCGCTGTTCTCGTATCTGATGCCGGAGATGGCGGTCTTGGTCTTCCGCTGGCCATCCGCGAGTGTGCGCACTGTCACGGCCGTACCGGCGACGTTCCCCACCGTGTCGTATGCGATCGCGACGAGCCTGTGCTCACCCATCTTCTCGGTGCGCGCGTCCCACACGAAAGCGTAGGGGGCGGTCCTGTCGGTTCCCAACATGCGGCCGTTGGCAATGAGTTCCACCTTCAGGATCCCGGCCGGGGCCGTAGCCCTCACTTCGACGGGGATCCGCCCGCGAACCACAGCGCCGTCCGTGGGCTTGAGAAACACGATAGCCGGCAGCCCGTCGGCCGGCGCAGTCCTAGTCGGCGCGGTGGTCGTGGTCGTGGGCGCTACGGTAGTCGTGGTTTTCGGCACCGTCGTGGTGGTGGTCGGCGCCGCGATCGTGGTGGTGGTCGGGGCGACGGCCGTCGTTGTCGTGGTCGGCGCGACGGTGGTCGTGGTTTTCGGCACCGTCGTAGTGGTGGTCGGCGCCGCGGTGGTCGTGGTGGTGGCGGGCGCCGCAATCTTGATCAGGATGGACGCGGTGTTCGGAGCCAGTGTCACCGAAGTGAGAGCAACGCCCAGGTTGTCGGTGACACCACTCACCGGCACTGTGCGCGTAGTGCTCTTGGATGGGTTGACGAGCACGAGGGCTCGGGCGAAGTCGCGTACATACACTCCGTCCGGACGCAGTGAATACTTGCCGAGAGGCGCCCCGAGATCCCGCGCCCACTCGTTCGACCAGGCGGGCGTGCCGTACCCGGCATTCGAGCCCGACTCATGGTGGTACAAGGAGACTCCGCCGGCCGCCAGCAGGTACGTCGCGTATGCGTAGGTCTCGGAGCGGGTGTCACCCACCGCGGCGTGGCTCACGAAGAAGGAGATCTTGCCCAGACGCTCGGAGGCTTCGACTTCGAGGAGTTGGTTGCGCCACCAGTCCTCCGCCGACTTGAAGTGGGCGTTCGGATCTGTCCCGGAGTGTACGAACTGCTCGTCCATCAGTCCGTCGGAGATAGAGAGCCAGTCCTCCCAGAGGGTGTCGTACCACAGATGGTCGACGACGTTGCCCACCAGGAGGAGGTTGTTGCCGCCGGCCTTCGTCTTGCCGTAGGCATGCTGGAGGAAGCCGCGCACCGCCGCGCGCAGCGAGGTGCTGTCGGGGTAGCGGGCGAGTGAGCGGTCGAGTTCTCCGTACTTGCGCGTGTAAAGGTCATCAGCGAAGATCCCGTCGAAGCCGAGGGCCTTGGCACGTTCGATGGACCGTGCGGTCCAGTATTCTCTCCATCCTTGGTTACCCCAGTCCATGGCGTAGAAGTCCGTCCCGGGGTAGTACTGGAAGACGACCCGGTTGCCCGCCGCGTCCTTCAGGAACCAATCGGGATGGTTGAGGTCGATGTTCTCCCCAGTGCGGAACCCGCCGACGGTGGAAGCATTGTCGTCGGAACGAAGGAAGAAGGAGTTCTTGTAGAGGAGCACCTTGACGGAGGGGTTCGCGGCCTTGAGGGCCGGGATCTGACCTGCGTTCCACTCGTTCAGCACCACGACCGAGTAGCGCGAGGCCGCCTGATTCAGATCGCCCAACTGGAAGAGACCTACGATCCGCTGGGGATTGACGTTCGCGGCCGCAGCCACACCCGCGAAGACCGTGAGTACGAGGCTCGCCGCTACCAGCACCGACCCTAACAACGTGCCGAGCCGTAGATTCCCCGGGCCCCGCACCTCCCTCGCCACCAACATCTCCCAAGCACCTCTCCTTCGGCAGTCCGGCCACCTGATTCACTCAGGTCCGTGACTTTGCGCCCCCACCTCACGATGGGTTTGCCTTTGTCGGGATAGGCCGGCGATGCCGGACCTACGCTCTCATCCCACTAGAACGGCTATCGACAGAAAGGGGAACAGACTTTACAGATAGTAGAAGATATATGTGGAGCCCACGGCGGAGGAAGAGGGGGACCCTGCGCTGACGAACCCCACGAGCGACCGCTTCGTGTAGGTACTATTCAGCTGCTCGAGCGGGCGACGCGCGCGAACGAGCGGGCGACCTCAAGGAGGTCGTAGCGCCCCAAAGGCGAGACATCGACCAGACGCGAGGACTGAGGCTCCCTGTCTGGTGCGACCGACTCATCTAGAGCGGCGCCGTCCAGAGCGGTGGCCTCCAGAGGGCCGGCGGAGCGACGACTGAGCGCCGAGGTCAACACCCGCTTCAGCCCGTCGTCTCCGCTCGCGGCCACGATCTCGATCCCCGGTACGCCCGCGAGCGCGTCCGCGAGTCCGTACCCTCCGTCGACGGCGATCACCCGGGTGCCGAGGTAGGCGGCCTCGAGGGCCACGGTCGGCAGCCCTTCGAACTCCGAGGCGATCACGAGCGCCTCCGCATGACCCATCCATCGGTACGGGTTGGCGTCGTAGCCAGGAAGCCGCACCCTATGTGCACATCCTGCGTCTCGAGCGGCCCCGATGAGCGCTCCGCGCTGACTCCCCTCCCCGAGGATCACCAGAGTCGAATCCGGGGCGTCGGTGACTCGAGAGAAGGCCCTCACCAGAGCATCGTAGCCCTTCTCCAGCTCCAGACTGCCGACGGCGAGAATGAACGGCCGAGGGGCTCCTACGAGCGGCTCTGATGCCAGCGAACGCACTCGATCGAGGTCGATCGGATTGGGGACCACAGCTATCGCTCTCTCATCCAGGCGCAGCGCCCTGCTGAGGTCGAAAGCCACTGAGTGGCTCACCGCCACCACCTTGCTCGCCCTCCGGTAGCAGGGTGCCGCCGCCAGCGCCATGACGCGGCCGTAGAGACCCGGTTGCCTCCTCGAGTACACCGTGTGCTCGACGAGCAGAAGTGCGCCAGGATGGCCGGCGAGAGCCGCTGCCGCTACCGACACGATGTTGGCGTGAGTGAGATGCGAAACGAGAATGAGCGGCCGACGTTTTCGCAGGCGAGAGGCCAGGGGCAGCAGCGAGGGGAGCATCCCGTGCCCGGACAGCTCGTGGAGTACCACATCGGAAGACACCTCGTCCTCGAGCGCCCCCGTCACGTGCCCTACCGCGAGTTCGACCGTGTACCCGAGCTCGGCGAGGCCGCGCGCCATAAGGACGGCGGAACGCTCCGCACCGCGTCCGCGGAGATCGGGAAGGACGATCATGTAGTCGAGACTCATCTCGGCACCCCTACCGGACTGATCAAGCCGGACACGCCACTACCGGTCGCACCGTCACCCGTGCTAGGGTCTCATCGTGACACCCCTGCCCTCCAGTCTCAAGGTCCTCGAGGTGGTGCAGCCCGAATCGGGGGGCGCTGCGATCCACGTTGCGTATCTGTGCGCCCACCTCTCCCGTCGCGGGCACGATGTCACCGTTGTCGGACCACCCACCTCGATCCTCGCCTCGCCTGATGTGAGTGACTACCGGTACCACGCGCTTCCGAACCTTGTCCGAGAGCCTGATCCCGTGGAAGATCTCCTCGCGCTGAAAGACATGATCGGATTGCTGCGCTCGTCCGATTGGGACGTGGTGCACTTCCACAGCTCGAAGGCGGGGTTCCTCGGAAGGATCGCAGCCGTTGTCAGTCGCACCAAAGCGGCCGTGGTATACACGCCCCATTGCTTCGCATTCCTGGCGAACATGGGCTCCGCCCCCACCGTAGCCTACCGGGTGCTGGAGCGGTTCGCGGGGCGCGTCGGCGACACCATACTGGTGAGCCGATGGGAGTATCTGGGCGGATGGGAGGCGTCTGTGCTCCGAGCGCGACGGGCCTGGATAGTCCCGAACGGCATCGCCATGGACGGCGCCTTGGCGGAGGCCCGTGCCCAGTTATCCGACCGCCGCGACGGTGCGTCGCGTCGCCTCGAAGCTCCGACGATCGGAACGGTCACGCGCCTTCAACGCGCGAAGGGAGTCGATGTCTTCCTCGAGATGGCAGCCAAGATCCGAGAACGAGTCCACGACGCGCGGTTCGTGATCGTTGGAGACGGCCCGGACGAGGACGTGCTGCAGTCCCAGGCCGAGAGGCTGGGCCTCGCGGATTCCTGCAAGTTCGTGGGCCATTCAAACGACGTCGCCGGCCATCTCGCCCGGTTCGACGTGTTCGTGCTGAGTTCACGATATGAATCACATCCGCTCGCCCTGCTCGAGGCGATGGCGGCACGACTGCCGGTGGTGGCCACCGCCGTGGGGGGCGTGCCTGAGATCGTCAGAAACGGTATCGACGGAGTGCTCGTGCCTCCGAACGATCCCGCCGCGGCGGCGCATGCCGTGCAGCGTCTGCTGAACGACTGGGAGAGAGCTTCACGACTCGCGGCCTCCGGCAGAAGACGCTACGAACGTGCGTTCACGCCGGGACCCTCGGCGCGGGATACCGAGCACCTCTACCTTAGGCTGGTCGCTCGACCCTAGACTCGTCTTGCGAGGGGAGCGGCGAACTCGGTGCCGGTAGGCTCTTCATCAACGCGCACCTGCCCGGTCTCGCCCCACCGCCTCCCGATGCGGCGAAGCCCAGATATGAGGCCGATCACGACCCAGAGCGGCGCGAAGTATTGTTCCGTGAGGAACAAGCCGGCCACGCACAGGGTCACAAGAGCAGTGGATACTCCTGCTGCCACAGGCCGCGCGAGAGCCTCGTCACTCGACGCGTCGAAGATAGCGCCACTCTTCTCGCGCGACGCGCGAGCGGCTTGGTCGCTCGTGACCAGATGGATCGCCATCCAGAGCGCTGTGCCCAGAATGGCGAGGAAAGCGAGCAGCCCGAGTACCCCCATCTCGGCACCCACCTCGAGGTACATGTTGTGAGTCACGTTGTGAGCCTCACCACTCTCGTTGCCCAACAGCTCCGTGCCGCCGTATGCCCTGTAAAGCACGCCGTAGTTGCCAACCCCCACGCCGAGTACGGGGTTGTCGGCCATCATGTCCAGGGCGATGCGCCACCTGTCGAACCGCTCCGCGACGTTGACGCCGCCCCACCCCTGCTTCATCTCCACCGCCAATGCGATCCGCTCGGGATCGACCGTGTAGACCACAGCGACGGTGATGACGGCCGCGACGAGGACCGAGAACAGGTAGCGTGCTCGGACCCGCCCGAGCATCACGCCCCAAGCCGCCCCGAACACCACGCCCGCCGCCGCTCCGCGTGACAGCGTGCCCACCAACCCCGCGGTGATGAAGCTGAGCGCGCCCAGGAGCAACCCTCGGGCCAAGCCCCGGTTGACCATCACGATGTAGAAGCCCAGCGCTGCCGCCATGGAGAGGGCGAAAGCCAGATCGTTGGGGTCGACGAGCGGCCCCTGCACCCGGAACGTGCCCCCGAAGAAGAACATCCACAGTCCCCCGGCCGCCGCAGCCGCGCCCGCAATCACCACCACCAACACGATATGGTACGCGTCGCGAAGCGTGCGCACGTGATCAGCCACCACGACCGCGAGGCCGAAGAACATGGCGTAACGCAGGAAGAACGACACACCCACCATCGCGTCGGTGGCCACCGCCAAGCTCCCCAACGCCACACCCAGGAACAGCATCATGACTACCTCTACCGGCCCGGTAAGTGGAGCCGCATCACGATCGGTGAGTCGCCGCACGGCCCAGCTCCCGATCACGAGCACGCCCATCAACTTGAGTGCCGAGGGCATGCCCGGCACCACCGGAAGCCAGTTCTCGAAGAACGTGAAGACCAGGAGCCCGTACAGGGCGAACCGAGAGTTGAGGGCGAACAAGGCGACGAGCGCAACAGCCGCGAGCCCGAGCAGGAAGTAGCCCGGACCGAGGAACGCCAGGTAGCCCACCAGGAGCGCGCAGGCGATCGCGGCCGGGACGGCCAGGAAGCGGAACGCGTGAGTCACGTACGACACCGATCCCCTTCAGCCGGTGCCGGGCCGAGCCCCAGCGCGGCAGCCAACTCCGCCTCAACAACGTCGACGCGCGCCGACCAATCCTCATGGCGGGTGCGAGCCAGACGGGCTTCGATCAAGGCCGGTTCGTGAGCCGTCGCCAGCTCCCGATCGAGCGCCGAAGTGAAGGCGTCGACTCCGCCGGCCAAAGAGAACACACCGGGCTGCGCCTCGATGTGGCGTGCTTCGGGAACCGGGGTGGACACCACGGCGCGGCCGGCACTCAGGTACTGCCAGAGCTTCGCCGGGTTCGCGCTCGCGCCCGCCGCGGACAGCTTCCAGGGCAGAACAGCCACGTCGAACGAAGCGACGAAGCCCGGCAGACGCTCGTACGGCTGAGCTCCGAACAGGTGGACGTTACTCAGATCGCGCAACGGCCCGACGTCGGTATCCGCGGGGCCCACGAGCACGAGCGACACCCCGGGTCTGGCGAGAGCCACGTCCCGCAGCAGTCCCACGTCGAAGAAGTCGTGAAGCACACCGGCGAATCCAACGATCGGCCGGGGTATGTCGTCGAGCTCAGGTGGTGCGGGGCCCCCCATGGCCGCCGCGAACAGCTCGGTGTCGGCTCCGTTGGGCAGGTAGACCATGCGCCGGGCGAGCGGGCCGAAACCGCCCGCGAGCCTCGAGCTCACGGCGAAGCACACGTCGGACCGCCGCGTCAGCTCCTCCATCTCGCGTGCCGTCAGCCGATACTCGGCGGGTTTCGCACCAGGCCAGGAGGCGTAGTCGTCGGCCAGGTCGAACGCCACGGCTTGGCACTCGACGGAATCGAGCACGCGCACCGCGGAAGGCAAGAGGCACAGGCACGCCAGTGGCCCCTCGACGTACTGCCTGACCAGTCGGGCCACGAACCCACCGGTGATGCGCGCGGCAACCAGACGCGCAGTCCGTGACTGGTTCGAGAAGGGCGGCACGAGCGGCGGCTGCGCCACCGTGACTCCGGGGCGAGGCTGCCACGCGCGAGAGAGCGGCTCCGCGAGCCGTGCCCGATCGCGACGCAGGGCCGTGCCGCACGACACGGGGGCCTCCACGTAGAGAACCTCGTGGCCCCGGTCGGCGAGACCCTCCGCGAACTGGTGGGAGCGATGGCGTAGCCCCTCCCACGGCACGTGGTGCAGGAACACCACCTGGAACGGATGCGGGCTCACTGGGCGGGCCCCCACTCTACCGACCTCGGTCCGCGAGAACGGCCGAGGATTCGACCGTAGAACAAGAGGGTGTCGCGGGCGATTGCGTCCCATGAGAGCCGCTCGGCGGAAGTGATCGCCCCTCGACTGAGCGCCGCTCTGTTCTCGTGGGCGAAGAAGCGCACCAGGGCACGGGCCAGATCAGCGGGGTCCCCGGCGTCCGCAAGCAGCCCGTTGTGTCCCGGCCGCACCTGTTCGCGGATGCTGCCCACCCGAGTGGCCACCACCGGCTGACCGAACGAGAAGGCCAGCGGCACCACCCCGCTTGTGTAGCACAGGTGATACGGCGCCACCACGGCGTCCGCCGCCGTGAGGTAGTCCTCCAAAGCCTGGTCGTCGGCGTATCCGGCGAACAGGTGAAGTCTCGAGCCGGCCGCCTCGGCCAGCGCGGCCACGTGTGCCTGGGCATCAGGCGCCACGGACCCGGCCACTACGACATCCACATCGGCGGGTAGACCGTCCCGTACTGCCCGTTGCCAGGCGGAGGCCAATAGATCCAGGCCCTTGTAGGGCCGTACGTAACCGAAGAACAGTAGAAGTCGTCGATCGACGGGAAGCCCGCGCGCCCGGCAGGCGGCGATCCGATCGCGCCCGAGACTCTTCCGGAAGAAGGAATAGTCGCCATGCGGGATGACATCGACGTCGCCTCGGTAACCGAACTCCCGCTCCAGCTCACCCACGACGAAGCGGGAATGCGCAATGAGTCCGTCGACAGAGCGGTACGAGGCCGACCACGTGTCCCGAAAGCACTCCGACTGCTCGTATGGCAGCACTTCGTGCACGGTTGCGACAACCGGTGGTCCACCCACGGCTTGCGTCACGCGCACGAGCATCGGTTGCAGGCGAGGGCTCACATGGCCCTGCACGTGCACGATCTCTGGGCGTAGTGCACGGATGAGCGAGGCGAGCATCCCGAGGTTGGCGCAATTGGTGAAGAGAGCGCGCACCCGCTGAGTGCGAGTCATTTCGGGAACGACCCACGCCGATCGGTACAACGTGTGGAGTTCGAAGGAGCGCGGCAGATCGATGAGCTCGTAGGGGGCCGAAGTCACGAGATGCACCGGCGCCCGGCGGGCGAGCGCCTGGCACAGGTTGTAGGCGTAGTGCGCCATCCCTCCCGCGCCGGAGGTCTCGACCATGAGGACGGAGGGCCGCCGGGAGGCCTCAGGGATAGTGTGCCGGTCGCTCATCCTATCTATAATAGCCAAGCGACACGGTAAGCGGCGTACTATGTGCGGAGCGGGAGGCGCGAACACCTGAAAAGTCACGGCGGGCGGACCATGGTGAGAGGCGCGGGCGGTGCGAAAGTCACGACGGTCATGTACACCGATGCCACCGGGTTCGGAGGAGCTGAGTTGCACCTCGCCTCTCTCGCGGCAGCGCTGCGGTCGACTCCGTACCGCCCACTCGCGCTGCTCCACCCCGGCTCCACCGACGCCAGGCTCTCGGACCTACTCGGCCGCGACGGTGTTCCCGTCGTCGCCGCGCCACGCCCCACAGGCAAGACCGACCTCGGCTCGTGGCTCGCCTTCAGGCGGGCGCTCTCCACGCTGGACGCCTGCGCGGAGCGGGTGCTACTACACTGCCATCAAGCGACCCCCTACTCCAACCACATGGCCATGGCGGCGGCGTGGTCGCTCCGCGTCCCGATCGTCTGCACAGAGCACGCGTACTACCCGCCGGACACGGCCCAGCTGCAGACTCGCAGGACACTCATGCAGGCGATGATCGCCCAAGACGTCGCTGTCTCGCGCGCGGTGGCCCGCTCTCTCGTGCGCGACCTCGGGCAGCGCCCCGACAAGATCGTGACGATCTACAACGGCATCGAGCCGGCTTCCTCCTCGGAGAACGCTGTCATTCTTCGCGACGCGACCCGCACCCGCATGCGAGACGCCCTCGGCATCGCCACGGATACGCTCGTGGTGGGCACCGTGGGGAGACAGTCTCCCGAAAAGAACCTCCCCGCCCTGATCGACGCGGTCGCGCGACTCGGTCCGAGCGCCGCCGATGTCGTACTCCTGCTGTGCGGAGAAGGCGACGAGCAGACGCGCGCCGCGCTGCGGACCCGCGGCGACGAGGCGGGCCTCGGCGATCGGCTCCTCCTTCCCGGGCGCCTGGACGACCTGCCCGGCGTCCTCGCCGCGCTCGACGTATTCGCCCTGCCTTCGCTCACCGAAGGGATGCCGCTGTCGCTCATGGAAGCCATGGCGGCAGGGGTCGCGGTGGTGGCGACGGCTGTGGGAGGAGTGCCCGAATTGGTGCGCGACGGAACGAACGGACTGCTCGTGGAGGAACCGTCGGACACCGCCGCGCTTTCGGCGGCGATCGCCCGACTGCTCGCCCACCCGACCCTTCGCGCCGACCTGGCACAGAACGCGGCCCGCACCGTGAAGAACCGCTTCAGCTTCGACCGTATGATCGACAGGATCCAACTGACGTACGACCACGTCATCCGAAGGAGTAGCGCATGACCACAGTGCTGGTGACAGGGGCTGCCGGCTACATCGGCTCCGTGCTGACCCGCCGCCTCCTCACCTCCGGTTTCGAGGTGGTTGGGCTCGACAACCTTCGCTACGGCGGAGAGGCCCTCCTGGGTGTGCTGGGCGAACCCGGGTTCCGGTTCATCACCTGCGATGTGCGCAACGAGACCGCTGTCGATCAAGCCCTCGAGGGTGTGGACGCCGTGGTGCACTTCGCCGCCCTGGTGGGCGATCCCGTGTGCGGTCGCCATCCGAGCGACGCGGTCGCGGTGAACGTGGAGGCGTCGAAGGCGCTCTATGCACGCTGCAACAACCGTGGAGTGGAGCGCTTCATCTTCGCCTCGACGTGCTCGAACTACGGGAAGATGGAAGGGGAAGAGCTCGTGGACGAGACATCGGAACTCCGCCCGATCTCTCTCTACGCCGAGACAAAGGTGGCCTTCGAACGGCATCTGCTGGAAGAGTCGACGCCGGGTTCGTGCAGCCCCACCGTGCTCCGCTTCGCCACCGCCTACGGCCTCTCGCCCCGGATGCGCTTCGATCTCACGGTGAACGAGTTCACGCGGGAGCTCTCCCTGGGAAGAACGCTGGCGGTCTACGGCCCGCGGTTCTGGCGCCCATACTGCCACGTGCGCGACCTGGCAGCCGCCGTGCACGCGGTGCTCGACGCCGACGAGGGCACGACCGCGCACGCGGTGTTCAACGTGGGGCTCACCGCCGAGAACTACACCAAGCAGATGCTCGTGGATCTGATGCGCCGGACGATACCCGATGCCACCATCGAGTACGTACACCGAGATGAAGACCCGCGCGACTACCGGGTGAGCTTCGCCAAGATCGGCGAGGTGTTGGGATTCCAGCCCCAACTTACGGTGCTGGACGGCGTCGTCGAGATACACCGGGTCGTCTCGGAGGGGTTCCTCACCGATGTCGACGGCCCTCGATACACGAACACGCCCGACCTCACCGCGCCCGCTTGAAACGCCCCGGAGGAAGGATCGGATCATGACACTCCCTCTCGACCCCGACAGACAGGAGTTGGGTGCCGCCTCCGGCCTGCGCACGGTCATCCTGGCCGGCGGACGCGGGACGCGCCTGCGCCCCTTCACTGTGAACTTCCCGAAACCCCTCGTGCCTCTTGGCGACGTACCGGTGCTCGAGGTGCTCATGCGGCGACTGATCGCCTTCGGGCTCACCGACATCACGCTGACCCTGGGCCACTTGGCGGAGCTCATAAAGGCCTACTTCATGAACCGAGCCGACCTCACGGCCCTGATGGACCTGCACTACGTCGAGGAGTCTTCGCCCACGGGCACCGCGGGCTCTCTGGCGTGTGTACCTTCCCTCGACGATACCTTCCTCGTGTTGAACGGAGACCTCCTCACCGACCTCGACTTCCATCGACTCGTACGCTTCCACAGGGAGAAGGGCGCGATCCTCACCATCGCGGCCCACGCACGCCACTTGAAGGTGGACCTCGGGGTGCTCCAGTTCGACGCGTCGCATCGCCTGAGCGCGTACATCGAGAAGCCTGAGACCACCTATGATGTGAGCATGGGCATCTACGTGTACGAGCCCGCCGTGCTCACGTACATCGAGCCCGGCATGTACCTCGACTTCCCCGACTTGGTCACCAGGCTGATCGAAGCCGACGAAGTGGTGTGCGCCTTCCCCGCGGGGGACGCGCTCTGGCTCGATATCGGGCGCCCCGACGACTACGCGCGTGCCCAGGAGCTCTTCACCGCTTCCGATTCGGAGCCGCCAAACCGCGATCGGATCGAGCATGTCTGATTGGCGCGTACCGCTCAGCGACCTGGCCTACGATCACCGCGAGGGCGAAGCCGCCGCGCGGGTCATCAGCTCCGGGTGGCTCTCGATGGGTCCTGAGGTAGCCGCGTTCGAGGCAGAGTTCGCCGAGTTCTTGGGCGTGCGGCACGCGTTCGCGGTGTCGAGCGGCACGGCTGCGCTGCACCTGGCCCTCTTGAGCACCGGCATCGGCCCGGGCGACGAGGTGATCCAGCCGGCCGTCAACTTCGCCGCCGCCGCCAATATGACCACACTGGTGGGGGCGCGGCCCGTCTTCGCCGACATTGTCTCGCTCGCCGAGCCGACGATCGATCCAGCGCACGTCGAGCGCCTGCTCACGCCCCGCGCGCGCGCGCTGGTCGTGATGCACTACGGCGGCCACCTGTGCCGCATGGCGGAACTCGCCGCCCTGTGCGCTGAGCGTGACCTCGTGCTCATCGAGGATGCACCCCACGCCCTAGGTGCGCGCTACCTCGACCCGAGTGGCAGGCCCCCTCACGGCCGCCACGCCGGAACGCTCGGCGACGTTGGATGTTTCAGCTTCTTCAGCAACAAGAACCTGGCCACCGGCGAGGGCGGCATGATCGTGACCGATCGCGCCGACCTGGCCGACCGCATCAGACTGCTCCGCTCACACGGCATGACCACCCTCACCTGGGATAGGCACCAGGGTCGGGCTCACTCGTATGACGTGGTCGCCAACGGCTTCAACTACCGTTTCGACGAGATGCGGGCCGCCATCGGCCGGGTGCAGTTGGAGAAACTCCCCACGGGGAACGCACGGCGGGAGGCCCTGGTTCACGAGTACTGGCGGTCGCTGGCCGGGCTACCCGGGCTTACCCTCCCCTTCCTCGACCATCAGGGAGAGTCCGCGCACCACATCATGGTGGCGGTCGCCGAATCAGTCGCCCAACGGCGCACCATCGTCGAGCACCTCGACGCATGCCGCATCCAGACCAGTCTGCACTACCCCTGCATCGCCGATTTCGCCGGCTTCGCCGATCAGGGGGAGCACCACCTGCCGCTGAGTCGAGAATACGCCTCACGAACGATCACACTGCCGCTGTTCCCCGACCTACTCGAGCCGGCGCTTCACACGGTGTGCAAGGAAGTGGCCGACTCGTTGAGGCGCTCGAACTGAATCCCCCGGATCAAGAAGGTGCTCTGAACCGGCGCACCGGGCTCATCTTCCGGAACGTAGCGGCCAACTACGCAGGCACCGTCAGCATCCTGTTGATGGCCTTCTTCTTGACCCCCTTCCTCGTCAACAGACTCGGGAACCTGCAGTTCGGTCTTTGGGCCATCATCGGTGGCGTGATGGCGTACGGTGGCCTCCTCGACCTCGGCGTATCGACCGCCGTGGTCAAGTACGTCGGAGAGCATTCCGACCTCGACGACGTACCTGGCGTTGAGAAGGTGATCCACAACTCGTTGGCCGTGTACCTGGCGATCGGAGCCGCGGTGCTCGTCTTCACCGGTGCGGCGACGCTGGTGGTCCCACTGGTCTTCCCCATCCCGGAAGAACTCGTGGGGACATCTATGATACTCGTGGCAATCACCGGCGGTTCGCTGGCGGTGAACTTCCCGCTCGGCATGTACAACGGCGTGCTGCTCGGACTCCAACGTCACCACGTGGTCAACGCCGCCGACATCCTGTGGGGCGTCGGTACAACGGCCGGCGCGGTGATCGTGGTAGGAGGCGGCGGCGGGCTCATCGGGCTCGCGCTCGTGTACCTCGTTGGCAACACGCTCGGCCAAATGATCCGAATCGGGTACCTCCTGATCAAGCACCCCGAGGTGCGCTGGCTGAGAGTCCGGTTCGACAGAGTGACGAGCGGCAAGATCTTCAGCTTCAGCATCTGGGCGTTCCTTCTGCGGCTCGCCTCCACACTGAGGTCACGCACCGACGAGATCGTGGTGGGAGCCTCCCTCTCTGTGGCTGCGGTGACTCCCTACTTCGTCGGCCTGCGGTTGGGCGACTCGCTCAGTCGCCTCACGAGCCAAGTCTCAGCCGCTCTGTTCCCGTACGGGTCGCGACTGGACGCTCTGGAGGACCGAGAGGGCCTTCGGCACATGTACTTGACCGCCACGCGCTCGAACCTGGCGATCGCCATGCCCATGGCGCTCTTCCTGTGGATACAGGCGCCGCGTTTCATCGAGGCGTGGATGGGCCCCGGTTTCGAGCAGAGCACCCTCCCAGCCCGCCTTCTGATCTTGGCCGTCATGTGCCATGTGTACGTCGCCGTTGGCCACACCTTCTTGAAGAGCATCAACCGCCATCAGGCGATGGCCTCTTGGAGCATGGTCGAGGTACTCGCCAACCTCGCGCTCAGCCTGATCCTAGTGAGGTTCTACGGGCTCGCCGGCGTAGCCGCGGGCACCCTCATCCCGGCGTTGGCCTACAACCTTGGCTTCGTGCTGCCCCACGCCAGCAGTCGACTCGGTGCGCGCGTGCTCACCGTCGTGCGGCAGAGTGTGGTGCCCCAGGTGCCCGCGCTCACAGTCTCGGCGGTCGTCATGCTTGTCGCAGCCAATCTCCCCGGGGACCCGGGGCTCTTCCGATTGATAGGCGAAGCCGCCGCCGCCGGCCTCACCTACTGGGCCGTCTACTACTTCCTGGGTGCAGGACCCGAGGAGCGGGCCCTCGCCCGCCGGGTAGTAGGAGGGCTGATGCCAGACCGAAAGGCTCCCCCGACGCAAGACGACCGAGCGCAGTGATCAGCCGCCCACAACACGCGTGGCCCGACATGCGCCCGATCGATTGGCGCTACTTCCTGCGCCGGCAGACCTGGGAACATGTGCTGCTCGGAGACAACCGCACCCGGTAGACGCCAAGCCGCTAAGAGGTGCGGCCGTAGCTCGCGTACTGGAAGTATGCCGAGGGACCGGTCGCCTTGTTGACCACGATGCCCAGCAACTTGCCCTGGACCTTCCGTAGCGCGTCAACGGTCCGCCTGAGCTCTCTGCGCTTGGTCTGCTTCAAGTTGGCGACCACGATGATGCCGTCGACCATGGTGGCCAGGATCGATGCATCGGCCACGGCGAGCACGGGGGGTGAATCGATGATGGTGAGGGCGAATGTCTCGCCCAACGCCGAGATCACGTCGTTCATACGGGACGAGGCGAGAAGATCGGCGCTGGACGGGGGCGTGGGCCCGCTGGGCAACACCATGAGGCCGCTCGTGGCCGTCTCGAGGAGCGGCTTCGCGGGCGCCCGCTCGGGCGACACCAGCAACGTGCTGAGTCCCGCGTACCTGCCCAACTTGAAGTGGCGCGTGATAGCCTGCTTGCGCATGTCGCCGTCAATGAGTGCCACCCTCTTCCCCCCCACAGCGGAGAAATGGGCCAGGTTCACGGCGACGGTGCTCTTGCCGCAGCCCTCCGTGGGCCCGGTGATCAGGATGGTGCGCACCGGCCCGCCCTTGCCGGCGAAGGCGATGTTGGTGCGCAGCGCCATGTACGACTCCGCGGCGGATGAGTTCGGCGGCGCGAGGATCAGTCGCGAAGAAGCCTTCATCGCGTTCCTTCCGGTCCAGCTTGCATGACGGGGATCACCCCGAGGATGGGGAGACCGGTCATGGCCTCCAGTTCGTCGTTGTCGACGATGTGGTCCTGGAAGAAGTCGATCACCAGAACGAACCCCACCCCAAGGAGCAACCCACCGGTGAGGGCGGCCAGCAGCACGACGATCGGCCCCGGTCCGGCGGGCGTCGTCGGCGGCACCGCCGGATCGACGATGAGGAGGCGCTCCACCTGGAGACCGCGACTCACCTCGTCCACATACTCCTGCAGGATCGTGGCCGTGGCGTTCGAGAGCCGCGCCGCCTCCGCGGGGTCGCCACTCTTGGCCCGGATCCTGAGCAGATCGAGGCTCTCCACCTGCTGGGCAGAGAGGACGGCAAGCACCGACTCCGGCGAGTAGGGCCCGCCCATCCGCTCGGCAACGCGGGCGGCCAACGCCCGGGTGGTCACGATGCGCGCGTAGGTCTGTGCCAACCGCTGCGAGACCGAGAGCGCCGCCAGGGCCTCCCCGATATCAGTTGAACTCCTGTCTACCCGCACGAGCGCCTCGGCCTCGTACGTGGGAGGGGTGGTGAAGACGAAGTACGCGGCGGCGGCGATCGCCAAGGTAGTCAAGAACAGCACAAGGAACTTGTGGCGCCAGACGATCCGGATCAGGTCTCGGACACTCAGCATCCAGCCTCCGTTCGGGAGCCTGCGCTCCCGGGCACTCGCAGGATCACTCCGCCGCCACGCCCCGTAGGTCGCGATACACCTGCTGGAACGTCAGCAAGACGATCCTCAAGTCAAGCCAGGGAGACCAGTTCTCGATGTAGTAGTTGTCGTATTCGACCCGCTCGGCCAACGACCCTTGGTTGCCCTTGAGGTCATGCACCTGCGCCCAGCCTGTCATGCCGGCCTTCACGCGCATGCGGTCGCCATAGCGATAGATATCATGCACGAAACGGTTCACAAAGAACGGCCGTTCCGGACGAGGGCCAACGAGACTCATCTCCCCTTTGAGTACGTTGAGCAACTGCGGCAGTTCGTCGAGGCTGCTCTTTCGCAGGATCTTGCCGACTCTGGTGATGTAGCTGCCCCCCGTGGTCCCTTCCACGGCGTCCGACCACATGGCGCCACCCTCCTGAGCTTCAGCGTCCACGGTAAGAGAGCGGAACTTGATCATCTGGAAGTGCTTCCCGTCGCGCCCGAAGCGCTCCTGGCGGTAGAACACCGGTCCGGCTGAATCGAACTTCACCATCACAGCGGCAGCCAACAGCACCGGCGACGCGAATACCAGCAGCAGCGCCGAGCAAACCACATCAACGAAGCGCTTGGTCCACCACAGACCCCCCGAAAGCCGGATGGGCTTTATCCCGATCACGGGTATGCCGCGCAAACGCTCGAACGGACTCGGCTTCGCGATGGTCTCGAACAGGCGGGGGACCACCGCGAGTGCCACGCCCTTCTCCTGGCAGGTGGTGACGATGCGGAGTAGCACCTCGTGCGGGGCCGTGGAGAACGCCACCACGACCATCTTCACATCGAACTCATAGATCAATCGGGCAAGATCGCGGCTGTTGCCGAGCACGGGCAGGCCCTGCCGCTCCCCTACGTCGGTGAGCGGGTCCTTATCGATGAAACCGATGGGCAGGAGTCCCAGCTCGGGATGCAGCTTGAGACGCCGCGCGATCAAAGAACCGATGTGACCGGCGCCCACGACCAGGGTGGTGCTCAGGCCGTGACCGCGGCGGCGCAAGGTGCGCTGAGCCGTCCTCAACATGGATCGTTCCAAGACGACTCCGGCCGACATGGCAACGGCGAGCGCCGCGAAGACCCATACGTCAACGGCAAGACCGAACAAGGAAGCGAGAAAGAAGCCCACGACGGGGGGCGCCAGAGAGGCCACGAGGAGCTTGGGCATCTCATCGAGGGTCGAGAGCTGCACCCCCACGGTCCACAGGCGGAGCTGCCAGAGCATGCCGAACACCGCGATCGCGATCACCGCGATCACGATCACCCCCGACCACGCCGCCACCGACGACCATTGCCACACTCCTACCGCCGACGCAACAAGGCCGACGGTCAAACCGTCGGCCAGGGCGACCATACTCTTCGAGAGCACCCACTCGGCAAAGGAAGCGCCGCGGGTGCGGGTGACAGAGATCTCGAGAACCGTATCTCGCGTATCTCGCTCGGTCTGACTCCGAGTAGAGTCTATGACTTCCAAGTACCGCGGCATCACGTCATCTCCCGAGCGGCTCTCCCGTGCCCCAACCGCACTGCTATCCGCTATCGGCTCATGGCCTACTTCTCATTCCGCTATCGGCCCATTGCCTGCTTTTCTTTACCCAGACACCCGGAGCGAAAACGTCCTTATCGCGCGCCGGTACGTCCCTGATTCCTCACGGACGCAGGTCTACGCAACCGAAACACCCACATCATATCCAACATCGATTGGACTCTACCAGTCGTCTGAGACTGGCATTTGCTTCGTGACCCTGCTATTTTGGTCATATGCGTGAAAACGATGAACTTCAGGAAACGAAGGAAGTCCGAGAGCGCCGCTACGCCGAGCTGGTGGGCGAGAAGCTTCGGAGGCTGCGTCAGGATCGAGGCATGAGTCTCCAGGACGTCTGCGACCGATCGGGTGGCTCGTTCGTCGTCTCCACGCTCAGTGCATACGAGCGGGGAAAACGTAGCGTGAGCCTCGAGCGCCTGCTCGAGCTTTCCGACATCTACGGCCTCTCCCCCACCTCGCTCCTCGAGCTCGACGATGAAGGCGAGTTCCAGGGTCACCTCGGCCGGAACCGGCCTCTGCGCATCCGCGTGGAGCATCTCGACCGCCTGTCTGAGATCGAGCGCCGCCCCTTGGAGAACTACCTGCAGTTCCTCAGGAATCTAAGGAACGATCCGGCGCTGGAGATCCTGACCATCCGCAAGGACGATCTGACCTACCTCTCGTCGCTGTACGGCGTGAGACCTCAGGCCCTCACTGAACGGTTGCAGGCGGAAGGCATCCTCGACTGACCCGCCCCTCTCACGCTACGGCGTGAGCAACACGGGCATGGGCATCTCCCTCATGAGTTGTTCTGTCGTGCTGCCCAGTATCAGGCGGCGAAGGAGCGAGTGCCCCTGCATACCCATCACCACCAGATCCGCGGGCTCTTCCTCCAGATGCCCCAGCGCGGCCATCACGGGCTCCCCTTGAGCCAGCACGAACCGGGGGTCCAGCTCGAACGCTGAGAGATACGAGCGAGCGCCCCCTTGGATCTCCGCCGCTTGCCGCTCATCCTCCCCGACGGTGAGAACCTGAAGAGACGACTTCACATGTGAGGCGAGATCCGCCGCTAGCTTGAGCGCGTGTGTCCCCGCGGGACTTCCGTCGAATAGAAGCAACATGCGCTCGAACGAACCAGCCTCCTGCTCGGCGAGCAGCACCGGCGACACCGACCGGCGTATCACGGCCTCGGTGGTGGAGCCGAGCAGATCCTTGCCCCACTTCGCGTGTTCCCCCCGCTTGCCCAAGACGACAAGGTCGTGGGTGGCGCCCAGGTCGGCGATCGCCTCCGCCGGTACGCCCTCTTCGAGACGGCATTCGACCTTGACTCCCCGGCCTTCTACGCTGCGTCGGAACTCCTCGAGCACCCGCTCGCCCTTCTCCCGAAAACCCTCCAAGATCTCCGTTGGCATGGGGATGAGCGGGATGCCCTCGTAGGAGTACTCGAGATAGGGGGGCATCTCCAAGAGACGCACGTCGAGCACGTACAGGCCCACGACTCGCGCCCCGTAGAGACCGGCCAGCTGCACGGCGTGCTCCCGCCCCGCGGCAGCCGGCGCCGATGCGTCCACCGCGACCAGGATCGACTTGATCATCGCCCAGCACCTCCTCCAGGATGGAGACCTGTCCGAACCTCGACGGGCTCCACACGCCCCGCCGGCCACTCTGCTCTTCTCGTTCCCGCCCGACGGGCGAATCAATCGGTTGGGCGGCGCCCGCCTGGATCGCCGGACCTATTCTTCGCCCGTTCGAAGAGGGGAGCGGGTGCTCAGGAAGTTGCCCAATATCTGCTTGCCAGGTTCGGTCAGGATGCTCTCCGGGTGAAACTGCACGCCCTCGACGGCGAACTCGCGGTGTCGAACGCCCATGATCACTCCGTCGTCCGTCCACGCGCTGAGCTCTAACACGGCGGGCAGGTCGCGCACAACGAGTGAGTGATACCGAGTTGCGATGAAGGGGTCTGGCACTCCATGGAAGATGGTGCGCCCATCGTGATGGATCTCCGAGGTCTTCCCGTGCACAGGGTACTCACCGCGGGTCACCAGCCCGCCGAAGGCCTGGCCAATGGCTTGGTGCCCCAGGCACACCCCGAGGATCGGGTACACGCCCGAGAGATCGCGGATCACTGCGAGGCTCACACCGGCCTCATTGGGCGTACAGGGCCCCGGCGAGATCACGAGGTGGCTCGGGCGCCACGCACGGATGCCGAGCACGTCGATCTTGTCGTTGCGGAACACCGCGATCTCACCCACGGATATCTCGCCGAGATACTGCACGAGGTTGTAGGTGAAGGAGTCGTAGTTGTCGAGCACGAGGATACGTGCCGAGACTCGTCCGGCGGTCACCGGAACAGCTGCGATCGTGGGGTCGGGCATGGGCTACCCCTTGCGGCGCTCGAGTTCGGTCCAAACCTCTTCGAGGGGTACTTCGAGTTCAGCGAGCAGCACGAGGAGATGGTACAGGACGTCGCCGGCCTCGTACACGGCGTGCGGCACGTCGCCGGCTGCGGCGGCCTCGACCACTTCGGCGGCCTCCTCCTCGACCTTCGCTCCGATCGCCGACACCCCGCCCGCGAAGAGGCGGGCGGTGTATGAACCCTCCGGCGCGGACTGCCTCCGTTCGACGATCGTACGGTAGAGATCCGTCAGGGTGAGGAAGAGGGGCCCGGTGTCCCCCGGCCCGCAGAGCGACCGTTCGTCGAAACACGTGCGCGTTCCCGTGTGGCAGGCCGGTCCGGTTTGATCGACGAGCGCGAGCAGCGTATCTCCGTCACAGTCGTATCGCAGCCCACGCACCTGCTGAACGTGCCCAGACGTCTCGCCTTTATTCCACAGGCATCCTCGAGAGCGGCTCCAGAACCACGTGTAGCCCGTCTGGATGGTCTTGTCGAGGGCCTCGCGATTCATGTATGCGAGCATGAGCACCTCGCCGGTGTTCCAGTCCTGAACCACGCACGGAGCCAGGCCATGGGCGTCGAAGACCACTTCGCCGATGTCGCCGGCCACCCCGGTTACGATGTCGCCGGCCACCCCGGCTAGAACCACTCGAGGATCACACCGAACCCATCGGTGACGGAGAGACCCTCATACTTCTCTGGCCCCTGCAGGATGCTGATACGAACCCGTTGGACTCGGCGGAACTCATCGAGCACCGTCAGGGCGGTCTCCTCGAACTCGCCGGCGTAGCGCTGCTGTTCGTCGAAGTACGGCTGGTCTGTGAGGTCGTAGGTGAGTACCACATCCTTGCCGTCGACCCGGACTTCCCTAAGGGCTTCGAGATGGGTGGAGCCCGCGAGCCCCGTCTCCAACATCTCCGCGGAAGGCATCGGCGAGAAGACTTCCTGCCACACGACCCACGCGAAGACAAGGGCCACAACGAGCAGGACGACATTGACTATGGCGTGCGCGGGGCTGAAGCGCCGCTTCTTCTCACCCTCTGCTTCTCGCCGGTCGTCGGCGTCGTCTTCGCCCTCTCCCACGATGCCGTCTGTTCTCACCGGCACCAAGCCCATATCAAGAGCACCCATGCCCGAATCAGAACTCCTCCCAGCGATCCCTCAACACCAAGAACATAACAGCCACATCATGGTATTGATCATCGGCCGTCTTGAAATAGTCCTTGAACACCGCTTCTTGCTTGAACCCCACCTTCTCGAAGGCACGCTGGGCGACGGCCGAACCCACGGGAACCTCGGCGCGCAGCTGCTCGATGTCCACCTTGTCGGCGAGGGCGACGAGTTCCTCGAGCATGATCCGACCGAGACCCCGACCCCTGGCCCTCGCCCCGATGGCCACTCTCACCTCGGCCACGTGACGCAGACTGGTGCCCGGGTTCTTGTGAAGCGTGGCGTCGGCCACGATCTCGTCGTCGATCTGCGCCACCAACGGGAAGACCACCTCGAACCGTATGTGGTTCGCCCAGGAAGCGATCAGTGTGGCGTCGGTGACGTCGTGCTTGAGCAGTCTGCGATCGGTCTCTGGGATGCTGGCGAACATGTCGACCAGGCGCTGCCCATCGCCCTCGCCGAGAGGCCGGAGCACCACGAGCGTACCGTCCTTCAGCTTCACGACTTTCCGGAACCGCTTGAGCTGCTCGAGGGGCATCTTCGACCTCCCGCCGTCGACTGCCGTGACCAAAAAGGTATGATACAGCCGGTCATGCGGGATGGGAAGGTAGCGTGCGGGGCACAGCCGAACTCATATTTACCGGCGACGAGCTCCTCCGGGGCGACACCGTCAACACGAACCAGGCGTTTCTCGGCGGCCGACTGCTCGAACTCGGCCTATTCACGACCCACGCCGTCTCCGTCACCGATGACCGCAAGGCGATTGCACACGCACTCGTCGGTGCCCTCCTGAGGAGCCCTGATGTGATCATCCTCTCGGGCGGTCTCGGACCCACCGAGGACGACCTCACGAGGGAAGGCGTCGCCGAAGCTCTCAAGCGCCCGCTCGACATGCGCGACGACCTGCTCGCCCTGATCGCCGAACGGTTCCGCAAGCTCGATATCGCCATGGGCATGAGCAACAGGAAGCAGGCCTTGATCCCGCACGGCGCCACCGTGATCCCCTTGGTGGGAACGGCGCCCGGCTTCTGGCTGGACGAAGGGGGCGTATTCGTCGCAGCCCTGCCCGGGGTGCCGAGGGAACTCGAGCAGATGTGGACGGATACACTCCGCCCGACCCTCGTCGACCGCTTCGGCATCGAGGAGGCCGTGCCTTCGGTGCGACGACTCCGCCTTCACGGCATCGGCGAGTCCATGCTTGCCGACGTGCTGCGAGACATCCCGTGGAGAGGCGCCGGAGTCGAGATCGGCACCCAGGCCTCTCTCGACGGCATCACGCTGACGTTCAGCGCCCAGCCCGATGACCGCTCCCGGGCACGCTTGGCGGAGCTGGAGGAGCTGGTTCGAGACATCCTCGGCACCAAGATCTACGGCTCGGAAGACGACACGCTCTCCGGCATCGTGGGCATGTTGCTGCGCGATCGCAACATGACCATCGCGACGGCCGAGTCGTGCACGGGCGGGCTTCTGGCCAAGCGGCTGACCGATCACGCCGGGAGCAGCGACTACTTCGTAGGGGGTGTCGTCGCATACTCCAACCGGCTGAAGGGCACCCTGCTCGGCGTCTCGCCGGAGATCCTGCACACACACGGCGCAGTGAGCGAACAGACGGCCGCGGCCATGGCCCTGGGGGCGCGTGAACGGCTGCAGGCCGACTGTGTCATCGCCACAACCGGCATCGCCGGCCCGGGGGGCGGCACACCCGACAAGCCCGTGGGTCTCGTGTATGTGGCCACAGCCATCGGCTCCGACGTGCAGGTGCGCCGCTTCAATCTCTTCAGGTCGAGGGAAGAGATACGCGAGAGGGCAGCCTACGCGGCTCTCGACGTGTTCCGGCGTCGACTCCTCGACTCACTCGAGCGCTGAATGCCGCTCTACGGGGTGCGGGGCTTGCAGATGATCTCGAGCACCTGGATGTCGAAAAAGGTCTGAGCGTGGGTCGGCTTGAGCACGAGTGCGGTGTCGAGCCCGTGCCCGGTGCCGCCGCAGGCGATGAGTTCGTCGTGAGTGGAGACAAGGCCGGCGTCGGCCGCCATGAGCGACACCTCGATCGCGACCTTCGTCCCTTGCCCGAAGACCTTGAGTGTCTGTGCGATCAGCTCCTCCACCTGCCACGTCTCGAACTTCTTGCGCACCGATCGACCCACGCCCCCGAAGGCGTGTGTGGTCGTGAGCACGCGCGCGCCCTGGGCTTCGAGCTCCGCGCGGACCGCTGGGGGCATCTCATGCCTATCGGGGCCGCTATAGCCCGCCGAGTGGGTGACCACGATCACCTCGACGCCCGGAAGAGCGGCAACGGCCACAGACCCCGTCGGCCCACCGGTGGACGGGACGACCACGCGGGGTATGCGCAGTTCGGCCGCCCGCGTGCGGACGAGTTCCAGCACGCGCGCCGTGTTGCCCGTGCCGCGGTGCTCGAAATACGTTATGGAACGATCCACGGAATACTCCCTTCGAGGTGGCGACCCTCCGCTCACATCCGGAAGGTTCCTACCAAGTATAGTAGGCGAGGTGCGGCAGTAGAACGTAGCGCGCCGGTGGAACTCTCACGATGCACTGCCGACACCCCGAAGACAGTCGGAAGGAGGGGCAGCACTTGAGCAGAGACGTAGCCACTCTCGGCCCTATCGCATACCTGATCTGGGGTCGCGAGGAGCCCAGCATCGCCGACGTCGCGAACGACCCACCGCCGTACTCCTAGCGTATGGACGGCCAGGAGGCGACACCGGCGGCCATCGAATCTCACGGACTCACGCGAGACTTCCGGCGCACCCGCGCCGTCGACGACCTGAACCTCCAGGTTCCCAAGGGCGAGATCTACGGCTTTCTCGGCCCCAACGGCGCCGGCAAGACCACGACTCTGAAGATCCTGGCCGGCCTCATCTCCCCCACCGCGGGCAAGGCCATCGTGGCCGGAGAAGAGGTCCGCCCCGGTACGTCGAGTCTCGATCTTCGTCGCCGAGTGGGCTTCCTCGAAGAAGAGCCGCGCTTCTATCCATGGATGCGCGCTCGAGAGTCACTCGTCTTCGTGGGGCGCTTGTTCGGCTTCGAAGCCCGAGTGGCGGAAGTGAGAGCCGAAGGACTCCTGGAGGCGGTGGGTCTCGCCGATCGCTCAGACGACAAGATCAGAGGTTTCTCTCGCGGGATGCGACAGCGGCTCGGCATCGCCCAGGCCCTCGTCGGCGACCCGGAGGTGCTGCTACTCGACGAGCCCGCCTCCGCGCTCGACCCCATCGGTCGCAAGGAGATCCTGGATCTCATCGCCTCGCTCCGCGGGCAGGCCACCATCATCATGTCATCCCATGTGCTCGACGATGTGCAACGGGTCGCGGGATGGGTGGGCGTGATCCGGCGGGGCAGGCTCCTGACCCAGGGCCCACTCCCGAGATTGCTTGGTCGGTTCACCCGGCCGGCGTATCGCCTGGACATCAGAGGCTCCGACGAGCGGTCACGCGTGTCACGGGCACTCGCGGCCGAATCCTGGTGCGTCGAGGTGCTCGAGGAGGGGAGCGGACTGAGGCTCGTGGTGGAGGACCCGGCGGCCGTGGAGTCGCGCATGCCTTCCTTGCTCGCGGAATCCGCCGCTCCGCTTCAGGGCTTCCGCGCCGTCACGCCTACTCTGGAGGACGTGTTCCTGCAGTTGATCGGCGACGAAGATGAGTACGCCACGCGCCGGCGCGCCGAGCTGGACGCGCCGCGAGGGACGGGGAGAAGGCCGTAGGATGAGAGCACTTCTCCACAAGGAACTCCGCGAACTCATCAAGACCGCCCGCCTCGCGATCCTTCCCGTGGTCTTCGTGATCCTGGGCATCACCGGGCCGGCGCTCATCCGTCTGCTCCCCATCCTGCTGGAGAACGCCCAGACCGAGGGGATCGACATGACCCTTCCCGAATTCGGGCCGGCGGACGCTTTCGCGAGCTACCTGGAGATGGTGCGTCAGATGGGCCTGCTGGCGGTGATACTCGTGTTCATGGGCTTCGTGGCGGGGGAGCGACGGAACGGGATGCTTGCCAGTCTGTTCGTGAAGCCCGTCTCCCGACTTGAATACGTGGTCACTCGCTGGGCGGTGAACGGAGTCTACGTGATGGCCTCGCTCTTCGTCGGGAGTGCGGTCGCCCTGGCCTATACGTTCCTGCTGTTCGCCCCTATCGACGTCGGCGCGGTGGCGCGAGTGACGCTGCTCTACGCGAGCTACGTGCTGCTGGTATTCTCGTGGACGGTGTTCCTTTCGTCCCTCTTCGTCCACCCAGCGGCGGCCGGTGGACTCAGCGTGATACCGCTGTTCGTGCTGCCCGCTCTCGGCCTCCTCTGGGGACCGCTCGGCGACTACGGGCCGTACGGCGCCGTGGCGGGCGGCACTGCGACGATCGGAGCAGCCGGCTCGCCTGCTGAGGCTCTGGGAAGCGAACCCCTGATCAGTGCGGCGCTGAACCTGGGGTTGTGCGTCGCATTGGTCGCGGGCACATACCTGCGTCTCCGCCGGATGGAACTCTGACCTACGCTCGCTCCGCGCACGGTCGGCCGCCGAGCGCACCGGCAGGCGATCGGCGCCGGCACGGGACTACGACCCTATCCCCACCTTCTTGAGCAACTCCTCGGCAAGCCGCGCCCCGTGGGCCGGGGCCGCTTCGAAGTGCCGCTCCCACGAACCGTCGGGCGCCCATGCGCGCACGAGTACCCGGTCGCTTTCACGGGACTGACCGTAGCGAGCCACAAGCGCCGCGGCCTCACCCAATGTCGTGTCGTCGACCTCTCCGAGCGCCATGACGCCCGCCACGGGGCCGACCGCGTCCACGGCCTCCACCACCGCGACCAGGGCGTGGCTCAGGTTCAGCAGTCGCCGGTTCTCCAAGTCGTCGCGCGGCACGATCACCCACTGCCCGGTAGACGAGCGGAAGTGTCTGCCCGCCTTGAGCAAGGTGACCTGGGGCATGGTGACGTCGGGAAACTCCTCAAGCAACTCCGACAGGCGCGAGGCGAAACCTGGATCCGTGAGCAGGCAGCCGCCGGCGGGGCACGGATAGTCGTTGATGCCCATGTCGCGCGCCATGGCCATCTGCTCCTTGCGTCCGCGACCACTGAGCGAAAGCAGTTTCTCGCGATCGACGATGCCTTGGATCTCAGGCTCTGTGGGAGGGAAGTGCTGGGCGGAGAGCGGTCGCAACACCTTCCCTGTCAGACCGGACTCCGCCTCGATGATGTCCATAGCGTTTCGACGCTGCGACATGGGGCGCTGCCCCACCACCTCGCCGGTGACGATGAACGTCGCGCCGATCTCTTCCATGTGCTGTGCCGCCTTGCGAAAGCTGAGGATGCGGCAGTCAAGACAAGGGTTCAGACCGCGCCCGTGGCCGTACTTCGGCCTGCGCACGGCCTCGAGCAACGCGTGGGAGTTGTTCACTACCTTCAAAGGGACCCCGAGCAGCGCGGCGGCCGAGCGGGCCTCTGAACGGCACCCCTGCGAGGTGCAAGTGCAGAAGGGTGTGACGAAGTTGATCGCCGTGACCTCGATGTCCTGGTCGACCATCATCTTCACGGCCAGTCTGCTGTCGAGCCCGCCGGAGAGAAGTGCTACCGCCTTGCCTCGTGCCATGTTCAGGTATCTCCTTGCGCCGCTGCCCCGTCGGAACCCGTCGAGATCGACAGACCGGCGGCAGGAACATCGTTCTCGGTCAACACCCGTACGCCCTCCCGCTCGAGGAGAGCAGCGGTCACGCCCGAACCAGGCCGAAGCGTGCCGGTGAACGTGCCGTCGTAGGTCTCACCGCAGCCGCACGACGGGCTGCGGGCTTTCAGCACCGCCACTCTGGCGCCCACGAGCCTCGCGATGTCGGCCACCGCCCGCGCCCCGCGCTCCAACTCGGCCGTCACATCGCGCCCGTCTTCCGTCGTGACCACCACGCCGGCCGAGGGCGCCCTACCGCCCGCGTCGTCACCACCGCCCGCAATGTCACGACCCTGTATCTCGGCGGGAGGGCGCGGTGTCGACAGCCCACCCAACTGCTCGGGGCAGACAGGGATCACCGTATGCGAGTCGGCAAGGCCGAGTACCGTGTCGATGCGGCGGCAGCCGCCGTCGAACCGCACAGGGAGACCCAGCAAGCAGGCACTGACGAGGACGGGGGGCTTCGCGCCCCCGTTCATTCGACGGGCGAGGCCCCGGCCGACCCCGGCGTTCCCTCGCGCTCCTCGAGGGCCCGCAGGATGTCTTGGAGTTCGACGACCTTGCCACTCAGCGCCGAGAGTTCGTGCGCGAGCCGTTCGCCGGCCTGCCCGACTTTCTCGCCGGCTTCCTGGTCGATCGAGTCCTCTTGCAGGATCTCCTCGATCTCGTCGAGGTAGAAGAACGCCTCGTCGAGCTTGAGCTTCACCTTGTCGAGGTTACCGATGATGCGTTCCACGATACCTCTCTCCGCGTCGTCGACCGTGGTTCTCTTTTCTACCGCAAGAGGTTACCATCCTACACGAGGGAACGCCGGGGAGCGCGTCCCGCCACAGATCCGGCCCGCACCGCGGCGCAGCCGACCGACCTCACGGAGGATGATCTTGGAGAAGAGGAAGCCCGAACGTCCACCCATCACGCCGCGCTTCCGCATGATCCTCTGGGTAGCGATCGGGATCGTGCCTGTGATCATGTACCCGATCCTGGCGGCCATCCTCTCGTACACGGGCTACGAAGCGCAGACCACGTACTCCGATTCCCTCATAGGCGCGTTCGTAGCTCTGGGTCTGATCGTGTTCTTCGTCGGCCGCGGGGTCGCGCGCAGGGCCGATCCCCACACGAACGACACGGCCTTCATAGTCGGCCTCGCTCTCGCCGAAGCCATCGGCATCGAAGGGTTCGTGCTCTGGCTCTTGATCAAGTGGAACTGGGGCTTCTGGGCGATGATGATCCTCGCACTCGGCGCGGCCTGGTCACTGCGTCCCAGGAGCAGCGCGAACTGAAGGACCGCCTCGGGTCAAGCGCACGGTCCGCCCCGCCCTCGTATCTCGCAGGACGTGTCCGCCCAGGCGTGAAGTCCGCCCAGGCTTGAAGCCGGCGGACGCTTGAAGCCGGCGGACGCTTGAAGGAGGTGCATCATGATCGAGAGGCGTATCCGTATCGGGATCGACGGCGCTGAGCAGGTCACCGGGGTTGTCAACCGGCCGGAAGGGTGCGTGCGGGGCGTGACCCCCGGGCTGGTGCTCGCGCATGGGGCGAAGAACGATCTGGACCACCCTCTGCTCACGGCGGTGGCCAGAGGGTTGGCGGAGGCCGGAGTCGCGACCGTCCTTCGCTTCAACTTCGCGTACTCCGAACGCGGGGCCGACTCACCCGACCGCCTCGACCGCCTGGAGGCCGTATACCGGCGGGCGCACGACGCGCTCACCGACGACGAGGTGTGCCCACCGGGTCCACTGTTCCTTGGCGGAAAGTCCTTGGGGGCACGAGTGGCGGCGGGGATGGCCTCACGTCATCACGAGGGTGACGGCCTCCTCTCAGAAGGGCTTGTGTTCCTGGGCTACCCCCTACACGCACCTGGGAGGGCGGCGGAGGCCAAGTTGGACCTGCTACTGCGTCTCGACGTTCCCAGTCTCTTCCTCGAGGGGACGAAAGACCCCTTCTGCGACCTCACGGTGTTGCGTCCCGCGTTGGAGCGCATGCCGGTGCCCGGTCGGCTCTATGTGGTCGAGGGCGGCGGCCACTCTCTCGAGGTCTCCCACTCATCGGAGGACGGGCAGGACATGGTCTACGCCGGCGTAGTGGAGGCCGTGGCGCGCTTCATCACCGCTCGATCCTAACGAGACCCACGCCTGACGCTGCGGCCCACATGGGCGGGTCGAGATGGGCGGGGGCACGACCCCCTCGAGCGCCCCAGGGGTTCAGCGTTACTCGAGACCGAGCGGACACACCGACAGGCAGACGCCGCACCCCGTGCACCAGGCGAGATCGAACGAGCCCGGCAGCATAGCCGGGCAATCCTGCGTACAGCGGCCGCAGTCGCGACACACGCCCACCGGCCCCACCACCGACCCCACCGAACCCGAACCGGCCGACGCAGGCGACTCACCGGCCGACGCAGGCGACTCACCGGCCAACCCGGCGACCGGGGCCAGTGGCGCGTCGGTCACCATGCCCACGAGGGTGAGGGAGAGCCCGTAGCCCGAGGCGACCAGGGCCCCCACCGGGCTCACTTCACCGAGCCCCGCGGCGGCCGCGGCACAAGGCAGCGACACGGCGCCGCTCACCACCGGCCGGGCTTGGTAGCCGGCCGCGTCCAGCAGCGCGCGCACCGACGTCAAGGCCTCCGACAGGCCGACGTCAAGAAGCGCGGGACCGTACGGGCCGGAAGAGGTGACCAGATCGGGGGGGGCGGCCAACACCAGCACGGCGCTGTACCCGGCAAGCACCCGCTCGGGATCGACTCTCTCCGGCACGCCCGCGAACGAGCTTCTTGGAGCCGCGCCACACCCGGCGAAGCCGCCGGCGAGGGCGGCCGCACACACCCGGGCGGACAGCTCCAGAATCTCCTTGTTCTCAGCCATGCGTGATCTCGTCCTCCGTGCGCGCAGCCTCACGCCTCGACGATGCGTCTCGTTCAGGTGGAACAGCCTACACCGCGATGCCCTGAGCGGCAACGCAGCCCGCCGCCCGCAGCACCGGCCTCCAGGCCATCGGCCCCAGCGCGCCGGCCTCAAGTCTGCCGGCCCCCAGCGCGCCGGCCTCAAGTCTGCCGGCCCCCAGCGCCCTGGCTCCCAGTCGATACGCATCAGATGGGTTTGGCTCCGCGGGCAAGTGCGTACTACTCTGTAGCAGCAGCCGGAGGAAGCAGCGACGCAAGGAGGGCGCCACGCGTGGTCGATATGCTGAAGGATCTCCACCCGGTGCTCCAAGCCCTGCTGGCCACCCTCTTCACGTGGGGTATGACCGCCCTCGGAGCCGCACTGGTGTTCTTGGCCCGCGATATCAGGAAGCGGACCCTTGACGCCATGCTCGGCTTCGCCGCGGGCGTGATGATCGCCGCCAGCTATTGGTCGCTCTTGGCGCCTGCGATCGCCCTCTCCGAGGGGAAGTCCGTGCCGGTGTGGTTCCCCGCGGTCGTGGGCTTCATGGCCGGCGGACTCTTCCTGTGGGGAGTCGACAAGGTGCTGCCACACGTGCACCTTGGCTTCCCCACCGAGGAGGCGGAAGGGATCAAGACCTCCTGGCATCGCAGCGTGCTGCTCGTCTCGGCGATCACGTTACACAACATCCCTGAAGGGCTGGCGGTAGGCGTGGCATTCGGAGCGGCTGCGGCCGGGTATCCAGAGGCCACCCTGGCCGCGGCCGCGGCGCTCGCCCTGGGCATCGGCATCCAGAACCTCCCGGAAGGCACCGCCGTGTCGATGCCGCTGCGGCGCGAGGGCATGTCGCGTGTCAAGGCCTTCGGCTTCGGTCAGGCGAGCGGGGCGGTGGAGCCCGTCGCGGGAGTGATCGGCGCGCTGGCCGTGATCGTGGCTCAGCCGCTCCTACCCTACGCCCTCGCCTTCGCCGCCGGAGCCATGATCTTCGTCGTGGTGGAGGAACTCATCCCCGAGTCCCAGCGTGGCGGCAACACCGACCTCGCGACCATGGGAGCCATGAGTGGGTTCACCATCATGATGATGCTCGACGTGGCGCTGGGCTGACGCGCCGCGAATCAAAGAACGGACTGCCACGGAATAGAGACCAGACCGCCGGTGGATGAGGACCCGGCGATCGCACACGGGAAGGATCAAGGTCCATGCTTCCACTCTTCTTCGAGTTCCATAGTCCCACCAAGGTGGTGTACGGGCCCGGCCTCGTGACCGACCTGCAAGCGGAGCTCGCCCAAGTGGGCGCCCGCCGATATCTGCTCGTGTCGGACCGCGGCCTTGAGAAGCTCGGTCTCCCCGCTCGAGTCGCCACCTCGCTGGAAGACGCGGGCGTGGAGGTAGTGGGTTCCTTCCTCGACGTGCCCGAGAACTCGGAGGTGGGGGCGGTGCGTGCCTGTGCCGAAGCGGCCGTGGCAGCCGCCGCGGAGGGCCTCGTGGCCCTGGGCGGGGGCAGCGTCATCGACACGGCCAAGTGCGCCGACATCCTCCTCAGCGAAGGAGGCGACCTCGTCGACGACTACTCCGGAGCCGGCACCCTCACCCGGCCGCTCAAGCCTTTGGTCGCCATCCCCACGACGGCCGGCACCGGCAGCGAGGTCACCCAGGCGGCGGTGATCCTCGACGAGGCAGGCTCCGTGAAGCTGAGCTTCTCCGACAAGTTCCTTCTGCCCACACTGGCCGTGCTCGATCCCGAACTCACGGTCTCCCTGCCACCGCGGCTGACGGCCTCCACCGCCATGGACGCCCTCACCCACGCGGTGGAGTCGTACGTGAGCCCGCAGTGGTCGCCCATGAGCGAGGCTCTAGCCGCCGGAGCGGTGCGCCTGATCTTCGCGCACCTGGAGGCGGCCGTCGCCGACGGCTCCGACCTGGAGGCCCGCGGCGCCCTGCTCACCGCCGCCGCGATGGCCGGCATCGCCTTCTCGCACGCCATGGTAGGGTGCGTACATGGGATGGCGCACGCCGTGGGCGGACTCTGCCATGTGCCCCATGGAGCGGCAAACGCCATACTCCTCCCCCACGGACTCGCGTACAACCGGGAGGTGGTGGAGGAGCGCCTCGGCGGACTTGCCCCCTTCGTGCGCGGCCTGACGGCAGATGAAGAACAGCTGGACCCGGCCGATCGCGTGATCGTGGCGATCACGAACCTCGCCGGCCGCTTGAACGCGGCAGGCGTCCTGGCCACCCGCCTGCGCGACGTGGGCGTGCCCGAGGAACGCCTGGCGGCGGTGGCGGAGGCCACCGTGATGGACGGTACGAGCTTCTACAACCCGCGAGAGGTGGTGGCGGAGGAGATCCTGTCCCACCTGAGGAACGCCTACTAGGCAGTGCGACAGCAAGGGAGGACGGGTGGGATCTTTCACGTCGAGCGAGCAGTTCGAGACCATGCTCGGAGGCTTCTTCGAACACCTGACGGTGGTGCCGTCGATCGCGGAGAAGCTTCTGGCCTCGAAGCTCATCATCCGCTTCAAGTACACCGACCCCGACGTGGCCCTCGTGGTCGATTGCAGCGGTGACGCCGTAGAGATCCGTCGAGGCGATACCGAGACCAAAGCCACCGTAGAGATGTTCATGACCGCCGACGTCGCCCATCGCTTCTGGTTCGGAAAGGTGAACTTGATGATGGCGCTCACCCGCAAGCAGATGGTGGCCAAGGGGCCGGTGCCCAGGATCCTCGAGCTCCTGCCCGCGATCAAGCCGGCGTATCAGCTCTACCCCACCTATCTGCGCGAGAACGGCTACGCGCAGTACGTGATCGACTGACCGCGGAGGCCTGGAGGCCATGCGCGGCGGCTACGCGGGGCGAGTGCTCCACATCGATCTCACCACCGGCCACCATTCGGAGGCGCCCCTCGCCCCGCACATGGCTCGCGAGTACCTTGGCGGCGGTGGCGTCGGAGCACGCCTGTACCTGGACCTGATCGGGGAAGCACTGGCCAAAGGCGCTTCGCCGCCCGACGCGCTCTCGCCGGAGAACCCGGTCGTGATCATGACCGGCCCGCTCACCGGCGTCAAGATGGATGCCGTGGCCCGTTGGACCATGAGTTCCCGCTCCCCGCTCACCGGCTTCTGGGGAGATACCAACGTGGGCGGCCATTTCGGCGCGGAGCTCAAGTCGGCCGGATACGACGGCATCGTGATCACCGGCGCCGCCGCCACGCCGGCGCTTCTCGACATCCAGGACGGTGCTGTCGAGATCCGTGACGCGACGCCCTACTGGGGCACCGACGTGTACGAAGTCACCGACCGCCTCACCGAGGACCTCCGCAGCCCCGAGGGCAAGCGTGGGCACGTACTCGCCATCGGCCCCGCGGGCGAGAAGCTCGTGCGCTTCGCCGCAGTGGGCACGCGCAAACGGCACTGGGCCGGCCGCACAGGGCTCGGCGCGGTGTGGGGTGCCAAGAACCTGAAAGCCATCCACGTGAGGGGCTCGGGCACAGTGCCCATAGCGTTCCCCAAGCGCCTGCAGACCCTTCGCAAAGAGCTCAAGGCCCTCTACGCGGAAGACATGCTGATCGAAGCACTGCGCGCCTTCGGCACCATCGCCTCCATCGACCTCGGAGCGCTCACCGGCGACGTGCCCTACCAGAACTGGCGCACCGGCTTCTGGGCCGGTGTGGACGACCTCTCCTCCGTCGCCTACCAGGAGCAGCTCCTCACCGGCAACGCCACATGCTACGCCTGCGGGGTGCGCTGCAAGCGCGAGGTCGAGGTGAAGGAGGGCCCCTACGCGGGCGTGAAGGGAGCGGGGCCTGAGTACGAGACGCTCTGCGTCTTCGGCTCACTCTGCCTCAATACCGACCTACCCTCCATCGCGAAGGCCAACGATCTCTGTAACCGCTACGGCATGGACACGATGAGCTGCGGCGCGACCATCGCCTTCGCGCTCGAGTGCTTCGAGACGGGTCTTCTCGGCCTCGACCACTGGCATGGACCGGCGCCTCAGTGGGGAGATGCCGCCGCGATCGTGGAACTCGTCGAACTCATCGGCCGCCGCGAAGGCGTCGGCGACCTGCTGGCTGAGGGCAGCGCGGCCGCGGCCGCGCGCCTCGGAGGCGCCGCCCCGGCGCTACTCTCAACGGTGAAGGGCCTCGAAGCCCCCATGCACGACGCGCGCGGCGCCCACGGACTGGCGCTCGCCTATGCGGTGTCACCCCGCGGCGCCTGCCACAACGCCAGCCTGCAGTACCCCATCGAGCCCGGCGGCATGTTCGTGGCAGACGTGCCGGAGCTGGCGGTGGAGCTGGAGGAACAGAGCAGCGAAGGGAAGGCCGCGCTGAACGTGGCCACCCAGGACTACGGCACGTTCTTCGCCGGGTGCGCCGTCTTCTGCAATCTGGGCGCGCGACCGCTATCCGCTGCTCAAGCCGTTGAGATGGTGAGTTGCGTTACCGGGGTCGACCACACGCTCGACGAGCTGATGACGGTGGGACGTCGGGTCTGGTACCTGAAGCGCGGCCTCAGTAACCTCTTCGGGGCCCGCGCCGAGCACGACCGGCTGCCGCCCCGCCTCATGGCCGCCCTGGACGACGGCCCCACTGCGGGTGGAGCACCCGACATGGACCTCATGCTGCGCGAGTTCTACGAGCTACGCGACATCGATCCCGAAGGGCTTCCACGGCGGAAGGTTCTGGAGGGTCTGGGGCTCGATGACCTGGCGGATCTGTTGCATTCATAGGGATCGCTCAGACCGACCGGCTCCGCGACCGTCCGCGCGAGCGTCCCCTCGCGGTGTGTGAGCGCCCTTCGTGGCGCGAGCGTCCTGGGCGGCAGGTGCGGTCGCCCGGAGCTGCCGTGGGTCGCTCGAGGCGTCAGTCGCTCAAGTCGTCAGTCCCTCGAGTCGAACGGAGGCTCCCGGGTCACCACTATCCAAACGGCACGCGCCAAGGTGTCGCCTCGATTGGTCAGCCGATGTGGCTGTGTGGAGTCGTACGCGATGGTGTCGCCCTCTCTCAGGGTGAACTCCTCGAAACCCAGGTTCACGGTGAGTTCGCCCTCCAGCACGAGGCCGTACTCACGCCCGGGGTGGCGCATGAGGTTCTGCGCCGAACTCGCTCCGCATTCGTACTGGATCTCGAGGAAGTCCACGAACGGTTCGTGCTCGGGGGTGAGGCGCTCCCACACGAGAAGCCCACCGAACCCGTCGATGATGATCTTCTCCCTGCCACCGCGGCGCACCACTGCCGCATGACGCGTCTGGTCCCCGGTCGCGGCCGTAGGTTCCGTGGCAGCCGTAGGCTCCGCCGCGGAGCCGGGTTTCGCCGCGAGTGCTGACTCCGCCGCCGCTCCGAGTACTTCCGCGGTACTCGGCCGGCGATCGGCCGTGCGGCTGGAGCGGATGCCTTCTGTCGTGGGTCCACCGAGGTCGGGGCTGCACCCGGTATCGGGGTCGTCTGACGCTTGGGGCAGGTTACGACCGAAGAAGGCGTCCATGGGCGCATCGAGAGCGTTCGCAATCGCATACAGTGACGAGACGGACGGATTGATCTTGCCCGTCTCGATCTGGCTGATGAGGCTCGGTGTGACCTCCACCTTGCGGGCAAGGGCGCGGAGGCTCATCTTCTTGGCCTGCCGCAGCGCCCGCATCTTGGCACCCACGCCCTCCGGCCCGTTCGCGGTCTCCTGACTCATTCGGGCTCGTCCGCCTTCCCCAACCGCAGTCTCCGCTGGACCGGGAAGAGGTGTACGCCCCACCGCCTCACCAGGGTGCCCCAGAGGCCGCCGGGGAACCACACGGTGATGACCACGGCGAGCACACCAAGGAGGATGAGATACCAGCTCCCGTAGCTCGAAAGTGTCTCTTGTAGCGTGAAGTAGATGATCGCGCCCAAGATGGGGCCCTCGATCGTCCCCACTCCCCCGATCACCACGATGAAGATCATGGTCGCCGTCCAGGATATGGAGAAGGACGAATCGGGCTGGATGCGCAGGAGGTTCATGTAGACAACGGCACCAGTGACCGCGCACCCGAACGCAGCCAACACGTATGCGGAGAGCTTCGCTCGGAACACGTGCACGCCGAGGCTCTCGACCGCGGGTTCGTTGTCGCGGATAGCGGTGAGGGCCAACCCCACTCGCGCCCGAAGGATGGCGTACACCACGAGAACGGCACCCACTGCCGCCGCCAAGGCGAGCCAGTAGGTGCCACGCATCCGGACGTCCACCGGCATCTGGGCCACAGCGGTGATGGTCCTCCCCGATCCCCCACCCGTCTGCGGGATGTTGGCCACAATCAGCCGAAGGATCTCGGCCATGACCCACGTGCCGATGGCGAAGTACCCTCCCTTGAGGCGGAACACCAACGCGGCGGTGGGAAGGGAGATCGCCGCCGCAAACAGGCCGGTCAAGGGCACCGCGAGAAACGGGTGCAGGCCGAACACGTCGGTGAGGAGCCACAGCGAGTAGGCCCCGATGCCGATGTACCCCTGCTGCCCCACCGACATCAGGCCGGCGTATCCGGCAAGCAGGTTCCACATCTGAGCAAGCGCGATAAGCGTGAGCAGTGATACCAATGTACGACTCGTGGATTGGTCCGCCCACAACGGTACGCTGACGAGCACGGCCACCGTCACGACGCCGATCACGAGCGCCGTCTTGCTCAGGGTGGTTGAACGCTGAACCGAGAGGTCCCGCGGCCCGGTCATTCGTTCTCCAGCTCCGCGTTCCGCACGGCCGGCCACCTAGCTCACCGTCTTCGCGAAGAGCCCGCTGGGCCGGATGGCGAGCACCGTCACGAAGACCAGGTGGCCCACGAAGATGCCCCACCCCGGTGAGAGCTGGAACCCCACGGTCTGGGCCACCCCCAACATGATGCCTCCCACGAGAGTGCCCCAACTGGACCCCAGCCCGCCCATGATCACCGCTTCGAAAGCGTAGACCAGCCGGGCGGGGCCGATGCCCGGGGTGAAGGTCGTGCGGATGCCCATCAGAACGCCGGCAAGCGCCACGATCGCCAGGGCGATGCCCATGGCCAGCGCGTAGATGTGCTTGTTGTCGATGCCCATGAGCCGGGCGGCTCCCTGGTCGTCGGAGGTGGCGCGGAAGGCGCGACCGAGTTGCGTGCGGGTGAGAAACGCGTTCAGGAGCACGATCACCAGCACCGACACCACCAGGATGAGCAAGGGGAACCAGCCGAACGCCACTTTGTCGCCCAGCGCCAGGCTGGCGTTCTCGATCCTACCGGCGTCCAGTCCCCGGGAATCGGCTGAGAAGCCCTGAAGCAGGCCGTTCTGGATGATCACCGAAAGCCCGAAGGTCGCCAGGAGCGGGCGCATGTCGTCGCCTTTGAGCGTGAAGTTGAGAAGGAACCGCTGAAGAAGGTAGCCCACCAGGAAGACGAGTGGGACGACAACCACCAGGGCCAGCAAGGGGTTGACGTCGACCACGCCCACCACCAGTAGGCAGATGAAGGCCGCCAAGATGCTCAGGTCTCCGTGGGCCAGGTTCACCATGCGCATCACGCCGAAGACCAAGGAGAGGCCGGTCGCGTAGAGGGCGTACAACCCGCCAAGAAGCACACCTTGTACGATCACATTGACCCAGGTCATCCCGTGCGCGTCCCGAAATAGGCTTCTGTGATCTGTTCACGCGAGATCGCCCCACGCTCGCCCTCGATCACTTTGCGTCCCTCGAGAAGGCAGCAGACGCGGTCCGCCACCTCCATGATCTGGGCGATATCCTGCTCCACGAGTATCACGGTCATCCCCGAACTCACCACGTCGGCCATAGCCTCATACAGGTGACGGATCACGACCGGTGCGAGGCCCAGGCTCACCTCGTCTATGAGAAGAAGGCGGGGGTTGGACATGAGCGCGCGCCCGATGGCCAGCGCCTGCTGCTCCCCGCCCGAGAGGAAGGAAGCCTGCTTGTTCCTGAGCTTCACGAGGAGAGGGAACACCCCATACACGGCATCGAGATCCCACGGGCCCTTCCGCTTGCCGTACGCTCCCACCTGGAGGTTCTCGTGCACGGTGAGACTGGGGAACACACGCCGACCTTCCGGCACGAGCGAGATCCCCCGAGTGACACGCTTGTGTGCGGGGAGGTGCTCAACTGCTTCGCCGTCGAATCGCACCGTGCCGGTGGGACTCTCGAGCAGCCCGGCGATGGTCTGAAGCAGCGTGGACTTCCCCGCCCCGTTGGCCCCTATGACTCCGAAGGACTCGCCCGCGTTCACCGAGAGCGACACGGAGAAGAGGGCTTGGAAGTCGCCGTAGCGGGTGCTTATATCCTCGAGCTCAAGCAGACTCACACGCGCTCGGTCCCCATGTAGCAGTACTCCACTTCCGGGCTACAGATGACCTCGTGCGGATCGCCCTCGATGAGGAGCTTTCCGAAGTCGATGGCCATGAGGCGATCCACCACGGCCAGCAGCGCATGCACGATGTGCTCGATCCAGATGATCGACATGCCCTCCGAGCGCAGCGCTCGGATGGTCTCGATGAGCTCGTTCACCTCCGCTTCGGTGAGGCCCCCGGCTATCTCGTCCAGTAGGAGCACGCGCGGCTCGGTGGCCAGCGCCCGAGCAAGCTCGAGGCGCTTGCGGTCGAGCAGTGTGAGAGAACCGGCCACGGTGTTCGCGTGGTGGAGCAGATCGGCGCGCTCGAGGGCATCAACCGCCGTCTGGTAGGAGGCACGTTCGCTCTTTCCGCGGCCGTGAGTGGCCCCCACCAGAACATTCTCGAAGGCGGTCATGCCCACGAACGGACGCGGCACCTGATACGTGCGACCGAGCCCTCGACGGCATCGTTCATGCCGGGCGAGATGAGTGATGTCCTGGCCCTCGAACAGTACACGCCCCGCGTCGGGGCGCACGGCGCCCCCGATCAGATTGAGCATGGTGGTCTTGCCGGCTCCGTTCGGTCCGACGACGCCGAGCGCCTCCCCTTTCTGCAGGGAGACGCTCAGGTCGTCTGTCACCAGGACACCGCCGAACGACTTCCTGAGACCTTCGATCTCCAGGATCGTGGTCATCGGTGTCCTTTCACTCTATGGTCGACAACTGCGACGCATGGTACAGGCGGCCGAACTCATCGGCTAGAGCGGCTGCACCTCGCCGGTGAGGGCGATCTCGGGAGCGGTGACGTTACTGACGATCTTGAGATCGTACGGGTACTTCTCGCCCTTGACCCACTGACCACCGACCAGCGGCGTCTTGGACACGTTCGGCACGGGGCCCGTCGACCAGTCGACCGGTCCGGCGATGGTGTCCATCTTGGTGGTCTTGATCGCGTCCACGATAGAGGCTTTGTCGTCGATGTCGGCTGTGCGGCTGAGTGCATCCATGGCCACTTCGTACACCGCGTAGTGAAGAAGCGGCTGAGTCCACTGCTTGCCGGTCTTGCTCTCGTACTTGGCGGCGAGATCGCCGCAGGATTCGCCCGTCAGCGACGAGGTGAAGGGATGGTTCGGCGTCCACCAGACCTCGGTGGTGAGACCGTAGCCGATGTCGCCGAGCGCTTCCATCGACGACGGGAAGAGCAGGCCCTTGCCCACGGAAGCGATCTTCGGCTTGAAGCCCTGCTGCGCCGACTGCTGCCAGAAGTTCGCGAAGTCGGGCGGGATCATCACGCCGGTGGCGATCTCGCAACCCGCTTCCTTGAACTTGGAGATCTGGGCGGAGAAGTCCTCGGTGAGTGCCTGGAACCGGCCCGGATCGACCAGTTCGAAGCCACCAGCGGTGAGGGCGGGCGGGAACCCGTTCACGACGTCGGCCCAGGCGTTGCCGTCGGGATCGTTCGGCCACATGGCCCCGACCTTCTTCGCGCCCACAGCGTTCCACATCGCCGTGAAGTTGGCGATGACGTCTTCCAGACCCCAGAAGAAGTGGTACGTCCAGTTGAAGCCGACCGCCGGATCGCCCCCGCGACCGAAGAAGAAGGGCTGCCACGGCGTGTCGTTGGAGATACAGGGGATACCGTTCGCCTCGCACTGGTCGGCCACCGGGTTCACTGTGTCTGGAGTCGAGGCTACCAGCATGAGGTCGATCTTGTCGTTGTTGATGAGGTCGCCTGCTACCTGGCCCGCCCGACCCGGATCGGACTGGCTGTCGGCCACGATCACCTTGATCGGGTGAGTGGTGCCCCCGATGTCCACGGTGGGAGCCGCGGCTGCCCACTCGTCGATGCAGAACGTGTCGGCTTCACCGAAGCCGGCGATGGGGCCGGTGAGCGGGGTTACGAAGCCGATCTTGATCTCGCGACCCATGCTAGCGCCGGCCGTTGTGGCCGTGGTGGCGCCTACCGTGGTGGCCGATCCGGCCGTCGTCGTGGTGGTGCTGTCGCCGCAACCGGCCAGGGCGCCGCCCAAGCCCACGCCGACACCTGCTATGCCGGCGAGTCTCAGGAACTCGCGGCGGCTGAGCGGTCCGGAGATCGATGGGATGCGGACACCGTCTGTGCGCTTCTTATCTTCCACTTGGTGACCCCCTACTCGTATCGTTCGACGACCCCGAAGCGGCACTCGCCGCTCCGGTTGGTGCTATGACGGCTGCAGGCTACTGCTCTGCCGACCCCGTCACATCTGCCGTGCGGGAGCGAAGACCACCACGAAACGCAGGGTCTCCGTGCCGACCACATCGAGCCTGTGCTCCGCGCCTTCGGTCATGAAGAGGCAATCACCGGGCTCCAGGTCGAAGATGTCGTCCTCGACGTAGGCCTTGCCGCGACCGGAGATGATGAAGTAGATGTGCTCCGAGATGGGGTGGGTGTCGAGCTCGGTGGCGGCACCGGGGCGCATCTCGGTGAGGAAGAACTCGACCTGCTTGTTCCCGGTGATCTTCGGCATCACGAGCGGCCATGAATCGGTGTTCGTGTGCTTGGGCGGCAACATCGACTCGGTCTCGCTGACCTTGATGATCATTCCCTTCTTCTCAGCTGCCATGTGCCTCTCCTTTCGTTCCGCTCGCGGACGAGCGACGGATCCGGCCGTCTATCGGCCAAGATATATGGGTGTGACTCCTACTACACTCCTGACGATCGCCCATGACCGGCGTGACCGTGACACTCCCTCATCTGCCCGCATTGCGGAACAACGTGCCCGCTATGCAGCCATTGTTCCCGATGACCCGGGATTCTGTCAAGCCAAACCGAAGTGGTGGTCCCGAATCGTCGGACCCCCGGGAACTGCAGCACCTCCCCTCGACTATCCGCGCCGCGCGCTCGATCAGATGCCCGCCATCCTCTCCAACTCCAGGGTGACCGCGGAGAAATCCTGCTCCGCGTGCCCGGCGTCGGCAGCCTGCTGGTAGAACTCGCGCACTGCCTTGGTCGTTGGCAACTCCACGCCGTTCTCGGCGGCCGCGGCCAGGGCGAGATCGAGGTCTTTGATCATCAGACCGAGCAAGAACGCCGGCGCGTAGTTGCGATCGCCGAGCGGGCCGGATTTGTATTTGACCAGCGGCGAGCCGACGACGCTGTTGCCGATGACCTCTAGCATGCCCTTCCAATCCAGCCCAGCACTCTCCCCGAGCACCAGTCCTTCGGCCAAGATCTGCACCTGGGTGGACACCATCATGTTGAGCACCAGCTTGAGGTAGCGAGCGTCTTCTCCGCCGCCCACGTGGTAGCGGGTCTCCCCGATCACCGAGAGATATGGATCAGCCGCGTCATACACAGCCTTGTCGCCGGAGGCCAGGATCGTGAGCTTGCCCGCCTCGGCAAGCACGGTCGATCCGCTCACGGGGGAGCGGAGATACCCGATGCCCTTCGCGGCGGCAGCCGCGGCGATCTCGGCGGATTCCGCCGGCGCCACGGTTCCCATGTCCACCAGCAGCTTGGGCGGCGGGTCGGCTTCGATGACTCCGTCCTCGCCGAGCACGACAGCCCTGAGTGCGGCGCCGTCGGCCATGTTCGTGAAGACCACATCTGCGCCCGCTGCCGCCTCCGCCGGCGAAGCGGCGACTACCGCACCCTTGTCGGCAAGCGGCGAACACTTCGAAGCCGTGCGGTTGTAGATGGTCAGATCGTGTCCCGCATCCATGAGACGCGCCGCCATGCGCGACCCCATGATGCCGATCCCAACGAAACCCACGCGACCCATGGGCACCCTCCTCACCCGTCATTTGAACGCCACTCCCGACGCTTTCCGCGGGGGAACGCTGTACGTTGTTAGTTAACAATGGCTCCCTGTGTTTGTCAATTCGGATTAATCGCAGATAAACACCAGGAATCAGTGGGGCCCCGTTGCTGGGGCCCATGGGCCACCCCATCATGTGCGGCGCGCCGAGGTGTTCCGCATCGCGGAACATGCCCGGGATTCAGGAGCTTCTCCGGTAGCGTCCCCGAACTCACCCCGTCGCCGCACCGTCCGCTCGCAGCGACTGCCCGCATTCGCAGGATCGCCAGATCTCGTCGCTCCGATGGGTGGTAGCGTTCAATGATGATTGACATGAGCGTGAAGTCGCAGTTACCATGAAGGTCTGCTCGGTCCAGATGGCTCACTCGCCCCAGGAGGTCATGGGATGGAATTCGGCACGATGGCATTCGACTCCGAGATCAGGGTGGACTTCGACCGCCTACGTCGCGACCGTGTAGCCAAGGCGGAGGCGGCCATGCAGCGGGCCGACGTGGACGCCCTCATGGTGTTCGACCCCAACAACGTCCGCTACCTCACCAGCACCTTCCTGGGCGAGTGGTCACGCGACAAGCTGGCCCGCTACTCGATCATGCCGCGCGGCGGTCAGCCCCTGCTCTTCGACTTCGGCAGCGCCGTGGCCGCCAAGAAGAAGACCTCTCCCTGGATCGCGGACCGGGTCTTCCCCACCTCCAGCTGGATGCGGGGCTCGGTGCCGCGGGAGGCGGGCTTCCAAGAGGAGTTCATGGCCTTCTTCATGAACACCGTCAAGGAGAACGGTCTCGAGGGCGGCAAGATCGGCATCGACCTGATCGACGTGACCCTGCTCGAGCTATTGCAGAAAGAGAACCTGACCTTGGTGGACGGGCAGGACATCATGCTCGACGCTCGGCGGGTCAAGACCCAAGACGAGATCCACCTCCTTGACGGCGCCGCCAGCATGGTCGATGCGGCGTACAGCGCCGTGGTGGCGAACCTGCACGCGGGTATTCGCGAGAACGAACTGGTGGCCATCGTCAACGATGTGCTCTACCGCCTCGGGTCCGACCAGGTGGAAGCGGTGAACGTAGTGTCGGGCCCGCGCTGCTCGCCCCACCCGCACTACTTCACCGACCGCATCATCCGCCCGGACGAGACGGTCTTCATGGACATCATGCACTCCTACAACGGTTACCGCACCTGCTACTACCGCACCTTCCAGGTTGGAGAAGCCAGCAAGCCACTGCACGAGGCCTACAAGAAGACGTACGACTGGCTCTACGCTTCGATCGAGCAGGTGAAGCCGGGCAACACCACGGCAGACATCGCCAGGACCTGGCCCACGGCCGAGTCACTGGGATTCGAGTCGGAAGCCGCGTGCTTCGGCCTTCAGTTCGGGCACGGCATAGGCATGAGCATCTGGGAGAAGCCGGTGATCAGCCGGCGTTTCTCCCTCGACACCCCCACGGTGCTGGAAGAAGGGATGGTCTTCGCGCTCGAGACGTACTGCGCGGCCTCCGACGGTTCAGGCGCGGCCCGCATCGAAGAGGAGATCGTGGTGACCGCGACCGGCCACAAGATCATCACTCGGTACCCGTGCCACGAGCTCATCTGCGTGCGGGCCTAGGGCGGGGAGACCGAAGATGGCCGATGAGAAGCGCACCGCGCGGGCACAGAAAGACGGAACCGAAAAGAAGAGTAAGGCCACGAAGAAGGACGGATCCAGGCACGCCGACGCCGACCGGTCCACGGACACGGTATCCGCCGAAGGCAAGGCCGAAGCCCGACGACACTCCGTGGAGAAGGCCGAGACCCGGGCCAAAGCGACGGCCAAGCGCAAGGGGTTGAGGAAGCTCACCGGCTTGGACCGCGACGGACTCCTGGGGATGCTCGAGCGCATGATGCTTATTCGCGAGTTCGAAGAGCAGTGCGCGAACCTCTACCGCGCCGGGCGCATCCGAGGAGTCACCCACACCTATCAAGGTCAGGAAGCCGTGGCGGTGGGCACCTGCACCGCACTTCGCATCGACGACTACATCACCTCGACCCACCGCGGCCACGCCCACGTCATCGCCAAGGGCGGCGAAGTGGACCTCATGATGGCCGAACTCATGGGCAAGGCAACCGGCTACTGCAAGGGACGCGGCGGCTCGATGCACATCGCCGACATGACCCGCGGCATCCTCGGCGCGAACGGCATCGTGGGTGGAGGCATGGGCATCGCAGTCGGCGCCGCACTGTCGTCGAAGATGCTGGGCCGCGACACTGTGGCCGTGTGCTTCTTCGGCGACGGCGCCATGAACCAGGGCATCCTGCACGAAGTGTCCAACATGGCAGCAGTCTGGAACCTGCCGGTGGTGTTCCTCGTGGAGAACAACCTGTACGGCATGAGCGCCTGTCTCGAAGACGCGATGGCCTGCCCCGAGCTGGATCTCGCCAAACGGGCCGACGCCTACGGCATGCCCGGGGTCACCTGCGACGGGATGGACGTGGTGGATGTGTACCTCGCGGCCAAGGAGGCGGTCGAGAGGGCTCGCGGCGGCGGCGGACCGAGCTACGTAGTGTGCGACACGTACCGATTCCTCGGGCACCACGTGGGCGATCCCCTGAGCTACCGGGACAAGAGCGAGGTGGAGCCCTGGCGGGCGCTCGACCCGATCCCGCGCCTCGGCCGGCAGTTGGTGGCCGATAAGCTCGCCACGCAAGCAGAGGTCGACGCCGTCGACGCGGCCACCCGAGCAGCCATCGCCCGCGCGCTTGCCTTCGCAGAAGCGAGCCCCGATCCAGACCCCTCGAATCTGACGGAGGACGTGTTCGCATGAGTGGCACCGCGACAGGCAACGCGGCGGCCACGGGCGCCGCCGCCACCCTCACCTACGTCCAGGCACTGAACGAGGCCTTGCGCGAGGAGATGGAGCGAGACCCCACCGTGTTCGTCATGGGCGAGGATATCGCCGTCTGGGGCGGCGGGGGCGTCTTCGGCGTCACCAAAGGACTCCTCGAAGCCTTCGGCCCAGAGCGCGTACGCGACACCCCCATCTCCGAGGCCGGTTTCACCGGCGTCGGGCTCGGCGCGGCCCTCACCGGCATGCGGCCTGTGGTGGAGTACATGTACGCCGACTTCATGATGGTGGCCATGGACCAGATCGCCAACCAGGCCGCCAAGATCCGCTACCAGTTCGGCGGCAAGGCGCGGGTACCCCTGGTACTTCGCACCCAGGAGGGCGCGGGTCGGGGCAACGGCCCCCAGCATTCCCAGAGCCTCGAGGCATGGTTCTGCCACATCCCCGGGTTGAAGGTGGCCATCCCCTCCACCCCGGCCGACGCCAAGGGCCTGCTGAAGACCGCCATCCGCGACGACAACCCGGTGGTGTTCTTGGAGCACAAGTTGCTCTACGGCAAGAAGGGCGAGATCCCCGCCGGCGAGCACCTGGTGCCTTTCGGCAAGGCCAACGTGCTGCGAGAGGGGCGGCACGTCACGGTGGTAGGCATCCACGTGTTGAACGACATGGCCTTGGAGGCGGCCGACATCCTCGCGGCCGAGGGCATCGAGCTCGAGGTCGTCGATCCACGTACTCTGGTGCCGTACGACCGGGAGACCGTGGCTGCGTCGATCCGCAAGACAGGACGGCTGATCGTCGCCCACCAGGCCCCCGAGCGCGCAGGCATCGCGGCAGAGCTGATCCAGTGCGCCATCGAAGACGCCTTTGACTACTTGGACGCCCCACCCGTACGTCTCTGCGCCGCCAACATGCCGGTGCCCTACGCCAAGAGCCTGGAAGACGCGGCCATGCCCCAGGTGGCCGACATCGTGGCCGCCGCCCGTCGCTTGATGAGCGGGTCATCGGTGGTCGGTACGCGGTCATGACCCAAGAGTGCGATCTCGCAATCGTGGGTGCCGGCCCGGGCGGATACGTGGCGGCCCTACGGGCGGCCCAACTCGGCATGAAGGTGACCCTGGTGGAACGTGCCGCCCTGGGAGGCGTGTGCCTCAACCGGGGATGCATCCCCACGAAGGCGATGCTGCACGTCGCCGCACTCCTCCACGAGATCCGCCACGCTGAAGACTTCGGCATCGTGGTCGAAGGTCCCGTTCGCATCGACTACCCGGCGGCGGTCCGCCGCAGGGAGCAGGTGGTGTCGCGCCTCACTCGGGGTGTGGGAACGCTGCTCAAGCACGCGAAGGTGCAGGTGTTGACGGGAGAAGCGGCCTTCGCAGGACCCACCACACTCGAGGTGAGCCTCACCGGCAAGGACGGCGCCGCCGGCGGCCACGAAACGGTCGCGGCTTCACACATCATGGTGGCCACCGGGTCGCGCCCCGCCGACTTCCCCGTGCCGGGGGCTGTACACCCGCGGGTGATCGACTCCGACGGGGCCCTGGCGTTGGATGAAGTGCCCCGGCGTCTCCTGGTGATCGGAGGCGGGGCGGTGGGCTGCGAGTGGAGCACCATCTTCGCCCGCTTCGGAGCGGAGGTGACCCTGGTGGAGATGCTCCCCAGCCTGCTTCCCCGTGAAGACACCGACCTGGGCGCTGTGCTGGCCGACAGCATGACCAAGATGGGCGTCGCCGTTCGCACCGGCACGTCCGTGGCTTCGATAGCACCGTCTGGTGACGCCCTCGCAGTGGAGTTGACCGGCGAACACGCGGGCGCGCTCGAGGCGGACTACGTGCTGGTGGCAGCCGGGCGTGCGCCCCTCACCGAGGGCCTCGGCCTGGCAGCTGCCGGCGTGGCCACGACGGAGCGGGGCTGGGTCATCGCAGATCAGGCCGGTCGGACCAACGTACCCTCGGTGCTGGCGATCGGCGACGTCACCGGCGGCGCACTCCTCGCCCACGTGGCGTCACGGCAGGGCGTGGTCGCGGTGGAGACCCTGGCGGGCCACTCCCCCGCTCCCGTGCGCGACGACCGCATCCCTTCAGTCACCTACACCGACCCGGAAGTGGCCAGCGTTGGTCTTACCGAGTCCGCGGCCCGCGACTTGGGCCTCGCCGTCGAAGTGGGGAGGTTCCCCTTCTCGGCCAGTGGGCGCGCGGTCGCTGCGGGCACAGAGGCCGGGCTCGTGAAAGTGGTCGCCGATTCGCGCTTCGGGAGAGTGCTCGGCGTGCACATGATAGGCCCCCACGTGGGAGAATTGCTCGCCGAGGCCGTCCTCGCTTTGGAGCTTGAAGCCACGTTGGACGAGATGACGTCGGTGATACGGGCCCACCCCACCCTCTCTGAAGCGGTGGGCGAAGGCTCGCTCGCCGCCCTGGGCATCGCCCTGCACACGGTGTAGGAGGAGGAGCGCTCATACCATGATCACCGAAGTGTTCATGCCGGTCCTGGGCCTGACTATGGAGTCGGCCACCATCATCGAGTGGGTGGCACGAGAGGGCGACGCCATCGCGGTGGACGACACCCTGCTGGTGGTCGAGACCGACAAGGCCGCGACCGACGTGCCCTCCCCTGCGGGCGGCATCCTGGGACGGATCGTGGTCATCGAAGGCGAGGACATCCCCGTCGGCACGGTCCTCGCCTACATCGTGACCTCAGCCGACGAGATCCCGGGTCTCCCCGTGGCGGCACCTCCTGCTCCTCCCGCCTTGGCGCCCGCGGTGGCGCCCTTGGTGGCGCCCGAAGTGGCGCGCGAGGTGGCGCCCTCGGCGGCGGAGGCCGTTCCGAACGACCCCTTGCCGGCTCCCGGGCCCGACTACGTACCCGCCGCTCACGCCACCCCTGGGGACGGCGGACGCGTGTTCGCGTCCCCGCGGGCTCGAGTCAGGGCAGCCGCCCTCGGCCTGGACCTCGCCGCCATCCCCCATAGCGGCGAACGCATTATCGAAGAAGACGTCCTGAGGGCGGCGGCGTCTGGAGCCGACTCGGCCGCCGCCGTGCGACTCACGCCGCTCGCTGCCAAGCTCGCCGCCGAACTCGGCATCGATCCGGCCGACCTCGACGGGGCGCCCATGGTACGGGTGAAGGCCGCGGACCTCCTCCGCGCCGCCGCCGCAGCAGAGGCGGCGGGCCCGTCCGGCGCCATAGGGACCGCCCCTACAGCCGCCGGCCCCACGTTCCAAACGGGCGACCGGCGCAGACTCAACCGGGTACGCCGCATCACCGCCGAGAGGATGACCGAGAACTGGCGCACCGCACCCCAGGTGACCTACACCAGCCGCTTCGACATGACCCGCGCCGTCGACCTGCGTGCGCAACTCAAAGACACGGCGGCGGCCCGAGGCGTGCGCCTCACCTACGACGCCATGTTCCTGCGGGCCGCCGCCACCGCCCTGCTGGAATACCCTGAGGTCAACGCCCGCTGGGCGGAGGGAGAGGGCATCGAACTCTGGGCTGAGGCACACGTGGGTGTTGCCGTGGACCTCGGCGGAGAAGGCCTCATCGTACCGGTCGTGCGCAACGCCCACTCCCTCGGGCTCTTCGCGACGGCGGCGGAGGTAGACCGACTGGTGACGGCCGCCCGCGGAGGACAACTCGGGCCCGACGACTACAAGGGCGGCACGTTCACCATCACCAACCTGGGTCTGTTCGGCATCGAAGCGTTCACCCCCATCGTCAACCTGCCCGAGGCGGCCATCCTCGGCATCGGGGCGATCACCACGACGCCGGTCTTCCAAGAAGGCTCGTTCGTACCGCGCCAGACCGCCATGCTCTCGCTCACCGCCGACCACCGGCTCGTCGACGGAGCCGTCGCCGCCCGCTTCCTTGGACGCATCCGCACGCTGATGGAAGCGCCCTCGCTGCTGCTTGAACGCGGGCTGTAGGGTCGCCCCCGGACTCGGGAGCCACTGGGATGCGGGACGAAGGTCGCAACCGGCCACTCATCGGATTCACCGTACTGGGTCCGGCCTCGGTGGGGACACTCCTCGGGGCGCTGGTGCTGGCCGGCGATGCGCCCCGCGCCTACCTTGGCACAGCGGCGGTGACCACGTTCCTTCTGGCGCTCTTGGCCGTCGTCCTGTCGCTGGCTCATCTGGACAAGCCCTTCCGGGGCTACCGAGCCCTCAGGAGGTTCCCCACCTCTGCTCTCAGCCGCGAAATCGCGGTCTTCGGCGGCTACACATGCGGCGCCGGCGTATATGCGGCGGCTATGCTCGCCGGAGCGCAACCCCTCTGGCCCGGCGTCGCGATCGTGGTGCTTGGCGCCGCGGCGGTCCTCGCGATGGCCCACGTGTACGTCATCCCAGGTCGGCCGGCGTGGCGCCACTGGTCCACCGTGGCCGGGTTCGCCGGTTGCGCGCTCTCGCTGGGGCCGGCCCTCGCCCTCGCCCTCGCAGCCGCCTGGTGGCCCGAGACCCTCGGTGGTGACGGCGCCTTGGTCGTCAGGTCTGTGGTGATCTCGGGTGTGGCGCTCGCGGCCGTGGCTCTGTGGGCGCGAACCGTGCGTTGGTACAAGGTCTTCGCGAGGGGCACGGTCGCCACCGAAGCGGTCCCCGGGCGCTCCTCCGGTCTGTGGGTGGCCCGCGTGGTGGTGGGGCTGATGCTCCCGGTGGTCGTTCTGGCGACCGCGCCCACCTCGGCAATGGTGGCAGCCCTCGCGGCTCTTGCGCTTCTGGCCGGAGAGACGGCGGACCGCACCATGTTCTTCGCCGCGGGCGGCCCGCGGCCCATCGGGAGCGAGATCCCGGGCGCCCGCTGAGCGGCGCCGTCAACCGGAGGTATGAGTTGAGTCCCGACACCACCCACACCGAGGCAGTCCGTGGCGAGTGGAAGAAGGTCATGTGCCGCCTCTGCGGGATCAAAGTGTGGTGTACAGCCCAGATGTACGTTGAGGACGGGGTGATCCTCAAGGTGGAGGGTGACCCTGAGAACCCCATGAACGAGGGCCGGCTCTGCGCCCGAGGCCAGTCGGCCATCATGAACGTCTACAACCCCTACCGGGTCAAGGCGCCCATGAAACGCACCAACCCGAAGAAGGGGCTTGACGAAGACCCCGGCTGGGTCGAGATCTCGTGGGACGAGGCGCTCGACACGGTGGCGGCGAAGATCCGCGAGTGTCGGGAGAGGGACCCCCGACGCTTCGCCCACATGTTCGGCTTCGGAGGCTACGGCTGGATCGTCACCGATGGAGCCTTCATGCCGGCGGTCGGCAGTCCCAACGAACTGCGCAGCCACGGGCACCTGTGCCCCGTTCACTTTGGCGCCGGCATGGTGCAGGGCACGTTCCTCGACAAGCAGGACGTGGAGTATTGCGAGTACTTCCTCGCGGTGGGTGGCAGCCTGGGCCCCAACATCGGCAGCACTCACAGCATGCGGGCCACCACCAAGGCGCTCGAGCGCGGCATGAAGCTGGTGGTGGTGGACCCCCGCTGCAGCCCCGAGGCCACCCTCGCCCAGGAGTGGGTGCCCATCCGCCCGGGCACCGACCTGGCCTTCACCCTGGCCCTGCTCCACGTGATGCTGCACGAGCACAAGGTGTGGGACGTGGACTTCCTGAAGCGGCGCACGAACGCCGTGTACCTGATAGCCGAGGACGGCCACTACCTCACCGACCCCGCCACGGGGAAGCCCCTGGTATGGGACGAAGCCGCGAATCGGGCCGCTCCGTTCGACGACCCCACCGTGCGGGACTACGCCCTGCACGGCACCTACGAGGTGGCCGGGGAATCGGGAGATGGCGGCGCGTCCGGAGATGGCGGCGCGTCCGGAGATGGCGGCACCTCGACGGGCACCACCGCGTTCGACCTGGTGCGCGCCCAGATGCTCGAGTACACGCCCGAGTGGGCCGAGGAGGTGACCGCCGTCTCTGCCGCCACGATCCGTCGGCTGGCGCGCGAGTTCGTGGACCACGCCCACATCGGCGAGACCATCACCCTCGATGGCTTCGAATTCCCGTTCAGGCCGGTGGTGATCAAGTCTGAGCGAGGCGCCTTGTCGAACAAGGCGGGGGCCTACCAGCACCTGGCGGCCAAGATGGTGGCGGCTCTGGTGGGCGCTCTCGACGTGCCCGGAAGCTACCTGGCTTCGGACGCGGGTCCGTCGTTGTCACCCGGCCCGGACGGCGTGGTCGCCCCGAAGGCCGAAGCTGCGGGCTGCGACTGGAGTTTCCCGCCCTCCATCGACCTCAAGGAGTTCTACCCCCACCGCCACACCAGCCCGTTCCTGGCGTGGAAGGCCATCCTCGACCCCGAGAAGTACGGCATCGACTACGAGATCGACGCGCTGGTCACGTATGCCGCCAACCCGATCATGGGCAGCGTCAACCCAGACGAGGCCATCGAGGCTTTCAAGCGCATCCCCTTCATCGCCACGATCCCCCTCGTCTACGACGAGATGAGCCAATTCGCCGACATCCTGCTGCCCGAGAGTGTGATCGTGGAACGCCACGCCCTCATCGAGTTCGGGCACCACGTGGTGCAGGCGGCGGATGAGGCCATGCTCCGTGTGAAGGGGGTGCTGGTGCAGAAGCCCGTGATCCCCCCCGTGTACAACACCCGCCAGGCCGACGACATCTACATCGAACTGGCGGAACGAGTAGGGATCCTTCACGGTCCGGGCGGAGTGAACGACCGTCTGAACCAACAGCTCGACCTCGCGGGCGAATACGCCCTCGACCTCGACGCGACGTATACGACGCCCGAGATCATGGACCGCATCCTCCGCTGCCGCTACGGGGACGATCACAGCCTCGACTGGTTCGACGATCACGCCGTCTACCCGAAGATGCTGTCGCCGAAAGAGGCGTACAACTTCTACTACCACCCCTGGGGAGCGACCCGATATCCCATCTACTTCGAACGCCTGTTGGCCTCGGGGGAACGGCTGAAGCGGAACCTCGAGGAGGTGGGTCTCGACACCATCCCCGGCCAGGACGCGGCCGACGTCTGGCTGCACTACCAACCGGTTCCCAGATGGTGCCCCCGGCCTGACGAGGAGGCCGCCGCTGAGTTCGACCTTCTCGCCATCAACTGGTCGACCCCCCAGTGGCGCATGTCGGCGGGCGACCAGGTTGGCAACGTCTGGGTGCAGGAGTTCGTGGAGGTGAACGACCCGTACGAGTACCGCATCCTGATCAACGGTGCGACCGCCCGCGAGAAGGGCTTCTCCGACGGCGACGAGGTGATCGTGGAGGCTTGGCACGGAGGGTGGACCCGAGGCCGACTCAAGCTCACCGAGCTCATCTTCCCCGAAGCCTTGGGCTTCCCGAGCAACCACGGCTTCAAGTCACGTCAGCGCAATCCCATCACCCACCGGGGCCCTCACTACAACGAGCTGCTCACCGGCGACGAGAGGGCCATCGACCCGGTCTCAGCGGGCATCGATCGCGCGCCTCGGGTGAGGATCTACCGCGCGGACGCCCCACCGCCCGCCGCGGCTCCGCCGGCCGGCTCGGGCCTTGGCGCCGCGGCCCCGGGCTCCGCGGCCTCTGGTCCTGCGGCCTCTGGTCCTGCGGCCTCTGGTCCTGCGGCCCCGGGTGCAGCGACCAGCTGGGCACACCAGCCCGGGGGTGCCCGCTGATGCGCTGGGGTATGGTGATCGACCTCTTCAAGTGCACCGGCTGCGGGGCCTGCGCGGTCGCCTGCAAGCGCGAGAATGCCACACCCCCCGGCGTGTTCTGGAGCAGGGTGCACATCTACGAGACCGGCACGTATCCGAACGCCCGACTCCATTCGCTTCCCACCCTCTGCATGCAGTGCGACGAGCCGCCTTGTGAGAAGGCCTGCCCCACCGGTGCGACCTGGGTGCGCGCGGGAGGCATCGTCTTGGTGAACAACGACCAATGCATCGGATGTGGCTACTGCACCTGGGCATGCCCGTACGAATCGCGCTCGCTCAACCACTCGGACCCCCGGCCATACCACCCCGCGTACGGCTTCAATCCGTTCGAGGAACGAGGCTACATCTCGCACTCGAAGGGGGTCGTAGAGAAGTGCACCTTCTGTGCGCCGCGGATCGATCGGGGAGATCAGCCCGCCTGTGTGCAGACCTGCCCTTCACGTGCACGCGTCTTCGGCGACCTGGACGATCCCGAGAGCGAGGTGTCCAGACTGATCGCGGAACACGATGGCCTGGCTCGGATGGAAGAGATCGGCACGCGACCGAAGGTGTTCTACCTGCACCTGCGAGAGCGGCTCACCCCGGAGCCTCCCCACAAGCGACCTAGTCCCCACAAGCGACCTAGTCCCCACAAGTGACCTACTCCCCGAAAGCGAACTACTCTCCGTTGGGCGACCTACACCCCGGACGTGATCCTCTGGCAGATGCGCACGCCCTCCATGGCGTCGGTGGTCCAGTAGTCAGCCCCCACGAACTCGCACACCCGCTCGTCGATCGTGCCTCCCCCGATCACGATAGGAAGCCGGCGGCCCGATTCTGCTGCTTCCTCATGCAGCAGCTCGATGGTGGTGCGCATGCTTTGGTACGAGGCCGACACCAGGCCCGAAAGCCCGATAACGTCGGGTTCGAACGCGCGTGCCTCCTCCAGGAAGCGGGCGGGAGGGATATCGACGCCAAGGTCCGTGACCGTGAAGCCGAAGCTGCGGAGCGCCATCCGCACCATGTTCTTCCCGATGTTGTGGATGTCTCCGGCCACGGTGCCCAGAAGCACCTTGCCCGAGCCGGTGCCCGTCATCTCGACTTCAAGGCTGAGCTGGGAGACCGTCATCACCTGCCGGAAGATCTCGCCCGCCATGATGAGACCCGCCAAGTAGACCTCTTGCCGCTCGTAGCGCTCGCCCACCTTCCGCATGCCGTCTTCGCACGCGTTGATCACAGAGAGACCGCTGACCCCCTCCTCGAGCGCCCTTTCCACGAGCGCGAGCACCTGTTCATCATCCAGGGCCATCATGGCCATGGATAGAGCCTCCAAGACTTCCTCCCGGTCCGGGTCTCCGCATCCCGCCGCCGGCCTCTCCGAATCAGGGTGCATTGAATCAGGGTGCATGCTCGCCCTTTCGCGTATCGCTCGGGGCCTGGTCGTCGACGTGCGGCCCGAGGTGAGTACTCAGCCTGAACTGGTCTGCGCGGCAGAGGAACCATCCCCAACTCACCGGCAGCCCGTCGAAATCGCTGAAGACGTGTTCCAAACAGAAGGCTGGAGCGCCCTGAGGCATGCGCAGCAACTCGGCCGCCCGAGCACCGAGACTCATGGCCTGGATGCTCAGTTCTCCACTCGGAAGAGCGGCCCCCACGGTGCCCCGCAACAGGCCCTCGAGCGATGTGATCTGCAGCTGCGCCTCGATCAAGGGCCTCGTCTCGTCATACACGACGTGCTCCCTGTGGTACACGATGGGCGTGCCCTCCCGCAGGAGAAGGCGTTGCAGGTAGATGGTCCGGGTGCCGGGGGCGAGACGGAGAACATGGGCCACTCTCTCCGTGGCCGGGGCAATGGAAGCCTCGAGCAGCTGCACGTGCACCGAATCGCCGGCGGCCCACTGATCGGTGACCTCTTGGAGGCGGAACACGGCCTCCCCCAGATCGAGAGATCGCACGAACGTGCCCTTCCCCTGAGTGGTCGAGACCAACCCACGGTCGAGCAGAATGCTGATGGCACGTCGGATCGTCATGGGACTCACGCCGAACTCCAGGCGGAGTTGCGCCTCCGTGGGGAGCTGACCACCGGGCCGGTAGATGCCGTGTGCGATCCGCGAGGTCAACGCGTTGACGATGCGCTGGTATGCAGGTTCTCCTATGCGCCGCCCGCGCTTGGCCGATCGGGCAGCCGGCTTCTCTTTCGACACCGTCCGCCCTTCTCGGCGTGCGCTGCTGGATCCGTCCTCCGCCATGATCGTTCGAAGCCGTCCCTTCCTCGTTCGGGTTCGATTCCGCAATATCTATATATGAACTACGCGGTGCTTGCGGATTTATCTAGACATATGTATCGTACACCTATCGGGACAACCGGAAAAGCGGGAGAATCGGGGCGACCAGAAAGGCGGAAGCCGGCCGAACCGGCACGTGAGCGAGGTCATCCCTTCTCCACTCCCATCATCGCAGAACGACGACGGCGCCGAGAGGTCCATGACCGACGGAGTATCGCACGCCAGAGCACTTCCGGAATGGTAGCCGCAAGCCACGCAGAAGTCCGACGAAACCAAGGGGACGCGAAGGGAGCAGAGCGGATGGCACATGACCTGGTGGAAGCGTTGGTGCATATGAAGGAGAAGGAGGCCCTGAGTATCGTGGAGGTGAGCCTCGAGGGCGGTGGCGACCCCAACGACATCCTGGCGTCGTGCTCGGAGGCCATGCAGATCGTGGGCGAACGCTTCCAGGAAGGCAGCTACTTCCTGCCGGAGCTCATCATGTCCGGCGAGATGCTCAAGAAGATCGCAGCGATCCTCAAGCCTCACATGGCCACCCAGGTAGCTTCCGAGGCGAAGCTGGGCCGCGTGGTCTTGGGGACGGTCCGGGGAGACATCCACGACATCGGTAAGGACATCGTGGGCTTCGTTCTCGACGTGAACGGCTTCGAGGTCACCGATCTCGGCATCAACGTGCCGGAGCAGAAGTTCGTGGACGCCGTGCGCGACCTCTCCCCCGGTGTCCTCGCCCTCTCCGGGTTCCTCACCATCGCGTTCGACACGATGAAGAGCACCATAGCAGCGTTGGAGGAAGCGGGTCTGCGCAACGGCCTGCGCGTGATCATCGGTGGCGGGCAGATCGACGAAACGGTGCGGGCCTTCACCGGGGCCGACGCCTACGGGGCAGACGCGATGGCCGCCGTGGCGTACACCAAAGAGATGGCAGGGGCGAAGTAGATGCCTGTCGCGGGCGAGAAGAGTTGGAACGACCTCTCCGGTCCGGAGCGACGCGCCATCCGGTTTGCTAAATGGTTGGAGCCGGAGGGTGTGACCTTCCGTGATGCCGAAGCGAAGGCGGCCTACAAACAGCGCGTCAGCAGACTCATCGACGCGGTCGAGCTTGAGAAGGCCCCCGATCGGGTGCCCGTACTCACCAAGATGGGTTTCTACCCCGCGCACCGCGCGGGCCTCACGCCCTACGACGCCATGAACGACACAGACCGCGCTCTCGAAGCCTGGTCCCGTGCCACGATCGAACTCCAGCCCGACGGCCTTATCAGCCCCCTGCACAACACCATGCCGGCCAAGGCCTTCGAGCTTCTCGATTACCGTTTGTACGACTGGCCCGGGCACAACCTGCCGAAGGACGCGGGCTATCAGTACAACGAAGACGAGTACATGACGCCGGAGGAGTACGACCACCTGATCGAAGACCCATCCGATTTCCTCTGGCGCGTCTACCTGCCGCGCGTCGTGGGCGCCTACGAGGGGTTCAGCATCCTCTCCCCCGCCTACGACATGGTCGAGCTCCCCTTCAGCACGGCCCACATCGGCCCCTGGGGCGCACCTCACCAGAAGGATGGATTCGAGCGGCTGGCGGCGGCGGGCAGAGAGGTCGGGACCTGGGCCGAGAAGGTCTTCCCGATGATCGCGCAGATGCAGGGCGCCGGCTTCCCCGACTACTGGGGCTACGCGACGAAGGCCCCGTTCGACTTCATCGGCGACTCCCTCCGCGGCACGCGCGGCGTGATCGTCGACATGTTCAAGAAGCCCGAGAAGGTGATCGAGGCCTGTGAACGCCTGGCCCCGCTCATGGTGAGGTGGGCTCTCGCCCACACCACCGTCGACAGCGCTCCCGGTATCTTCATCCCACTCCACAAGGGTGCCGACGGGTTCATGTCCGACGAGCAATTCCGCACCTTCTACTGGCCCAGCCTGAAGAAGGTGCTCCTGGGCCTGATCGACCACGGGTTCGTGCCCTGGCTGTTCGCGGAGGGCGGCTACAACTCGAGACTCGAGGCGATCGCCGAGTTGCCCAAGGGCACGACCGTCTGGATGTTCGACAGGACCGACATGGTCGAAGCGAAGAGGGTCATCGGCGGAACGGCCTGCATCCAGGGGAACGTTCCATTGTCGATGATGCACATGTCCACACCCGACGAAGTGACCGCCTACTGCCGTGAGCTCATCAGGACCGCGGGCCACGGCGGTGGGTTCATCCTCGATGTGGGCGCGAACATGGAGTCTCCGAAGGAGGAGAACGTGGTCGCCATGATCCAGGCGGCGAAACAGTACGGTGCCTACTCCTGACGAGCGATCCTCTCTGGCATGGGGCGGCCACGAGCCCGCCCCATGCCGTAGGGATGCCCGAAACAGGCATAGGAGGTGACACGGGTCGAACAGGGGCCGCGCGGCAGCCGCGCAGATCCGAGTTCCCGGAAGTGTTTGGCGACAGGTTCTCGAAACGCAGGAGAGGGAGGAACACGACATGACGGACTCAGACAGCGATAAGGTGAAAAGGGTGCTTGCCCTAGACCCACTCAGCCGCCGCCAGTTCCTCAAGCGGGCGGGGCTGGCAGGCGCGGCGATCGGCTTCGGCGGCGCGATTGTCGGCTGCGGCGACAGCACCACCACGACGACCGCGGCGGAAGGCACAGCCACTTCCGCCACCACGGCCGTCACCGTAGGCGAGGAGATGGGGCGCGAGGTCAAGGTGGGGTGGGTCACCATGACCACCGGGCCCCTGGCCAGCCTGAGCGAGCCCGATGACTTCCTGCTGGCGCAGGCCAAGGCCGCCGTCGGCGACGGTCTCGTCATCAACGGCAAGAAACACCCCATCACGTGGGTGGTCAAGGATAGCCAGTCCGACTCCAACCGGGCCGCTCAGGTCGCCGGCGACCTCATCACGGGCGACCAGGTAGACCTCATGATGACCGGCATGACGCCGATCGTCTGCAACCCCGTCGCCGACCAGTGTGAAGCCAACGGCATGCCGCTCGTCTCGTACGGCGCTCCCTGGCAGGCGTGGTTCTTCGGCCGGAACGGCGACCCCGCCGTCGGCTTCGAGTGGGCGTACCACTTCTTCTGGGGCGCCGAGGATATGATCGCCGTGTACACCGGTCTATGGGACATGTTCGAGACCAACAAGACCGTCGGTGTACTGTGGCCCAACGACCCGGACGGCCTCGCCATGGCCGACCCCGTCAACGGCTTCCCACCCGTGATGGGGGAAATGGGCTACAAGATCGTGGACCCAGGGCGCTACACGAACCTCACCGAGGACTACTCCAGCATCATCAGCCAGTTCAAGGCCGAGAACTGCGAGATCGTCACCGGACTCATGATCGCTCCCGACTTCCCCACCTTCTGGTCGCAGGCCCAGCAGCAGGGCTTCAACCCCAAGGCGGTCACGATGGGACGTGCCATCCTGGTTCGCCCGGATATGGAAGCAGTCGGCGATTCCGGCAACGGGCTATGCACCGAAGCGTGGTGGGCGTCGACTCACCCCTTCACCTCATCCCTCACAGGCAACACCTGCATGGAACAGGCCAAGGCGTGGGAAGACGAGAAGGGCACAGGCTACAACGGCTCTCTCGGGCTCACCGGTGCGGCATTCGAGGTGGCCATCGACGCGCTGAAGCGCACCACCGACATCGACGACCCCGCCTCCATCAGGGACGCCGTCAAAGCCACCGACCTGCAGACCATCCTCGGGCCCATCAACTTCTCCACCGGACCCGTGCCCAACATCTCCAAGACCCCCCTCGTTGGTGGGCAGTGGCAGCAGGGCGGCGAGTGGCCCTGGAGCTTGGTCGTCGTGAACAACGACGCCTACCCGTCCATCCCGAAGAGCGGAGAGTTGATCCCGCTCGGCGGGTGATGCACGCCCACCCAGTAGAGGCTGCACCAGCAGCCGGTGGTCCGAACGCCTCCCCAGGCCCCCGGGGAGGCGTTCGGACGTCGCCGCTCGCCGAAGGCCTCCTCGAGGTCGAAGGCGTCTCCACCGGGTACGGGAGCTTCCGCGCGCTCTTCGACGTGAGCCTACATGTGGACGAAGGAGAGATCCTGGCCGTCATCGGGGCGAACGGGGCGGGCAAGTCCACGCTGCTCAAGACCATATGCGGACTTCTGCGCACGGAGGACAGTACGGTGCGCTTCGATGGTAGACCGATCGGCACCCTTCCAGCTCACAAGCGCGTGGGTCTGGGGATATCGCTCGTCCCTGAGGGGCGCTTGGTGTTCCCCAGCCTCACGGTCCACGAGAACCTCCTCGTGGGCGGGCATTCCCGGCGGACCGGGCCCTGGTCCGTGAGCAAGGTCCGCGAGCTCTTCCCCTTGCTCGACCGACTTATGGACAAACAAGCCGCGCATCTCTCGGGGGGCGAGCAGCAGGCCCTGGCCATCGGTAGGGGCCTCATGGCCAACCCCCGGCTCCTGCTCCTCGACGAGGTGTCTCTGGGGCTGGCGCCTATCGTCGTGACCGAGTTGTACAAAGCCATCCCGAGGATAGTGGCCGAAGGCACCACCCTGATCATCGTGGAACAGGACATCGGTCAAGCCGTTGCCGTCGCCGACCGCATCGTCTGCCTACTTGAAGGGCGCGTGGTCTTGCAGGGACGACCCGACGAGGTGACGCGGGAACAGATTTCCGCAGCCTACTTCGGGATCTGACGTGGCCTGGCTCAACGACGTCATCCAGGGGATACTTCTCGGCGGTCTCTATGCCCTGTTCGCCGCCGGGCTCTCCCTCATCTTCGGGGTCATGCGCTTGGTCAATCTGGCGCACGGGGACCTGAGCCTGCTGGCTGCCTACGCGGCGTTGTTGATCGTTGGTCCCCTCGACATCAACCCGTTCCTTTCCATCTTCCTGGTAGTGCTCCTGGTAGCAGTCTTCGGCTACATCCTTCAGCGCGGCTTCCTGAACTTCGCCCTGGAGGACGACCCCATGCCGACCATCCTGGCCACCTTCGGGCTCTCCATCGTGATCCAGAACCTGCTCCTTGAAGTGTTCTCTGCCAACAGCAAGGGGCTCGACGCTGGAACCATCGAGACCCAGGCGCTGAAGATCACCGATCAGATCTCGATCGGCTGGTTCCCGCTCATCACCCTTGTGACCTCGGTGGTCGTGCTGTTCGCGCTCCAGCTGTACCTCAACCGCACCAGGATGGGCCGCGCCTTCCGAGCCACCTCGGACAACCAAGAAGCCGCGCAGTTGATGGGCATCGACAACCGCCACCTCTACGGTCTGGCCATGGCCATCGCCCTGGGCATCGTCGCCATCGCCGGGGTGTTCCTCGGCATCCGCACCACGTTCAACCCGAGCGTGGGCCCCGCGCGGCTGATCTTCGCGTATGAGGCGGTGATCATCGGAGGCCTGGGCTCCGTGTGGGGCACGTTGGTGGGCGGCATGCTGCTCGGTGTGGCACAGACTATCGGTGCTCATCTCGACCCAGGCTGGGGCGTGCTCGCCGGGCACCTGCTGTTCCTCGCCGTCTTAGTGCTGCGGCCGCGGGGCCTCTTCGCGAAGCAGGTGCAGGCATGAGGGCGACTCCGCGCACCGGGCGGAGGGCGGCGCGATGAGCGGCCGGCAGCTTCGCGTGGAGCGCCAGACACGCGCCAGCCGCGTCGGCGTCCCCGCGGCCATCATCATTCTGGCAATCGCGGTCAGCCTGCCCCTTTGGGGCTCCTCGAACCTGATGAAGACGGGAGTCACGTTCCTCACCCTGGTCGCCTTGGCGCAGATGTGGAACCTGCTGGCCGGATACGCCGGCCTCCTCTCCGTGGGTCAGCAGGCCTTCGTTGGCATCGGGGCCTACGGCGTGTGGGCACTCGCCGAGAAGGGGGGAGTGCACCCCTTCGTCGCGGTGCCGATCGCCGGGCTCATCGCCGCGGCGTTCGCCCTGCCCACCGCCGGGCTGACGTTCCGACTTCGCGGCGGGTACTTCGCCGTGGGCACGTGGGTGGTCGCAGAGGTGTTCCGGCTCCTGGTGATCAACATCGCCTGGCTCGGTGGAGGATCGGGCGGCTCCATCACCTCGGTGGGACGCATTGCTCGGGACACGCGGGAGGCGGCGGTCTACTGGCTCGCGCTCGGCGTGGCCGTGGGCGCGGTTGTGCTCGTGTACCTGATCCTTCGTTCAAAGGGGGGCCTGGCTTTGGCCTCCATCCGTGACGACCAAACAGCGGCGGCGGGCCTCGGCGTGAACACGGTGCGGTCGAAGCTCTGGGTGTACGTGCTCTCGGCTTTCGGCTGCGGCACTACGGGAGCCGTGATCTACCTCAACCTGCTGACGGTTCAACCTGAGGGAGCATTCAGTCTCAACTGGAGCGCGCTCATGATCTTCACCGTGGTCATAGGCGGAGTGGGCACCATCGAGGGCCCGATCCTCGGCGCCTTGATCTTCTTCGGCCTGCAGCAGGTGCTCTCGGACTACGGGTCCTGGTACCTCGTCCTGATCGGCACGATCGCCGCCACGTCGGCGGTCTTCGCGAAGCAGGGCCTCTGGGGGATCCTGAACCGTCGCTGGACACTCGAGCTGTTCCCGGTGCGGCGCCGAGTCGACCTCGACTCCGACGCAGACCCTCCCGCTACAGAACCAGATGCGCAGCCGACCGACCGCCCGAAAGGGAGCGCGAGCGCTCCCTCTGAGGACGGCTAGGCCGGTCGTTCCCCCCCACCCGTACCACACGACCAGGAAAGGTTGATCACATGGACACGAGAGTAGCTTCCGCGACACGCGAGGTGATCATCGGCCACGACAGGCCCACGGTTCTCATCGGCGAACGCATCAACCCCACGGGGAAGAAAGCTCTGGCCGATGCGTTGCGCGCCGGTGACCTCGACGTGGTGCGAGAGGAGGCACGCCGGCAGGTTGCCGCCGGCGCCGACATCCTCGATGTGAACGTGGGGGCCACGGGCGTCGATGAGAGGATCATGCTGCCGTTGGCGGTGCAGGCGGTGGCCGAGGTCGTCGACGTGCCGCTCTGCCTGGACAGCCGCAACGTAGAGGCGCTGGCCGCGGCGCTGGAAGTGTGCCCCGGCCGACCCATCATCAACTCCGTCACTGGGGAGGACGAGTCCCTCGAGCAGGTGCTGGCTTTGGCGAAACGATTCGGCGCTCCCGTCATCGGGCTCACCCTCGACGACACCGGCATCCCCTCCGATCCTGCCCGGCGGGTGGAGATCGCTCACCTGATCGTGGAGCGGGCGGCCGCCCTTGGAATCCCTCGAGAAGACGTGATCATCGATTGCCTCACGCTCACCCTGGGTGCGAACACCAAGGCCGGTCTGGGCACCTTGGAGGCGGTGCGCCGGGTGAGAGACGAGCTGGGCGTGAACCAGACCCAGGGAGCCAGCAACATATCTCATGGGCTGCCAAACCGGCCGTACCTCACGGGGGCGTATCTGGCCATCGCCATCGAGGCGGGGCTCACCTGCCCCACGGTGGACGTGGCTCAGGTGCGCTTGGCCGTGCTCTCCGCCGATCTGATCCTGGGGCGCGACGACTTCGCCCTACGCTACATAGCCGCGTTCCGGGAGATGTCGGCAGGCGGCTGAGGTCGCAGCTGGGTTCTGGAGCAAGGCTCCCGGCGGGGACAGCTCAGTCGACCCTCGTCAGCCGCTGACAAATCCGGACCCCTTCCATGGCGTCCGTGGTCCACGAGTCCGCCCCTACGAAGCGGCGCACCTCTTCGTCGATGAGTCCTCCGCCGATGACCACCGGCACGTGCATCGCCGCGTCGGCCTCCGCGCCGCGCAGGAGTCGCACTGTGTCTTTCATGCTCTGGTAGGAGGCGGTCACGAGGCCGGAGAGGCCGACGACGTCCGGCCTGGTCGCGATGACGAGTTCCAGGAAGCGGGCCGGCGGGACGTCGACGCCAAGGTCGTCCACGGTGAAACCGAAGCTCCGAAGAGCGGTCGCGACGATGTTCTTCCCGATATCGTGTATGTCGCCGGCGACCGTGCCCAACAAGACCCTGCCGGACTCCTCGCCATGCAGTTCCGCTTCCAGCCCCGGTTGCACCAGCTCGAGCACCTCGCGGAAGATCTCTCCCGCCAGGATGAGGCCTGAGAGGTAGTATTCGTGCCGCTCGTACCGCTCGCCCACCACCCGCATGGCCTGCTCGCAGGCCTGTAGCAGCACGAGGGACTGGGTGCCCTCGGCGAGCGCTTCCCGAGTGAGCTCAAGGGTCCGCTCCTCCTCGAGCTCGATGAGCGCCTCCTTCATCGACTCCAACCGGGTCACTCCATGCCTCCCCGTTCTGCTCGACGAGTTCCCAGGTGTGTCCGCAGCAAGAACGAATCGGCTCGACACAGGAACCAGCCCCAGCTGACAGGGCGTCCCGTGAAGTCGTGGAACGCGTGCTCCAGACGGAAGGCCGCCGCTCCTTCGGGCTGGTCGAGGAGAGCCGCTTCCGCGGCGGCGAGGTTCACCACGCGAACGGTGAGTTCACCTTCCGGAAAGCCCTCCCCCCCAGCCCCTTGGAGCAGACCCTCCAGGGATGTGATCTGCAGTTGAGACTCCACCAGGGGGCGACGAGCGTCGAACACCACGTACTCTGTGTGGTACATCATCGGCTTCTCGTCCTTCAGGAGAAGTCGACGCAGGAACACCGCCCGCTCACCCACTGGGATGCCGAGCGTCTCGGCCACGCGTTCGTCCGCCCGCACAGTGGAAGCGGCAAGCAGACGCACGTCCACCGAGTCGTCCTGCCACCGATCGGTGAACTGACGGAGCTTGAAGCTCGCTTCACCCAGCTCGAGGGCGCGCACGAAGGTGCCTCGGCCCTGCTCAGCCGAAAGGAGTCCGCGGTCTGAGAGTCTCGCGAGCGCCCGCCGGAGCGTCATCGGACTCACGCCGAACTCCTTGCACAGCTGAGGCTCGGGGGGCAACTGCTCCCCTGGACGATACGCGCCTCGAGCGATACGCTCGCCTAGAGCAGCCTCGATCCGCAGGTACACCGGGGTCTTCGTGCTCGTACTGTCACCCAATCCGATACCACCTGTCCGAAGAGAACAATCCTAATTCTTATATATGAATGTGTTGCGCAGTCTTCGACATGATTGTAGGATATCGGCAGTGGCACCGCAAGGATCACGACTGTTGTAGGCCGATCGGCCCGTGTCGCGCGGGCGGCGGAAGACCAAGGAGGGAACGGTTGAGCGTCACGAGCACGTTGGCACAGGCCCTGGGGGATCTAGACGAAGCCGCCGTCAAGTCGCTGGTGGAGGGGGCCCTCAGCGCGAAGCAGGATCCCCTGGAGATCGTGCAAGAACTCCAGGACGGCATGGAGATCGTCGGAAAAAAGTTCGAGGCAGACGAGTACTTCCTCTCCGAGTTGATATTCGCCGCTGAGATATTCAAGCAGGCGAACGCCCCGCTCGGCGAGAGCCTACAGAAGGCGGTCAAGGAGACCCTCGGCACTATCGTGTTGGGCACGGTCAAGAACGACATCCACGACTTCGGTAAGGACATCGTAGGAATGGTCCTCACCTCGAACGGTATCAAGGTCGTCGATCTGGGCGTCAACGTGGAGCATCAGGCCTTCGTGGACGCCATCCGTGAGCACAAACCTCAACTCGTGGGCTTCAGTTGTCTTTTGACCACGGTATTCGAAGACATGAAGGACGCAGTGGCGGCTATCGAGGCCGCGGGCGTGCGAGATCAGGTCAAGGTGATGATAGGCGGTGGTCCCGTCGACCAGTCGGTTGCCGACTACGTGGGTGCGGACGCCTACTGTCTGAACGCTCAGGTGGCCGTGGAGACTGCCAAGAAGTACCTGAGGGGGAACTAGATATGACGACGACGCAAGAGCTACTTCAGCAACGGAAGGACCGTATCGCGGCCGCCATCGCCTTGGAGAAGCCGGACCGCGTCCCGGTGGTGCCACTCGGCGACGCTTTCGCCGCCAACATGATGGGAGTCAAGATCTCCGACTTCTGCACGAAGCCTGAGGTCGCCTACCCCACGATGATCGATGCCTTCACACAACTGGGCGACCTTGACGGCATCCAGCACGCGAGCTACAACGTGTCCGCGCTCAGCACCATCTGGCTCTCCAAGGTCAAATGGCCGGGCCGAGACCTGCCCGACAACGAGCTCTGGCAGGTGGAAGAACTCGAACTCATGACTACCGACGACTACGATGTGATCGCCGAGAAGGGTTTCGGAGAGTGGCTCGGCGGCTTCATCCCTCGGGCGGACCTGGGCGAGGAGTTCCAGCTGTTCCGAGAGGGCTGGGTCCCCACCCTCCCCGCGGCCATGAAGGCTTGGGAGGCGGTCGGTATCCCGGTCCTGTCTCCCGTGATCTTCACCATACCCTACGAGTACTTCTGCGGAGGACGCTCCATGCGCGCCTTCGTGCTCGACCTCTACCGCATGCCGGATAAGGTGGAGGCCGCCATGCAGGCGACCATGCCCTTCATCAAGGAGACCGCCCGCCAGGTGATCCGCGGGCTCGGCGTATCCGGGTGTTGGCTCGGTGGCTGGCGCTCGGCGAGCGAGTTCCTCTCCCCTAAGCTCTGGGAACGGTTCGTGCTGCCGTACTACAAGGAGCTGGCCGCGGTGGTCATCGAGGAAGGCATCACGCCCGTCTTCCATTTCGACTCCAACTGGACGCGCGACCTCTCCTACTTCCTCGACTTCCCTAAGGCGAAGTGCGTGATCTCCACCGACAGCATGACCGACATCTACAAGGCGAAGGAAGTACTCGGCGGCCACATGTGCGTCATGGGCGACGTGTCCCCCAGCATGCTCACGCTTGGCACTCCCGAGAAGGTGAAAGAGTACTCGCGGCGCCTGGTGAACGACCTCGGGCCCACCGGTTTCATCTTGGCACAGGGATGTTGCATCCCGCCGGACGCAAAACCCGACAACGTGCGGGCCATGATCGAGGCGGTGCACGGGTAACAGCGGCCATCAGCCCGGCGTGCGGTCGCTCCGTCCGCGAGCTGCGCCGCCACGCCACGCGAGCTCTCCGCCTGCCGGATGCCGGGGATCATCCCCGGCATCCGGCATCGCTCTCGATCACCATCCGGCCGGTCAGCCATAGCAGGCGTCGCCCACCACATGCGGGTGACATGATAGGAACTACGATGACGTCGTCCAACACCGCGGAGCCGCCTCCCACCCCCATGCGCCTGCTCGTGTTCGCGGGCTTCCTTGGGTCGGGCAAGACCTCGCTGATCCTGCCGCTTGCCACCCTCCTGGCCGCGGGCGGCATCCGTACCTGCTTCATCGTGAATGAAGTGGGTGACGTGGGCATCGATCAACAGGTGATGCGCGATGGAGGGCTCGAGGTGTACGAGATCACCGCCGGGTGCATCTGCTGCCAGCTGACCGTGGACCTGGTGACGACGCTCGGTGAGATCGAGACTCGGATCCATCCTGATGTGGTGATAATCGAAGCGTCAGGGGTCGCCACCCCGACCGGTATCCATTCGGCCCTCGATCACTACCAGGGAACCCCGCTCGCCGCGATCCACACGGTGACAGTCGTGGACCCTACGCGCATCGAGGCGCTGCTCGCGGTGATGACACCGCTTATCGAGGGGCAGATCATCGGAGCCGACGAGATCCTCATCACGAAGATGGACGAAGCCACCGACGACGAGGTGGCGCTGGCCCTCGACGCCGTTGCGCGCCTGCATCCGCAGGCTCCGGTCCACACTGTCTCGGTGCACGACCGTGCCGGCTTGGCACCGGCGCTTAGCGCGCTCGCGGAGGCGGTCCGACCATGACGGCTCCGGACCACCTCGACCCGTACACCGAGCGACTCCGCCTCCGAGGACGCCTCGAGCAGCCCCCGGATCTCGTCGCCGGGCTACTGGAAGACGTCGCCCGCCGCTGCGCGGAAGGGGGCGCGTCGCTCATCGGACACGTGAAGGCCCACGCGCGCACCGCCCAAGGCTCCTTCCATTGCAACCTCGCCTCGATCCGTTCGGGCGCCCATTCCGCGGGACCCCTCACCGTGCACCCCGCTCCGGCCGATTCGATGGACCTCGATCTGGCCGTACTCGTGTATGGCCTGCCGCGCGAGACGGTCGCGGCGCTCGTTGAGGACGCCGTCGAGGGACTGCGGGAGCACGGTGTCACCGAATGGGTCTGCGCTGCCCACGCCCCCACCGACGACCATCAGCCCCAGGAGTAGCCCCACATGGAGATCATCGCAGAGAAGATCAACGGCACGCGCAAGGAGGTGGGGGCCGCCGTCGTGGGCCGCGACACCGCTTTCATCCAGCAGCTGGCCCGGCTGCAGGCCGCGGCCGGCGCCACCTACATCGACGTGAACGCCGGCACCGGCAAGACGGAGCCCGAGGACCTCGTCTGGCTCACGGAGACGGTGCAGGCGGCGGTGGACCTGCCCCTCTGCCTCGACAGCGCCAATCCTGCCGCCCTCGGAGCCGCCCTCCCCCGTGCCGCGAAGCTGCCCCTCATCAACTCCATCAGCGGCGAGCGGAGTCGCCTGGAGGGCGTACTTCCGCTGGTCGCGGAGTACGGCACGCCGGTCATCGCCCTCGCCGCCGACGACAACGGCATCAGCAAGGAACTCGACAGACGCATCGAAGTGGTGCGCGCCGTGATCGCGGCCATCCGCGACGCCGGAGTGGCGGACGGGCTCGTCTACGTGGATCCGCTGGTCATGCCACTCGCCGGGTTCCACCAGAGCGGTGCGTTGGCGCTCGCGGCGATGCGAGCTGTGAAGGCCGAGTTCCCTGAGGTCAAGCTGGCGGTGGGTCTCAGCAATCTCTCCTACGGCCTGCCGGCACGCGGCCTTATCAACCGGGTCTTCCTGGCGTTCGCGGTCGAGGCGGGGCTCGACGCCGTATTGGTCGACCCCAACGACCGCGCCGTGATGCAGGAGCTGGTCGCGGCCGAACTCGTTCTCGGCCGCGACCCGTTCTGCCGTCAATACACGCAGTCGTACCGCGCCGGGCGCTTCGGTTTCGAGGGCACCGCGTCTGCGGCGCCGGCCCCTCAGGCGCAGCACTAATGGCGATCGCCGCCATCATCGCCTGCGAGATGATAGAGGACGAGACCCTCCTCGCCGTGGACCGAGCGTACCCGGAAGGCGGCAGTCCCCCGATTGTGTGGATCGAGAGCTCTCTGCACGAGCGGCCGGAGAAGCTGCAGTCCGCGCTGCTCGCGGTCATCGAGGCGCTCGACGTGGGGGCGCGCGCCCGGGAGCCGGTGATGGTGCCCAGCGTGCGGGTGAGCGAGGAGTCGGCCGATTTCGGGAAGGGAGGTGGAACCCCCGCCCGCCGCGAGGAACTCGTGCAGGTTGGGCCCCAGGGGGACATCCTCCTCGGCTTCGGCTACTGCGGCGGTGGGCTCAAGCAGCTGGTGTCGCACGAGCGGCGCCTGGTTTTCCCCCGCGTTGACGACTGCATCTCGCTGTTCCTCGACGGCGGCTACGACCGGGGACGGGCCACCCGCGACCCCCACTCCTACTACCTCACCAAGGGCTGGTTCTGTCACCAGGGCGCGATGACCGATGGCTACGACGCGTGGGTGGAACGCTACGGCCTCGAGCGCGCCGCCCAAATCCGCCGATTGATGTTCGCCAACTACGAGCGCATCTCGCTCATCGACACAGGCGCGTACTCCATCGACGAGTGGCTCCCACACAGCGAAACGCGGGCCACCGAATTGGAGCTCAGCCACGAGATCGTGCCGGGATCGGTGCGCCTGCTCGAGAGGCTCTTCGCCGGGGATTGGGACGAGGACGTCATCGTTCTGGAGCCTGGGCAGCCCATCGGCATCGAGCACCTGCTCTGCTTCGAAGCGTGACGCGCGACAGGGAGACACCCGCCGCCGGCAGCTAGCCCCCTGCGGCGGGCGCCCGGTTTCGACGCCGCCGGGGTGCGCGGCAGCGGCCGTCTACGTGCCGCCTCTGAGGAACTCGCGGGCGATGCCGGTCTCGTGCAGTTCGTTGGCTCCCTCGAAGATCTGGAACACCTTGGCGTCGCGCATGAACTGCTCCGCCCCATATTCCACCATGTAACCGTACCCACCCATGAGTTGCACGGCGTCGGTGGTGACCGTCATGGCCGTGTCGCTGGCGAAGAGCTTGGCCATCGAAGAGAAGCGTGCCTTGTCACCCTGATCGTCGTCGTAGCGAGCCGCCGCCGTGTAGATCAGGGTGCGAGCCGCTTCCACCTGGGTGATCATGCGCCCAAGCTTCGCCTGAACCACCGGGTTCCGGGCGAGGGGCCGACCAAACTGCTCGCGCTCCTTGACGTAGGTGGCGACGATGTCCAGGGCGCCCTGAGCCACGCCCAAGGCCTGGGCTGCCGAAGCGATCCTGGTCTTGTACAGGGTTTCCAGCGCGACGCCCAACCCCTGGCCCACGCTTCCGAGCACGTTCCCAGCCGGTACGAACACGTTCTCCACGACGAGGGAACACGTGGGCGAGCCGCGCAGGCCCATCTTGTGCTCGATCTTGTCGACCTCGAAGCCCTCGCAGTCGGTCTCCACCAGAAAGGCGGTGATCTCCTCGCCTTTCGCGGCCTTCGTCTTCGCGAAGTACACCACCACGTCGGCGATGTTGGCGTGGCTGATGAACACTTTCCGGCCGTTGAGGACCCAGCCGCCGTCGCCGGGAACGGCGCGCGAGGTCATCGCCCGCACATCCGAGCCGGCGTTGGCCTCCGTCAGGGCGAATGCCCCCATGACCTCTCCCGTGGCGAGGCGCGGCAGCCACCGTTCCTTCTGCGCGTCGTCGCCGAACAAGACGATCGGGGCCGAGCCAAGGCACTGCACGCCCAGGATCATGGAGCAGGCGCCGGAGACCCGGGCCATCTGCTCCAACACGGCGACTTCCGTCACTACGAGTCCGTCGATGCCCCCGTACTCCTCGGGCACCGCCACGCCGAACAGATCGTAACGCTTGAACAGCTCGGCAAGCCAGTGAGGGAACTCCCCGCGTTCTTCGACCTCCACCGTGCGCGCAGAGACCTGCTCCAGCATGAGTTCGCGTACCATCTTGATGACGGCCTGCTGTTCGTCGGAGAACGTGGCGTGATACACGGGGCGGGTACTCCTTGGTCTGGTGTGTGGAACGACGCGGCCCGAAGAGCGGGACTCGTCACAACCTGAGCTTCTCGTACACGCCCGCGGCGCCCATGCCGCCCGCTATGCACATGCTACGATACCGTACCGAGCGCGGCGGCGCTCCATTTCGTGCAGAAGGGTGGCCGTGAGTTTGGCGCCGGTGCAGCCCAAGGGATGGCCCAGGGTGATCGCCCCTCCGCTCAGGCGAGCCCGTCACGGCCCCTGACGGCCACCGGCCGCGGCGACGTGGGCTGCCACCCCGTCTCGAGAAGAGCCAGCGCCGCCCGCTTGGCTGCGTGGATGAGCGCCTCCCGGAACCGAGCTTCAACGAGCCTGCAACCCGCCCGAGCCGCCTTGAAGCGGATTGCCGCTCGCACGATCCACGCGGGCTGCGAGCCGCTCGCCGACGAGTCTGCGGAAGTTCTCCTCCACGACCTCTTCCAGGGTGCCCGCCTCGATACCCTTCAGGCGTGCGGTCTCCTCGACCACCTCGCAGACCAAGTCCGGCATCGCCTCCCTCCCCCGCAGGGATCGTGCCGCCGGGTTGTCGGTCTCCGTCAACAGCTGAGGGAGAGGGAGGCGTCGGACCAGGTCCCGAACGGCCGGCGTGTCCAGCACCGCGAAGCCGATCGAGAAGAACGCACCACGGTCGATCAACTCCTGCAGAACGTCTGTCGGTCCCTGATACCAGTGGAGGATCGCCCGGGTCGGCTGAACGCGATCGAGACTCTCCAAGACGTCACGCTCCGCGCCCTTCGAGTGGATCGTGACCACCTTCTCGTTGTCCCGAGCCAGGTGGAGCACCTGTTCGAACGTCCGCCGCTGCGCCCGACGTTCGGAAGTCGTGGCGCGGGTATAGTCGAGCCCGATCTCTCCGATCATTGGCGCGTCCTCCAACGCACGCTCCAAGTCGGACGTGGACGGGAGATCCGTGGCACCCCACACCGGGTGCAGGCCGAAGGATGGGATGACCAGATCGCAGAGGGCGGCGACCTGCTGGGTCTTTCGCCATGAATCGAGGCTCACGGAGTTGGCCACCGTGAGGATTCCTCGATCCCGAATCATGGCTAGGACCCTCGGCAGGTCTTCCGGCGTGTAGAAATCCAGATGGGCGTGCGCGTCGATCAGCACGGTGGCGTCCCGCTGCCGGGCTCACGTGACGGACGCCATGTCCGTCACGAAGCGGTTAGTCGTGCGATATGGCGCCGACGGGGCAGGTCTCCTCGCACGCTGCGCACGCGATACATTCCTCCTGGTCTACTTTGAATCTCATGATGGTGTCTCAGACGATCCGCTCCCCCGAGTTCGGCCCGGCACTGAGATCCCACACGCTCTCAACGGTGATCTTGACCACCGACTTCACCGGAGGAAGGCCGGCCTGCAGCCCTGCGATGGTGTCCGACACCTTGTCGAAGAGCGGCCCGGAGTCGACGAACGACGCTTTGCCCTTCACCTGCACGGCAACATCGTCGTCGGGCTCGTAGATGGCAACGGCGACACTGTCGTTCTTGAGCAGGTTGGCTCTGGTCTTCTTCGAGAAGAGATCAGCGAAGAAGAGATTCTCGTCATCGAGCAGAGAGCCGCTACCTTTGATGGCGATGTTGGGCGTCCCATCTTCCCCGGTCGTGGCCACCCACACGTTGTGACCGTTGCGCATGACGTTCTGGACGTTCTCGGGCAGTTTCACTGCAGTACTCCTTGTCGCTCGCTGGTTCCGGCGCCCCGGAATAGGCGGGATGCCCTTGAAACACACGCTACAGGGTCAGGTGGAGCTTTGTCGTAGCATTTGCTACCCGAGCGGGAACTGGGGAAGACCCCCGAGCAACGAACACTCCTAGCTTCTAGCCGGCAGAAGCTTGGTGCCGACAATGGCTATGCCCGCCATACCCGCCGCCATGAGATACCCGTAGGTGAAGCTTCCGCTCCAGTCCGCCAGAACACCCGCCGCCGCCGGGCCGAGGACTTGGCCGGCACCGAAGAAGATCGTGATCGTTCCAAAAGCCAGGGCGGCCTTCTGAGGTCCCATGTAATCACCCACGGTAGCGGCCATTATTCCCGGGATGGCCCACAGGGCTACTCCGTAGAAGGCCACAGACAAGAAGATCATCCACATGCCGCTGTTGAAGGCTATGAACAGGTAGCTGACCAGCTGGAAGCCGAAGACCGTGGAGAGGGCCGCCCTCCTGCCCAGCTTGTCACTGAGCCACCCGAAGACCGGCCCAGACAACAGACTGAAAGCACCGATCCACATCCATGTGTGGCCGGCCACTGTTTCCGTCATTCCGACCTCCTGTACCAGAGTGGTGACGATGAAGGTGGCGTATATGACGTAGGTGTAGCCAAAGAAGAAGTACAGCCCGCCCAGTATCAGAATGGCCTTCTTCGGGGACAGCCGTCGTGAGAGGGCGTCCGCTCCGAGCGATTGCACGGGGTCGGTGCCGAGAGGTGACAGCCCGATCTGCTCCGGCGTGTCCTTGAGTAGTGCCACGGCGACCAGGGCCACTGCGAAGGAGGCCCCACCCAGGATCATCCAATTGGTGCGCCAGCCTTCTGTTCCTACCCAAGCGTTGACGTAGGGGATGAACCAGCCGGAGATGATGAACGCGACGCCTGCGCCAATGACGATAGAGCCAGCGGCCCTGCCCCTGTGGCTCTTCTTGAACCAATGAGATACGAGCGCCATGACCGGCACGAAGGCCGCGCCCGAGCCGACGCCGGTCAGAACGTAGGGTATGAACACCTGCCAGAAGCCGCTCGCCCTTGAAACGACCGCCATTGTCAGCGCGGAAAGGAGCAAGCCGGATACGATGATCCTCTTCGCGCCCAGGATTGAGTAAAGCCTGCCGCTGAGAATGACGGCGATCAGGTATCCAGCGAAGTTCCCGGTGCTGATGAGTCCCATCTGGGAATAGCTCAGATCGAGTGCTTCCCCCATGGCCGGAAGAAGCATGCCCAGAGCGAAGCGCCCGAATCCCAGGCACGCCATGACGATCAAGGTTCCGGTGCCGACGATCACCCAACCGTAGTGAAAGCGACTCTGCATGGCTTTGTCCTAACTGCACGCGATCTCGAAAAGGACGACCGAACTCACTCCGCCGGCGCACGCTCCTGCCTGGTTCTCGTGGGTGGGATCCGGCTTTCGCAGGGCACGCCCGTCTGGCAGAGCCCGCAACCCGTGATCTCCACTCCGTAGGACTCCCCTACGGCCTGCATGGCATCCACGTACGAGTATTGACTGCACTTCGCCTTGTCGTGTCCGGTCTCGCGAGAGAGCGCTTCAGCCGGGCAGCGCTCCACGCAATCTCCGCAGGTACCGTCTCGGTGGTACAGGCAGTTCGTTCGCAGCCCCTCGTAGGGGCGCGCCGACGGCGCGAGCGGAAGGTCGGTTATGACGCTGCCCAGCCGGTGGGCAATGCCCCGGGGCGTGATGAGGGCGTCGTTCAGGCTGAAAGTGCCGAGCCCGGCGGCGTACGCGGCATGGCGCTCCGACCACGTCGAGGCGATGCCCACGCGGGCGTCCTCGAGTTGCCGCCAAGAGGGCTCGATCTGAGGTGCCACGGTCCGATACCCCAGGGTGGCCAGGTGGTCCACCAGGTGTCGGCGCAGCAGGGCGTTGAACGCCTCCCCGTGGAAGCGGGTGTGTGCCCACGCGCGGGACGGCCAGCGGTCCGCCCTCCGATTCGTGCGCCGAGTGGAGGCCGTGACCGGCAGGACCCAGCAGACCACCGTCTGTGGTTCCCCGCCGCCGGGCCCGACGGCTTCGGCAAACCACTCCTGGGGTGTGCGGTGGAACTCTCCGATCACCGTCTTGTACTGCCGGAAGAGAGGGTCCGCGGCATCGACGAACCCGACCAGGGACTCGTCGAAGTAGGGCTCCCGGCCCCCTTCTTGCCGATTCGCCGGGTTCTCCCGAACGAAACGGCTGATCTCGTCACGAATGGCTTGCTCCATGGACGACTCCGTCAGCTCGGCTGTGATCAGGTGGCGACGCCGAGGGTCTTCATGCCAGGAGCTTCTCCCGGATCGCCCGACCGAGTTCCTGGGTGGACTTCACCACGGTCTCCTGGTCCTCGAAGCAGCTGATGCCCACCGACTCGAGGGTGGCTTCCGGGCCGTGGATCATTTTGATGCCGTTCATCGGGCACTCTTCCCGGAACTGGCACTTCACGCAGGGAACGTTGCCGGCCATCACCACCGAGCCCACGAAGTCCATCCCCTCCTCCATGGCGGCGAACTGGATGGCGTTCACCCCCATGTCCGCGGCCGGCGGCAGCCCCTCGACACCCTGGGGCGTGGCGGACGTCACCACCGCTGCGACAGGCTTGCCCCTCAGGAAGCCGTTCCGGTGCCGGAGGGGGTAGAGCCTCTCGAGGAAGGCCTTGGTGCGCGCATCGAGGCTGGAATAGGGCGTGAACCCCCCGACGACCAGGGCATCAGCCGCCTTGACCTTTTCAGCCATCTCGATGCCGTCGTCCTTGATGACGCAGCGGTTGGTCTTGACGCAGCCCAGGCACGCCTTGCAGGGCGCGATGGTGTAGTCGAAGAGCTTGACGAACTCGGTCTCGAGGCCCGTGGCTTCCAGTACAGCCTTGACCGCGCGGTCTGTGTTGCTGTTCTTGATGGGGCTTCCGGATACTCCGATGACCTTCATGGGTCTCCTCGTGGGATTGTCGTGCGAGTGTTGGGTGGCCGGCTTGAAACTGGGTCGGCCATGACTCATGCCCCTGTAGCGGCGATTCCACACTACCAGATGGCGATGTGTCGTTCTGTAGCCTCCGCTACCAGAGCCGCGAGTCGTTGGCAGGGGGCGCCGCGCCGGTGTACGGTTGTCCTCATGACCGACCGAGACACGATCCGCGCCAGACTCGCCATTGCCGCGACCCGGCCCGCCGACCCCCGACGTCCCCACCGGGGCGACGTGCCGCCGGCCCGCCGCCCTCCGCACGAAGACTTCCTCCCCGCCGCCGTGCTGCTCGGCCTAGTGGGCTACGCTGACGGACCACGGGTCGTCCTCACCGTACGCACCGACCACCTGCGCGACCACGCCGGCCAGATCAGCCTGCCCGGGGGGCGGATCGAGTCCACCGACGCGGGCCCCGAGGCGGCCGCCCTGCGCGAAGCCGAGGAGGAGACCGGCATCGACCCGCCACGCGTGGACGTGCTCGGGCGCCTTCGCCCGTACGACACCATCACCGGCTTCCACGTGCACCCGGTGGTGGGTTGGATCGACCCCCCGGTCACCTACACCGCCGACCCCTTTGAGGTGGCCGAGGTGTTCGAGGTGCCGCTGAGCTTCGTCCTCGAAGCGGAGAACCACAAGCAGGAGTCCATGGAGGCGGCGGGCCGCACCGGACGGTTCTACGTGCTGCAGTATGGGGCACGGCGGATCTGGGGGGCCACCGCCGGGATCCTGGTGGACTTCGCGCGAGTGCTCGGGGGTTGAGGCGGCACGCTCGCCAGGGCGCGCGAACTCGAAGCGCTGGCGTTCCTGCAGATCAAGCTGGCTTCAGAGGGCACGATCACCTGGATGGGAGGGTTTGCTCTCATCGAGTAGGGCGCCGCGACGCCCGCTGAGGTCAGACGTCGTCCGGGATGGGCTCGTTCAGGTCGCGGATCCATACGAGCTCGCCGTCCACCGAGACGTACTCACCTGCGACGATCACATCGCGATAGTCCACCCTCAACGTGTCGACTTCCATGCGCAGTCGATCGAGCGAACCACGGCTGGCCACGACCGCGCAGCGCCACAATCGATCCCCGGGCGCCGACCCGTCATGGATGGTGGCGGCTTCGAGCAGAGCCAACGCCTCCTCCTGCTCCCCTGGGGGGAACGCGCGGGCGATGTACATCAGGACGTCGGTGGGGATCATCGTCATTCCAGCGCCGATGCGTACCGCGGGCCTACGCGAACATCAGCTGCCAGGAGACACCGAAGCGGTCCTGCACCCACGCGTACCGCTTCGCGAACGGATATGAGTCGAGCGCCATCATCACGCTGCCGCCGTCTACCAGCTCCGCGTACAGCCGGTCGACCTCCTCCGCGCTCGCGCACGTCAGGAAGAACGAGGTGGAAGGCGTGAACGTAAACGCGTGCTCGACAGCGCTGTCCATGGCCACGACGAGCTGCCCGTTCAGCCGGAATCGGGCGTGCACCACCTGGCCCACCGGTCCGGGGAACTCCGGCCCGTAGCGCTCGATGAACTCGACGCTGGAGTCAGCGAACAGGCCCGTGTAGAAGCCGCTCGCCTCCTCCGCCTGTCCGGCGAACATCAGCATGATCGCCATTTCGTTATCGGCCATGGGTGCTCCTCCCCTGTCTTCGATCGTCCCGTACCTGCAGAGCCCGCAGGTTTGCACGGAGTCGATGGTCTGGTCGGTCCCAGGGCACTCGCGGTCGTAGTAGTCCGCCGCATCGTTGAGTTCGCGGTCTGCGTCTTCGCGCAGACCCTCTCACAGCTGTTTGATCATCGGAACGAAGCGGATCCCCTTGAGCTCCGATTCGACGTCGACGGCCACGAACCCCAGCCGCTCGTAGGCGGGGACCGCCCACGGCGAGGAGTTGACACTCATGGTGCCCACGTCTGGATCGGCGACGCGGCAGCGCTCGATCGCGTGCGCAAGGAGACTCCGGCCGATTCCGCGGCCCTGCCGACCCGCGTCCACGAAGAACAGGGCGATGTGCGAGCCGTCCCGCAGGTCGAGCATGCCCAGCAGCCTGTCGCCCTCTTCCGCGACGGCGAGGAAGTGGTCGTCGGGACGATCCAACACGAAGGAACGCGCGCTCCGCTCGAACTCAGCGACTCCCTCGTCGGTGAAGTCCGGGCGGACGAACTCGTCGAAGCCGGCCATGACGAGGGCCAGGACCGCAGCCTCTTCGCCGGGCGCCATGTCGCGCACTTGGAACATCCGGGACTCAGCCGAGTCGGCTTGCTAGTCCACGCTCAGGCGCTTGATGTGCGTGCCTGTGCGTTTGAGTTCCTGGGCGGCGTCCCACAAGTCCACGGCCCGCTGCGCGTTCAGCCAGAACTCCGCCGAGTTGCCAAACAACTGAGACAGCCGCAGCGCCATCTCAGGGCTCAGCGCCCGCCTCTCGCGGGCCAGCTCGTTCACTGTCTGCCGTGAGACTCCGATGGCGCTCGCGAGCGTTGCGACCGTCAGGCCGTAGTCGGGCATGAAATCCTCGCGCAGCATCTCTCCGGGATGGATCGGGCGGACCGTGCGTTCTCTCGTGTTGGGGACGACCATGTCACACCTCACCTCAGTGGTAGTCGCAGATCTCGACGTCGTAGGCGTCTCCGTCCTCGAAGACGAAGCAGATCCGCCATTGGTCGTTGATGGAGATCGAATACTGCCCTCTTCGGTCACCTTCCAGACCGTGCAGCCGGTTGCTTGGAGGCTCCATCAGGTCCTCCAAACGCGACGCGAGGTCCAGGTACTCGAGCCTGCGGCGCGCCCGCCTCACGACGTCGGGAGGGAACCACCTGGCTTTGCCGTTCGCAAAGAGCTCCTCCGTGCGCTTGTTGGCGAAGGTTCTGATCACGTACGGATAATAATGCGTCACGTGACACGGGTCAAGGTGCGCGGGGTCGGATTGCGCCGCCCGCACGGAGACCTACACGCCGGGTCTCGGGGCCGCGGTGGCCGGCCGCGAGTCTCGCCACTCCTCGAGGGTCAGCGCGTCGCCTACGACGCGTGTCGGAACTGACGGTATCGCAGCGCGAGCCGTGCAGGGTCAGGACGTTGGGCGATCGATCTTGGCAGGACGATGCTCTGGCCGTGCAGCCCCTGGATCGCATGAGCCAGCGTCGGGCCGTCGCGTTCCCTGAGGATGTCGGGCCTCACTTCGATCACGTAGTCGGGACGGAGGCCGACGAAGTTCCGATCGTACGCGCTGTGATGGAGAGCGCACAAGGAGAGACCGTTGGGTACCACCGGCTCCCCCAACGGCTGCGGATCGGGGATGATGTGGGCAGCGTCCAGCAGCTCCTCGTGACGCAGGCGGCAGAACGCGCACTGTCTGCGGTAGGCCTCGAGCACACGCGCCCGAAATCCACGCTGATGGAGACGCACCTTCACCTCGGCGGTGATGTAGCTCCGGCGGCCCATGTCGACGTCTTCGTATATGGAGCGGACAGCGGGCCGCTCGGGCGAGTAGAGCACATGCTCCCTGTCGTCCACAGCAACTGTCACCGTGAGAGCGCCGGGGTCATCGTTCACGATGTACACGGGCCAGACCGCGAGATACCTCCCGGGGACTACCCCGTGAAAGTAGGCAAGAGGCAACCCGAGGCGCATCGCCTCGCGCATGCCCCGGTTGTCCCGATGGTCGGGGTCGTTTCCGCGGTAGCGGTAGTGGAGGAGTCCGCTGAGCAAGAAGTTCCCTGGGCAAGACGTCGCCATGAAGACCCACTTGCTCGGACAGCCAGTTGAAGGCTGCAGTTCGCACTCGTGCGTCAAGAAGACGATCCACGGCGGCCCCCACTTGTCCACTCCCACTGCGCTGTCGTGGTGCCGATCAACACCGGCATATTCGTATCATGAGTCGCCCCAAGCTTCGACCTCAAGCCCCGGAACCCGCCTGAACTCGCGCAGGTTGGCCGTGACCATGGTGAGCCCATGGGCGATGCAAGTAGCCGCAAGCCACAGGTCGTGTGGACCGATGAGCGTGCCCGCCCTCGCGAGTTCGGCCCAGACCCGCGCATGAGCCCGCGCTGTAGCCAGATCGACGGGGAGGAGCGGAAATCGTTCCAGGACACCCTCGACGAACGCCGAACGTCGGGCGCGCTGCTCCGGTTGAGCCGCACGATGAACCCCATGGAGCAATTCGCTCGCGGTGATCACGGACAGGAACGATTCGTCGTCCGCCCGACGCGCCACGTGCGGCTCGAGGTCGAGCCTGCCGCGCTCGGCCTCGATCAAGATGCTGGCATCGATCAGGACGGCCACGGGTCACGGACCTCAGTTCGAGCAAGATCCTCTCGGGCATCCTCGAGATCAGCCGCAAAGGCGTCGGCTTCCGTGGGAGTGAGGCGCGGCAGCGAGTCGAGCAGCCCGGGAAGATCGCCGAGACGCTTGCCGGCGGGAAGGGGCCGAAGTTCCGCCACCGGCTTGTTGCCACGCACGAGGACGAACGACTCACGCCGGTAGACGACGCGATTGACGTAATCGGCGAAATGGCGGACCACTTCCGTGACTGTGAGAGATTCGGGCATCGTGTCTCCTTCCGCAATCTGATAATCAGATTACATGAGTGGGAACCCGAGTGCCAGCATGATATCGAAGTCAAGATATCGCGGGACCATCGGTGGGCTCACACTCGGGAGAATACCGCCCGCCACGCGGCCGTGCGTCGGACGAACCAAACCGGCACCGCCTATTCCCGCCCCATGACTTCGATCTCTCTCCACGCCACCCAGGATGGGCTCACGGTGGTGATGATCTTGACGTATCGGATATCAGCCAGAGGAGTTGCCGGATCGAACTCCACCCTGCCCATATCCTCGGTGGATCCGCTGAATTCCTCGAGGAGCGTCAAGCTGTCTTCCTCTCTTCCGCCCCAGATTTGATGGACGGTCCTACCCGCCGGATACTGCGCGAGGACGAGGCGTATCGCGCTGACAGCAATCGGCTCACCAAGATCGACTTGGATCCATTGAGGGGGATCATCGCCGGAACTCCAAATGGTCTCCGAGTCTCCGTCAACAGCATTGAGTGGTGGCGAATCGGGTATGGACTTGGACGCTGTCGCGGTGATAGAAGCAGGCTCGCCGTCCGACGAAGCGGTGGAAGGCGAAAGCGATTCGTGCCCGGCCGCGCGATACTCCACGTTCCCGCCGACCATCGTCATCCATACTTCGATATCGATCAGGTCGTCGGGATCTACCGTCCTCGGATCGGCGGAGAGGACGAGCAGATCGGCGAACTTCCCCGCCTTCAGGCTGCCCACTTCGGTTTCGCGGAAGAGCGCGTAGGCGGCGTTGATGGTCATCATGGACAGGGCTTCGTCCACCGTGATCCTCTGAGCGGCCAGCCAGGCGGGTGGCGGGCAGATCACACCATCGTCATCGACTCCCTGGCGCGTCACGTAACTGTACAGGTGCTCGAAGGGGTTCAAGGGGAGGTAGGGCCAATCACTGTGCCAGGCGACCGGCAGACCCGGCGTGGCGTCCAGGAAGGCCCGCCAATTCTCGAACCAGGGGAGCTCCGCAGCGAACGTGGAGGAGTAGATGCCGGTATCTACTTCCTGGCAGGTCGGAAAGAATCCGAACGCGATGGGGACGATCCCGATCTCGGAATAGCGAGGCAGAAGATCGGGGCGGGCAAAGGAGTTGTGATCGATGCGGTGGCGCAGAACGTTCGGACCGCCGTCCAGAGCGCTTTCGATCGCGTCCATGGCCGACTCGATGGCGCGGTCCCCAATGGCGTGTAGGACTACCTGATACCCGGCCCCGTCTGCGTCCGCCACGATCTTGTTCAACTCATCTTGGGCGAACCAGAGGTCTCCGTAGCCGCCGTCGGGATACTCGATGCTCAGTGCGTACTTGCCGCAGACCCCGCCGTCAGTGAATACCTTGATGCCACCGATGCGCAGCATCTCTCCAGGATTCCGAGTGGGCGCTACATCCTTGTACCAGTCTCCCAGCACATCACCGCAAGGGCCGGAGTAGGTCAGATAGAGACTGGTGCGGATGCGCAGCTTGCCTGCCCGCTCGAAGGCCTGCATCTCGTCCAGGAATTCGGGCGGGGTATACATATTGGCCAGGGTGGTGATTCCGTTCTCCAGAGCCTGCTGTTGCGACTGATCCAGGTCGAGCCCCTGCGCAGCTGCATCATTGAAGACGTGATCATGGGCATCCACGAACCCGGGCATGACGGTCTGCCCGTGCAGGTCGATGATCTGAGTCTCAGGGCCGCTCATGGCGATGACTTCATCGTCGGTACCTACCCCGATGATCACCTCACCCTTGATGGCGATGGCCTGGGCCGTGGGTTGGCTTGGTTCCATTGTAAGAAGGATGCCGTTGTGAAAGATGATGTCGGCGGGCCCGGCTTGTTCGACTTGCGATGGAGTCGTTGTCGGCGCGACGTCCGCATCTACTGGGGCCGTGGTTGGAGGAGGAACCACCAGTTCCGTTGACGTGGTTGAAGGCTCCGCGCAGGCCGTCAGAAGGATGGAGAATGCGAGGCATACGGAAGCGATTGCCCGCAGGCTACGCGTCGAGTTGAACATACGCGTACTCGGTCCAAACGACTCTCACAGAGAGTACTTCTCGCGCATGCGGCGCGCGACCTCATCGTGTGAGACGACTTGGCCGGCGGCTATCTGTGCCTCAGAAACTGACAGATCACGCAGCAATTCGATCTCGTCGATCAGGCTTTCGTACACGCTCGGATCGAGGAGAACGGCGGCACTGCGTCCGTGCTGGGTCAGGATCAGCGGGCGCCCGGTCGAATGCATCTGCTCGATCATGGCGGAGGTGTTCGCACGGAACTCAGTCACGGGGAGCACGTCGGTGGATGGACGGATAGGGGGCATGGGAACCTCCGATTCAGGACGCCAATGAGTACATAATAGCGTGCTTAACGCCTTTGTGCGGTGCCCCTACCAAGTCGGCGTCGAACAACACTCTCATCGATACTTCTCCTCAAGGTAGCGCCGATAGTCGCTCTCATCCAAACCGAAGCCGGCGAACGCGCCTCGAAGGGAGCGGACACGGGGGGTGATGTCGATGTCGGGATCCGTGGTGTCGATCAACGCAAGGAAGCCGGAGACCAGCCGCGAGAGCGACTCACCGCACCCTGTGAACTCGAAGTTGACCCGGGTGGCCGCGATGTTGACCGCCATGGTCACGTCCGCCAACTCGATGAGCTTCTGCTCGATCGGATAGCCTCTCTCGTCGCGCAGCCACCTCAGGACCTGCGACAGGTGCCACACGGCCGAAACGCCCTCGTGGACCGGGATGGGCCCAGGCGTGCGGGGAGACAGCAGGAGCTTGCGCATGTTCTGACGGCTCTTCCCCACAAGCTCGGCAACGTCGGTGAAGCCCACGAAGTCGGGGGACGCTTCGATGAGCCTGGCTTGGGGGAGCGCCGCGAGCACATCACGGATGGCGCTCACGAGCGCCGCCTCAGCGATCGTTGCTCTACGGATGAAGTCAAGGGCGATCCGGCCGGGAATACCGATGCCGATGATCGCATCGTCGCATCCGCTCGCCGCGAGTCTCTCGACACACTCCTCTGGACCGCAACCGACGGCAGAGGTGTCGAACCTCAGTGAGAAGTCGTATTCGTTCATGCCCACATCACTACTCGTCATCGTCTCCACCGGTGCACCTGGCCACGACTCTTCGCAGCTGCTTGGCATGGTTCTGCGGATTGCGCGGTGTGCTCCATATGCTGGTGATGCAGAATTCCCCGCAGTGACAACGCGGGCTGTTGTGCGGGCAGTACATCGTTCCCCATGCGTGCGAACTCTTCCCGCCGACCTTGATTCGCCATCCACTGGCCTCAGCGTGTGCGATAGCGGCCTCGATGTCGGGGTCCGGGTGCTTCCTCCGGGCCATCTTTGTCTTCCTTCACAGACAGTATCAACGGCATGTGGCTAGTTGTCAAGTGACAACTGCACATCCGCCCCGATAATCCTACCGATGTTCGTCTGGCTAAGGATACCGACGGGCTCGGACAGACCGCAGCCGAGGGCGCCGTATGACAGGGGCAGTTCCCCGACGCCGCCGTACATCTCTCGCTGTCGATGACCGCCTTCGTCGCCGACTACTCCCGCTCAGACCCTCGCGCCCTCCACGGCAGTCGCAAGGCGGAGCGAGCGCGCCCACGCGTAGCCGCCCAGTCACGGTCGTCGTGCGGGCCCAGGCCGTGCAGCGGGCTCGCTTCTAGCTTGGTGACGAGCTTGTCGAGCCCGCGGAGGGGTTCGCGTCGAACGAGCGCCGGGCGACAACCGGAGTGTCACAGCAGCGTGCACAGCTTGTCACAGCAGCGTGTCACAGCTTGTCACAGCTCCTTGTCGCAGCTCCTTGTCACAGCGTGTCATAGCGACGGCCGAAGGAGAGAGGCCCGCGTCGGATCGGTGGGGCCGCTTGCGCGTTCAACGATCAGCCCTGCGCCTCGAGGCCTCAGTGCTCTATGACTCCAGGTCGGGATCGAAGTAGTCACTGTCGACTCGGGCCATCGACAAGGTCTTTGTCACGGTGACACCCACGCGGTGCCGAACCATGAGCCGGGCGAGCTCGGGCCCATCGATGAGGACGATGCGCTTCTTGATCGACCTGGCGAAATCTCTTGCCGGACCGGTGAACTTGTCGGTCGTGAAGAAGACGCCCTTGTCCGTGCCGTGCTCGTCGAGCGAGCCCGCGAACTCGCGGATGAGCTTCACGTCGACGGGCGTGTTGTAGCGCTTGGCCTGAACGACGACTTGGTCGAGGCCGAGAGTGTCTTCTCTGATCACACCGTCAAGACCGCCGTCGTGACTGCGAGCAGTAAGAGTCGTGCGCTCCGGGTCGGAGCCGCCGTAGCCCATGGCGGTGAGCACCTCGAGGACGATGCGCACGAAGCGCAGCGGGTCGACCGCACGCAGGCGCTCAAGGACTTCTGCGGCCACATGGTCGCGCACTTCGTCATAGGCGGCCTGGAGCCGCTCCTCGGGGGTCGCCACGTCACCGTCGATGACGGCGGGGTCCAGTGGCTTGAGGACACTGCGCCCCATGAACTCCAGATAGCCGGGGTATCGCTCCAGCGTCTTGGTGGTGATCTTGGCGGGCTTCTCGGCGAGGAGCGCCCGCCCGCTGTCGGCAATGGCATACTGCCCACGGCCAGGTGAATCGATCACACCCGCGCGCTTCATGTAGTGGAGCGCCCACAGGATCCGGTTGCGGTAGCGAGGCATCGCACCGCTCGGCAACATCTCGGCCTGATCTTCAGCAGTAACGCCAAGCCGTGCGGCGACCTGGTTACTCACATCTCGCGGCCGATGGATCTCACCGTCGACGAGCGTCTCGAGCACAGGAAGCATCAGGGACGCGAAACTGGGAACTGCCATGCGAGTCCTCCCCCAGGTTGAGGCTGTGGCACAGGAAGTGTACCCGAAGGCCGTGGCCGGACCGATTAGCTAGCTGCTTCGGTCGGAAACCGATTGGGGCCCTACAACGCTACCAGCCGCTCCAACCTCTGCAACACGGCGGCAGTGCTGTCCGGCGGCACCTTGCAGAGAAACTCCGCGCCGCGCGCCCTCCAGTCAAGGCTCTTGGCCTGATCCGATAGTACGACTCCCTGCACGGGAAGCCCGTCCGGAACCGCGACCTCGAACGGATAGCCCTTCACCTGACTGGTGATCGGACAGAGGATAGCGAGGCCGACCTTGCCATTGTAGGAGCCGGGTGAGATGACCAAGGCGGGCCGACGGCCTGACTGCTCGTGTCCGACGCTCGGATTCATCGTGATCCAGACGACGTCGCCGCGTTCCGGGGTCCACGGCATCCTTACCAGGCCTCCGCACCCTGCGCCGGACCGGTGTCCACCTCACCATGCAGGTTGGCATCGGTGACGCCATCGAGTAGCTCATCGAGGGTGGGCGCCCACGGGGACAAGGGCTGGACGAGAAGGCCCCCTTTGACCAGACGCATCTCCACCGCGGAGTCGTCCTTCAGACCGACTTCCTCCGCGAAGGACTTGGGGATTCTGACAGCAAGGCTGTTTCCCCACCTCTGGACCTTCGTCTTCATGACGACCTCCCGGCCGTAGTATCTACAATGAGGATACCACACGGACTCACCGCAGGCGCGCCCTCGCAGCGGCGAAGACCTCGTCCGCGGGGACGGCCCGCGCCGTGCCGCTGTCAAGCTCGGCGTCGCGCCGGACTGCCTCATCGAGGCTGACGTCAAGGTGAACCACCCCGGGTTCACAGGCTTCGGGAACACGTCGAGTTACTGAGACAGGATCGAAGGAGCGCTCAAACCCAGTCGAACCGAGGGGGCGAGGGGAGGGCTCCGGCCCCCGCGGCCGACAAGACAAGAATCCTGTCCGTCTTTGTTGCGTTGCCTTTCGTGTCACCCCAGATTCGAGAGACCTTGCGGTCGTTGGGCAGGCGGTCCTCAATGATCTGTCTGACCACCAGGCTCCCAGGGACGCAGCTCTCAGCGACATGCTCCGCAAGTCGAACAGTTCGCGCGCCTAGCCTGACGTCGCCAATCACGAGACAGATGTAGCCGTCATCAGTGATGACGTTTGCCAGCCGATGCAGTACCAGAGACATGAAGCGGAGGTACTTGGTAAGGGAGCCCGTGGAAAAGAGGACGTTGTCGACCTCTCGCGGAGTCTCGCCCAAGAGCCAGAGTCTTATCCAATTGAACTTGCCGTACTTCATGACATGGAGGTACGGTGGCGATGAAAACACCAATTTCGCCTTGCTGTTCCCGGACTCGATGCGACCGGACAGGGTCGCATCCTGCGCCCAGGCCATCCCTCTCTGTGGAAGCGCAAGGTGACCTCGATAGCGATTCAGCCGTGACGCCAGCATCTCAACCACATCGACTTCGGGTGCAACGAGCGCGTGGTCGTGAATGTACTTGAGGACGTAGCCGGGAGCCATGGCAAACGTGTTCGGCATGGCAACTGAGAGGCCTTTGGCCACGCCGTTCGCGTTCGCGTTCAGGTGGAGAATCCCCATCAGTGCGGCCAGAATGAACGCGTCCTCGGCGGTGCTTCGATCCAATGTCGATCGGAGCCACAGAAGCTGGCCGAGAGTGCCAGGTGCAAAGACTGCGCGAATGGCCTCTGGCTCGTCGCGGGTCGGAAGCACTCGCAGTTGCCGCTTCAGCCTCCTCACCCGACTGTCGAGAGATTCCCAGTCCGGCGGGTTGGTCTTGGCCGACGTAAGCACGTTGGCCAAGGGGTTCAAATCCGACCCCATTCCCGCGCGACCGAGAGCACACGCCTCCAGCGGAGTGGTGCCGCGACCAGAGAAGGGATCGTAGACGACGTCACCTTCGCGCGTCAACCACTTGATGAACACGTGCGGCATCGAGGGTGGGAACATCGCCATATAGGAGCAAAGCGAGTGGAGTGGGTGCCCCCAGCGCGGTGGAGCGTTTCGCCATTCTCCCGCAATCAGTTCCGCCGCTTGCATCAAGGACTCCCCGTGTGGCTCATCTGTCCGCGGCGCCTAGAACCTCGGCTATCGATCGTCCATTCCTGACAATCTCGTTGTGCAAGTAGTGAACACCCTTGTTGGCAAGACTCTGGGCCCACCTGTACGGACTATCGCCATAAGCCGGCACCAAGCTCATGATTAGCAGCTTGAGGTCTCCGTCCGGGTCGAGGGTCTGCACGCTGAACTTAGTCGTGTATCCGCTGTCAACCTCGTCCTCTCGCGGCCGCAAGCCCCTCGCCAAAGCAACTGTCACGGCAACCCGATAGACGTCAACTTCGTCTCTGAACCAACGCGTGTTCGAACGCAACTCCTTCAACAGGTCGTCCGTTGAATCGGGCAGACCAACTTGTGTCCGGTCCGCTGCTTTCGCTGCGCTACCTTCGGTGCCCATGGAACCTCCTACACCGCTTCCGGCACGATTCTGCTGCGTGTCTCGGTGACTCGCACGACCTCGTAGCGGCGCGCGATGTTTACTCCTGGCTCGTCAAGATCTCGATCCTTGTCGATTTCGCCCGAGTGCACCAAGACAACGACCTGCGGGCCCAGCTGAGGGAGGAATCGAATCACGTTCTTGCGGTGGCCCTGGTCGAGACGAGCGAAGTTGCTGTCCATCACAACTGGCCCCTCGCGGACAGCGGCACGATTAAGCCCGCCAATGAGGGAGAGTGCGACAATCTGTTCCGCGCCGGCTGATCTGCCAGGAACTGGCTGGCCGTTGCTGTCGAGAAGAGCGAGCCCATAGTTCTCGTCAATCCTCAGACCCTGATAGGCCGGCTCTGTCGTCAGAGTCTTGAAGATCTCTGAGGCGTCCGCTCCGACTGTCTCCCGAAGGCTGTCGCGGAAACCGTCAACCGCTGATTCGAACAACTCGGCCAAGAAGCGGCAGACGGCGGTCTTGAAAGCCAATGCCGGGTTCGCGTCAGGGAGTTTGTTGAGCTGGGTTTGCTTCTTGGTGCGCTCGTGGGCTAGCTCAAGAAGGATTCCCTCTTCGTCGCCGATGATCGTCTCAACCTTGTTGCACTGCCCGCGCAAGCGTTGCCAGCGCTCGTACTTTGCGTTGTAGTCCCCGTACGCTCTGCCCACCATGCTCGCGGAGATCTCGTCGATGCGGGTCTCAAGCTCGCCGATCGCGATCTCCGCCCCGGCTATCACTTCCTGGCGCATTCTGACTTCCATGAGCGCGTCCTGGGAGTTGAACTTCTCGTACGTGTCTGCTCGACGCACTGTGTCAAGGAGCGCGCTCATGTCATCGGAGTAGTGGGTTAGCTTCAGCCTTGTCGCTTCGTCTTGTACCCGCTTCAGAGCCGAGTGGTCTAGGCTAGTCTGGCATAGGGCGCATCTCTTGGCCCTGGTGGACTCCTGAAGCCTCTCCAGCCAATGGAGATCTTGAAGGGCGACCATCGCCCGCGCGCGCTCGGCTCGCAGATTCTCCAACCGCTGGGCAACCTGTTGGACAACCGGAAGCCACCACTTCCGGTGCACCAAGTCGGCGATGGCATCTTCGGCTCCTTCGAGTCGGTTCTGCTGCTCCTCAATCTGAGATTCCAGTATGCCCTTCTGTGAGATCTTGGAGGCGATATCCGCATTCTGTTTGACGGCGAGTTCGGCTGCAGCAGTGTCTTTCAGCAGCTTTGTTCGCTCAACTTCCAGTTCGGCAATATCGCTCTTCTTCGCACGGATAGCATTATCAAGTCTACCCACTTCCTCCAAGAGCGCAGCGTGCTTCTCCCTCTTCCGGAGATACGCGTTCTGCAATTGTTCAGATTCCGTCGCTAGCTCTTGGAGAGCAGGGTAAACTCTGAGGGCTGGAAGGCCCAAGATCTTCTCAATTGCCTGCTTCACTGCGGCCGCTTCTTGTTCGGGGTTCTTCAGAAGATCTTCATAATCCTCGAGCATTTCGGCATCGAAGAAGAAGAACCGCGAAACATCCTCACTCAGTATGTTCTGGAGGTATGGATCAATCGAACTCTCAGGGAATACCCTCGTTCCGGACTTAAGCTCCTTGGTTATCAGGAATTCCGCGTCCGAACTTGGCGGGCCGCTCGCCACTGCCTCTCGTCTCAGTAAATACTCAGCATCATCATGCTGAAACACAAGATTGACTGCCAAGGAGAAATCGCCCTCGGACTCTGCATCACGACTCAGGAGTTGCTCCTTCGTCTCAGGGTCAACCAGCGGAATCTCCCGTCCTTGTCTATCGGTCGCCCTTCCGTAGAGGCACCAACGTATAGCTTGCAGAAGCGATGTCTTGCCCTTCATATTCTCGCCAAACACGAGAACAATCTTCGCCGTCGGCGTCGTTGAGAGGTCCAACGGATCCTGCTGGCCGTAGTAGCATCGAAAGTTCTTGAGCTGAATGCTGCTAATCCTCAACTGTACTCACCACCTCGTCGACAGTGGCATCCACGAGTAATCGTGCTTCGCGTATGAAGGCAGTCAAACTACGTTCCCACTGGTGTTTCCAAGCGAGCTCGAACAAGGCACGGATCATCTCATCCGAGAGAGCTCCCTGCAGTTGAGGATCAGCAAGGGCTCGCCGCCGCTCGTTCGCCAAGTGAAGCAGGACCCGGAGCGCTTCTTGTTTTGTACGCGCGTCGCCCGACAATCTAGCCCTCCTCCTGATTGGTCTCGAACTCAATGGCCTGATCCTCGAGAGCCGAGGCCAACGCATCCAGCTTGTAACGACAGGCCTGGTTTCGCGCGTGGGCGGCAAACACTCTTGCACGCTCAAGATCCCGATTCAGGACCTGTTCTTCGTCCTCGTTCTGCCGGCAGACTAGCAGGTCGTAGATGTCGGCAGAGTACTTGCCTGGAGTCCGTCGAAGGACCCGACCCCTCCTCTGGATAAACTGTCGCGGGTTGGTGGATGACGCTAGGATGAGGGCGTGATCAACTGCGGGGATGTCGACGCCTTGGTCGAGGCACCGAATGGACACGAGTACACCGCCGTGGCGCTGAAACGACCTCAAGGTTGCCTGGGCGTCTCCCAACATTTGCGTGTGGTAGTCAAGAACATTCAGGCCAGCCGACACCAGACGGTCACTTACCTCGTTCAGCTGGTCTGAATCCTCGCAGTACAGCAGCCACCGATCGCCCGATTGATATTCCGCCTGAACGACTGCGCAGGCAAGAGCAGTCTTTGCCCTGGCCTTCTTCACGACTCTCGCGCGCTGAATCAGCAGCATCTCCAGCGCGTCACTCGGTTCCGCGTCGGGCTTCGCGGCTGCCCGAGCCTGGATCACGGCGATGCGCCTGCTCAGCTCATCGTATCTCTCGGCCTCGTCCTCCTCAAGGAGAACGGTACGGACGTGGTAGTCGTACGGAACAAGCCTGCCTGCGAGGAGTGCCTCGGGAATACCGAAGGGTGGTGGTAACACACAGCCAAAATAGTCGAAGAGCGCGGCCGTGCCCTCGGGATCGTTGAAGCGCTGGGGTGTGGCGCTGAGGCCGAGGCGACCACCGGCATCGATCTCGAGGATTCGCCTGAACCCTCGACTGCCCACCGTGTGGACTTCGTCAGCGATCAGCAACAGATGAGATCCGCCCGGCGTCCTAGAAAGGAAATCCTCGGTGGCGGCCGAGTTGACGGTAGCGATAACGACACGCGGGCCGGCGGGCGATGGCGAAGCGAATGAGCCTAGTCTCTCGCGCCAACGACGGTTCCCCAGCGACCCACCGACCATGAGAAGCTTGGGCTGCATGTCGCCGAGTTCTGTTCGAACCTCGAGAGCCCACTGCTGCGTGAGCAGGTCGCCCGGCACGATGACTACAGCGCACGCTCGAGCATCGCGAGTGAGCCAATTTCGCATGACCTCGAGCGCCGAGAGGGTCTTGCCGGCACCGGTTGCGTGATCGATCACGCCCCTCTCGCGTAGTGACCAGTTGGCGACAACTGCCTTCTGGTGCTCCTGCAGGCTGCGACGGCGGGTGCCCCCGAGCCTCGCCACCCGTTGAAGGTGCACGCGCGCCCGTTCCAGCGCGGCTTCGACGCCCAGTGCGTTCTCGAACCTAGCCAGGACCGCACGGGGGATTTCCGGCAGCGGTCTAACGCAAAGGTCATCCAGTGCGTCGCTCCAGAGACGCTCGAAGTACTCAACATGCCGACTCGTTCGCCGACTATCCGCCGAATCCCAGCTTCCGAACGTCTCGAAGCCCTCATGATTGACCATGGGGTCCCAGGCAGAGTAGGTCTCATTTGAGCTCCCCGAGAAGCTGAGAGCATCGCTGGGCGAATGGAAGATGCCAAGCTTCTCGTGAAAGATGCCGGTTGCGCCAGGTCGGTACGCAATTTTGATCTCCAAGGCGGAGGCAGCAAGCAGGGTCGCAAGAAGCTCAACTACGGGAACGTTCTCTGGGTGCCTCAAAACGGCCTCGATCTCGCGTTCTAGCGCCGCTGACACAATAGCATCTGATGACCCTGCGGCCTCAATCGCATCACGGTCTCGAGCTTCTAAGCTCGGAGAACATACGATTCTGATATGACCGCCTCTGAGCACGAAGTCAGAGATCGCGACACCAACCAAGTTGTAGAGCGAGCTGCGGAAGTATCCAACGGCACGGTCATAGCCGCGCGACACACCGAGGCAGGGAACGTAGAAATCCGAGACCAAGGCCGACTCGGCGGAATTGTACCCGAGAGCAACACCAAGTTCTTCGAGTGACTCAGCCAATCCCCTCCTCTCCCCGACCGTAATCGCGACTGCAGGCTGTCCGGCGTCTATCGTAGGCACTCGATCGAAGACGCCCTGGGCACACACAACATGCTAGCAGTCCCCTCCGACGGAAGTTCCACCTGCCCCCCAACGTCAGCGGAGACGCGGAGGGCCGCCCGCTGCACGCTGCTCTTGCGCCGCTCCTTTCGCAATTCCCAGCGCGCCTCACCGGCGGCTACGGATCACGCCGACCCAGCTTTCCAGCGCCTCGATGTCGGTTTTGAGTTCCGCCGGCTCGGGCACCGGCGCGCGCGCCGCTGGGGCCTGATCGTGTCCGGGCAGCCACTTCGAGCATTTCGTCATCGCTGCATCGAGCGTTCCGCAGTCATGCGCCGTGATGTCGGCGACAATGCCAACGTGCTGTGTGTGAACGCCAGGCCGGAACCGTTCGACAATGCCGCCCAGAAGAACTTCCTCAAGGGCACGTTCCCACGCTTCGCGCAGCAAGCCGTAGAGGTATGTGGCTTCCTTCTCATAGGCGGCCTGATGCCCATCGCGAAAGAGTTTGTCCGCGGCCTGCCCTTCGTTCTTCAGGTATCCGATCTTCTTCTTGATGGGCATCGCGACCCACGGCAGCTCCTCCGCACAGACGCCGGCGCCCTTCGAAAGCTGACGAACGTGCTGGTCAAGCTGCTCAACGCCCTGCTCCTCAGCGAACTGCTTGAGCAGCAGGAGGAAGACAATGTCGTGCGTGAATACAGCAACCTGCCGGGTTTTGGCTTCCTGCACCAGTCGCCGCGCCACGCCCTCGCGCCATCTGTAGTCAAGCGATGACACAGGATCGTCGAACACGATGCCGGATGGGTCATCGGCGGTACCGAGCTCCGCAAAGAATGCTGCGATGGATAGGCAGCGCTGCTCGCCTTCACTCACCACCCTCGGCAATTCAACCCCAGGTGCACGGGTGAGGATGAGTTTGTGATAGAGGACGCCCTCTGCTCCCCCGGCTTCCTTGATCTCGGCCTCGACGTGGCGGAAGCCGAGCGTTGTCAGCTCGTCGTTGAAGCTCTGCTTGAGCTTCTGCGTAACGGCGGACTTCGTCACAACCGTGCTCTTCTGCGTTATGGCGTTGGTTGTCGTGTCGTTGACGCATAGCTCGTAGGCCGCGATTCTCTTCTTGCGTTCGATTTCGTTCAGAACAAGCGGCTCATGCTGGGCAAGCAGTTCCCGAGCACGCAGCTCTTGCGCCTCGGCTGTCAGGCGTTCGAGTGTCTGATCAGCAGAGCTGTTGCGCAGCGTTTCAACGCGAGCCTCGATCAGCTCGGCAAGCGCATCGGCCTGGTGGGCAACGGACACGAGGTCCGGACAATCGGCGGCGAGATCATCGTCAGCGGCTAGGGCGAGAACGACGGCCTTGCGGCGGTTCTCGTTCGTGACCAGCGCGGCGTCTATCGAGTCCGCGACCGCCTCATGCTCGATATGGATTTCCTTGAGCGTCTCGGCTATGGCTTCAGTCGTCGTCTTGAGTCCGACGAAGAGTGTCCGCAGCCGGGAGAAGGTCTCCCTGACCTGCCGGAGTTCGCGCTCCGTCATCGAAACCACGAACGCCTCGAACTGCCGAAGTCTACGGCTGGCTGCGCGATCGAGGTCCTGCTGGCACAGCACGCAGTGCGAGCCACCCTCCACGACCGGAAACCCCTGGCCGGGATAAGCCTGGCCCTCCGAGAATTGGCGGGCGGCCTCCCAAAGCGCCGCCCACGGTTCGGAACCGGTTCCGGGCAACATCCCGGGCGGGAACGTTGCATCGCGAAGCCTTCTGCCTTCTTCGCTCTTGCGGCGCACCTCGGTACGCGCATCGAACACAGCGGCGACAGTCGCCGCCGAAAGCTCGGCCTCCGCCTCCGTGAGATGCCGAGCGAGCGCCTTGACGCGTCCGGCGCGAAGGGTCAGCTGCCGGATCAGTTTCTCGGGATCATTGGCCTGCAAATCAAGTAGCGACTTCTCCAGCAAGGCAAGCCGGGCTTCCTCATCCCGGGACAGGCGTGTGAGCGTCTGGACTGATTCGGGCTTCGTGAGTGAGTTGATGTTCGCCAGGAGTCTTGCCGCTGCAGTGTTTCCCGGGATTTGCGCCTGCAAGGAGGCTAGGGCGTTCGAGGCCAGCGCCCGCTGTTCACCTTCGAGCGTCGCGCGAACGGCCTTGCACGCCCTGACGAGCTTGTCGAAGAGGTCAAGCCCGAAAGGCCGGAAGGCGACGTCCGTCTTCTCGGTAAGGTAAACGGATGCGCACTGCGTGTCGAAGACGCTCACGCGGGATATGAATTCGTCCTCGCCGTTCCCGGCCCATTCCCGCGGTTGCAGTTCTGTCCCGACCTTGTACTTGATTGACACCACGGGCGAGAGCGGCGTTGCGCCGGACACGACGTTCCCCAGGATTCGCTCCTGACCTCGAGCGCGGCATGCGCTCTTGAGGATTCGGATGTACCCGGTCTTTCCGGCGGCATTGTCTCCGTAGACTACGGTGAGGTTCGGTGCGAACTTGAGAGTCTGGTCTTCCGCGAGCGCGTTCACTCCGCGATGATGAAAGATGGAGACGAGCGAGACGGGCGGCCTGCCGTCTGTCTTCTCCGGCACATGCTCCCTAGTAAGCGGAGCGATGTCCTGTTGTTCAGCGAGTCCGTGCGCGCACTTGCAGATGTCGGTCAGCGCGCGGATGTCGTCATCAGAGAGGTCGCCGTTCAGTACGAGGCGGCGAAGGGCATCTCGCTGCCAGGCCGGGCGGTCTTGGGACCATCGATGGAGTTCTTCGAGAACACTCATCTGCGCATCACAGAGCCAACCGCGATCCAAACTGCCGGGAAAGCGGCATGGTTTGTATGAGATCGACCGCGAACGGGACGATTCGGCTTGATCTCATTGATAAGGGCTGCGTTCATCATCTAGCACTCTGATTTCAAGTACTGGGTCCCATATGATGCGAATCCAGTGTAGTCGGGGTAGATGGTTCTGTGCTGGTATCCGAACAGTTGCTGCAGGCGGGTCCGAATCTCGGGAACCGCGGCAGCCTCGATGCGGACGGTATACGCAGCATTGGTCGCGGGCCTCCCTGCGCCGTCATGCATCTTGTGCACACGAAGTCCGAGTGAGATCGCCTGCCGCACGTCGTCGGCCCTCCAGCGAGCAGCTGACGCTGTCGTCGATCGGGGCCAGACTGTCGAGCCGCCGGTGACCGGTGCTCCACTGAACAGGAAGCCCCCGTTCTGCGCAGCAAGGCGCGGATGGAAGTGCGGCGGCCGCCAAGCCCAGACGCGAGATGTCCACTTGCTGTACGCGCGCTTAGCCTCAGCGGGCGCGGCATGGGAGGGAGGCGATGGCCACGGTTGGGTCATTGCATCCTCCCAATCCTGGTAGTCCGGGTTGTCGTTGATCAGCCGATCGGTCACGTCAAAGGCGAAGAACCGCGCATCCGTTTCCGCTCGCGGCGTACCATTGTCATACTTCTGCTCAACAGCGAACCAGAGCCCAATCCACGGATTGAAAGTGACATCTAGCAGGCGCGTTGGAATCCCGTAGTGCTGAAGCACAGCCAGCTGCCCCAACACGGATAGTCGTCCGTACTCTGCCATGTGGAGGCCCCAAGAGCGAATGTCCCTGAGAATACGGACCTCCGTCTCGTAGAGAGCGCGCTCTGTCGGAGGTGTTCGGGACGTCCAAGCAAGCTGCCTGTAAAGGGAGTTCCACAGTGGCCATTCCGCGTTCGTTTGACCACGCCAAACGAAGATACGGCCCTTGTCGGCCCACCTGTCGAAGACCCCATGAACGAACTCCTCGACCTTGCTCCAGTCGGACGCAATCTCTTCCCAAGGCTGCCAGAAGTCCTTGACCTTCAAGCCCCCTCCTCGCAGCTGCCGGGCATACCCCAACATCGTCTAGCGGTCTGCCCAACGCCACAGCAGACAGCCGTTTGACCAAATAACAGTATCAGGCCGACGGAACAGAAGGGACGCCGTGGGCCGGGCGGGCCGCGGACTGCCAGCTCGATGAGAACCACAGGGCACGAAAGGCAGGTCCGGGATAGGTCGCCATGCCCGGGGCGCCGTGAGCTGTCACGCCGGGCGGGCGTTCAGTGAAGCCGCCACGGACACACGGTCGCAGCCAAGAAACCGCCGAGTCGTAGACGGGTGTCTCCGCCTGACCGCGGCACCCTCCGCGCTCCCCCACCCCCCCGCTCACACCCACCGCCACGCCAACCAGACGATCACCACGTTGAACACCATGCTCACTACGATCAGGAAGCTGTCGTAGGCCGAGGGGTAGGGCAGTCCCACCGCGTTGAAGGCCACCAGGAGCACGGCGACGACGATGGTCGCCCAGCGGATTGCGGGATACGGCACGACCAGCGACAAGACGACCATGAGGATCGGAATCAGCATGATCACTGCTATCAAAAAGTACAGCCCCTGACCCGCCGGCTTGCCCGAGATCTCTCCCGTCACGAAGTCCCCGGAGAAGATGCGCAGCACGTCCCTCAGGCCACGTTGATGACGATCTTGCCCCGGGCGTGACCCTCTCCCAGATAGCGGAAGGCCTCGGGGGTCTCGCTCAGCGGGTAGGTCCTGTCGATGACGGGCGTGATCGTGCCCGCTTCGAGGAGTTCCTTCAAGACCATCAGGTCCTCCTGCTTCGGCGCCGACATCACCGGGCGTCCCTGCCGACGCACGAACAGCGACGACACGAACGCCTTGAGGACGTAGCCCAGGCCGGCATGGCCGCTGTTGGGTAGGTGCGTCCCCTGGGGAGTGAGCGCGCGCCGGCAGTCGGAGAGCGAGTGGTTCGCCACGTTGTCGAGGATCACGTCGTAGCGCGGGCCACCCTGCGTGAAGTCCTCCTGGGTGTAGTCGATGACGTGATCGGCGCCGAGGGAGCGGACCATGTCCACGTTCCTCGTGCTGCACACGCCGGTGACCTCCGCCCCGAAGGCCTTGGCGATCTGCACGGCGAACGTCCCCACGCCTCCCGAGGCGCCGTTGATCAAGACCTTCTGCCCCGGCTTGACACGCCCGTGGTCGCGGAGGGCCTGGAGGGCGGCCAGTGCCGAGACTGGCACGGCCGCGGCCTGCTCGAAGGTGATGGTGGCAGGCTTCGGCACGAACTTGTCCTCCGCGGCGCACGCGTACTCGGCGCAGGCTCCGCCGGGCTCGCCGAACACCTCGTCGTCGGGCTGGAAGCGGGTCACGTTCCTGCCGACCGCCTCGACGTAGCCGGCCGCGTCGAGTCCCACGACGTAGTCCTTCTTGGGCTTGGGGAACCCGACGAACAGCCGCACGAGGAAGGGCGAGCCGCGCATGCCGAAGTAGTCACCCGAGTGGATGGCGGCCGAGTGGACGCGCACCAGCACGTCGTCGTCCCCGACCGCCGGCCGGTCGATGTCTTTGACTTCGAGCACGTCCGCCGAGCCGTACGCGGTTTGGACGATGGCCTTCATGGTGTTCCCGACTGCGCTCTTCCCCTCAGAACTCATCACGAGCTGATTCGTGCGCGAAAGCTGCTAGCTCTCGGCCTGGTAGGCTCCGAGCAGCTGGACACATTCCTCCCGGAGCACTGCCACGTCGTGCCCGGCGATCAGCCAGACAACGGCATCGTCGACAATCGAGTAGCCGTGGGTGAGCTGATTCCGGAAGTCGACGATGCGGCGACTTTGGGTGATACCTGCGAAGACCTGCGGCGCCAGTCGCCCGAGCGCAGCCATCGCCTCGCCGACGATGATGAATTCCCGCTCCACCGAGGAGCGCACGAGCCTGTTGGAGCGGTACCCCGCGAGATCGAGGCCCGTCAGCGCGGCTTCGATGGCCTCGCAGGCCTCGATGATGTCGTTCAGATAGGCCCGTACGTCACGCTGCATAGAGGAGCTGCTTCTCGCGGTCGATTGCTCGAGCGATGTAGGGGTTCTTGACGGCGCCAACCATGACCAGGTCGACCTTGCCCAGTAGGGAGCGAAGCTCATCGAGAAGCCCGAAGTAGGCGTCCACCAAGGCATAGGACTCCAGCGGTTCGAACTCGACGAGGAGGTCGACATCGCTGCTACCATCGACGAAGTCATCCCGCAGGGCGGAGCCGAAGGCTTCGAGGCGCAACACAGCGTGCCGCGCGCAGGCTGCGGCGATTGCCTCTCGCTCACTCTTTAGTAGTCCGTACACAGGGGCCTCCTCATGCCTATCGTAGCGCCGACAGGTCGGTTGCGCCACAACGAAGGCCCGGACGCAGCGGGGCAGGAGGTCTCTTCCCCGCGTCGCTCGACGCACCGCCCACTATCCTGCCTCCCGCGCCCCGTAGTACGATGACCCGTCACGACATGGCTCAAGCCGGGCAGACGGGGGGACACGATGCGCGCAGCTGGGAGGAGACGCTCGAACTTGCCGGGTCGAGGAGGGACCGGGTCTCCACGCACGTCGTCGACATCACCGACCGCGCCGCCGTCGCAGCCCTTCCCGAAGCGGCCCTCGCGGCCCACGGCCAGGTGGACGGTCTGATCAACTGCGCCGGCATCATCCAGCCGTTCGTGCGCTTCAACGACCTGGAATACGAGGCCATCGAGCGCATCACCAAGGTGAACTACTGGGGCCCGATCCACACGGTCAAGGCGTTCTTGCCGCTGCTGCTCGAGCGCCCCGAGGCGCACATCGTGAACATCTCGAGCATGGGCGGGTTCGTGCCGGTGCCGGGGCAGACCATGTACGGCACCACCAAAGCCGCGGTGATGCTGTTCACCCAGGGTCTTCACTCGGAGCTCGTCGACACCAACGTCGGCGTGACGCTCGTCTTCCCGGGCGCGATCCACACCAACATCTCGAAGAACTCCGGCGTGGGCAATCCGGACGGCGTCGAACGGGACGCGAGCACCTCCAAGATCAAGATGACCGAACCGGATGCGGCGGCGCGGATGATCCTGGACGGCATGGAGAAGAACGCCTACCGCGTGATGGTGGGCTCCGACGCCAAGATGATGGACCGCATCTCCCGTCTGGCGCCCCTCAGGGCGGCCATGCTCATCCAGAAGCAGATGAAGGAGTTGCTGGCCACCTAGCCCACCATCACCTTGGCGCGGATCGAGTCTCAGCTGAGCCTGAACGGCGGATAGCTGTCGGTCACCAGGAGAAACGCATACGCCTGCACCCGGAGCCCCCATCTGATCACCCCGACAACGTAGTCGAAGAGGGCCCGGGGATAGCGGCCGGTGAAGAGGATGGCGAACCAGGAGATGATGATCGCGAACACGGCGCCCACCACCAGGAGGATGAGCACGACGTAGTGGGGTATGGCCAGGAACCACTTCACCAGGGGCAGCCAACGGTTGAGGTCTTCCTTGGCGTCGGGGTAGTCGATCTCCAGGTGCACGGCCTGCTCGTCCTCGGTGGAGAGGTAGGTGTCGGTGAGCAGGGTCGCGTAGGCGCCAACCCGGTTTTCGAAGCGCGTGAACTCCCGGGCGAAGTCGAACCACCAGCGCGGGTAGCGCTGCCGAAAGAGGATCATGAGCAGCGTCGCGAAGAACAGGGCGACGGCGATCCCCCCACCGGCATTGGTGGCCCGAGACACGACCTCGCCGGTCTCCCGTAGCACGGTGGCGGTGGAGTCCGAGGTGGCCGAGAGCACGGCCAGGATGATGGCGATCGGGATGATCAAGATCAGCCGGAAGGCGGTGGTCAACCGACTGAGTTTCTCGGGGTAGTCGATATTAAGGCGGAGCGCGTACGGTTCGGATGGAGTGGTCATGAGAATGCCTCCCTATGCGGACGAAGTGTTCCATATCCTGCTACGCTGAGATGTGCAGCAAGGTTCCCGGCCTTCCCAAGCATGGAGGAGGAGCCGGCGAGATCCACCGTGCAGGGAGGCGGAATCGTGCCTGGGCGCCCGCGGGGTCTTGGTCCTGGCCGGGTGGCCGGGGGTGGGGGCGGATCGCTCCGGGGTCAGAGATCCTCGGGCTTCAAGCCGCTGTGTTTCGCAATGCGAGCGAGCATCTGGGGACCGATCTCATCGCGATCGTGGAACGCGAAGACCAGATTCGGCCAACCCGGCCGCGAAAGCACCTTGTGGGATCCCGTCTGCCTCTCAACCCGCCAGCCGATGCGAAGGAGCGCCGAAAGGACGAGTTTGGCGCGCGTGGCGGGCCACTTGCTCACGCCGCGGCGAAGGTGATCCTCAGAAGCTCATGACCAGCCTCGTCGTGCTCAAGGCGGTCAGCGACGACACGCAAGGCAAGGGCCTGAACGTGGGCGATGGCCTCATCTTGGGTCGCACCGTAGGCCAGTACGCCCGGGAGCTCGACCACCTCGGCGATCCAACGCCCGTCGGTCTCGTGCTCCAGTTCGATTGTGAAGACAACAGGCATTTGGACACCCCCAGGGAGCTTCACAGCAAGAATACTACTCTTCAGTATGCACGTGCGCGGCTACGCTAGGGTCGCCCGCGGCCACTCGCCCCCGAGATGCCCGCAACTCCGCGAACACCTCATCCATGGGGATGGGCTCCACCTTGCCCGAAGCCATCTCCTCGTCGCGGCGGACGGCCTCTTCGAGCCACAATCGCTCAACCTCCGCCTCTGAGAGATCATCGAGACTCAGAAGGAGGTCGCGGGCAAGGCTTGCCCTGGTGGAAGGATCGAGTTCGAGCGCTTGGCGCTTGAGTTCATCGATGGTCAAGGCAACATCACCTCACCGTGAGTGTCGTTGTTGTACCAATCATACGCTTCGCGAAAGACGTTCGGGAGGGGCTCCCGGGCGAACGGCTGCCGCGGCACATCAATGAGAGTCTCTAAGGGCGGCACCGGTCGCCTCTCGTGCCAGCACCCTCTGGGCCTCGTCCACCGAGGCTTCCCGCACCAGCACAAAGTCCGTGTCGAACGTGGACACCACGAAGATGCTGATGTCGGCCCGCGCCAGCGGCTCGGCGATCTCGGCCAGCACGCCCGTCTGGCTGAAGTCGAGCGGACCCTCCACCATGAAGGCCCGCCAGCCCCGCTCCGCCCGGACTTCTGCGGGCACACCTGATTCCGGACAGACCACGGAGGTCTCCTCCGCCGTCCACGACACCGTGCGGAAGCCGCCGCCCAGGCACCAGTCCGGCACCGGCGAGTCCGGCTCGAGCCGACAGATAGCCAGCCGGTCGGGGAGCAGGCGCAGCGTCACCGCCATGAGTCACCCCTACGCCCGTACGGCCGCGCCGCGGGAAACGCGTTGCCCACGCATAACCTCATGTGGCCCTCCGCCTCAGTCCACCGCGAGCATGACGCTGTCGGCCTTGATGACGGCCGTCGCCTTCGAGCCCACCGCCAGACCCAGCGACGCCACCGAGTCCATGGTGATGACGGCCGTGATCGACTGCCCGCCGATGTCGAGCGTCACCTGGGCCTCCACCGCGCCCTCCTTGATGGCGGTCACTGTGCCCGTCAGTTGGTTGCGCGCACTGATCTTCATCGGTCCTCCTCGAGAGGCGGAGTTCTATTGGTAAGAATTCGGTATTCCCCGAATGGAGGCGACCTAGTGCCCGCGGGCGGCGGCCAACGTGCGTCACGCTCCAGCCGATACATGAAGCAGTCATCATCCCCGAAGCTGCGCCGTTCGATGAACTTGAACCCGAGCCGCTCGTAGAAGCGGTGGGCGCTCGCGTTTGAAGCAAGTGGATCGATCAGCACCGCGGTGACCGCAGGGTCGGCGAAGCAGCGGGCGAGCGCGAGGCGCATCATCTCGGTGCCGTAGCCCTTGCCGAGGTCGTCCTCCTCGCCGATCCAGATGTCGAGAGCCCGAAGGCTGGGCTCGACGTCGCCCCAGTAGTGGCTGTCCTCCAGCGCCGGATCGATGATCTGCAGCACACCGATCGGCCGTCCGTCGAGCTCGGCAATCAGCTGTTCGCGCCATTCTGGATCGCGCAGCAGCTCCTTCTCCCACGCCCACTCCTCGTCGTCGACGCCGGCGGCGATCACGTGCGGCTGCTCGTCCCAATAGCGCAGCAGCTGCAGGTCGTCGATGGTAGCGGGGCGCAGCTCGATCATGACTCCCCCCGTTGGGCCCCCGCCGCCCGGTACCGCAGCTCCACGATCCCGTCGGGCCAGGCCCTTGCGTGCACCACCTCCAGGGTCCGCGGACCCTGTCCACCTCGCCACAGGGGGATACCGTCACCCAGCAGCATCGGTTGCACGGCGATCAGGTAGTCATCCACCAGTCCGGCCGCAACCAGCGCCGTGGCCAGACGGCCTCCCCCGAACAGCCAGATGGTCCCGCCGAGCTGCTCCTTCAACCGCGCCACGAACGGCTCGGGCGCTTCCCGCACGAACTCCACGCCGGAGTACGGGTCGACGGCGTCGTTCGAAGTGAACACGTAGGCGGCCTTGCCCTCGAAGATGTCCATACCTCCGGCCAGCCTCAACGATGTCTCGTACGTCGCCCGGCCCATGACGAACGCGTCCACCGTCTGCATCAGCGCCAGATAGTCCCCGGGCACGTGCTCTGCTGGCGGCAGGATCCAATCGATACCGCCGTCCGCCTCGGCGATGAAGCCGTCGAGCGATACGGTCAGATTGAGGAGTACTCGGCGCATGGACGATCCTCCTCTCACGTGCGCATGTGTCTTCGCCGGAACAACCACGTGCCGAGAGCGAAGTACCCGGCGGTGAGCAGCAGCATCACCACGAGTTCGAAGCCCACGTCCGACAGGCCGCCTCCATAGTTCAATACCCTGTTCAGTGCCCGAACACCCAAGGTGGGAGGCAGCACGTCATTGGCGTAGAGCACGTGGCCGGCGAGCTCCGCCACCCGCACCCGAGGCAGCGGGAACATCACCTCCGAGAAGAACATCAGGATGAAGAAGGGGAACGTGCCCACGGTCAACAGCTCGAACATCGACCTGAGAAGCGCCGCGGTGACTACCGCGATGGCCGCCACCCCCAGCGTGGTCACCGCGCCAACCAGCAACACCATGGCAACCGAGCCGTCACTCCGGTAGCCCACCGACAGCGCCGCCAGGTAGGTCAGACCCAGCGCGATGAGACCGATGAGCACCTGGTTCACCGTGATGGCCGCGAGGAACTCCCAGGTGCGCAGGCGGGAGAGCATGAGGCGCATCATGGTGCCCCGGTCCACCTCCTTCACCAGCGAAGTGGCCGCCGTGAAGAGCGTCATGATGAGGGCCAGCACCAAGAGGGCGGGCACGTAGAGATCGAAGTCGCTGAGTTGCCGCTCCGAGCCGAGCGAGGCCAGGGTCACGTCCAGCGGCGACGCCGCCTGGGTGAGCACTCCAGCATAGGTGAAGGCCGTGTAGTCCGAGAGGGCCATGGCCATGGCGCCGCGTACGCTGGTCTCGTCGGCGTGGTTGACGAGTCGCGCCGGCGGCGGAGAGGCGCCGGCATCGCTCCCGGCGCCGACGGCGAAGTCGCGCAAGGCCTGCGAGAAGCCGGATGGAATCTCCACGAGCAGGTCAGCGTCACGGGCGCGCACCTCGGCTTCGGCGGCCGGCACATCGGTGACCTCGGTCACCACGAAGACGGGCTTGCCGTCGGGGTGCCGAGCGCCCTCCCACGCGGCGAGGAGACCGGCCACCTCGGAGGAGACGTCGGCCGGGGCGGCGCCCGCCGTCGCGCCCGCCGCGCCGTCGTGGTTCACGTACAACAGCCGGTAGGCCGGGGAGGCCGCCTCGAAGTAGCCGAACATCATGTAGACGAAGGCCGGTGCGAACACGAGCGTCAGGATGAGCACCTTCCACTCGCGCAGGTTCTCCAGGAACGTCTTCTTGAGGAAGGCGACGATCCTCATTCGCGCAGCTTCCGGCCGGTGAGGTCGATGAAGACATCCTCGAGAGTGGCCCCGCGTGCCCGCAGGTTGACGAGCAGCAACCCGCGCCCCGCCACTTCGCGGAGCACCTCGGCCACCGCCTCGGCCGGCTGGGTGGACGCCAGCGAGAGGGTGCTACCGTCGGCGCTCAGAGTGCAGGTGGGGCGGAGACGGTGCAAGAACGGCAGCAGCGCCTCGGTGACATCCGCATCCACGGTGATCTCGAACAGCTCTCCCCCGCCGAGGCGACCCTTCACCTCGGCGACCGTACCCATCACCAGCAGCCGCCCGTGGTCGATGACGCACACCCGGTCGGAGAGCTTGTCGGCCTCCTCCATGTCGTGCGTGGTCACGACGATGGTCATCCGCCCGCGCAGCGACCGCAGGTACTCGCGTACGAGCACCCGACTCTGAGGGTCGAGGCCTGCCTGTGGTTCGTCCAGGAAGAGGATCTCGGGCTCGTGCACCAGCCCCAGGGCGATGTTGAGTCGCCGCTGCATGCCGCCGGAAAGCGTCTTGCCCAGCTTGCGGGCCTTGCCCTCAAGGCCGAACACCTCCAGCAGATACGTCGCGCGTTCGCGCGCGGCGGCTGCGGGCATGTCGTACATCATGCCGGCGAACTGGAGCTGCTCGAGGCAGGTGAGCGAGTCCCAGATGACGATCTCCTGCGGGGCGACGCCCACGCTGGCGGAACCATGGAGCGCCCCGGCCCTCACCGGCCGCCCATCGATCTCAACGGAGCCCGCGTCGGGAGCCAGCAGCCCGCTCATCATCTTGAGCGTAGTGGTCTTGCCGGCGCCGTTCGGGCCCAGGAACCCCAGGATCTCGCCGCGCCGCACCTCGATACTGAGGCCGTCCACGGCCACGAGGTCACCGTAGCGCTTGACCAGGTCGGTGGCGCGCAGCACGCAGTCGCGCCCACCCGCGGCGGAAGCGTCCGGCTGGGTTGCGGCCACGGCGGAAGCCCCTACGGGCGACGGGCGGGTGTCAGTCACAACCTCTCCGGAGCCTGACCGAACCACTCAGTGCGACTACACTGCGCGCACATCAACGTATGCGCCGACTTGTTCGCCCAATCCAGGTCCAGGAACGTCATCCCCGCCGTGTTCAGCTGGGCGGAACCCTCGGCGAAGTCGACTCCTTCGCAGTGCGGACAGGTGACGCGCCTGCCCTCGACCGCGTACTGCCCGGGAGCGAACGGCTGCCTACCCGCCGCGAGCGCCCCCTTCAAGCCATCGAAGAAGCCTGCCATCCGGATCCCCCTCTCCTCGCCGCTCTATCGGTCCCTGAGCAGCCTCCGCGGCGGGCCCCGCCCGTGTTCGTCAACCGACTATCTGAATGATACAACTCAGCCCCGATGGGGGTTTCCCGAACAGCCGTCCCCGCGAGCCGGTCGTAGAAGGTCCTTCGCGTGGGGCTCACTAGCAAGGCTACCGCGTTGGCTCCCACGGCCAGCCAAACGAGGCCGAAGCCGCCCGCGTACGCGGGCGAGGACGGATGGTCGCTGTAGGTGATCTGCCAGATGCACGCGTGGGCGAGTTCCCAGGGAGCGAGCTTCAGCGCGGAGCGGGCGAGGGACCGGCGCAGGGTCAGCCGCCGCCCCTCACTGTCGGCGACAGTCAGGCCCAGCCTCCGCTTGCCCCAGGTCGCCTGCCGCGAGGAGGCCTCCGAGAGGGCGAAGTAGAGGAGCACCGGGGAAGTGACGAGCACGAACCCGGCCACCTCGCCCCGCAGCGGTGCACCGAAGAGAGCGACAGCGACTCGCGGCGCGAGCCGGGTGAGCGCCGCGCCGGCGCCCACCAGAACGACGAGGTACCCGGCGATCGGCAGGTAGTCGAACCCGAAGGCCAGGGAGCGCAGGCGGAGGCCCGCCGGAGACGACGCTACGCTCCCGTTCATCCCGCCCCCGGCGGTCGCTCGGCTGTGGGGTGTGGGTCGTCACCCGGTCCACCGGGCGTGCCCGGAGTGCCCGCAGTGCCCGCGACGCCCGGACTGCCCGGAGGGCCCGCGATCTCACCCGCGAGGACACCCGGTCGCGGCGATCGGCGCGACGGACTCGGAGTGGTCGAGGGCCGCGCGAGCCCCTCTTCATACCAGCCCAGGATGCGCAGGGCCTCGGTCTCGTCGAGATGCGCCACGCCGTACTTGGCGCGCGACGAACCCGATACCGAGACGGTCCGCAGCGACGCGAGATTGGCCCGACGCTGAAACGGGCTCTGTCGGACATCAAGCGACTGGATTCGGGAGCGGGCGACCCGCACGCGCCGCGTGCCCAGCGCCCCGGAGCGAAGAGTCACGGCGTCCTCATCTGTCCCGGCCCCGGCCCGACGCCACTCCAAGGCGCGCACGCCGGCTGTGATGAGCACCACCAGCACCCCGGCGGTCACCGCCCACGGAAGCCCGGGCCGATAGATGAACCAGGCGGCGGGGCCGAGCGCGGCGAATGCGACGACCACGGCGAGCGACGTCGGCAGCAGCAGGTAGTGGCGCAATGCGCGGGCCGGAGCACCGTGCGCTTCGGGGAACACCTGGGACTCAGGCAGCAGCCTGTGCATGAGGTCGTCCACCTCGTCGGCTCTGGCCACCGGCACCATCGCGGTGCTGCCCGCGATCTGTTGCCCGGGCTGCCCGCCCTGCTCGAGTCCTGCCGCGTCGACATGCACAGCCGCGAGCCCGAGCAGACGTCTGATCCAGGACTCCTCGATCCGCACCGCCTGAACGCGTCGTATTGGGATGCTGATCTGTCGCCGGCTCAGCAACCCAGCCTCGATCTCGATGCGGGTCTCGTAGCGTCGCACAACGAACCCGAAGTCGCGCGCGATGCCCGCGGCGGTGGCCGCCGCCACGAGGATGAGGACCGCGACAAGGATGAGCGTGACCAGCACAGGCAAGGCCGTCGTCGCTGCGCGCGACGCGGTCTGCCCTATGAACCGGTCGCCGACTACCTCGTAGAACTGACTGAGCGCTCCGAGCCCCACGCCGATTATGATGGGTACTCGGTTCGAGGTGATCACACCCACGAGAAGCCGACCGAACGGCACCTTGTGTTCGAAGCGCACCCCGCGACCGGGGACCTCCACGCCACCGAACACCCCTCGGAAATCGCTGATGCGACCGATTGGGTCTTGACCGGCGGGAGTCTCGGGGGCGCCCTCCGGCGTGTCATGCAGGAGCGCGTTGCGGAGTTCTTCCGCTCGGTCGAGCGGGATGGCGCCGATCTTGGCCTCTGGCTCGCCGCTCCCGCCCCCGGCCGTCTGCACGACCACCTCGACAAGACCGAGGATGCGCATGAACGCGCCGGCCCTCACGTCGACGCCATGCACGCGCGCGATGGGGATCGTGCGGCGTTTCCGGATCAGAAGACCCTCGACGATCAGCAGATCGGTGCCGACGATGCCGTACTCGTAGCGCCACCACGAAGCCCACATCAGCCCTATCACCACGAGCAGGATCAGGAGCACGACCGCGGCTACGATCAGACTCGGCACCCCGCCAAGGCCGCGGCCGATACTGCCGAATGCGACCACCGCGATCAGGGCGATGCCGAACTGGCGTAGCGTTTGGACGGTCCGCACCGCCACGGTAGCGGGGTGGGTCTTGCGGAGCCTAGAGTCCGCCATCGTCCGTCACTTGGGCAAGAGCGGCGATGCGGTCACGGATCCCCGCTGCATCCGCATCGGCGAGCATCGGGAGTGCGTCTCACGATGATCAGGCCGCGCTGGAGGCGGACCGCAACGTCCGTGATCTCCCATCGCCACCGTCGGTATGTCGTCGGGACGGCGAGGCCTATCCACAGCCCCGCCACCACCAGCGTGGCAACCAGCGGCACCAGCCACGCCGAAGTCGGACCTCCGATGAGGACCATGACGACCGCAAGCGCCACGCAAACCAGAAGGGCGATCGCGACGAGGACGAACGCGTAGATACGCCAGACCTTCTTGGCCCGCGGGTCCAGGTGGTTCGAGGGAGTACCGGGAAGATCCATGACGACATCCTATCTCGCGCAGACGCCGTGGCCGAGTCGACCGGGGAGAGGAGAGCGCCTCCCGTGACCGCCAACGCCGCCTCGGTCGCCGCCAACGCCGCCTCGGTCGCCGCCAGGGAGGCCGGAGCGACGTCTCAGACGTGCTGGTCGATGAGGATCGGGTTCCCGTCAGGGTCCGCCAGCATGAAGCTGCCGGGCCCGGAACCGCTCTCGTCTACCTCGCTCGTCAACTCCACGCCCTGGTCCTTCAGATGGCGCTGCAGATCACGGACGTCCGTGAAAGCCGGGAGTTCCTGGGCGTTCCCGTCCCAACCGGGGTTGAACGTGAGGATGTTCCGCTCGAACATCCCCTGGAAGAACCCGATCACGGCATCGCCGTTCTTCATCATGAGCCAGTGCCGCGAGGCATCTCCGGCGAAGACCTCGAACCCGAGCTTCTCGTAGAAGTCCTTCGATGCCCCGAGGTCTTTCACGGCCAGACTGACAGAGAACGCACCAAGCTCCATCTCCTACCCCTTCCCCTCGTCTTTCGACGACGATCGTCCCCCGGCACGGGTGGACAGCTCCATCGTTCGGTCCCTCATTCCATGGCGATCCAGAATGGCCTCGATTCGATACCGGTACTTCGTAGAGACGATGCCGAGGCTCAGCCCGCGCGCGCGGAGGAGGTCGAGTGCGGGCAGCACTCCCTTCAGCAGTTCGGTCTGCGCCACCATCATGGTGTCTGCTCTCTCCACGAAGAGCCGACGGAATCGCTCCTGGACCTGACTGTCGGCCTCCCCGGTCAGGGCCTCGAGGGTCGCCTCCAAGCTCAGACCGATCGTCCTGCAAACCTCCTCGGGGCCGCTCGGCGCGAAGCCCAAGGACTCCAGAGCATGATCGACGCAGGCGACCACCGCACGGGTGGAGTCCACGAGGGTGAGGTCGAAGTCGAAGATCACGGCCCGAAGTGCGTCGCCGCGCGTGGCAGAAGGGCCCGCCTCGGACACGGTCAGCCTGCCGCGGGCGTCAAGCCGGCGCCCCGTCTCCCAGGTATCGTTCCAGTCCAGCAAGAACGTCCTGCATCAGACGCGAGTGGATCGAACTGACGGGCAGCACGCCTGACAACAGGCGGATCAACGTGCTCTGTATCTCAAGGTCGATCTCATACGTGACAAGCGTCTGCTCACCCAGTTCTGAGACCTTCCAGGTACCCGTTCCCGCGTAGATGCCGCTATATGTCATCGTGAGTTCATCGCCATCGTTCGCACTGGAGACTTCGCAGCGGAAGGCTTGTCCGCCGAACGGCCGGACCTCGATGCACGAGCCCACGAGCTCTTCCGATACGTCCAGGGTCTTGATCTTCACGGATGACGGCCACCACGATGGGTAGTTGGCGATGTCCGGGATGACCTTCGAATCAACGGTGCGTATGGTCTTCATGTGCCACCGAGCGCTGGATCGGGTCGAACGCGTCCTACTGCGATCAGGCGAGATCGAATCGGTCGAGGTTCATGACCTTGTTCCAAGCCGCTACGAAGTCGCGCAGGAACTTCTCCTGGGAGTCCTCGCAACCGTAGACTTCCGCCAAGGCCCGCAGCTGGGAGTTCGAACCGAAGATGAGGTCGACGCGGGTGCCGGTCCACTTGAGTTCGCCCGTCGCGCGATCACGACCCTCGAACACGCCATCGTCGTCAGAGGCCGCTGTCCACGTGGTGCTCATGTCGAGCAGGTTCACGAAGAAGTCATTGGTGAGCATCTCCGGCCGCCCGGTGAAGGCGCCGTGCGGGGACTGGCCGACGTTGGCACCCAAGACGCGCATGCCGCCAACCAGGACCGTCATCTCGGGAGCGCTGAGTGTCAGCAATTGCGCCCGATCGACCAGCAGCTCCTCCGCCGATGCGGAGTAGTTGGTCTTCTGGTAGTTCCGGAACCCGTCTGCAATCGGTTCGAGCACGGCGAATGAGCGCACGTCGGTCTGCTCCTGCGCCGCGTCCGTGCGTCCCGGTGTGAAGGGAGTTGTCACGTCGTGACCGGCGTTCTTGGCAGCCTGCTCGACGCCTGCGCATCCGCCCAGGACGATCAAGTCGGCGAGTGAGATCTTCTTCCCGCCCGACTGCGCGCCGTTGAACTCCGCTTGGATCCCCTCGAGAGTCTGCAGCACAGTCTTCAGCTGGGCCGGCTGGTTGACCTCCCAATCCTTCTGCGGGGCGAGACGGATGCGGGCCCCGTTCGCACCGCCGCGCTTGTCGGAGCCGCGGAACGTGGACGCCGACGCCCACGCCGTCGACACCAGCTGGGAGACGGATAGTCCGGAAGCGAGGATCGTGCCTTTGAGGGCGGCGATGTCCCGCGCATCGACGAGCTCATGGTCGACCGCGGGTACCGGGTCTTGCCAGATCAGCTCCTCCGCCGGGACCTCTGGGCCAAGGTAGCGTGAGCGGGGTCCCATGTCGCGGTGGGTGAGTTTGAACCAGGCCCGGGCGAAGGCGTCCGCGAACTCCTCCGGGTTCTCGTGGAAGCGGCGGGAGATGGACTCGTAGATCGGGTCCATGCGCATCGCCATGTCGGCGGTCGTCATCATGGTCGGAACCCGCTGCGACGGATCTCCCGCATTCGGCGCGAGGTCCTTGTCGACGACATCCTTCGGCGTCCACTGCCAGGCGCCGGCGGGACTCTTCGTCAGCTCCCATTCGTAGCCGAACAGCATGTCGAAATAGCCCATGTCCCACTGGGTCGGCTTCGGGGTCCAGGCCCCTTCGATGCCGCTGCTGATGGTGTCGGAGCCCTTGCCGCTGCCGAAGCTGCTCTTCCAGCCGAAGCCCTGCTCTTCGATACCGGCGGCTTCAGGTTCAGGACCCACGTGCGTGTCGGGGGCGGCGCCGTGGGCCTTGCCGAAGGTGTGCCCGCCGGCGGTGAGCGCGACCGTTTCCTCGTCGTTCATGGCCATACGCGCGAAAGTCTCGCGGATGTCGCGGCCGGAGGCGACCGGATCCGGCTCGCCGTTCGGTCCTTCCGGGTTGACGTAGATCAGGCCCATCTGCACGGCGGCGAGAGGCTTCTCGAGGTCCCGCTCACCGGAATAGCGCGCGTCGCCCAACCACTCGCTCTCGGTGCCCCAATAGATGTCCTCTTCCGGCTCCCAGACGTCCTCGCGCCCGCCGGCGAAGCCGAAGGTCGGCAACCCCATCGACTCGATGGCGCAGTTGCCGGCGAGGATCATCAGGTCGGCCCAGGAGATCTTGCTGCCGTGCTTCTGCTTGATCGGCCACAGCAGACGGCGCGCCTTGTCGAGGTTCACGTTGTCCGGCCAGCTGTTGAGCGGCGCGAAGCGCTGGGTGCCGGACCCGGCACCCCCGCGGCCGTCGCCGCTGCGGTACGTGCCGGCGCTGTGCCATGCCATCCGAATGAAGAGCCCCCCGTAGTGACCGTAGTCGGCCGGCCACCAGTCCTGCGAGTCCGTCATCAGCGCGTAGAGGTCCTGCTTCAGAGCCGCCAGGTCGAGCTTCTTGAATTCCTCGGCGTAGTCGAACTCTTCACCCATCGGGTTGCCCGTGGGAGGATTCTGATGGAGGAGCTTGAGGTTCAACTGGTTCGGCCACCAGTCCCGGTTCGACGTGCCCCTGCCGGCAGCGGGCTTGTCAGCTCCGCCCATCTCCGGATGCCTGATCTCTTCGTTCATGTGTGCTCCCCCTTCCCTCCCGGACTGGATCCGGACACCCGACGGCCTCGAGTCGAGCCCGATCGGTGAGATACGCGCTGGTTCGCGTGCAACGTTCCCCGAAGGCCGGACTCTCAATCCAGCTGCCGGGTTCGCGCCCGCGGGACGCGGCAGGCACGAAGGCCGGCGTTCCGACCGGTCTCAACATCCATGCCGGCGATGTGGGCGCCGCCGAGGTGCTCACCGGCCTTTCCCGCATCGCCCCGGTGACGGCGGTGCGCGGCAACATGGATTCGGGCGCTCTGGCCTGGGATCTCCCGCAACAAGCAGTGGCGGAGGTGTGCGGGGTCCGCTTCTTGGTGGAGCACGATCGCGCGGCGTTGGTCCGCGCTGTGGACCCCCGTGCGCTTGGGGCCGATGTGGTGGTTACCGGTCACAGCCACTATCCCGCGGTGGAGTGGACGAACCGGGTGCTCTACCTCAACCCCGGGGCGGCGGGGCGGCGCCGGTTCCGCCTGCCCAAGGCGGTCGCCCTGGTGGGGCTGCTCCCCGGGAAGGAAGGACTCGAGCGCATCCTGCCCCAGATCGTGGTCCTCGAAGAGGGGGGCTCGGCCTGGCGCTAGGCGCCGATCTCGTCGCGGGCGTCAGCTCAGCGGCTCGACGATCGCAGTCGCTCGCTCAGCCCAGTCGCTCGAGGGCGGCCTTCATGCGGCCGGTGCCTTCCTCGATCTTCTCCACAGAGGTGGCGTACGACAGGCGGACATAGGCCGGAGCGCCGAACGCCTCTCCGGGCACGACCGCCACTAGGGCCTCCTCCAAAAGATACGCGGCCAGGTCGAGCGCCGAGTCGACGGTGCCTCCTGGGTGCGAGCGGCCGAAGTAGGCCGAGACGTTGGGGAACGCGTAGAAGGCTCCGGCGGGTCTTGGGCAGGTGACGCCGGGAATCGCGAGCAGGCGATCCAGCATGACGTCGCGCCGGCGTTCGAACTCACCCACCATGCGTTCTACATCGGGCGCCGCGGAGCGCAGTGCTTCCAGGCCCGCCCACTGGGCGATCGACGTGGCGTTGCTGGTGGAGTGGCTCTGGATCTTGCCCATCGCGTCGATGACGTCGCGCGGGCCCGCCGCGTACCCGAGGCGCCAGCCCGTCATGGAGTACGACTTGCTCATGCCGTTCACCACCACTGTCCGCTCCTTGATCTCCGGGCCGAGCGACGCGATGCTGGTGAAAGCGCGGCCATCGTAGAGGAGCTTCTCGTAGATCTCGTCTGCGATCACGATCAGGTCGTGGGCCAGGCAGACTTCCGCGATCGCTTCGAGTTCCGGCCGGTCGTAGCACGCGCCCGTCGGGTTGCCCGGGTAGTTGAGGATCACGGCCTTCGTGCGGGGCGTGACGGCGGCCTCGAGTTCGGACGCGGTGAGCCGGAACCCGTTCGACTCGCTCGCCTCCACGAACACCGGGGTCGCGTCTGCCAGCCGGACCTGCTCGGGGTAGGTCACCCAGTACGGCGCGGGGATCACCACTTCGTCTCCCGCCTGGAAGAGCGCCATGGCTAGGAAGTAGAGCGTGGCCTTGGCCCCAGGAGACACGATGACATCCTGGGGGGCGTACTCGAGGCAGTTCTCCACGCGGAGCTTTGCGGCGATCGCCGCCCTCAGCTCCAGGATGCCCTCGTTGGCCGTGTACCCGGTGCGGTTCGCGTCGATCGCGTTCTTCCCCGCCTCTTTGGCGGTCGATGGGGTCGGAAAGTCCGGCTGGCCTACGCTGAAGTCGAGTACGTCGAGACCCTCGTTCGACATCCGCTTGGCCATCGCCGCGATGCGCAGCGTGGGGGAGTGCTCGAGTCGTTCGACGCGGTCGGCCAGGGTCATCGGATGGTGCCTCCTGCGGGCGTGGATGATGGGCGGGCTCGTCGGCTTGTGTGGCTCGCGGGCTTGTGGGCTTGCGGGCTTGCGGGCTTGCGGGCTTGCGGGCTTGCGGGCTTGCGGGCTTGCGGGCTTGCGGGCCTACGTGTCCGGGTCTTCCCGGCCATCGGGGGCCGCGGTCTCCCGTGCGCCGGGTGCGTCGCCATCCGGCTTCGCGAGTGGCTCCAGGTAGACGCGGGTGATCCTCAGCCCGTCGACTTCCAGCACCCGCGCTTGGTGGTTGCCGACCGAGACCTCGTCCCCCACCCGGGGCCGTCGCTGCAACTGCTCGAACACCCGGCCGCCGAGAGTGGGGAATCCCGCCGCGGGTACTTCCAAGCCGAGTGTCTTCTCGAGGTACTCGACTCGGGCGCCGCCGTCGACCGAGTAGCCGCCGTTGTCGGTATCTTCCACGAGGGGCCTGTCGTAGTCGAACTCGTCCTGCACCTCACCGATGAGCTCCTCGATCACGTCCTGAATGGTCACCAGGCCGGCCGTGCCTCCATGCTCGTCCACCACGATCGCTAGGGGGGTGCGGGTGCTCTGGAAGCGCTTGAGCGCGACCTCGATGGAAGCCGTCTCCGAGATAAAACTGATGGGCCGCAGGCCCGATCTCACCGGCTTGGTGGGGTCCGCCCGGTAGAGTTCCTTCACGTGCACGTAGCCGATCGTGTCGTCCAGGTCCTCCTCGTATACCGGGTAGCGCGTGTGGTTGCTCGCGCCCACCTCCTCGAGGGCCGCCTCGATGGACATGTCCGTGGGCAGTCCGGCCATCTCGGTGCGCGGCACCATGATCTCGCCCACTGCCCGCTCGCCGAAAGTGAGCGCCCGGCGCATGAGGGCCTGCTCCACCTCGTCGATGTGGCCGCCCTTCCGGCTCGCGGCGAGGATCATGAGCAGCTCCTCTTCCGAGTGGGCCAGCTCGAACTCGTTGGCCGGGGTGAGCTTGATCATGCGCAGCACGAGGTTGGTCGTCTCATTGAGGATCCAGATGATCGGGCGGAAGAGGGTGTGGAACCAGCGCAGGGGGTAGGCGATCCACAGGGTTGTGCCCTCCGTCTTGCGGATGGCCAGGTTCTTCGGTAACAGCTCTCCCAGCACGATGAGCAGAAAGGTGATCACGAGGAACGTGAGCGCTGAGGAGGCCGCGCGGAGCGCTGAGGAGGAGTCAAGGCCGAGAGGCTCGAGGAAAGCCTCCATCAGGCGAGAGAGCGCGGGTATTCCAACCCAACCCAACCCCAGGCCGGCCATGGTGATGCCGAGCTGGGTGGCGGAGATGGACGAGTCGAGGTTGGTGACCAGGTTTTCCGCCATCCGCGCACGGCGGCGGCCCTTTGCCGCGAGTTCGGATATGCGCGTGCCGCGCACCTTGATGATCGCGAACTCAGCTGCCACGAAGAAGCCGTTGATGAGGATAAGAGCGACAACCACCAAGACGGCGCTGAGATTGTTCATCGCGCCCCATCCACCCGGTGTGACCCGGTCGGGTGAGGCCTGCTACTTCGGGGGTCGTCGCTAGATCGCATCTGAGTGCGCATAGCATAGCAGACTCGCGCAGTCCCGGCGTGTCTCCCACTGCCTATGCGCCGCAGATCGCCCCCGCGCGGGCCGTCGACCCTACTTCGGCCGCTTGTCGATCACGCGCTTGGCCTTGCCCTCGCTGCGCTCGATCGTGTTGGGCTGCTTCAAGTCCACGGTCGCCGTCACGCCCACGATGTCCTTGATGTTGCGCTTGATCGCGGCCCCGAGGGCCTTGAGCGCATGGTCGTCGGCCGTGCCGAACACCTCAGGAGTGAGTTCCACCTCCACGCCGAGCACGTCCATCGCGCCTTCGCGTTCCACGATGAGCTGATAGTGGGGAGCCACCTCCGGCGACATCAGCAGCACCGACTCGATCTGGCTGGGGAACACGTTCACGCCCCTGATGATCAGCATGTCGTCCGAGCGGCCCGACACCCTGTCCATGCGCGCGAACGTACGCCCGCACACGCACGGCTCGACGTTGAGCCGGGTGATGTCGCTGGTGCGGTACCGCAGGAGGGGGATGCCCTGCTTGGTGAGCGTGGTGAACACCAACTCGCCTCTCTCGCCGTCGGGGAGAGGCGCACCGGTGTCGGGATCGATGATCTCGGCGAGGAAGTGGTCTTCGTTGACGTGTAGGCCGTCTTGCGCCTCGACACACTCGCAGGAGACACCCGGGCCCATGATCTCGGAGAGGCCGTAGATGTCGATGGCCTTGATGGAGAGCTTCTGCTCGATCTCGCGACGCATGGCGTCGGACCACGGCTCGGCTCCGAAGATGCCCACGCGAAGCGGCAGCTCCGCCATGTCGATGCCCATACTCTGCGCCACGTCCCAGATGTACAGCGCGAAGCTGGGCGTGGCGCACAGCACCGTGGAACCGTAGTCCTGCATCAGCATCAGCTGCTTCTGAGTATTGCCGCCGGAGATCGGGATCACCGAGGCGCCCAGGCGCTCACCCCCGTAGTGCGCTCCGAGCCCGCCGGTGAAGAGACCGTAGCCGTAGGCGTTCTGCACGATGTCGCCCCGGGACACCCCTGCGCCCGCCATGGCGCGCGCCATCATCTCGGCCCATACCTCGATATCGGCGGCAGTGTAGCCCACCGTGGTGGGCTTGCCGGTGGTGCCCGAGGAGGCGTGGATGCGGACGATGTCTTCGAGCGGGGCGGCGAACATGCCGAAGGGGTACGTGTCGCGCAGATCGCGCTTGTAGGTGAACGGCAACCGGGCGAGGTCGTCGAGTCCCTTGACGTCCGCCGGGTGGATGCCCGCCTCGTCGAGACGTTGACGGTAGAGCGGGACGTTCTCGTAGATCCGCCCCACGAGACCCACGAGCCGCTCTCCCTGGAGCCTCTTGAGGTCGTCCCGCTGCATGGACTCGCGTGCTGCGTCTCGGATCATCCCGTGTTCCCCCTCTGGGTGTAGTCGTAGAAGCCCTTGCCGGTCTTGCGGCCAAGGTGGCCGGCCTTGACCATCTTGCGCATGATGGTGGGCGGGCTGAAGCGCGCCTCGCGCGTGTACTCGAAGAGCACGTTGCCCACGTTGTAGGCGATGTCAACCCCAATGAAGTCCATCAGCTCGAGCGGGCCCATTGGCATGCTGGCGCCCAGCTTCATGGCCGTGTCGATGTCTTCGGCGGAGGCTACACCCGACTCGAACACGCGGGCGGCGTCGATCATCATGGGGATCAGGATGCGGTTCACCACGAATCCCGGCGTGTCCTTGCAGGGCACGGGCACCCTGTCGAGCCGCTCGGTCACCGCCGTGGCGAGCGCCGCTGCTTCCGGATGGGTCTGGAGGGCTGGGATGATCTCCACCAACTTCATGACCGGCACCGGGTTGAAGAAGTGCATGCCCACCACGTTGGCCGGGCGGCCCGTGGCCGCGGCGATCTCCGTGATCGAGATGGAGGACGTGTTGGTGGCGAACACGACTTCCGGTCGGCACACGCCTTCGAGCCTCTCGAAGAGAGCCTTCTTGACGTCGTAGTCTTCGAAGACCGCCTCGATGACATAGTCGACGTCCGCGAGAGAGCTGACGTCGGTGGAGTAGCTGATGCGGCCGAGGACCTCGTCCTTCTGCGCCTGAGTGATCTTCTCCTTGGCCAGCATCCGGTCGAGACCGCCTGTGATGATCGCGAGCCCGCGGTCCCACGCCGCGTCATCCACGTCCATGACCTTCACCGTGAACCCGCTGATCGAGGCCTGCTGGGCGATGCCCGCTCCCATGGTGCCGGCGCCGCACACGCCGATGATCTTCACGTCGTCGATGTTCACTCCACTTCCTCCTACGGGTGATCAGCGCCGGGACGGCGAGGGCGCCGGGTGGGTGAGTCCACCGGCGCTTTCCCCACGATTGGCCGGTTGTTCAATCACGATGGTATCGGTCCCCCGGAGGGCAGTCAAGGAAGGGTGCCGAGGGGCGACTCAGGCAAGGAGGGCGGCGCGAAGCAGACCACCGGGCAGGCGCGGCTCAGGGCACGAAGGCGGCGCGGCTCAGGGCACGAAGGCGGCGCGGCTCAGGGCACGAAGGCGGCGCGGCTCAGGGCACGAAGGCGGCGCGGCTCAGGGCA
>JAHJSA010000024.1 GCA_018830645.1 Actinomycetota bacterium
ATGTCTTCTCGTCTTCCGTCAACACCAGAGCCGCACGCCTCGACTTTCCCGCCATGGTTGCCTCCATGCGTGAGTCGGAACAGGACCATGGCAAGTATAGCTCATTACGTAACGTTATTGTTGGAACGTACTACTAGGTAGCCCCGCCCGGCTCGGCAAAGGCCCCCATCCCGACCACCTCGACCACACCGGTCTCGCCGTCTACGTGCACCCGGTCGCCCGTCGCGATGAGCACGCACGGATCCTCGCCGGGCTTGAAGTCGACCACGGTGGGAACCTGCAGTACGGCGGCCGCGACACCCGTGCTGGAATCGATGCGGGTGATGATCATGGCGAGGGGACCGGCACCGGCCACCCCGGCGGCGCCAAAGTAGCACGACCAACCGTTCGACCCTCGGCTACCAGGCATCACCAGGATCTTGCCCTTGATGGACAGGCCACGATTGACGTGCCCGTGTTCCTTGATGACGCCGGTGGCGGGGTCGATCCCGCCCCAGCCCTGGATGCTGTTCGGGCACACGAGAGCCTCGCCCTCCACGACTCCCGCGACCACTCCGCGGCCCCTCATCGTGATCGCATCCATCGCCGACCCTCCTCCCACTTGCCGGCTACGGCCACGTCGAGGCAGCTCTGCCAGTCCCCGTAGTACACCGCGCCCTCGGTCCCCGATTTGACGGAACCGGCCTGCTTCACACTGTCGAACACCTGGCCGGTGTAGCTGTCGAGGAACACGCTCCCCATGGTGCTGGGGCAGCTGCCCGTGTAGATATGGCCTCCGGCCTCCTCGATGATCCGGGTGTACCCGTTCACATCGGCCATGGCCTTGATGGGATAGACGGTCCAGATCATGAGATTCACGCCCGGATGGACCCTCTTCCCCTCCAGGTGCTGGGCGACCTCTTTGATCTGGTCGATATCGTAGTGAGGACAGCCCAGACTCACGAAGTCGACCTCCCCCACTCCCTGGTCGCACGAGGCTTCATAGGACTCGACGATCGCCCGCTCGTCTATCGTCAGGGTGCCTGCCGGCGTCTTTCCGCGGAAGGCGTCGTCCACGGTCCGCGCGTCGGGTGTGACGCCCACGATGTGGCACATCTCGCAGTTGCTGGACACCGCCAACGTCGTGTAGAACTGCTTGAGCTTCTGGAAGGTGACCAAGCTGAAGCGGCCGGAGATCACGGGAACAGCACCACTCGGGAGGACCATCCCGATCGCCTGACCGAGGAGGTCCCACTCGAGGACGGTGTTCACCTCGGCCTGCACCTCCACGAGGTGCGTGCCCGCCCGGTTCTCCTCCACGTGGTTGCCCCACTTGGGGGTCCGGCCGCAGATCGCCGACCAGAAGGCGGCTTCGATCCCATCCGAGTTCCCCATCGCCCCCCAGAGCGAATTGCCCATCAGGGTGACCGAGGATTCGGTCGTGACAAAATGCTCCCCTCGCACGGGCAACCAGCCCGTCAAGTACGGAGCGCAGGTGCCCGCGATGATGACACCGGCTTTCCGAGCCTGTTCGAGGTACTCGGCGTTCTTCGCGAAGAACTCGGCGCTCTGCCCGAAGGGCTCGTGTTCGTGCTGGTCGCAGGGGCAGACGCACGACTGGATGTAGCTGTTGTCGTAGGTGCGATCGAACGGGATCGTCTCATCGACGGCGAGGTTCATGCGCGAGAACACTTCGTCTATGTCGTCCGATCTGCACACGCTCAGGTAGTTGTGCGCGCCGCAGAAGACCGTCGCCTTGGTCACCTCGCACAGCTCCTCCGCGCCGAGGATCGTTGCGTAGCGCACCACGTTCTGAAGGCTGACCTGTTTCAGCCTGCCCTCCTTCCCCTCGAGGACACCCTCCTCGTACTCAGTCAGTCGCAGCATCGCGCCTCCCTGGCATGGGCCAGCACCAGTCTCTTGAGACGGACTTGTCATCGGCGGTTCCTTCGCTGGTGCATGTTCCAATCTCTGTCCGCAGCCGGTGCCACCGGAGGAGCGCTAGCGCTCCTGGGCGACCCGGGTCGCGATGATGGTATCTATCTGCTCCAACACTTCGGCCGGGAGATCCTCCACCTGATCCTGCGCGAGAATGTCGTCCACCCGGCGGGCGGCCTTCTCTCCAAGCGAGAGTGAGCCGGCATTCACCCACTTGTCGTGGCTCGACTGATCGAAAAGGTCCGGGTACCAGTCCTCGCGGAGGTGGGCCATGGTGTGGTCTTCGGCCAAGTAGTCGCCCATGGGGGCCACGCGTTCGATGAGTTCGAGAGCGAGGGTCTCCTCGTCCACCACGATGGGATCCATGAAGCGGCGGATCCAGCCGATGATCTCGTCGCAGATCACGACCTGAGCCAAGGAGTTACTCATGCCCGATTCCATGTAGCCCACGTCATGGATGAGGTTGGAACCGGCAAGGGCTTCCACCAGCATGGTGAGGGCAGCTTCCGCCGCCGACTGCTCGTCCACCAGCTTACTCTCGGAGGCGCCAGCGAGGCCGAAGTGCGGTACGCCGCAGTGGCGGGCAACCTCGGTGAACGCCACCCGGTTCTCGGGGGCGGCGTAGATGTCGATCATGCTGCGCATGTCGAGCTTGTCCGCCGACCCGCCGGAGAGAGCTACCGGGCATCCTTCGTTCACGAGTTGCGCCAGCACCAACCCGAAGAGCTCGCCGGCGTGGGCCACGGCGGTGGCCGCCGCCGGGGTCACCGGGCTGCTGGCCCCCCGCAGGGAGAGAGGATTGTAGACGACTGGTACTCCCTTCTCCGCCAAGAAGATCAGCCTGTTCATATCTTCTAGCTCGTGCCGGAAGGGGTGGGTGACGCTGACGAAACCCACTCCCCGTGGCTTCTCCCGCAGTGCCTCTTCCCCACCCGCGACGGCTTCCAGCATCGCCACCATGGCGCGTATGTCGGCCGCCGAGTGACTCAGAAAGATGCTGGGCTTGGTGCAGTTGCGCAGCATGGTCTTGAACTCGTGCACGTAGGCCGTGCGCTGGTCGATATCGAGGGGCGTGAACATCGACATGAGGAAATCGATGTTCGGGAGAGCGTCGACCACTCGAGCGCCCTCCGCCGTGTCGGCGAGGGTGGCTGGGCGTCGCTCGCCGGTGCGGTGATCCAGGATGGCGAGCGTGCCCGGGCCCACCCCGAAGAACACGTTCTTGCCTCTCACCCGCATGGCGGGCTCGCCTTCCCGCGTATGGAGGGTGAAGCCCTTGGGCGCCGCCTCGAGGGCCCAGTCCACCAACCGGCGCGGCACCCGCATTCGGATCCCATCGACCCTTGCGCCTGCGGCGGCCAGGATGTCTCGAGCCGCGGCGTGACGCGCCTCGATGCCCACCGTCTCCAGGAGTCGGCAACTCGCGCCGTGTATCGCCTCGCACTGCTCGGGGGCGAGCTTCTGGAAGCGAATGCCCACCTGTGCCTTCAAGCTGCTCCGTATCCCGATCACACGTTCACCTTCGATTGACTACTCCACCGAGAACTCATACGCCCGGAGGTACCGCTTCACCACTTCTTCAAGCGCCCGCACCGGTACGAAGCCGACGAGTTCGGCGCCCGCCACGGCACTCGGGGACGTCTAGCCCCGCCGTTCCGTTCTGCGACAACCAGCCGCGCGGGGAAGCGCTAGGTGTACCGAATCCGCGGATTGAGCACCGCGTACAACATGTCGGCGATGAGGTTGGAGACCCCGTAGATCAGAACGACCACCATCACGGTCACCTGGATCAGCGGGATGTCCCGCCTCTGTACGGCGAACAGCACCAGACGACCCAGGCCCGGATAGCCGAAGACCGACTCGGTGACGATGAGCCCCCCCATGAGCCAGCCGATGCTGATGGCGATGACGGTGATCGTGGGCAGGAGCGAGTTGCGGAGCACGTGGGTGAAGACAACCCGGCTTGGGGGAAGCCCCTTGAGTCTCGCCGTCCGTACGTAGTCCGTCTGCAGCACGTCCACCGTGCTCGATCGGGTCATGCGCACGATGTACGCGAGGGAGGTGAGAGCCACGGTCACCGCCGGCAGAACGAGGGACGGAAACGCTTCCCAGAGGCCCGATTTCGGGTCGATAGCCGATTGGGAGGGCAGCCAGCCAAGCTGGATGGAGAAGATACTGATGAGGATCACTGCGCTCACGAACTCCGGCAGCCCGATGAAAGCCAGTGACCCCACGGAGATGGCCTGATCCACCCAGCTGTTTCGTCGCAGAGCCGCCACCAGACCGAGCAGAATCCCCACCGGCACGAAGATGGCGAAGGCCACCGCAGCCAGCATGGCGGAGTTACGTAGGCGCTGAAGCACCAGGGGGCGGATCTCGGCCCGCGTGCTCACGGAATCGCCCCAGTCGCCGGTGGCAAAACCCCCGAGCCAGTCAGTGTACTGCGCTACAAGAGGTAGGTTGAGCCCGAGTTCCTCACGCAGGTTCTCCTTGGCCTGGTCCGTGGCGAAGCGGCCCAACATCATCGTGGCCACGTCGCCGGGGAGCACCTGGGTAGCTATGAAGATGAGCATCGATGAGAGGACGATCATGAGGACGACGAAGCCGAGTCGTCTCGCGATGAAGTGCAGCATCAGGCGTCCCTTCCAGCTGAGGCCGGCTCGTCGCGGGACAGTGGTTTCACATCGGGGGCCAGCACCAGGGCCTCAGCCTGGAGACGGGCGAGTTCGTCCAGGGGGATGTGGCAGTAGATGCGGTGCTTGCCCTCACCGTCCCGCCAAGGCGGCTCCTCCGCACGGCAGATCTCCCCGAGGCAGCGGGGGCAGCGGGGGTGGAAGCGGCAGCCCGGCGGCACGTCCATTGCACTCGGCACGGCGCCGCCCAGGCGGATGGGGGTCTGCCGCACGTTGGGATCGGCCACCGGCACCGCTGAAACGAGTGCTTCAGTGTAGGGGTGGAAGGGCGGGGTGAGCACTCGGACGGCGTCGCCCACCTCCATGATCCGCCCCACGTAGACCACGACGATGGTGTCCGAGAGATGCTGCACGGCGGAGAGGTCGTGGGAGATGAAGATGTATGAGGTGCGCTTCTCCACCTGGAGCTTCATGAGGAGGTTCATGAGAGAGCCCTGCACCGAGACATCCAGCGATGATATGGGCTCGTCGCAGAGTATAAGTTCGGGTTCGGCGGCGAAGGCCCTAGCGATGGCCACCCGTTGCTTCTCCCCTCCGGAAAGCTCGTTGGGTAGGCGGTCGAAGTAGTTTACGGGGAGACTCACGGCTCGCAGGAGCTCTTTCGCCCGCTCCTTGGCCTCCTCTCGACCCACTCCGCCGAGCAGCACCAGTGGACGGGTGATGGCGTCTCCGACGCTCCGCGTGGGGTTGAGGGATGCGTCGGGGTTCTGGAACACCATCTGTATCTCTTTGAGCACGGCCCGGCCGCGCCCACGGGTCGCTCGGGCAAGACTCCGTCCGTGCATGCGGATGTCGCCACCCGTGGCCGGCGTGAGTCCGATGATGGCCCGAGCCACCGTGGTCTTGCCGCTACCGCTCTCACCGACAATGCCGAGAGTCTGCCCTTCATTCACGCCGAAGCTGATCCCGTCCACAGCCCTGATGGTGCTGTGCCGACGCCGACCGGGGATGAGCCCCGAGCCGGGTCCTTTGAAGTGGGTCTTTGTGTCCGTCACCTCGACGAGGGCGACGGCATCTTGCGTATCGGCCGCCATGACAGGCAGGGCCTCCGTGGCCTCACGCATGAACTCGAGCGGCATAGGCACCACCTGCCACCTCCGACAAGCGCTCCGGCGGCCATCCCCCACGTCGGCCAGAGGAGGCCTCGCTTCGCGGCAGGCGTCTTCCACAAGACTGCAACGGGGACCGAATATGCAACCTGCGGGCAGTTCGTCCAGACGAGGGATGGAGCCCGGTATGGTCACGAGTGACCGCTTCACGGGGGATGTCTTAAGCCGGGGCACGCAGCCGAGGAGATCCAAGGTGTACGGGTGGAGCGGACGGGCGAACAGGGCCCGCAGCGGAGCCTGCTCCATGAACTCACCCGCGTACATGACCCCCACCCGCTCGCAGATCTTGGTGACCACTCCGAGGTCGTGGGTGATGTACAGGATGGCCGAGTCGAACTCGCGCTTAAGATCCGCCACCAGGTCGAGCACCACGGCCTGCGTGGTCACGTCGAGGGCGGTGGTGGGTTCGTCCATGATGAGAAGCGCCGGGTTGGTCATGAGCGCCATGGCGATGACGCAACGCTGCAGCATCCCGCCGGAGAGCTGGTGAGGGTAGCGCTTCATGACGGCTTCGGGGTCTGGCATGGCCACTTTGGCCAGCATCTCCCCCACCCGCGACATGGCCGCCGAGCTGTCCATCCCCAGGTGCAGCCGCGGCACCTCCGCCAGCTGCCGACCGATCTGGATAGAGGGATTCAGGGCGCTCAAGGGGCTCTGGTAGACGACCCCGATGCTGGCACCCCAGAGGGCACGGAGTTCCTTGGGCGACAGATCAAGTAGCTCCACCCCGTTCAGGCGGACGCTCCCCTCGGTGACGCGCCCGTTGCGGGCGAGATACCGGATGGCCCCCATGGCCAAGGTGGACTTCCCCGAGCCCGACTCCCCTACGAGACCGAAACTCTCGCGCCGGTGCACGGTCAACGAGACATTACGCACAGCCGGCAGAACGCCGGCTTCGGTCTCGTATTCGATGCAGAGGCCCTCCACATCGAGGACCGGGCGGGGGGTTTCGGCGAGAGCCACCGGGGCTCCGCCGCGGGCGGGATCGGCGCCCTCGGGGTGTCCGTCTGTTCCCATACTCATCTTCAATCCCTCGCCACGCCCGGCAGCATGACCTGCCGAAGACCATCCGACATGAGGTTCGTGGCCACCACAAGGAGCGCGATGGTGCCCGCCGGGAAGAGGAGTGTCCACGGCGCGAGAGAGAAGAAGTTACGGGCCTCGTTGATCTGCAGTCCCCAATCGGGCGAAGGAGGTTGAACTCCGAGCCCGAGGAAGCCGAGTGAAGCCACCATGAAGATGGAGTACGAAAAGCGCATGGAGGCTTCCACGAGAAGGGGAGGTAAGGAGTTTGGCAAGATCTCGCGGAAGAGTATGTAGCTCTGTCGCTCGCCCCGTACGCGGGCCGCTTCCACGAACTCCTTGGTCTTTAGGTCAAGCACCATACTCCGCACCACACGGGCCAGCATGGGTATGTAGAGGATGGTGACCACCAACACCAGGTTGGCGTTGGAGGGGCCGATCACGCTGAGTAGGACCAGGGCCAGAAGGAGCGAAGGGAACGACAGCAAGACGTCCAGGAGTCGCATGATTACCTCGTCCACAAGACCGCCGACGTAGCCGGATACCAGGCCGATCGGGGTTCCGATCAAGACGGCGAAGAGCGTACCGAACCCACCGAGCAGGAAGATGTTCCGGGTGCCGACGATGACCCGGCTCAGGATGTCGCGGCCGAACTGGTCGGTTCCGAACGGGTGCTGAACGGTAGGTGACTGCAGTCGCAGAGCGGCGGACTGGACGTCGAACTCGTAGGGCGCTATCCAGGGCCCGAACATGGCAAGGATGAGGAAGAAGCAGAAGATGATCACACCTACGAGCGCCGCGGGGCGGCGCTTAAGGCGGTGCCAGTAGAGAGACCGCATCTTCTGCGGCAGCACCGCGGGAGGGTGGGTAGCGGTCTGGGCGACGTGCGCCCCGGGAGTCCCGGAGGCGAACTCGTCCTCGGTCTCGGCGGTCTTCATAATCTCGTCCTGCGGGTCAGCCGCTCCGCCCTTGCGGGACGACTCACCGTCTCGTTCGAACCCGTCCACGCCCAAGCCTTCCGGTCTGCGACCGCGTGTCAACGGTCTTCCAGCCGTACCAACGCTCGGCCGGGGATTGGAGAGAGGGGGACGGTGACGACCCCCTCTCCTTCAACGGAGCATGCCGGGCGATCCAAACATCGCCCGGCATGCCGCTAGACGCTACTCGGTGAAGTGCGCCGTCCGGAAGAGCGTGTGCGCCCAGTCCGGAGACAACTCGATGCCGTCCACGTTGGCCGACTCGCCCGCGACACCGAGGAGGACGATGAAGTTGATCATCGGCACTTCGGTCTGCAGGATGCGCTGCGCGTCCTTGTAGAGCTCGGCGCGCTCCGCATCGTCAAGCGTTTGCGGGATCTTCTCCACGATGGCGTCGAACTCTGCGTTGCTCCAGCGGGAGTAGTTCCATGCGGCCGTGCTGGTCATGGCAAGCTTGAAGTAGGTGATCGGCGAGGCACGGGTGCCCCAGTCAACGATACCAAAGGGAGCCTGGTACCAGTTGTCCTGGCCTTCCTCAGCGTAGTAGACATCCGTGGGGACCTGCTGGATCTCCACCTCGACGCCGATCGCCTTCATCTGCGCCTGCCAAGCCGTGGCCAGACCCGGGATGGGATCGGCGGTCTGGGCGACCAGCCTGATCGCGACGCCGTCGGGGTACCCGGCCGCAGCGAGCAGCTCCTTCGCCTTCGCGGGATCGTAGGGGATCTCTTCGTCCAGATAGTAGTCCGCGTAGGCCGGGCCCACGAGCGTGCCGTTGCCGGGATCACCAACACCGGGGGCTACGAGGTCGATCAGAGCCTGGCGATCGGTGCCGGCCATCAGAGCTTGCCGGAACTCGAGCTTGCTGCCAGGCTCAACATCCACGCGGATCTGCAGCTCGTTGCAGTAGTTGGTGGCGGTGCTGATCGTCTTCAGGCTCGGGTTGGCCTCGACGGTCTCCTTCTGAGCGGCCGACAGTCCGCCGACCCAGTTGAGGGAACCACCTTGTAGACCTTCGACCTGCCCGGCCGTGTCGGGCGAGTAGATGAACTCGACGCCCTCGAGGTACGGGAGCTTGTCGCCGGCTTCGTCCGTGCCCCAGTACTCCGAGAAGGCTTTGAGCACGGCGCGGTCTTCCGCGGCGAACGACTCAAGCATGAAGGGTCCGGTGCCGATCAGCTCGGTCATCGGATCCGCGACGCTCTTGCTGAGCATCTTGGCGCGGTAATCGGTCAGCGAAGCGACAAACTCCGAGTCCGGCAGGGTGAGGTTGAAGGTCACGTGCGTGGGGTCGTCGGCGACGACGCTCTCGATATTCGAGTACACGCCGGCCATCGGCGAACCGAGTTCCTCGCTGCGCAGGCGGTCGAACGAATAGACCACATCGTCGGCGGTGAAGGGCTCGCCGTTGTGGAACGTGGCGCCTTCCCGAAGGGTGAACTTCCAGGTCTTGCCGTCTTCGGAGTCCCACTCGGTGGCCAGCACCGGGAATACGCTGAAGTCTTGGGCCAAATCGACCAGATTCTCCTGCACTTGGACGTTCAGGAGGATATCGCCTACGCTGCCGGCCATCAGTACGGGGTCGTACTGGCCGTTGCCGGGCTGCATCCCAACTTTGAGAACGCCACCCCGCGGCACTCCGCCGGCGGCAGTGGTCTCGGTGCCGCCCGCAGTGGTAGTCGTCTCGTCCGAGCCGCCACAGCCCGCCGCGACGGCAACCAGCAGCAACAGCATCGCCATGATACCTAGGGCAGCGAGGATTCGGCTCAACGTGCCACCTCGTGCCACATCGCGCTTGCCGAACATCTTCATGACTCCGGGTCTCCTTCGGGTCGAGATCACGAACACGGGGGGCGTGCTCCTGTGTGGAATATAGCGGGAGCACCGGGCGCGTACAAGCACGGCCAGACTCTGTCCACGCCGTGAGACACTAATTCTGGGCCTTCTCTACCCGAACCTCCACCGACTTCATCAATGGAAAACCACTGATCGGGTCGAAGCGGTCGTCATGAGTGAGCAGGTTCACGTTAGCCTCGCTCCACCCGTGGGTGATCTGCAATTCGCCGGGCCGAATCTCCACTGGAGACATGATCCGCACCGGTATCGCGACACTGCCGATTCTCGAGGTGACCTCGACAGTTTCGCCCTCTCCCACCCCAAGCGCGCGGGCGTCGCCGGGGTGCATCTCCACCTCCGGCCCGGACTCCGCAGTGCGAAAGCGAGGGATATTGCGGAAGCGGCTGTGCACGTAGAGGAGTTTCCGCGCCCCGGTGACGAGGACGAAGGGGTACTCCATGTCGGGAGCCCCCCGATACGAGGGGCTCTTGTAGACGGGCAGCTCGTCGTAGCCTAGGTCCTTCAGGTACCGGGAGGCGAACTCCACCTTGCCCGTGGGGGTGGCGAATGGCCCTGGCTCGCGCGGCGCCGCCTTCAGGGGACTGTACGTCACCCCTTCCGGGTGGGCCTCCAGCTTCTCGAGGGTCAAGCCCGAGGGCTCGAGGAGCCAGCGGTTTAGGGCGGTCTCGTCCTCCCAGGGGAAGTACCCGCCGATGCCAAGGCGATGGGCGAGATCGTGCCAGAACTGGTACTCGTCCTGGACGTCGGGGAAGTCGTGGATGCGGCGGGTGAGCGTGACGGCCTGGTACTTCGCGTGCACGTGCAGCTCGGTCCGCTCCAGGAAGGAGGCCGCCGGCAGCACATAGTGGGCGAGGGCGGCGGTCTCCGTCATGAAGAGATCGCGCACCACGAGCAGATCCAGCGACTCGAAGGCCTTCTGCACCCTCGCCGTGTTGGGGTTCGTCAGCAATGGGTTGGCACCAGTCAAGACTATGGCCCGCAGCGGGTAGGGATCACCCTCGAGGATGGCCCCCATGGCCGTCATGGTGTGGCACTCCTGGCGCAGATCGTAGAGCACCGGGAAGCGGTCGGCGCCCAGGGGGCCGAGGTGCTGCAGGGGCACCTCGTCGTAGAGAGTGAGCTTTCTGAGCGGCACCGGCTCTACGAAGCGATTCCCCCCCTCCTGGTCCACGGCGCCGAGCAGCCCGTCGAGGGAAACGACGGCCCGGATGTTGTTGACCCCGTTCTCGTGATGCTCGAGTCCGTTCCCCACGTACATAGCCACCCGTGGCGCGGCGTCTCCCATCAGCGCCGCGATCTCACGCACCGTCGCGGCTGGAACGCCGGCCTCGCCCTCGACCCTCTCAGGCGTGAACGCCGCGGAGTAGGCTGCGAGTTCAGGGAAGCCCACGGTGTATCGTTCGACGAACTCCCTGTCGTAGGTACCGGTGCGGATCAGTTCCTGCATAAGCCCCCAGGCCAGAGCCCCGTCCGTTCCCGGGTGCGGCTGAACGTGGCGGTCGGCCCGCCGGGCGATCGCCGAGAGGCGCGGATCGACCACCACCAGCTTCGCACCCTTCCGACGGGCACCCGTGATGTACTGAGTCATATTGGGGTGGGCGTGTGGTGGGTTCGCTCCCCAGATCACGACGACGCGAGCGTTCTCCAGGTCGGCTACGGGCCACGCTCCGTCGACCAGCTTGTAGCCGAAGTAGCGCGCGGCGTAGCACATGGAATCGTTGGATAGGTAGTTCGGGCTCCCGAATGCGTGGATGAAGCGCCGGGCCATGTCCTCTTGCTGACCGAATCCGATCGCTTCGCCCTTCCACAAGCTGACGCTCCGAGCTCCGTCCCTCTCCTTGATCTCGAGGAGCCGGGCGGCGATCTCATCCAGAGCCTGGGTGAGGGAGATCTCCTGCCATCCGTCGTCCGTGCGCTTGAGAGGGGCGAGCAGCCGCTCAGGGTGATAGACCATGTCCACCGCGGCCCGAGCCTTGACGCACAGCCTGCCCTTGTTCCAGACGTGAGCCTTGTTGCCGACGATGTCGACCATCCGCCCGTCTTCCAGATGGACGTCGATGCCGCATCGGTCGTCGCACATGCGGCACAGCGTCTGCTTGATCTCCCGTTCGGATGACATCTACAGCCTTCCCGTCTCGAGTCGGAGCACCTGGGCACACAACCAGGCACATCTTGCACCCCGCGCAACGGGTAGGATCATTCTCCACAGCGCCCGTATCCCGATTTCGCGCGATCGCCCCGGCCGGGCACGCCTCCAACCACCAGGCTTCAGCGCAGTGCATGCACGTGAGAGGCACGCAGGCTCGCTCCTCCGGATGATAGGTAACCCGGATGTGCGAGCGCGTGCGATCAAGATCGCCGGTCTGCCGGAACGCGCAGGCATACTCACAGTTGCGGCAGGCCACACACGAGTCCGGGTCTATGGTCACGATGCGCACAGGTCTCTCTCCCTCGTTGGTTCCGCCACAGGCCCACGGCGACCGCCCGCGTGCGTGCGGGTGGCTCTCTGCGCCACGTGCCTCCCTTCCACCACGGCTTCGCCCTCGGCCATCGGCACCCGCCGACGAACATAGGGGTGCAGGTAGCCGAAGGCCCGCGCCGCCGCCGAGCCGCCCAACACGACCGCACCCACAGGCACTCCCTCTCGAAGCACGACCTTGAGGTAGCGGATCCCGGGCAGAGCGTCCCGCCGATAGACGATGTCACCCTCCTCGGCGGCGAAGCGCCCAGGAAGACCGTCGGCGACGACCTGCAGGCACCCCGATCGCCTGCACCAGACCCTCGGTGCGCGTGCCGGTATGGAGAGCCACCCCCGAAGCCAAGATACACTCGTGGAGGATCCGTGTGGTCAAAGACCCCTCGACGTGAGGGGGTCCATCGCGATCGCCTCTTCGGGGCACTCGGTCGCGCACACGCCACAACCGCGGCAGAGATCGGTGTCGAGGACGATCTCGGGCCGGGCCGGGCCACCCCGCCCCGATGTGACCGGGGACCCCGAGACGAACGCACCAAAAGGACAGCGGCGGACACACTTGCCGCATGCAGTACAACGCCCGACATCATGACGGGCCACGTAGCGGCTGAGCGGCCACAGCTTCTCCGCCCCGAGCCGTTTGGTCACCAGGTGGGGATAACAGCAATCCACGCAGCAGTTGCAGAGGGCGCCGACCACACGGCCATCGACCTCCGCCACCTCGCCGGTCCGCATCAGCCCGGCCTTGTTGGCCTGCCGTATGATCTCACGGGCACGTTCCCGGCTGATCTCCCATCCGATCCCGCGTTCGTTGGTGAAACGTATGCAGACATTTGCAGGCATATTGCACGCGCCCATCATCGCCCGGCAATTGCAGGGCCACAGGTAGAACCGATCGACCCTCTCGAGAAGGGCCTCCGCTTCGTGCAAGAGCAGATACTCGGAGTTCTCCAGGTGAGGGCTGGGGACCGCTCCCGCACGCAACGCCTCGATCTGAGGACGCTTGCGCTCCTCGTACCTGCGCTGTTCCCACAGGTTGAGTTCGGCCCGCACATCGTCGGGGACGTCTTTCCATCCCTCTAACACCGCCCAGACCTCGAACCGCGCGTGGAAGTCGGCACGGGTCACGGTGCCGTCGGAGAGCGCATCGACCACGCCCCTGCGGTGGAGTCGCTCCACGTCCTGAGTGCTGAGACTGGGGACGCGCTCGCATAGGGCGCCCATGGTCAGCGGGCCTTCGGCCAGGGCGAGGACAACGTTCACGTCGGCTTCCTCGAAGAAGCGGTCGAGCCAGGGCGATAGGAAATCGGGGACGCCGAACGCCGCACAGAACTGGTCGACGCCCCGCCTGCAGGTCCGCTCGTCACCGGGCGGCGACGACGTCGCCTCGGGCGCCACCGACCCGGCGGACATCCCCAGCGCGTTGGATTTCTGGAACGGGTCGGGTCCCGAAGAACGCATCATAGCAGGGTCACGCGCGTTGACGGCGCGATACTCATACTGCGCAGACCGTGGTGCCCCGCTGGATCACGGAGCGCTGCCTGAGGTCCACGTCGAAGGTGCCACTGGGAGCCCACATCGCAAGCCCTTCCTCGTCACGGGGGCACGCTGGTCCGCGGACCCCCTCCCCATACTACCTACCCGGTTGCCTACGGCAGCGGGGCGGGCGGGATCAAGCACGCGAATGCATGAGCACGTCCTCCTCCCTTCCGTCCTTGTGGAGGGCGTCGATCTCCGGATCGAGGATCATCTCCATGCGGTCGACCAGCGAACGGATCTGCGGATCGTCGAACCGTTCCTCCAGTATCTGCTTCGGCCCCAGTTCGCCATCGACGAGCAGCGCGGCCACGGGCCACATCACACTGAACTGAGCTTCTTCAGTGGTCGTGGGATAGCCCTGATAAGCCAGATCGACCGCCTCCTGGAAGGAGTGGATCTTGACGGCGCCGATCTCGGCAAGGTCGAGATCGTTGTCGCGCACCAACTGGAGGGCGCCGACGGCGGGCGCGTGACCCCGGGCGCACGGCGCCCAGTCCTTGTAGGAGACCGTGTCGGGAAGCAGGTAGCGTTCGCCGACGTCCATGACCCGCTCATCGAAGCCTGGGGCCGCCAGAAGGCTCGGGACACCGGTATAGCCCCGGGCCGCGAGCTCAGGCGCGGCCACGCCGGTCATAGCCCCCCACCCGACACCGTGCTTGACCACAGCGGGCGAGGCGATCGTCGCTGATGTCGAGGGCGTTGCCAGCATTCGCGTTCGCGAAGACGGCGCCGGCGGCGGTCGCTCGGAGGCCGTGCCCAAGGATGGTGGCTTCGTCACCGCGCCAGGCCTCGGCGGCCCATCCGGCACTGATGCGACTGATGGGCGCGAGCGTGCCTCCGAGCGTCGAGCCGAGGTTGTCGAGCAGACATGCGCGGGCCCGATACCGCACGGCCGGGGGGACCGTCTCCCAGCTCATCTCGCGCACGAACGCGGCTACCTTCTTGTTGCCGTCCATGAGTACTCCCTTCCCGAAGAGCGACCGGCAGCGCCGGTGTCAGTCCCCTTGGGTGGCGCGGACGGCGATGATCGAGTCGATCTGCTCGAGGACGCCCGGTGAAAGGTCCTCCACCGGATGCTTCGCGAGGAGTTCGTCCACCCGGCGGGCGGCCTTCTCTCCCAGGGTCAGTGAGCCGGCCTTCACCCACTTGTCGTGGCTGGATTGGTCGAAGAGCCCCGGATACCAGTCCTCGTGGTAATGAGCCATAGTGTGGTCTTCGCTCAGGTAGTCGCCCATGGGAGCCACGCGCTCGATCAGCTCAAGGGCCAGAGTCTCCTCGTCGACCACGATGGGGTCCATGAACCGGCGGATCCAGCCGATGATCTCGTCGCAGATGACGATCTGGGCCAGGGAGTTGCTCATGCCCGACTCCATGTAGCCCACGTCGTGGATGAGGTTCGAGCCGGCGAGGGCCTCCGCCATCATGGTGAGGGCGGCTTCGGCCGCGGACTGCTCGTCTACCACCTTGCTGTCGGAGCCGCCTCCAAGGCCGAAATGCGGGATATCGTAGAAGCGGGCCATCTCCGCGTACGCCGCTCTGTCTTCCGGGGCCGAGTAGACGTTGATCATGCTGCGCATGTCGAGCTTGTCGGCGGTGCCGCCGGACATGGAGGCGGGGCAGCCCTCGTTCACCAGCTGGGCCAGGACTAGGCCGAACAGTTCGCCGGCGTTGGCCACTGCGAGGGAGCCCGCTTTGGTGATGGGTCCGCTCGCGCCACGGATCGCCATGGGATTGTGCACGTAGGGCACGCCCTTCTCGGCGACGAAGAGCAGCTTCTCAAGATCTTCGAACTCGTGGCGGAAGGGGTGCGTCACGTTGATGTAGCAGAGACCGCGCGGTCTCGCCCGCAGTTCGTCCGCCCCGCCCACCACAGCCTCCAACATCGCCACCATGGCGCGGATGTCGGTGGCGGAATGGCTCAGGAACAGACTGGGCTTCGTGGAGTTGCGCAGCATGGCCTTGAACTCGTGGACATAGGCCATGCGCTGCTCGATGTCGAGGGGCGTGAACATCGACATGAGGAAGTCGATGTTGGGCAGCGCGTCCACCACCCGGGATCCTTCAGCCGTGTCGGCCAGCAGCGTGGGGCGCCGCTCGCCGGTGCGGTGGTCGATGACGTTGAGCGTGCCCGAGCCCACGCCGAAGAACACGTTGGTGCCGCCCACCGGCATGACCGGTTCGCCGGCCCGGGTGTGCAGCGTGAAGCTCTTGGGCGCCACGCTCAGCGCCCAGTCGACGAGCCGGCGCGGCACGCGCACCCGAGTGCCGTCCACCGTCGCACCGCCTGCCGCCAGGATCTCCCGAGCCCGCTCGTGGTGGGCTTCGACGCCCACCGTCTCGAGAAGCCGACAGCTCGCCTCGTGGATGGTCTTGCACTGCTCCGGGGTGAGCTTCTGGAAGCGCACGCCCTTTTGTCCGATCAGAAGGTCTTTCATGGAAGTAGTGCTCCTCTGCGTTCCGTGTTGATTCGTCGACCCACGCCACACCACCTGGACATCGTTGCCAGACGGGTGTAGATCGCCCCGCCCGTTGCGCTACCTGCAACGGTGTCAAGGCAGTGCGAGTCGTTTCCAGCATTCGGGACGATAAGGCTCGGGCGCCCCCGCGGTCAGATACTCGGTCGCTTCCACTCTTCCGGCAGCAACGCAAGGCCCCGCCTGAGCGCGTTGAGGTTCATCTCCTCGGTGCCCTTCGGCACCATGCTCAACACGGCCTTCTCCAGGGAGGCCACGCTCACCACGCCGGTGAGCCCGGCCACAGCGCCGAGGGCGAGGATGTTGGTGGTCTGCGTGCGTCCGGTCGTCTCGACGGCCAGGCGCGTGAACGGGATCCCGTAGCTGTTCGCGTCCATAGGGGGCGGGGAGGTGATCTCGTCGCTGTCGAAGATGAAGAAGCCGTCCCGTCTGAGCGAGCCCGCGTACTTGCGAGCGGCCTCAGCCGAAAGCGCGACGAGCAGGTCTAGACCCTGGATCTGAGGGTAGTCGATGGGAGCGTTGGCCAGCACGACATCAGATCGGCTGTAGCCGCCGCGCGCCTCCGGCCCGTAGGATTGGGTCTGAACCACGTGACGCCGGTCTCGAGTGCCGGCCACGGCCAGGATGACCCCCATGAGGATCACGCCCTGGCCACCGGAACCCCCGAAACGCACCTCCACGTAGGGCCGGGAGGAAAGTAGCCCGTCGGTCATCGCCGGCGCCTCACTCATCGGCCGACTTCCTGATGCGCTCCAGCATACGTGCGTAGCTCGCAGTCAACTCCGGCACGCTCTCGTCACGATGAAGCAGGCCGGTCACGATGCGTCCTTCGAGCTCCTCGGGAGTCATGCCCTCGGCCTTCTTGCGGGAAATCGCTTTCTCCTTCAGGTTCTCGAGCATCTGCACCGGCCCCTTGGGCGGGTTGCGTTTGCCGTATTCGGTGGGGCACTGGGTCACAGCCTCGATGAAGGAGAAGCCGGGGTGCGTGATCCCGTCGCGTATCAGCTTCTGCAGCTGCCGTACGCCGTAGGATGTGCCGCGGGCGACGTAGGTCGCCCCGGCGGCCTCGGCGAGGCGGCACAGATCGAACGACGGCTCATCGAACCCGAACGGGGCGGTGGTGGCATAGCCGCCCATGCCGGTCTGAGGCGAGGCCTGGCCGCCGGTCATGCCGTAGGTGTTGTTGTTGAACAAGATCGTGGTGATGTCCAAGTTTCGGCGGCACGCGTGGATGAGATGGTTGCCGCCGATCGCCGCGCCGTCGCCGTCACCCGTGAGCACGATCACCGTGAACTCCGGGTGCGCCATCTTGATACCGGTGGCAAAGGCCAACGCGCGGCCGTGGATGGAATGCACGGTGCCAAAATCCAGATACCCTACGGCACGGCTCGAACAGCCGATGCCCGCCACCACGACGGTGCGGTCCTTCTCGAGACCCAACTCGAGGGCGGCACGCAGGAACGCCGCGGTCACCGTGCCGAGGCCGCAGCCCGGGCACCAGATGTGAGGGAAGCGATCGGTGTGCAGGTAGTGATCAATCGTCCTCGGCTCGGCCACGCTGGGCTCCTGCTCGGCCACGCTGGACTCCCCTTCGGCCACGCTGGGCTCCTGCTCGGCCACGATCAGGCGCTCTCGTACTTGCCGACCAGCTCGGCGAGCCGGTCTACGATGTCGCGGGGCGTGATCAGATTGCCGTCGATGCGACCCATGCTGACGACGGTGGTCCAGTTCTCGGCGAGGCGGCGCACCTCGCGGGCGTATTGGCCGAGGTTCAGCTCGGGTATCAGGATGAACTCCACCCGCCGCGCCAACTCCTGGATTATCTCGACGGGCAGCGGGAACAGGGTGTAGAGGTGAAGCACCTCGACGGGGATGCCCTCCTGCTCCGCCAGCTTCAGCGCCGCCCGGGCGCTCCGGGCGCACGATCCGTAGGCCACCACCGCCACCCTGCCCTTCCCCACGTTCTTCACGTCGTAGAGGCAGAGTTCGCCGCGGTGGTGCACCACCTTGTCGTGCAGTTCGCGCAGGAACTGCTCGCTCTTCTTGGGGTCGTTGGTGGGAAAGCCCGTCTCGTCGTGTATCAAGCCGGTCACGTGCGGGTGAATGAGAGTGCCCAACTCGTGCGGCGGGTGAACCTCTCGCACCATCTCGGGGTGGATGTACGTCTCGGTGAAGTCGAAGTCACCCGAGGTGAGGCGGTAACGCCCCGCGATCTCGGGCGAGAAGCTCTCGCGCATGTGGCCCACGATCTCGTCGGCCAGCACGATCACGGGCATCCTGAAGCGCTGAGCGAACCGCACCGCCGCGATGGTCAGACGATACATGTCGGCCACGTTGGAGGCTGCCAGCACGATGGCCGGATGGTCGCCGTGCGTGCCCCAGCGCGCCTGCATCACGTCACCCTGAGACGGCGTGGTGGGTCGGCCGGTGGAGGGGCCCATTCTCATCACGTTCACGATGACGGTGGGCGCCTCGGCCATGATGGCGTAGCCGATAGCCTCCTGCATCAGAGAGAAGCCCGGGCCCGACGTCGCCGTCATCGAGATCTCGCCGGTGAGCGACGCGCCGATGCACGCGCAGATCGAGGCGATCTCGTCCTCCATCTGCATGAACACGCCGCCCACAGCCGGCAACTCGCGCGCCATCACCTCCATGATCTCCGAGCTCGGGGTGATGGGATAGCCGGCGAAGAAGCGCACACCGGCGTCGAGAGCACCGAGCGCGCACGCCCGGTTGCCCTGAACCAGGAGGCTGTCCTGGTCGATGGTCTCCCGCATGAGGTGCGTGTACCAGAGTTCCATCGCTCAGGCCTTGGCCATGGTCACCGCGAAATCCGGGCAGATGAACTCGCACGATCGGCACGAGGTGCACTTGTCGGGCTCGAGGAGGATGGGAACCTCCGACGCGGGCACCTCGATGGAAGCGACGGGACACACGCACGCGCAGAGTCCGCAGTTCTTGCACCGCGCGGAGTCGAAGCGGGGAGTCGACCGCACTCGCTGCTTCGACGGTGTCGATTTCACGATGTCTCCACTTTCGACTCGATGGGCGCGCCCTCGATCACTCGAGACCAGAGAGCATTGCAGTCCCAAATGCATTGCATTCCCAGTTGCGCAGTCTGCTCCTCCTCGAGCAGCGCGTCAATGGCGGTCTCTGGCCATTCCAGCATATAAGACGGATTCGACCCGAGACGCGTGGAAACCTGCCAGCTGCTGTGCGGTTTTTCGGAGCGCAGCCGCGACCCCATCCCGAATGTTGGACTCGCACTCCGCCCATACCTGGAGTAGAGTGTCGTACTTCGATCAGGTCCCGAGCAAGTCGCCGCGGCCGATCGAACCGGCATCCGCATCCCGATCGGAGCCCTCATGCGCACCGAGAACGATCCTCCCGCACGTTCGGCGGAACGCACCATGAAGGTGCTCGAGTTCCTGGCGCGACGCACCTACCCCACCCCGACCATGGTGATAGCCCAGGAGTGCGATATCCCCAAGTCGAGCCTGCACAACCTGCTCAACACCATGCGCGGACGCCGGTTCGTCACGTACCACAGCGATTCGCGGGGTTGGAGTCTCGGTTCGCGCCTGTTCGAGATAGCGGGAGACGCGCCGTTGCTCACGCACGCACTCGCCGTCTTTCGGGCCTTCGGACAGGGCACGCAGATGTTGGACGCCGGCGAGGTGGCGCGCCTCAGCGAACTTCCCCCGATGGTGGTGACCAGGCTGCTCCCGGTGCTGGAGCAGAACGACCTTCTGGCCAAGACGCCGGGAGGGCGATACCGACTGGGGTCGCAGTTGGTCGCACTGGCTTCACGGGTCAGCGATCTTGATCAGCTCCGCATCGTCACCAGGCCGATCCTCACGCGCCTTCGAGACGCTACGCGGGAGACCGCGAACCTCGTGGTGCTCGAGAGCGATCACGCCGTGTACATCGACCAAGTCGAGAGCCGGCACGCCCTGCGCCACGCCGGCTGGGTGGGCAGGCAGATCCCGCTGGGCAACACCGCGAGCGGCGCCGCGCTCGGCGGTGATCCCAGCGTACAGGTGGTTCGGGATTCGGTCGAACCCGGGGTCACCGCAGTCGCATGCCGCATCCCCAGGATGGAGCACCCCCCCGCCGTGCTCAGCGTGACCGGTCCTAACTTCCGGCTCGAAGGCGCGGAACTGGCCCGCGCGTGCGCGGCAGTGGAAGCGGCGGCCCAGACGGCAGGGCACGCACTCTCGGCGAATCAGGACGCGAAGGACACCGCCCGCAGGGTCGTTCGAGGCCAGTAGGGAGCAAGCTCGAGGCCCTGCACACGCCTGTCGAGCCCGACCGCGGTGGTCATGAAGAACGGCACCACCACCGGCCCGCGCTCCCGGAGGATCCGCTCGACCGCGAGATACAGCTCGCGGCGCCGGGCCTCATCCCCCTCGACCGCCAAGTCGGCCAGCACGGTTCGGAACTCCTCGTCGTCCCACCAGGTGCCACTCATGGGAGCCACGGGACTGTAGACAGAGCGCAGGTACGCGCGGGGCGAGACCTCGGTGGACCAGCGGGTCACCCAGAACTCGGCCGAGAGCCAGGACGCATCGCCGTCGCTCTGATACGGACCGGAGGCCACGCTCTTCACTTCGAGCAGGACGCCGATCTCGGCCATCTGCCTCGTCCACTCCTCAGCGACAAGCAACGCCTCGGGCTCGTCCTCCACGAGCAACTCACCGCTCAGGCCTGACGGAAAACCCGCTTCAACCAGCAGGCCGGTCGCCGCGGCGGGATCGAAGGGGGGATCCACATCACTCCGCATGTCGTCGTAGAGGGGGCCGAACGGGGTATCGGCGCCGGGTACCGCGAGTCCGGGGCGCGCCGCCCGTATGAGGGCTTCGCGATCGGTGGCGAGCTTCAGAGCCTGGCGCACGCGCACGTCGGCCCCCAGGTGCCCCGCGTCCGACTGCACGTGTATCGCGAAATGATCGTTCGATGGGCGCTCCGCTGCAAAGAGTCCAGGCGAGGCCCGCACCTGCGTCACCTCCTTCGCCGTCAACCCTCCCACGAAGCCCACTCGACCGCTCAAGAGTTCCCCCAGGCGTGTTCCGGAGTCCCGCGAGAAGACAAGATCCACGCCATCCAGATACGGGAGGCGACGCCCCGCGGCGTCGCGTCGCCAGTAGTCGACATGGCGCTTGAGCACCGCGCCCTGCGCCGGCACGTACGACCAGAGCGCGAACGGCCCGGTGCCCACCCACTCGTGCACCGGATCGGAGACTTTCTCCGAGAGCACGGCCGCAGGGTCGGAAGCCAAGAGCGCGGGGAACTCCGGATCGGGGTGCAACAGTACGAACTTCACCTGAGCGGGATCGAGGGCCGTGACGCTCTCGATGTTGTCGAACCCCGAGAGCGCCGGAGCCGACTTGGCAAGGTCTCGTAGCCTCTCGAAGGTGTGCACCACGTCGTTCGCGTCGAACTCCTCGCCGTCATGGAAGAGCACGTCGCTGCGCAGCTCGAACGTCCACGCGGTCGCCCCCGAGTGCTCCCAGCTCAAGGCCAAGCCCGGCACGAGTCCGCCCGAGGCCTCCTGCTCCACGAGCCGCTCGTACACCTGCCGCGCCAGGAACACGTCGCCGGTCGAAGCGAGCCATGCGGGGTCGAGGTCCTTGAAGGGCTCGATGGCCACCGCCAGTACCGCCCCAGGCACCGGCGCGGCGCCGGAAGCAGTGGTGACGGTGTTGTTGCCGTCCTGTGAAGGCGCGGTGGTCGAGGTGGCCGTCTCGGAAGCGCAGCCGAGAGCGAGGGGCCCGAGTGAGAGCACGAGCGCCACGAAGACCAGAAGGCGATGGAGAGAGTGCCGCACACAGCCCTTTCTCTGTGACTTCGGCCTTCGCGGCCGGGGGTCCGGTAGCCTAGCCACAGTCCGGACCCCCGGCACACTACTCGACCGCGCGGAACCTTGTCAAGCTACGGGCACCGCTCGACAGTCCGCTCGCCCGGGCCCGAGAGATCAGAGTCGATCCGTGAGATCCGCTATCTGCATGACGATGCCGTGGGCCTTGAAGGCCTCCACGATCGGCTCGGGATCGAAGCTCTCGCACGGGTAGCACCCGGTAGCAGCCGAACCCCCCACCGTGAGCTCGCCACGGGCGAACAGCCCGGCCATGGCAGCCGGGGGGCGCCCGGTCTGGTACGCGACGGCGCTGGCTCCGAGCTCCTCGCGACACGCCTCGTAGGAGTTCGCCACGTAGTAGAAGAGCTTCTGCTCCTTCCCCTGGTGACGGCCCGCGACGAGGGTACCGATGACCCCCCATCCCACTGCCTCGCCCTCGACTTCAGCCGGGTCGGGCATGAGAGCCACCACGACATCGCGCGGTATGACCATCTGGCCCTTGACGTTGATGGGGAAGGGGTTGTTGAGCCCCAGTTTTCCGAGCACCAAGAGGATATCGATGAACTCCTGGTCGAGCTGGTATTTGAACTCGCAGCGCTTCAGACCCTTCTCCTGGATACCGGGCAGATACAGGGGGATGGTCTTGGCTTCCTCGTGATCGACAGTGTAGACGGTCTGGGGGCCCAGAGGCTCGGGGAACGGGAACACCTCGGCCTCACCGAAGACACCCAACCGCTTGTGCTCGCCGTCTTCCCACACCATGGCCGGCATCAGGCACTCTTCGATCGCGATGGACGGGCTCCAGAGCGTGTAGAAACGGTCCTCCATGCCGGGCACGACGCCGCTGTCGCCGTCGCGCACACCGATGTGCCACACCTCCTCCATACGGTCGGCCCCGTAGCGCGCGAAGACGTTGGTCACGCCCGGATCCATGCCCATGCCCAGGATGCCGAGCAAACCACGGTCTTTGAACTGCTGGCTCCAGCCCAGGAACTCGAAACTGTCAGGCGTGCCGGTGGCGTACCGAGGGCCACCCTGAGCCAGATCCATGTAGTTCGCCCGCGAACGCAGACAGGCCTGCATGACGTTCACGTTGAACTTCGGCTCCAGGGCGTTGATGACGAGATCCACATCCGCGAAGGCGGCCTCGAGGGCGGCAGGGTCGCCGGCGTCGATCTGCGCGTAGACAACGTGGTCGGGCTCGCCGATCCGCGTCTTCACCCTGTCGATCGCCTTCTGGCTGAAGTCGGCCAGGGTCACCTTCTCGAAATCGCCGCTCGCCACGAGATCTTGCGACGTGACGAAACCGATGGCTCCCAACCCTAGAAGATACGCGTGCATGTGATGCTCTCCCTCCTAATAGTACGTCTCCTTGACGATGCGCAGGTTCGTGAACACTTCGGAGTCTCTGACGCCGTCGATGGTTCCAAGACGGTGGGAAAGGAAGTCGAGCAGATGTGCATGATCGCGGAAGCGGGCCTCGAGCAGCAGGTCGAACGAACCAGCGAGCACCGCCAGATACACAACCTCGTCGTACTCCGAGATCTCCGCGGCGATCTGCTCGACACGTGCCATGTCCACCTTCGCTCCGATCATCACCATGAGCGATCCACCAGTGAGCAGGGGGTTCGTGATGGCGACGATGCGAACCACTCCAGCCTTCTGCAGACGCTGGAACCGCAGACGGACCATCCCCGCCGACACGTTGAGGCGCCGAGCCATCTCGGCGAAAGACATGCGGGGGTCTTCGCTCAGTAGCTCAAGCACGCGCTCATCGGCCTCATCCAGCTCGAGCATCGGCCCTTCCGCACACATCCATCGGCTCCCAGTGTCGATCTGCGCCGAACGCGTTTCGTGCCTTACTCCCCGGAGACTATGCGCTTTCGTGATGGATGTCAACATCTGGTTGTCGCTTACGCAGTCTAGTAGAGTAACTGATGAGTTTTCGGCATAGGATTCGACCATGCGCAAACGGATCGCCTCACATGGCTGTGCGTGGAGAGGCCGTCCGAGAGAGATCGGGCGCCCCGTCCGCTCGGACGGGGCGCCCAGAAGAAATGACCCTGACTTCGACGCCTAGCGCGTCATTCCACCACGGCCAGCTTGTGCCCCGGTTGCACCACCTGGCCGGCGACCGCGGTCACCTCGACCACATGACCGTCGATGGGCGAGCGCAACTGGTTCTCCATCTTCATGGCTTCGAGCACGAGCAACGTGTCTCCCGCCTTCACCTCGTCGCCCACGCTGGCCAACACCCGCACCACCCGCCCGGGCATGGGAGCCTGCACCACTTGGCGGCCCACGAGCATCTTGCTGCCGCTTCCCAAGGCGGCTCGCACGCGGTGGTTTCGGGCCGTGACCTCATAGTGCTCACCGTTGATGAGAAGCATGTACTCGTGGCCCTCGCGCGAGAAGTGCACCTCGTAGCAGCGGCCTTCAACGATCATCGACAGCACGCCGTCCTCGAACATCCGCGCGTCAACTTCGGCCGAGGCGCCGTCGATGCTCACCTCGTAGAGACCTTCGCTCTGGCGCACCACTTCGGCCTTGTGCTGATCGGATCCTTGATTCAGTACGTATTTGGGCATCGTGCAGCTCCTCAACCCAAGCGGCGCAGAGCGCCCTGCCGGGCCGCCACGCGCCATGATGACATGGTGTCCGCCCCTTCACTCGAGGTGCTCCCCCGAGCCGATTCTTCGTCCCGCCAGTAGGCCAACAGGGTCGCGGCGATGAGCGCGGGCTGCGAGTCGGGACACGATGACGTCCTCTTGGTCGCCAAGAACCGCTCGTCGATGAACTTGGTGTCGAAGTCCCCCGCCAGGAAATCGGGATGGCGCAAGACCCGTTGATGGAACGGGATGTTGGTGCGGATGCCCTCGATCACGTACTCCGAAAGCGCCCGCCGCATGCGGCCGATCGCCTCGGGACGATCCCTGCCCCACGCCGATAACTTCGACAGCAGAGGGTCGTAGTACAGCGGCACCTCATACCCCTCGTACACGCCGATGTCGTCGCGAATACCGGGTCCGCCGGGGGCGCGAAGCGCCGTGATCTTCCCCGGAGACGGCATGAAGTCACGATCGGGGTCCTCAGCGTAGATACGGCACTCCACCGCCGCCCCCGCGATACGCAGATCGTCCTGCGTGAAGGGGAGGGTCTCGCCGTACGCCACCAGCAGCTGCATCTTCACCAGGTCCACGCCCGTGATCAACTCGGTGACAGAGTGCTCCACCTGGAGCCTCGTGTTCATCTCGAGGAAGTAGAAGCGTTCCTGATCGTCTACCAGGAACTCCACAGTGCCGGCGCCCGCGTAGCCGACGCTGCGGGCGGCCTGCACGGCGGCCTCGCCCATGGCCAGGCGCGTGGCCTCGCTGATGAAGGGAGACGGCGCCTCCTCGATCACCTTCTGGTGGCGGCGCTGGATGGAACACTCCCTCTCGAAGAGGTGCACGGTGTTGCCGTGCGTGTCTGCCAACACCTGTATCTCCACATGACGCGGCTTGCTGACGTACCGCTCCGCGTAGATCGTGTCGTCGCCGAAGCTGGACCGCGCTTCTGACTGCGCCGAGGTGAAGGCGTCGTCGAGTCCCTCCTCCGACGTCACCACGCGCATCCCCTTGCCGCCACCGCCGGCCGACGGCTTCAGCATGATCGGATAGCCCAACTCCCCCACCAAGCGCCGGGCCTCTTCGACGGTACGAAGCGGCGGCGTGCCCGGTACGAGGGGCACACCGGCGGCCTCCATGTGATCCCTCGCCGAGACCTTGTCGCCCATGGACTCCATGGCCTCCGGCGAGGGCCCAATGAACACGAGGCCTTCGTCGGCGCACATGCGCGCGAAACGATAGTTCTCGGAGAGGAAGCCGTAGCCGGGGTGGATGGCTTCCGCCCCCGAGCGTTTCGCTACCTCGATGATGCGTTCAGCGACCAAATAACTCTCGACCGAAGGAGCCGGTCCTATGCAGTACGCCTCATCGGCGTAGCGCACGTGCAGCGCGGTGCGGTCGGCGTCTGAATAGACCACCACCACGGGTATATCCATCTCGCGACACGCCCGGATGATGCGCACGGTGATCTCGCCGCGGTTCGCCACCAGGATCTTCTTGAACATGGTGCCTCTCTCTCGCCGTGTTCGGCCGTCGGTGCCGCAGGCGGTTACAGCGGGATGTTCCCGTGCTTCTTGGGCGGGTTGGTGTCGCGCTTGTCCTTCAACATCTCGAGCGCCGTGAAGATCTTCTCCCGCGACCGCGACGGCACGATGACCTCGTCGACGTACCCGTGGGCGGCGGCGGAGTACGGATTCGCGAAGCGATCGCGGTACTCCTGAACGAGCCGAGCCCGCTCGGCCTCAGGATCTGCAGCGGCGGCCAGCTCCTTGCGGAAGATGATGTTCACCGCCCCCTCCGACCCCATCACCGCGATCTCGGCCCACGGATAGGCGAAGTTCATGTCGCCCCTGATGTGCTTGGAGCTCATGACGTCGTACGCTCCGCCGTACGCCTTGCGGGTGATGAGAGTGATCTTAGGGACCGTGGCCTCGCAGAAAGCGTACAGGAGTTTGGCCCCCTGACGGATGATGCCTCCCAGCTCCTGGCCTACACCAGGCAGGAACCCGGGCACGTCGACGAACGTGACGATGGGGATGTTGAAGGCGTCGCAGAAGCGCACGAAACGCGCGCCCTTCACCGACGATTCGATGTCGAGCACTCCCGCCAGGACCATGGGTTGGTTGGCCACGATGCCCACGCTGCGGCCCCCCACCCGCCCAAAGCCCACCACGATGTTCTGGGCGTAGCCCTCGTGCACCTCGAGCAACACCCCGTTGTCCAGGATGGGGCGGATCACGTCGCGCATGTCGTACGGCTGGTTCGGATTGAGGGGGATCAGCGTGTCGAGTTCCTTGATCTCACGCAAGGGGTCGTCGTCGGTGGGGCCGAGGGGTGGGTCTTCCAGGTTGTTCTGCGGCATGTAGCTGAGCAGTTCCCTGATGAGCAGGAGACACTCCTCCTCGTTGTCGCTCGCGAAATGCGCCACCCCGCTCTTGGTGGAGTGGGTGAGCGCACCGCCCAGGTCTTCCTTGGTGACTTCCTCGTGAGTCACCGCCCGGATCACGTCGGGGCCCGTCACGAAGAGCGAACTCGTGCCCTTCACCATCAGGATGAAGTCGGTCATGGCCGGTGAGTACACGGCGCCGCCCGCACAGGGGCCCATGATCGCCGAGATCTGCGGTATCACTCCCGACACCATGACGTTCCGTAGGAAGATGTCGGCGTAGCCGGCCAGACTCACCACACCCTCTTGGATACGGGCGCCGCCGGAGTCGTTCAGACCGATCATGGGGGCACCGCTCCTCTGGGCCAGATCCATGACCTTGCAGATCTTAGCGGCGTACGACTCGCCGAGCGAACCGCCGAACACGGTGAAGTCCTGAGCGAACGCGAAGGTGGTGCGGCCGTTCACCCGGCCGTACCCGGTGACCACGCCGTCACCCGGCACTTTGCGGTCGCCCATGCCGAAGTCGGCACAGCGGTGGACGACGAAGCGGTCGAGCTCGGTGAACGTGCCTTCGTCCATGAGCAGGGTGAGGCGTTCGCGGGCCGTCATCTTGCCGGCCTCGTGCTGCTTGTCGACCCGCTCCTGACCCTCTCCGAGCATCGCCTGCTCAGTGCGGTATTCGAGTTCCGCGATGGGATCGCGCACGCCCTCAGACGGTATCCGACCCTCGTCCATCATGCCTCCAATACCGTGCCGCGCACGCCCTCGCGTGTGCCGGCCACAGTCACGGTCGATGGGTGAAGCCGGTAGGCAGCACCCCCCTGAGCCCTTCCATCCAAGTTCGCCAGGAAGAACGGTGATTATCCCAGGGGACGATGCACCTGTAAACCGGATTCCGCGAGCGTCCTCAGCGGCCCTTCGAGCGGCTCTCTCAGCGGCCCTTCGAGCCGCGGTCTCGAGGCACCGGGCGGACCGTGACGATCTGAGCCAGACGCTGCCCGACGGTCCGTTCGATCCCCTCGACCTTGAGCACCACCGGCCCGTCGAACGGCATCTTCTGTAGGATCTCCACGCGGGCGCCCGGGCAGAGACCGAGCGAGTCGATGAACCCCACGATGTCGGGGCCCTCCTCCAACACGGTGGCCACCTCGCTCACCTCGCCAGGCTCGAGCTCGTAGAGTGTCATCACATCCGGGAAGGAGTCCTCAGGCACCTCGGGGATGGGGAACCCGTGGGGACATGACGCCGGCTTATGCAGCGCCGCGTAGAGTCGAACCTCGACCTCGTCGGGTACTTCATGCTCGAACTGCGAGGCAAGGTCGTGGGCGTCGGACCAGGGAAAGCCGAGCATGTCCGTGAGGAACCGCTCGACGATGCGATGGCGGCGCAACGCCCTCGTGGCCTCGCGCTTCCCCGACGGGGTCAACCGCAGACCACGGTAGGGCGTGTAATCCACCAACCCTCGTTCCGCGAGCTTCTTGGCCATGTCCGTCACGGCCGGGGCCGTGAGGCCCAACGCGTGGGCGAGTTCGTTGGTCTGCACCGGCCCCTCCCGGGGGCCCTCGCGCTCCTCGAGCTTGAAGATCTGCTTGAGGTACTCTCGGGCCGCCCGATCGGGGATCCGCTTGCTCTCGACCTCAGGCACGCGACACGCACCGACGTTTCGATCGCATACGTGTCACGTGCCTTCGACTTCTACTATCCGTGGATGGCCGCGAACACCGGCGCGAACACCAGGGCCACCACGCTCATGAGCTTGATCAGGATGTTCATAGACGGACCGGAGGTATCCTTGAACGGATCGCCCACCGTGTCGCCCACGACGGCCGCCGCGTGCGGCGCGGAACCCTTGCCGCCGTACTCGCCGCCCTCGATGAACTTCTTCGCGTTGTCCCACGCGCCGCCCGCGTTCGCCATCATGATGGCGAGCAGGAAGCCGGAGACCAGGGCGCCGGCCAGCAGGCCGCCCAGGGCGACCGGGCTGATGATGCCCACGATCAGCGGCACAAGCACTGCCAGCATACCGGGGATGATCATCTCCTTGAGCGCCGCACCGGTGACGATAGACACGCAGGTAGCCGAATCCGGCACAGCGGTGCCTTCCATCAGGCCGGGGATCTCACGGAACTGACGGCGCACCTCGTCGATGATGGCGCCGGCCGCGCGGCCGACAGCATTCATCGTGAGGGCCGAGAACAGGAAGGGCAGGGCGCCTCCCAAGAACAGGCCGATGATCACGGCCGGGCCCTTCAGCAGGTCGAGAGTCAACTCTCCACCGCCGGCGGACTTGTACGTCTCGGCGAACGCCGTGAACAAGGCAAGGGCCGTCAAAGCCGCGGAGCCGATGGCGAAACCCTTGGCGATGGCGGCGGTGGTGTTGCCCAGCGAGTCGAGCTGGTCGGTGCGCTGGCGCACTTCCTTCGGGAGCTCCGCCATCTCGGCGATACCGCCGGCGTTGTCGGCTATCGGACCGTACGCGTCCACGCTGATGGTCATCGCGGTGGTTGAAAGCATACCGAGTGCGGCCAAAGCCACACCGTAGACACCCGAGTTCGAAAGCGGGACCGTGTCACCCAGGTAGTACGCCACCATGATGGCGCCCACCACGAGCAGCACGGGGACCACGACCGACTCCATGCCCACGCCCAACCCGCGGATGATGTTCGTGGCGGCGCCGGTGTTCGACGCCTCAGCGATGCCTTTCACGGGCCCGTAATGGTCGGAGGTGTAGTACTCGGTCACCTTGCCGATGAGCACGCCCGCCACGAGGCCGGCGGCGCTGCCCCAGAAGAAGCCCATGTAGGTGGTCCAACCCTCACCATCACCAGGCAGGAACCAGCCGATGGTGACGAACATGGCGGCGATGGTCAGACCGGTGGCCACGTACGTGCCCATGTTGAGGGCGGTGTGCAGCCGAGCACCTTCCTTGGCCTTCACGAACAGTGTGCCGATGATCGAGGCGAGGATGCCCGCGCCGGCAATGATCAACGGCAGGATCACGAACTTGCTGGTGGTGGCGTTGTTCGCCAGCACCACGCCGAGTGCCATGGTGGCGATGATGGAGCCCACGAACGACTCGTAGAGGTCCGCACCCATGCCGGCCACGTCGCCCACGTTGTCGCCCACGTTGTCGGCGATCGTGCCTGGGTTCCGCGGGTCGTCCTCGGGGATACCGGCCTCGACCTTGCCCACCAAGTCGGAGCCAACGTCGGCGGCCTTGGTGTAGATGCCTCCGCCCACGCGAGCGAAGAGGGCGATGGAGCTGGCGCCGAGCGCAAAGCCGTTCACGTACTGAGGCTCCTTGAAGACGAGCCATATGACCGAGACGCCGAGCAGGCCCAGACCGCCCACGATCATGCCCATCACCGAACCGCCCTTGAAGGCGATGTCGAGGGCGGCCGCGAGCGAGGTTCGGGCGGCGTTCGCCGTGCGGGCGTTCGCACGCGTGGCGATCATCATGCCCAGGTAGCCGGCCGACGCGGACAGGAAGCTACCGGTGAGGTAGGCGACCGCGGTCTGCCAGCCGAGTCCGACATCCCAGATGCTGCCCACCACCGCGATGGCGATTGCAACGAAGCCTACGAACCAGATCAGTACCGAATACTCACGTTTCAAGAACGCCATGGCGCCGCTCTGGATGAGACCCATGATGGTCGCCATCTTCTCGGTGCCCACTTCTGCCTTCACCACGACGCTCGCCGTATACGCGGCGTAGATCAGGCCCAGGACGGCAGCTACAGCTGCGAGCACCGCCCAAGTTTCCAACGACATCGAATCCCTCCTTCTTCTCCGTTACCGCGCCTCGACCGGCTTCACGCCGCGCCGGACGCTTCAACTGTCGGACGTGCCCGCTCTAGCGGGTGGACCGTCCGACCGTGACACAAGTCCTGTTCAGCGCGACGCACCTCCCATCCGAGACCTCAACACTGAACAACTCCTCGCAGAGCCTGATCGCCGAGTCTCACGCCGCACCCGCCCGGCCATCATCGGAAGAACACCAGCGAAACGAGCACGAAGATAGGAATCAAGACCACGGCCGAGTAGGCCATGTAGCCGAAGAACGACGGCATCTTCAGACCGCTCGACTCGGCGATCGACTTAACCATGAAGTTGGGCGCGTTGCCGATATACGAGTTGGCGCCCATGAACACCGCGCCACAGGAGATGGCCGCCAGGAAGATCTCGGGCGCCCGCCCAAGGACGGCCACCACATCGGTACTCATGAGACCGGCAACCGTATCGATACCAAGGAAGCCCTGGGCCGTCGACGTGAACGTGAGGTAGGTGGGTGCGTTATCGAGGAACGACGACAACACCCCGGTAGCCCAGAAGAAGTGCCAGGGCTCCACCAGGCCGAGCTCGGCTCCCCGTGCCTTCAAGATGGCTAGAGCAGGGATCATGGCCGCGAAGATGCCGGCGAATATGATCGCGACCTCCTGGATCGGGGCCCAACTGAAGTGATTGGCCTTGCGCGGCCCGCTGGGCCCGAACTTCAGCGAGAGCACGATCATGGCGAACATGATCAGCTCTCGAAGGAAGGGGAAGTGGATCGCCTCCCCCCAGTGGGCCAGGGGCTTCGAGAGCAGAACGGACGCGATGACGCCGAAGAGGAACAGCACGTTCACCTTGCCCGCGATGCGCATCGGCACGTAGTCGGCGATGTCCTCCCGGATCGTCTCGGCCGTCTCCTTGCGATACATGCGGTAGTCGAGCACGAAGAACACCGCCGTAGTGAGACCCACGGCCATCGCCCACTGCGGCAGCAGCTGGAGGGTCCAGAAGAAGTCCACGCCTCTCAAGAAACCGAGGAAGAGGGGCGGATCGCCAAGCGGTGTAAGAAGACCGCCGATATTTGCCACCACGAAGATGAAGAAGATCACCACATGCTTCTGATGATGGCGTTCGCTGTTGGCGCGAAGCAAAGGCCGGATGAGCACCATCGCCGCCCCTGTCGTGCCTATGAAGTTTGCAAGTACCGCACCCACGATGAGAAAACCCACGTTGGTGAGCGGCGTGCCCAGCAGGTTGCCGGTAAGGTATATGCCCCCTGAGATCGTGAAGAGGGCCGCGAGGAGCATGATGAACGAGAAGTACTCCTCGCCCGTATGCAGCACCTCGGTGACGCCCTCGGAACCGAAACGGGCTATGAGGTAGATCACGACCGGCAGACCGAAGGCCGCCGCGACGATCGCCCGGTTCCGGTTCTTCTCGAACCAGTGCTCGGCGACGAGGGGCAGGATAGCTATAGAGAGAAGAAGTCCGGCGAACGGGAGAACAAGAAGGGGGCTGAGAGAGTGCCCGAGATCTTCAGTCATCGATCACCCAACACGCATGCAAAAACGACCCCACCGCCCGTATCCCTCCTCATTCGACTGCCGAGCCGCCCGGAGGACTCAGCGCAGCGCCCATTGTTAAGGGGCCTTAATCCGGATGTTCAGCAGGCTACAATCTCGGGGGCGGTCTTGTCAACCCTGCTTCCCACGCCTGTTGCGCAGCGGAGGTGAAAAGCGATACGTTTACCGGTGCGGCTGGGCGATGACCATGCCGCCAACGAAGTCGACTCCCGAGAAGGGCGACCCGAAGGAGAGTTCATGGACAAGTGGGAATGCATGCTGTGCGGCTATGTGTACGATCCTGAGGCGGGTGACCCGAGCCAGGGCATCGCCCCGGGCACCGCGTTCGAAGACCTCCCCGACGACTGGGAGTGTCCGGACTGCGGAGCCACGAAAGAGGACTTCGAGAAGATCGAGGACTAGAACCAGGGAATGACGGCGGCCGGGCGAGAATCCGGCTGCTTCCGGCAAGCGCGCCGCCCGCGCGAAGCTCCCGTCGATGCCGTGACGTTCGCGGCAGCCGCCGGTCGTATCCACGCCGGTCGTTCCCGCGCCGCGCTGTGGAGCCGTCGGCCGCTGCGGCGGCGGGCGTGGAGCCGCTACCGGCCCAGTAGTCGACCCATCAGACTGTTTCCATGCGCGATCTCGAGTCCCGTGGCGGATGCTGCCGCTTCCGTGAATGCCGCGGCTCCGTTGGGCTCGAAGCCCTCACCCCACAGGATGAAGGGTACCGGTTCAGCCGTGTGCGTCTTGATCGCGAGCGGGGTGGGGTGATCGGGCATCACGAGTACGCGAACGCCCCGCCCCAGGCGTGCCAGAGGCTCCACCATCAGGCGGTCGATGTGCTCGAGCGACTCGCGCTTGCCCTCCGCGTCGCCGGCGTGGCCGGTGGCATCGGGAGCCTCCACGTGCACCACCACGAGATCGTGCTCCTCGAGCGAGTCGAGCGCGCCCTCCATCTGAGCCGCGTAGTCGTTGTCCGTCCCATCCGTGACGCCCGGTATCTCCAACACCGACATCGAGACCTGCCGGGCGATGCCCCGCAGCAGGTCCACCGCCGAGGTCACTGCCGCCCGCACCCCGAAGCACTCGTGGAACGAGGGCAAGGCGTCGGGGCGAAGTCCCGGCCAGAATGGCCAGATCTGCGTCGCGGGCGGCTCTCCCCTCTCCGTCCGTCGCTTGTTGACGGCGTGATCGGCAAGGATGGGCTTGGAGCGCTCCATCAGATCGAGCAGCAGATCGGCACCCGGTCCCACAGGAAGGTGGCCGTCGACAGGTTGGTCGGCGAGATCGTGGGGCGGGGTGCATTCCGTCTCGAGCATGTGCCGGCCGTGTCGCACCGTGAGGATGTGGCGGAATCCGACACCCGAGTGGAAACGCACCCGTGCGTCGCCCAACTCGCTCTGGATCGCCTTGATTAGAACGTGCGACTCCGAGGACGGGATCCCGCCGGCCGCGTAGCTTCGCATGACGCCGTCGATCACCGTGACCAGGTTGCACCGCAGAGCCGCCTGCTCGGGCTCCAGCTCGATGCCCAAAGCCACGGCCTCGATCGGTCCACGTCCGGCGTAGTAGCGGCACGGATCGTAGCCCAGCACGCTCATGCACGCCACCGCGCTCGATGGCTCCATGCCCCTGGGCACGGTGTGGGCGAGTCCCACCGTCCCTTCACGAGCCAGGCGGTCCAGGTTGGGCAGCTCCGCCGCCTCCAGCGACGTGCGTCCTCCGAAGGCGTCGACCGCCCACCCGGACGCACCATCGGTGATCAGCACGACGAACTTCACACCCGCCTCCTCAGATCCCAGCGCCACAGGCATTCGGCGCCCCGAAATTCGGCGCCCCAACCCTCGGCGCCGCCGCAGCCCACCTGACGACGGCAACCATTATAACCAGGTATCATGCACCGCCAGGGTCCCCGAGACGCATCGAGGGCGAACGCCCGATCGCAGATCGCGACAAACCAGATGAGACAGCCTTCCCCGAGATGGATAGCCGGCATCGCCGGCGCCGCCCTCGTACTCGCCGGCGCCGCGCTCGCGGCGGTGGTCGCGGGAGCTCCCGACCGCGCACCTTCGGCCACCGCTCAGAGTACTCTCGCCGGAGCCGTCGCTCCCACGACGACGGGCTCCATCATCGGAGCTCCCGGCTCAGGCGACACAGGCGCGGACGCCGCTCCTTCCGAGTTCGCTCCGGTGCCCCACTCCGATGCGGCCGAGCAGGAGCCGTTCTGGAAGATCAAGCAGCGGGAGGCGGAGGCGCAGCTCCTCCGCGAGGGTGACGAGACCGGTGCCGTGGGCATCGTGGCGGCGATCTCCTTCGATCCAGCGCGGGAGGCGGCCTTCGCGGCCGCGGCGACCCCGCCCTCGACCACGACCCCCGCGACCGCCGGTAGCCCGCCCGCCTCCTCGACCCCCTCGACCGCCGGCGGCTCGACCACGCGGACGGTCGGCCAGAATGGCGCCACGCCGCTCGCCGGCGTCTGGACCGGCACCGCCGGCGAACTCTCCCGCTACCTGTTGCGGTACGAGTCGGCCCCGAAGTTCACCGTGCCCGCGGAGACACTCGCGGGCTACTACGTGAGGTACGGAGCAGAGGTAGGACTTCGGGCCGACGTTCTGTGGGCCCAGATGATCCACGAGACGGGCTTCGGCGCCTACGGAGGCGACGTGAGCCCGGCACAGAACAACTACGCCGGCATCGGAGCCACGGGGGGTGGCGCGCCCGGCATCTCCTTCCCCACGGCCGAAGCCGGGGTCAAGGCCCACGTGGCGCACATGGTGGCCTATGTCTTCACAGAAGACCGCGCCACCTGGGTCAACTCCACCACCGACCCGAGATACCACCTGGTATCGCCGCGCGGGGTTGCGCGGGTCCTCTCCGACCTGAACGGCCGCTGGGCGGTGCCGGGCGACGGGTACGGAGCCGCCATCGAGCGCCACGTACGCGCCATCAACGGCTCCTGACCCTGACGGAGCCCCGCGCAACGCCGGGGCACACGAAGATCGAGGAGGACACGTGATAGACGAAACGCTCGAGGGGTCCCTGGGTGATGCGGTTGCGACCGGCGAGGCGCGCAGGAAGGCCGGAGAGCTCCTCGCCGCGGCACACACGGGCTTCTTGGCCCTGGCCGACGAAGAGGGCCCCTACGTGGTGCCGATCTCGTTCGCGTACGACGGCGAGAACATCTACTTCCACGGGGGCGAGGGCAAGAAGTCCCGCGCGCTCGAGGCCGAGTCCCGCGTGTGCCTCGCCGTGACCAGCGATGCCGAACTGGTGAAGGACGACGACCCGTGCTCCGACAACTTCCGGTGTGACTCGACCCTGGTGTTCGGCCGCGTCGTCAGGCTTGAGTCGATGATCGAGAAGGACGCAGCCCTGCGCACCGTCATCGCCAAGTACCATCAGGAGGCGGCGGCCGACCCCCTCGCGCCGAGCAGGGTCGCCGGCACGACCGTCTACCGCATGGAGATCAGGGCGATCACGTACCGCAAGCTGCCCGGCGACTGAGTCCGGCGGGTATCGCGGGCGGCCACCGACGCCCGCCTCAGCCGACGCCCGACTGCCGCGGCAACCGACCATCTCGACCGCGCCGCCCAAGCTTCCAGCGCCGCGGGAGGCTCATCAACCGTAGTACTTGCGCCCCACCTTCTCGAAGATAGGGATGGCGCCTTCCACCGTCGGCCGCGACACGCAGTAGGCGATGCGGAAGTGACCCGGGCCGCTGAACCCGCTGCCCGGTACCACCAGCACCAGGTGCTCCTGGAGTTCCTGAGCGAAGACCACGTCGTCTTCCACCGGCGACTTCGGGAACAAGTAGAAGGCACCGTCGGGCTCGGGCACAGTGAACCCCGAGCCGCGCAAAGCGCCGAGGAGCAGGTCACGGTTCTCCCTGTAATGGGTCAGGTCCACCTTGACCCCCTGTAGCCGCGCGATCGCGCGCTGCATGAGCGCGGGAGCGTTCACGAAGCCCAGGATGCGATTCGCCAGGATCAGACCGCCCATGAGTTGTTGCACGTCGGGGATCGCGGGATGCGCAGCGATGAAGCCGATGCGCTCGCCCGACAAGGAGAGGTCCTTGGAGTAACTCGTGGAGAGGATGGTGTTCGGATAGGCGGCCATCAGCGAGGGCACCTTGGTGTCGCCGTACACGATCTTCCGGTAGGGCTCGTCGGCGACCAGGTAGATCATCCGGCCGTTCTCGAGCCACTTGTGTTCGAGGAGTCGCCCCAGCTCCTGCACGGTCTCTTCCGGGTAGATGCGCGCGGTGGGGTTGTTGGGCGAGTTCAGGATTATCGCGCGGGTCTTGGGGGTGATCGCCGCGGCGATGCGGTCGAGGTCGAGGCTGAAATCGGGGTTGGTCTCGACCGGTTTCAACACTCCGCCGTGGTTGTCGACGTAGAAGCTGTACTCCACGAAGAAGGGTTTGGGCACGAGCACCTCGTCGCCATCGTCGAGGATGGCCTTGAAGATGACGTTGAGGGCTCCCCCGGCCCCCGAGGTCATGACGATGTGATCCGGGCCGATGGCCACTTCCTGCTCCACGGTGAGGTAGTCGGCCACCGCCTTGCGGGTCTCGGGATAGCCGGCATTGGACATGTAGCCGTGCCGCCCCGGATGTGGCTCTTCGATGAGTTCGCGAAGGGCGCGGTGAAACTCCTCAGGAGGTTCTAGATTGGGGTTGCCCAGACTGAAGTCGAATACCTTGTCGGCTCCGTGCTCGGCCTTCAGCCGCCCACCCTCCTCGAACATCCTGCGGATCCATGAGGACCGCTCCATGAAACTCTCGATCTTCTTGCCGACGGGCATGTCGCCCTCCCCATTCACTCGAATGCCACCCTGTGCGATACCACCTGTGCGATACCAGCCGGTCCTCGAGACACCTGCGGCGGCGTCATCGGCGACTAATCTATCAGACGGAAGTGTGGCTCCGCAGCGTTGACGGGCGATGGACGCCGGACGGCGACCAGGGATACGGCTGCGCCGGTAGCGACGAGCGCCGCCGCTCCGGGCTCCGAAGGTCGAGAATCACGACCGGACGGCCGCTACAGCACGCACATTCCGTATACGCGATGATACGGGACGTAGTCCGGGAAGAAGGCCACCCGGTCGCCCTCGCCGACGGAGGAGTCCAGCTCCGCCTTGCAGCCGTTGACCATCACCAACCCCAGCCACGCCGGATCCAGCCCGGCGTCGCGCGCCACGGAGGCGACCGTCGCCCCACGCGGTGGATGCACGGTCACGTGCCCCTTCTCGCCCACCAAGCCGGCCAGATGCAGGAACGCGCGCACTTCGACACCCGATTGTGACGCCATCATGCCCTCCAGAGCCGCGCCGACGAATCACCCCCGGCGACCACCCGCGGGAGCCGCCATTCGTGGAGTATAACACTACGATTGTGTTGTAAACCTCGCACCCGCCTCGCCCGTCTCGCCCGTCTCACCCGCCTCCGACGCCTGCCGCGGCGCATCGTCGAGACGCGCGAGGGCGGCCAGCATCGCCTGCGGATCGTCGGGTGACACCAGAGTGCGCGGGCGGCCGGTCCCGCTGAAGATGAGCGCGCGACGGCCATCGCGGCCGAACGACCAGAAGCCGGCGAGCGACTCCTCGATGCGCGCGCCCCGCAACCCGAACACGCGGGTACCCGAAAGCAGCGGCACCCAGGGGAAGATGACTCGTCTGGCGCCGAGTACTTCCTGATAGCGCCCCAACGCCAACCTCACCGCGGCGCTCCAGCGTCGCTCGACCACGAGAACGGTGCCGTGCGCTCCGTCCCGCTCGAGCCGATAGGCCCGCGGGGCGCGGGCGAGAGTGAACACCCCTGCCGCAAAGGCAACGACACCGTACGAGAGGCCGCGTACGACTCCGAGTACGTCACCCTCCCCTACGGACACGACGGTCTGCACACATCCGCCGAGCACGAGCGCTCCCAGGATCGCGAGGATCAGGCCGGTGAGCACCTTCGTGGGGAGATCCGCGGGAGCCGCGGGAAAACGGCCGCTCTCGGGGGGAGCAGGCAGCACCAGAGCGGCCCTATCCGCCGCCCACGGGAGGGAAGAGCCCGAGCCTGTCGCCGTCGGCGAGTTCGGAGTCGAGCGACCCATGCTTGCCGTTGATCATCACGATGTGCACGTCGTTCCGGCGCAGGCCCTCGGCATCCACGATCTCGCCCACGGTGAGCCCGGGGCGCGGTTCCAGGGTGAACTCCTTCCGCCCGGTACTCGAGCGCATGGGCAGAGTTGCGAAAAGACGTACGTCGATCATGGTGGGTGCTCCAAAGTGGGAGGGCGTGCCGCCCTTTGTGCCACAGGTGCCGTCGTGCGGAAAGTCTACCACGCGCCATCGCCCGCGCGGCCCTCCGCACGTGCACGCTACGGGGGCCGGCTCCCGCTGCCCGCGGAGGGCGAAGCAGGCGGCCGTGCACTCCGGAAGCACCCTCGGCCTGGGTCCGCCTACTCCTCGTCGCGCTTCAGGTAGAACTGAGAGAAGTGGATGAAGTTCGGCGGGAACAGCCCCAGCCGGTCGCCGTCCTCGACGAGGGCCGTGCTCGTGACCAGCCGATGGTTCCGGTAGATCAAGTTCACCTCGTCGTGGGTGATGTCGAGCGACGCCATGACCTCGCCAACATGCGCAGGCCCGGAGCCCTCGAACTCCACGACTCCCTCGCCCCCTCGGAAGGCAGGCGCCTTGGCCCTGAGGGTCGAGCCGAGCTTCACCGTCACCCTCACGTCGAATGGCGCCGACCCGCCGGCGCGCCATCGCGCCGGCGGCCACAGACTGCGGGGGCGGGGCGCCGCGGCGCCCCGCCCCCGTCAATGACCCACGCATCCAAACGATACTCCCCTACATCTCCAGAACGGGGCTCCATCCACAGACCTGGTCGAGCTCAGCGTCGGGGATGTCCCAGATCACATCGTGCGGAGGCAGTCGCTCGGTGCTGAAGAAGGCCGGCAGACGGTCGTCCTTCTCCGTGAAGCCCGCCCGGCGGTTGAAATCGCGCTCGATGGACAGCAGGGTCTCTCCATACGGTCCGATCTGGTCGAGACCGAAGGGGACGCCGTACTGGGCGCTGATCAACTCGGGGATAGCGGCCAGCGAATCAGGCTGGTCGAGCGCTGCGAAGGCCAGGAACACGCAGAGGCCGGCGGAATCGAACAGCACCGTCGCCTGCTGCAGGCCGTTCGAGAGCGGGCACTGCCCCTCGGAAGCGAGAGGATCGACGTCGCCGCCCACCTTCAGGATGTTGGTGGCCACCGCGTAGCCCGACGTATGGTCGGCGCCCATCGTGCTGGTGGCGTAGGTGACTCCGATGCCCTTGACGGCCCGCGGGTCGTAGGCCGGGATACCCTGGCCCTTGACCGCGGGGACCCGGGTGACCCCAAACTCAGCCCCGGCATGCACACAGCCGTTGGCGAGCTTGCGGCCCAACTCCGTGCCCTGCCGGATGTCCTCGAAGAGCTCGATCATGCGTGCCGCATCACCCCAAGGAAGAACACCACCCTCCATGGCCACGCCGAAGGTGTTGCCCATCTCGATGGTGTCGAGGCCAAGATCGTCGCACAGCCGATCCATCTGGGCGATCGACTCGATATCGTCGTTGTCGCAGTTGGCGCCCAGTGCCCAGATCGTCTCGTACTCCACGCCGCTCGAGACGTAGTTGCCATCCTTATCGTTGTAGACATTCGAGCAGTGGATCACGCACCCCGTCATGCAGGCGTGCTCGCGCTTGCCGCCTCTGTCTTCGCAGTTCTGGTGCACAGTCTCGCCCGAGATCGCCTCGGCCCCTTCGAAGCGACCGGAGGTGAAGTTGTGAGTGGGCAGCGCGCCGGCCTCGTTGATGATGTTCACCAGGATGGCCGTTCCGTAGTTCGTCAGGCCCTGACTGGTCACCGGATGGCTCTTCAGACCATCCACGAGCGTCTTGCGCGCCGCAGCGAAGCGTTCCTTGTCGACCGCCTCCGGCCGCTCGGTGCCTGCGTCGTCGGCTACGATGGCCTTCAGACCCCGAGCGCCCATCACGGCGCCGGTGCCTCCCCGGCCGGCATGACGCGCCGGGTTACCCTCGGGGTCGGTGACGGCTACGGAAGAGTTCTTGTAGCCCATCTCTCCGGCCGGCCCCACTTGCATAGTGGCGACCTTCTCACCGTAGGCGGCCCGCAACGCGGCCGCGCATTCGTAGTTGCCTGTGCCCCAGTAGGGCGCTCCGTCATCGAGGCGGGCGCCGTCTTTGGAGATGTGCAACACCCACTTCTTGTCGCCGGGGTCCCCCTCCACAATGATGGCGGCCACGCCCAGACGGGCGAGTCGCATGGCTGCCTGGCCGCCGACGTTGGCCTCCTTGATGCCGCCGGTGAGCGGGCTCTTCGTCCCCACCGAGAGCCTGCCGGAATTGGGGGCAGTGGTCCCCGAAAGGAGTCCCGGGGCGAAGACGATCTTGTTGTCCGGACCCAGGGGGTCGATGCCCGCGTCCACCTCGTTGGACACGATGGTCGAGGTGAGTGCCCGGCCCCCGCGCAACGTCCATTCGGCAGGCAGATCCTCGAAAGCGGTGGTCCCAGCGGCCACATCTACACGCAGTATCCTTCTCATTCGTTCCCTCCCCAAGCGGCCATCACATAGATCCGATGCCCTCTAACTTTATCAGGGGCGTGGCGGCTGTCAATCACGGGGGGCGCCCACGATCGAGCCTTGCACGACACGCCTCGTGAAGGCCACGCCGGAGCCGCGCACACACCACCGCCTACGCCACCGCACACACCACCGCCTACGCCACCGCGAACGCCACCGCGAACGCCACCGCCCCCGGCACGCGCACGCCGCGCTTCCCGAAAAAGGCCCCTGGTATAATCAAGGTGATGACTCGACCAAACCCCTTTCCACCCGCCCCGGCCGGGCAGGAGGAGTGACTGCGATGAACCCTTGGGACGAACCCCTCGCCCCCACCGATCGGTGCGGCATGTGCCAAGCCATCCTGGATAGCAACGGAACGCTCGTCGAGACCGACGACCAGGCGCTTGTGATGGTGTGCGCCAACTGCCTCGCCGAACTCGAGATCGAAGGGAGCGACGAGGTCGAAGAAGTCGACGACCACGCCCAACCCGTGGCACCGCCCTCGGTCGCGACGCCTGCTTTCGTCGCTTCTCACCCTGAGGAGCCAGCGCAGGACACACCGGATCCGCCCACCTCCGACGCCGGAGAAGAGGCCGCCGACCCAGACGATGTTGGTTCGGCGTTCGACCAGCCCGCGGGGCCGGATGACACCGACCCCGCAGAAGCGGCCCGCGCGATACTCCTCGATCTCGCCACGGCTCGGAGTCAGGAGCAGTCCCGGCTCGATGAGCTCGCGACCCAGCTGGAACGGCTCTTCGTCGGCTACGACACCGCACAACTGACGATGATGGACATGGAGAATCGCATACGCGCCCTGGAAGCAGACCTGGAACGCACTCGGGGACGCCTACGCCGCGCGGAGGGACTGCTCGGCTCCACCGGCGAGCACCCCGTGGTGGTTCTCGATGCGGCGCAAAGCGAGGTAGCGACTCCTCGATCCCCCGATCATTCGAGCACCATCGTAGTGGCAGCGTCCGACCTCACCCGCGACGACATCAGGCTCATCCAGCGTTTCTTCAACGAATCGATGTTCATCTCCAAGATGCGCAGCGTGCGCCGCAGCCTCGGTCGGCCCCTGGTGAACCTGGTGAAGATCGCGGGAGCGGAGCGCAAGGTGTTGTTGACCGTGGGCTGGGATATCGTCTGGTACCAGTACCTCATCGACCTCTCCGAAGACGCCGAGGGCGATCGGATCACCCAGTTCGGGGAGGGCATGGAGCTCACCGAGTTATCGGATGTGTTCAAGGAGACCAACGCGATCATCGAAGACTCGGGCCGCCTCGACGCCTCAGAGTTGGAGCTCTCGCTCGAACAGGATCATCCGGCCAACGTGGTGCCCACTGCCGCGGAGGAGCAGGAGGCCGAGGACGCGACCCAGGAGATCTGGAACAAGACTCACACGCCTCAGTTCCGCTGGGACGACTGACAGGGCAGCGGGTCCCGCTACGCCTTGACGACCGACAGGGCGCCGGCACCAGCTACGCTCGGAGTGCCGCGCTTGCGTTGCGGCCGCGAATTGATACAGTTCGACTTGGGAATCGGCCGAGAATCCCAACCTGGAGAACGGTGGTGCAGCGCATCTGATGTACGAAGTCCGTCGCGAGATCTTGGATGTAGCGAAGGCTCTGGGCGAGGAGACCCGCTTCGCCATATTCCGCACCATCGCGGGCTCGAGCGATCCACTTACCGTCAAGGACCTCGTCGAGCGACTCGGCATGCATCACAGCGCCATCCGGATCCACCTGAACAAGCTGGAAGATGCGGGCCTCATCACGTCTCAGAAGCGCCATCGCCCGGGTGCCGTGGGCAGACCCCAGCTCGCGTTCCTGCCTAATCCCGACGCTATCTCGATCACGTTGCCGCCTCGGGACTACCGCTTGCTGGCCCGGCTGGCCATGGAGTTGGCCGCGCGGAACGGCGATGCCGAAGGGATCGACGCGTTCGGCTTCGCGTGGGGCGGAGACTACATACGCGACAGAGGTCGCGGCGTGGACGGACCCCTCCCGCTGACTGAGGCGATCGAGGTCGTGAGGCGTGAGATGTCCGATGGGGGCGCTGCCACCAGCGTCGAACGCCCCGACGGATACTCCGAACTCCTCCTGCACAACTGCGTGTTCGCCGAGCTCGCGCCCGACTTCGATCCGGCGATCTGCAACCTGCACCAGGCCGTCCTACGGGGCATGGTCTCTCAGATCTCCGGCGAGCGGTTCGATTGGGAGCAGACGGAGCGTATCTGCGCCGGCGCTAGCCGCTGCGTCGTGCGGATCACCCCGCGCGTCGACTGACGAACCGCCTCAGGTCGCCACGATGATCGGGCGGTGGCACCTCAGGCAACGAGTGGCCTCCCGCCGAGCCCGCGCGTCGTCGTAGCCCAATTCGCAGTGGTCGAAGTTAGCCTTGCGGATCTCGGGCTCAAGCATGGGCATGGATTCGCGTGCCCCATAGTCTCGGCCGGGTACGAACGGATACCGGCTCGACTGGGCGCCCAGCTGCACGGCGATGCGTTTCACCCGGTCCTCGAGGTCCTCGACCACGGGTAATCCACGGAGATGAAGGTCGATATATTTGGCCGCGGTCTTGCCCGCGTGGATGGCCTCGATCACCGTCCCGCCACCGCTCACAGCGTCGCCGCCCACGAACAATCCGGGCTTGCTCGTCATGAAGGTGAAGGGGTCCATCTCAAGGTAGCCCCACGCGTTGAAGTCGATGGCCGGATCGACCGCTAACGGCGAAAAATCAGGCTGTTGCCCGACGGCGGCGATGATCATGTCGGCTTCGAGCTCGAACGGCGCCGACGCCGAGGGCAGGGGCGACCGGCGACCGCTCTCGTCGGGAGGCCCGAGTTCCATCTGTTGACACACCAGCACCTGAACACACGTATCGCCCTCGCAACTCACGGGCGCCGAGAGGAAGCGGAAGTCGACGCCTTCCTCCTCGGCCTCATCGACCTCCCACGGATTCGCCGGCATCTGCTCGCGGGCCCGCCGGTACACCACTCTCACCTCGTCCGCACCCATCCGCACGGCCGTGCGCGCGGCGTCCATAGCGGAGTTCCCCCCGCCGATCACCAGCACCTTCTCCCCCACCACAGTGCGCGTGCCGAGGGACACCTCGCGCAGGAAGTCGATCGCGTCCATGGAACCGGGCAGGTCTTCACCCGGGATGCGCAGCTTCTTGCCCGAGTGGGCTCCGATGCCCACGAACGTGGCCTCGAATCCCATGTCGTCCAGGTCGGCGAAGGAGAGGTCGCGGCCGATGGCCGTGTTATAGCGTATCTCCACGCCCTCCCGCTCGATGAGCTCCACCTCGCGATGCAGGTGAGCCTTGGGTAGCCGGTACTCGGGGATGCCCACATAGAGCATGCCGCCCGGCACGGGGAGGGCTTCGAAGATCACGGGACGGTACCCAAGGCGCGCGAGGTAGTAGCCGGCGGAGAGCCCCGCAGGCCCGGCCCCGATCACGGCGACCTTCCGACCGCCCGCGTCCCCGTGCGCCGAAACCGCCCGCTGACTCGCCTGCGCCGTGGACTCCTCGACCAACTCGTCCGGCAGGACCGCAGCATCCACCCACGACGCAACGTCCTCAGGGATGGCTACGCCCGACCCGGCGTCCCTTCCCGGACCGTACTCGGCTCGGGCGATCCCCTCCACTCGGTCGGCGCACCAACGCTTCACGAAGTTGATGGCGAGCGGCTGCCCGGCGTCCACGAGCGTGCAGTTCGACTCGCACGGGCGAGGGCAGGTGCGCCCGATCACCACCGGTAGCGGGTTATCTCGCTTCACGATCTCGGTGGCCAAGTGGGCATGCTCTTCCATCGCCTGGAAGATGTAGCTCGGGCAGTCGACTGTGGAGGGACAGGTCGATCGGCATGGCGCCGTCACCCAGCCGAACGTCGAGGGCTCCGGACACACACGGCCTTCGAGGTGGGCGGCGAAGTGCTCCGCCCCCAGTTCGAGCAACGCCACGAGCGGTTCACGGATGGTATCCGCGATGCCGCACCAGGAGGCTTCGTCCACCTCTTCCGCCAACCGGCGCAGCTGATCGAGGTCTCGTTTGCGGCCCGTGCCCTGCTCCAAACGGACCAGGATCCTCCGCATGACTTGGGTGCCTATCCGGCAAGGACTGCAGCGTCCACACGACTCCCGCTGCACGAGGTCGACGTACGCACGAGCGAGGCTCACAGGACACACGGCCGGGTCGAGGACGGCCCCGCGCCACGAGACGACCGCCTTGATGTCGGCCATGTCAGGCTTGCTGAGTCGCGCGGTCACCGCGTCCCCGTCGGGTCCGGGGAAGCGATCGCTCAGCGAGACGAGAAACTCCCGGACATCACCGGGCACCTGCAGGGCGCTCTCCACCATATCCTCCTAAGGACAAGTAACCGTGAGCGGCCGTCGGGTTACTCCCGCCGGTCGCTGCATTGTATGCGAGGAGACCCGCCCGCGCCACCGGACAGGCCAAGCTCGTCGAAGAATATCTCCGCCATCTGCAACCGATACGCAAGGCGCCCCCAGCCCACGGCACGCATGCGGGGCGCCACCTCAGCACGGAACCGGTCGTACGCCACCCATGACGCGACCTCGATCTCGCGGGTATCGACCGGCGCCGGCTCTCCGGAGCACCAGTCCGCGGCCATCACATGCGAGGTCCACGGGCGCCGGCGGGCGCCGCACCAGAACAGGGCGTGCACGCGGAGCACGTAGCGGCTCACGCGTACGCTCACGCCCGCCTCTTCGTGGGCCTCGCGTTCGGCGGCCTCCCATAGCTGCTCGCCTAGGGCCACGCCACCGGCCGGCGCCCACCAGACGCCAGGCGGGTCGGAGGGTTTGTGCACCAGAGCAAGATCGAGGCCGCGGAACGCGAACACGGTGACGTCGTGGTGTCTCCGGTCGGCGCACACCTTCTCGATCAAGTCGAGCTCCCAGGCACGCACCTCTTGCTCGAGCCGCACCACTCGGGGAGTCCCGTGCCGGGCTTCGGCTTCGGCGAGCCGGTCGGCTCCCGGGTCGCCCGCGCAGTCCGCGGGCGCTGGATCAGAGGAGGGTCCCACCCTCACGTCACCGCCCTGTGAGTACGAGGCCCCCGCTGATGCCAAGCAGTCCCGCCACGATCACGCCGAACGTGCCGATGTATCGCATGTCGCCTGAGGCCATGATCGGATTGTCCGGATGGAACGCCCCCGGGGTGATCGTCAGCAGTACCACCATGACGATGAGGGACGCCAGCGCGAGAGCCGCGGTGAGACGCGGTCTCTCGGCCACGAGCCCCACACCCCATGCCAAGAGCAGCGCGGTGACCACCTCGGCCGACATGAGCAGTTTCGGTTCGTTCCACAGGACGCCACCCCAGGTCATGGTCATCACCGGGAAGCTGATGGCGAGGGAGCCCGCCCAGAACAGCGCGGCCATCGACAGGACCAACCAGACCCGCCGGGCATCCGGACGCCGCAGCAGGAGGAAGGCGAGCCCGAGCACGCCGGCCGTCCACGCCATCACGATGCCGGTCCAGGTGACGGCACCGTGGAAGAACACCAAGCGTACACTCGAACCGAGCGTCCTGTCGGGCGGCACTACGGCCACGCCGACCGCAACGGCGAGAACGCCGGCTCCGATCAATACCAGCGGGAGGCTCTGCGCGAACGATCGACGGGGGTGCCGCGTCGCTGAATCAGGTGTGGGCTCTATGGGGGCCGGATCCATATCCGACAGGCTAACCTCTCCCGGTCCGCCCGACAAGGCGAAGGGCGGTCCGGTCCGGCCTCCGGTAGCGGCCCGTCATCCGGCCCGCCGCAACTGTCCGCGGTGCGGGCACCCCCACTTCGATACAATGACCTTCGGCAGGCGTGGGCGCGAAGAGAGGAGACACGGTGGACCAGCTCTGGGCTCCGTGGCGCATGCAGTACATCATGACTCCAAAGGCCGAGAACTGTATCTTCTGCACAATGCCGGGAGCGGGAGACGACTCCGCGGCGCACATCGTCTGGCGGGGAGATTCGGTCTTCGTGATGCTGAACGCCTACCCGTACAACAACGGGCACCTGATGATCTCGCCCTTCGCCCACGCGGCCGAACTCGAAGACCTAGAACCTCAGACCCTCCTCGAACTCATGACGGTCTGCCAAGACGCCATCCGGGTGTTGAAGCGGCACTTCAATCCCGAGGGCGTCAACGTGGGCCTCAACCTGGGAGCCGCCGCGGGCGCCGGCGTGAAAGATCACCTGCATCTGCACGTGGTGCCTCGCTGGCTCGGCGACACGAACTTCATGCCGGTGGTATCCGACGTGCGCGTGATCCCTCAGGCGCTCGACCACGCGTACGAGATCCTACGCAGGGGTTTCGAGGAACTCGGCCGAGTCTGAGCCGAGGGCGAGCGAGAACGAGCGACATGCCAACCCCCGCACACCCCGAAGGAGCCTCGTACCTGGAGGCGGCGATCAGCGGGCGGCTCCGCGAGAACGCTGAGAGCGCGCTCCGGCGCCTCGGCGCATGCGATCTCTGCCCGCGCGCGTGCGGGGTCGATCGCATGGGCGGCGAGATCGGGTACTGCCGCATCGGCCGAAAGGCCAGGGTAGCGAGTGCCGGCCCCCACTATGGTGAGGAGCGCCCGCTCGTGGGAACGGGAGGCTCTGGCACCATCTTCTTCTCAGGCTGCAACCTGCACTGCAGGTACTGCCAGAACTCCGAGATCAGCCAGGCCGGGAGAGGGATGGAGGCGGAGCCGGCCGAGCTCGCCGCGCTCATGCTCGACCTCCAGGCCAGAGAGTGCGAGAACATCAACCTGGTCTCGCCCACGCACGTGATCGCGCAGATCCTGGAAGCCGTGTCCCTTGCGGCCGCCTCCGGCCTCCGCCTACCGCTCGTGTACAACACCGGTGGATACGACCGAGAGGACGCACTCGCCCTTCTCGACGGCGTCGTAGACATCTACATGCCCGACATCAAGTACGCGTCGGGCCAGATCTCGCGACTACTCTCCGACGTTCCCGACTACCCCGAACGCAACCGGGAGGCCATCAAGGAGATGCACCGGCAGGTGGGCGACCTACGGCTCGACGAGCGCGGGGTCGCTATCCGCGGCCTTCTGGTGCGTCACCTGGTCCTCCCCGCCGACCTGGCCGGTACGGCGAAAGCCGTGGCGTTCCTCGCCGACGAGGTATCCACCCACACATACGTGAACATCATGGATCAGTACCGGCCGCACCACCAGGCATGGGGCACTCCGCACCTCGATCGCGGTATAGCGCCTGAGGAGTACGGAAGGGCCGTGGCTGCCGCCCTTACTGCCGGGCTACACCGGTTGGACGGCCGCCGGTAGGGGCGGACCGCCGCCAAGACGTCGCGGGCCATGCCGGTAGGCGCAGGCTACGCCGAGACATCGCGAGCTATGCCGGTAGGCGCAGGCTACGCCGAGACCGCCTTGCCCTCAAGGCGCAGGAGTTCGGCCAGCGCCTCGCGCGCCACCTCCATCTGCTCCTCGCTCGGCTCCCGCGTGGTGAAGAAGTGCTGAAGCAGATAGCTCGACCGTGCCAACCCGCGGGCCACCAACGAATCGGGACGCTTCCCGGCCCAGCGATAGATCTCGAGCGCGGAACCCAGGCTCAGCAGGCTTCCCAGCGCTACGGTGGCCGGCGACGGCTTGCGCATGACCGTACGCATGACGATGTTCCCCGCGAGACTCGTGGCCACCATCGGCGCCACGAGACTCGAGCCGCAACGCGCGTGCTCACGCACGGCTCCGGCGGCGTCCTCACCGCGCATGGTCAGCTCGTACTCGTCGATGGCCTTGTGTTCCGCACCGTGATACGCGGCGAGCTCCGAATCTCTGAGCGCGAGCAGCACCGGCACGAGCCCCAAGAGAAGTGCTCTCGTCTCCTGCGTGGCCTGCGAACCCCCAAGCCGGCGCGAGGCCGCGGTGACCAGGGCGGACAAGCCGAGCGCCCCGAGAATGCGCGGCGTCTCGAAGGGGAGGATCGCCGAACCTCTGCGTCCCTTGAGGGTGGGGATGACGCTGAACGAGTCGGCCAGCCGCGCCAAGCCTCGCAGGACCGGCACCCCGCCCTCGGCGTTCCCCGGCTTCCCGAATCGCTTGGCGCCCGAGGTCACGCCTATCGAGCCATCGGCCTCGCGGACGGCGGCGGCCCAGTGCCGAGCCGTCTGGAGCAACAAACCGTTCTCGAGAGCCATCCCGCCGACTCGGAGGGACACGGCGTCGGCCCTGGTCTCCTCCGCTCTCACCCCTTCGCGCTCCAGGTTCCGCTTCGACCCGATCATACCTGTCCCTCCCGCGCGGTCTCTCGCCGGCCGGACGGCGACATGGCGTACGGCAGGTAGATCACGGTGGCCGACACCGCACAGCCGATGGCGATAAGCACGAAGAGCGGGCGGACGCCCACGATCGCGCCAAGCGCACCCCCCGCCATGAGGCCCACCGCGGTGGCGATCTGACCGAACCCTGCGCGCACGGAGATGATGCGGCCCTTGTCGGGGCGCGGCTCGATCTCTTGGAACAACGTCATCGAGCCCACGACCACACCCACGTTGGCCACGGCCCCGCCGGACAACAGGCCAACGGACAACCAGAAGTAGTCACTCAAACCCACGCCGAGCATACCCACCGACATGCAGAGCATCGACCAGAACACGTAGCGGTTACGGTCACCCTGATAGTCGATGCGACTCGCCAGGATCCCTCCTACGATGAACCCGAGGGCCATCCCCACCTCCATCACGACGAACCCCGTTGCTCCTACCTCGAACACCTCGAGCGCAAGAGCATACGCGTTCGGGGTCATCATCAGGATGAACACAGACGGCACAAGGGCGAACAGCAGGTTCGTGCGAAGGTGTGGGCGCCTGAAGATGACGCCTACGGCCAACGGAGAATCTCGGACGAGCGCCGACAGCGACCTGCGCACCTGTTCAGTGACGTGGGCGCGGGGAAGGCCGAGCAGGAGCAGCGCCGATACGAGGTAGCTGGCGCCGTCTGCTATGAAGGTGACCGTGTACCCGAAGGTCACAACCAAGGCCCCGCCCACCACGTACCCGCCGAGCTCCGCGCCATCGCGGGCGATGCTCAAATACGAGTTCGACTTCACCAAATCGCGAGGTAGCGCGATCTCGCCAACGAGCTTCACCTGGCTCGGGTTGAAGACCGATCCGAACACTCCCATCAGCGCCGCCACAACGTAGATGAGCCCCACGTCCACTCGAGCCGCCCACGGCATGAGCATGATCAGCACGGCCCGAGCGACGTCGGCCGCTACCATCAGGCGCCGCGCGTCGTACCGGTCGAGCAATGCTCCACCCACGAAGCTCATCACTATCAGCGGAGCAACGGACGCGGCAAGGATACCGCCCATGTGGAGCACGGAACCCGTGCGGTCGAACACCATGACCGCTAGGGCCACCGTGGTCACCGAGTTACCCAGGCTGGACAGGGCCTGAGCCCCGAGGATTCGCGCCAGCGGACCTCTGATCACGTTTGGACACCCCCGCAGCGGTACACCTGGTCGATCCTTCTGATGCTCCCTCTGCCCGACCGGGCATTACGCGTCAGGCTACCACACGGGAATGTCACCGAGCCACCGAGCGGGTCACTCGCACCAGAGACAGAAGGCACGACGGTTTCCGCGGCGACGCGAGGGCGAAGTCTCGTCGTCTCAGGCGATATCCGCCAAGAAGCGGACCTTCTGGAACTGCACCTGGAAGTCCACCTGATCGGCGGTGCGATACTCGATCGACGAGCGCGCGAGGACGTCCAGGAAGGCGCCGGCCACGACCGGGTCGAACTGGCCCCCCCGGCCTCGGCGCAATTCCTCCATGGCATCGGCGGAATCCCTCATCGACCTGTATGGTCGGGCCGAGACCATGGCCGAATAGCTGTCGGCCACCGCCACGATCCGGCTCAGCAGCGGGATCTCCTCGCCCGACAGACCCTTGGGGTAGCCCGTGCCGTCGTACCGCTCGTGGTGATGCAGGATCACACGACCGAGCTCCTCGAACTCGGTCATGTTGCTCACGATCTTTTGGCCGGCTGTAGCATGCCCGCGCACCACGTCCCATTCCTCGTGGTCGAGGCATTCGCGGCTGTTGAGGATGCCGTCCGGTACGCTGATCTTTCCCAGATCGTGCAGCAGTCCGGCCAGGTGTGCGAGGTTGCACTGTTTGGGCAAGAGCCCGAGTTCCTGCGCGGTATCGAACGAGTACTGAGCCACGGCCGCCGAGTGCTGGGCGGTGTAGTTGTCCTTGAGGTCGAGTGCCGTGATCATGCTGGCGGCGATCTGGAACGAGAAGCGCTCCAGGCTTCGGGCCTGCTCGCGCTGACGCGCGAAGGTGCGAAAAGCGTAGATGAGGCCTAGCACGGGCAAGAAGGCCAGGCCAAAACCGAGTACCCCCTTGTCCTGGAAGCTGAACAGCAGCCCCAGGCTGAGCGCGAGGAAGAACGCGTGGAAGGGGAGGAACGGCCGGAAGCCCTCGTGGAAGAACGCGCCGGGCCCGACGCCCCCCCGAAGCCAAGCAATAGGCACCAAGAGTACGAAATTCAGAAGTTGATAGGCAGCGCCAGCAATCACCCCCGCAGCCGCGAGAGCGAGGCCGCCACCGCCCCAGGATAGATGCAGCCACCAGAACACCATACCGGCAACGCCGGTAATGAGCACGACAGCGGCCAAGGTGAAGGCGGTACGGGACCACGGGCGGCCTTTCTCGTGCTCGCTCAGGATCCCCGCCGCGGCCACCAGCCCCCCCATGAGGGGCCCGAACAAAGCAGCGCTGAGAAAGTCGGCCAAAAAGGCGGCGGAAACATCCGTATTTGCGCCGATGTGGATGCGGCTCCGCGACGCGAACACGCCGACTCCCACGAAGAAGAGCAGGCCGAGGACGCTGTAGTTCGGCGCGAGAATCGAGAGCCGTGGAAGCTCCAACCACGCCACCTGCAGATACACAAGAGCGACGGTGAAGACGACGCCCGCGAATATGACGAAACCGGCGTAGATCTTCCAGCCGGATTCCTTCAGCACGCGCGGTACGGCCGGCAATGCCGACCGTACCGGAACGCTCGTGGACTCACTCCGGTCCAAAAACCTCTATCTCCTGTTTCTCGGGCATCCGCGTGTAGACACCATCGGCAAGTGCTGCAGAAGACTTAAGTTGCGAACGATGCAGGCGGTCCGAGATGCGTCGCTCGATCTACCAGTACGTGGTTCTCATGAAAGTCCCCTCTCTCCCCGCCCCCGGCATGGACTCCTTGAACCCAGGGCTCACCAAGAGGCGACCCGCAGGCTGCCGCGGACTGCTGGATACCGACCCTTCCCTTTCTCCTTGGACCGGCCTGGAAGTGGTCCCATCCACCGAACCAGACCGACCCGCTCGACCACCATACCCGGGTCCCATCCTGGGCTGTGGAGACGATCGAACCGCCTCCACATGTCGTCGAACGGTTCGAAGCCTAATACGCCGCAACAAGTTTTGTCAAGACCTTCATTCCGCGTTGGGTCGAAGTGGTCTCGCCACGGTGCATTGTGAGTCGCCCGAATGATAGCCGTCGCCTGGCCAGGCCCTGCCAAAAGGCATGCGGGGAGCCGTTTACCCTCTGCGCCTAGGTGAATCCCATCCTAGGCGTGAAGCCTCAGCCGTTTTCGTCAAGGTAGAAGCCCCCCAATAGCAGCGACTCCTGGCTCATTGAATCCGGGCTTCCCTTCCCCGATACTGAAGGTGAGCAAAAGAAAGGGGTGCCCGGTGAGACCGTCTCGGACAGCGATGATGATCACGGCCTTGGCCCCGGTTCTCGTCGTCATCTTGGCGGTATCGGTCGCGCCGGCCTCAGAGCTCGCCCCGCCGCCTGCGGCCACCGGCGTCACTCTCCGCGCGGCGAACGCCCCAGCGACGATCACCCCCACCAGCGACGCCCCCGAGCCCGGAGCTCCGACAGCAGGCGGCTCGGCTGCGGGCGCCACTGCCTCAGTACGGGTGACGGTGACGGTTCAGGCCGCGCGGCTCATAGTCCTCGACCGCGCAGACCGCATCGTCGAGATCTGGAGCAACACCACCGCGGCCCCCGTGCCCTACGATCTGCACGCGGCTCGCGGATCGCACGATGGACCGCGGGTAGCCGCGATCCCCGCGGCGGCCCTCGCCGAGTACGAGACCCTGGTCGACACGATCGACTGGAGCGTCGTAGGCCTCGCATACCAGGCCCACTGACCCCACACGCAGAGTAGAATCCGGGGGCCGAGTGGCCCCCATGTGGACCGGCACGGCGCGTGGTCCGCGCGGCTCGCGACTTGCCTTCCCGTACGTTGCCCAGTGCCGCTGGGCAAGAGTACTCAATTTCCTCTAAAGGAATTCCCTCTGAGTGTCGACACTTGCACCAGTAAGGAAAACGGCGGGTCGAAAGTGGGGCGTTGGAGGTGCCGCACTACCGGAGATCCGCAGCGTAAGGGCGCCGTTCAGAACGAGGAGGGATCATGAAGAAGGTACTGGTAGCAGGGGTTCTGGTGATTGCGATGTTGGGGCTGTTGTCGGCGGCCGCGTTCACGGCGCCGGGCGACCCTGATCAGACGGTCACCGTGAACGCGACCGTCTCGAAGGCGGTGTGGCTCAATGTGACCGACGCCATGGTAGCGCTCGCCGGTAGCCCGGGGATCAACGCCCACACCGATACGGCGGCGGCATTCGAGGTACGGGCCAACTGGAACTGGACCCTGCAGGCGAACGCACTCGCCAATCTCAACGGCACCGACCCCGATGGAGGGGCGGTCGTGCTTCCCGCGAGCCGCATCCTGGTGGGCGGAAGCTCCGCAGAAGTGAACCGGATCGTAGCCTCCGGTGCGAAGGTCACCAGCCTCGCCGTCCCCGTGACATACGGCGCGAACTTCACCTGGGACGATACGGCGGGCACCTACTCCGGACCCCACACGTACACCCTGGCCTTCCAGTAGACGACAGGACAACTGAAGCGGCAGCAAGGGCCCGCAAGGGCCCTTTTGCTATGCTTGTCTCGGCAACGTTGTGATCACACGAGGAGCGGGCGGATGTCGGGCGGCGGCGGCTTCGGAAGAGGTAGCAGGGAAAGAGTGGCAGTGCTTCGGACTGTTGCCGCAGCACTGTCGGTGGCGACGCTGGTCCTCGGCCTGACCGCTCCCCCTTCCGCTCTAGCGGCGCGTTTCAGCGTCGAGCTCACGCCCGCCCAGATCGAGCTCACCTTGGAACCCGGCACCAGCTCGCCGCAGTGGGTGGGAGTGCGCAACCACGCGGAGAACCCCATCGATCTCACCGTACTCGTTCGCGACTTCGATCTGCGCGCTGACGGCAGTTTCGAGATGCTGGAGCCCGGCCACACCACCTACTCGGCCGGGAAGTGGCTGGACTTCCCCGTTGCCACCATGCGCCTGGCGCCCGACGAGACCCGCATCATCGACTACACCATCGTGGTGCCAGAGGACGCCGAGTCCGGAGGTCACTACGCGGCCATCGTGTTCGAGGGGGTCCCCGTAGAGACCGAAGGTCAAGAAGGCACCACCGGTGTGCAGATCGTCGGGCAGGTGGTCGGGCAGGTTCTCATCACCATCCCTGGACCGATAACACGGAACCTGGTCATCGAGTCGCTCGCCGTGCCCAGCGTGGTGTTCGGAGCAGGTGCGGACACGGCGACCGTGCGCATCACGAACAACGGCAACGTGCACCTCACCCCCAACGGGTACGTGCAGACCTGGGGCGGCCTGCCTTCGGGCTCCTTCGACGAAGCGTTCGGGCAGTTCACCCTCCTGCCGGGGGCTTCTCGGGACTTCCAGGTGAAACTGCAGAACGTCCCCTGGCTCGGGCGTATGAAGGCCAAGACCGAGCTGCAGTTCGGCCCGCGGATCGGGATGTTCGACCACTCCGTGGAGACGTCCGTAGACTACTACGTGCTCTCCTGGAAGGTGATCCTGCTGCTCAGCATCCTGCTGATTGGCTTCGACATCGCCCTCTTCCGAGAGTGGCGCCGGCGCGTCGCCCTCCGGAAGGCGGCCCCGACCGACGAGACCAACAAGAGGGAGCCGGAGACGCAGGCCGGCGCGTCGCCCGACACAGCGGACGAAGCGGCGGCGCAACTCGCACGCGAGACGGCATCGTGAGCACCCCACGATCCGCCTGTACGGAAGTGCTCGAGTACCTCCGCGCCGCCCACGAGCGCAACCCCCAGGCCGAGACCCACGCGTTGCAGCTTGAACGGGAACTCGGGCTCGACGCGGACTCGGTGCGATCCTGCCTCCAGGAGTTGGTGGCCCAAGGGACCGCGGAGGCCGACCTGTCACTCGTGAACGTGTGGGTGCGACTCACGGGAAGCGAGCCGCCTCCTCTCCGACAGTTCCGCTCGGACAGTGCTCCCGAGGCGTAAGCACACGTACGCCTGCTCGGCATACGCCCACTGGGTCTCGGCCGTCGCGACCGCCGCGTTGGCGGTGTCGCTCGGTCTGCTCGGTCTGCTCGGTCTGCTCGGCTGCGCGGACACCAACGACCCAAGCACGGCTACATCGCCGGCCACCACCGTCCCCGCGGTCGCCGATTCACCCGCGACGCCCGGCGTCACGGGTCGAGAGAGCCCACCGACAACGGAGGGCACCGCCGTCTCACCCACAACTCTCGGCGGCGACTCAACGACCACCACGACCCCGCCACCCGACCTCCCCCCTCTCGCCACCTACATCTACGACGATCCCGACGGGTGGTTCACGTTCGCCTACCCGAAGGGGTGGAAGCTCACCCAGGTGCCCGCGGTGCAGGCGATTGAAGGCGGCACGCCTCTCAGGAGCGTCGGCGCGTTCGACCCGACGGGCGGCCGACTGGGGTCGGTGCTGCTGGACGGAGTCGCGGTCTCCTCGTACCAACTGGGCGTTGCGGTGAGCGACGATCTGCTGCCCGCGTTCCGCGAAGAGCTCGCGGATCTCCTCACGGGGCTCGAGGGTCGACTCCAATCCTTCGAGACCGTGGAGCCCTTGGCGCCCCGCACGGTCGGCGAGAGCCAAGGGTTCGAGGTGACCTTCCGGTTCACGCGCAGCGGGAAGAGGATGCGCTCGCACGTGGTGTTCCTGGTCGAGGGGAATCGTCAGTACCAGATAACCAGCCAGGCCACCGACGCCGAATGGGACGTCGTCCACCCGATGCTGCGGGTGGTACTGGACACGTTCCGCCTCAACCGCTGACCCCGGCGCGCGCGCCGGCTCGGAAGCGCGGAGCAGCTTCGGCACCAATCTTGCCTGAAGCACGCGCCTCTAGCAGGTTTGGGCCTGGTGATGTAAAAGGGAACTATCGAGTGTGGACCAACGGGTCCGGACCCGGAGCACCCCGCCCCTGACGACCGAGGAGAGGTCAGCGCCATGAGCGAACCGCTTCCCATCGGAGCAGCAGCCCCCGACTTCACGTTGCCCTCGCACCTCGGCGACACGGAGACGCTGTCGTCGTACCACGGTCCAACTGGCAAGAACGTGGTGCTGTTCTTCTACCCACTCGACTGGACGCCCGTCTGAGCGCGGGAGCTCCCCATCCTGCACGCGTACAGCGCTAGGATGGCTGAGCTCGGCGCCCAGGTCTTGGGCATCAGCTGCGATTCGAACGCCTCCCACCGCGCTTTCGTCAAAGAGAGCGGAGGCCTCGACTACCCCCTGCTCAGCGACTTCTGGCCGCACGGAAGGGTCGCCCGCGAGTTCGGGGTGCTTGACGAAGAGCATGGGCGCCCGCGGCGCAGCGCCTTCGTGCTCGACCGACGTGGGGTGATCCGCTGGGCATACCACGCCGAGCTCAACGAGCAGCGCGACATCACACGCATCATCGGCGTGCTCGAAGAGCTCTGGGAGCAGGACCTCTAGCCTCGCGGAGCCCCACGACCGAGGCGGTGACCGTACGGCGGCCGTCACCACACGGCGGCCGTCACCGAGCTGCGGCGCTCAGCGCACCGCGGCCGTCACCACACCGCGGCCGTCACCGAGCGGCGGCGTTCAGCGCGCCGCGGTCGCCGGACTGAGTCGCTCGCCCCCGATGCTCACCACGATCTCCTCGACAGGCACCTTGAGACCGGCGACATCCGCGGCCCGAGTGGCCAGTGCCACCAGCCCGCCGCAACACGGCACTTCCATCCTCACCACCGACACCGAGCGCGGCTGTGCGGCGTGGAAGAGCATGGCCAGCTTCTCGAGGTGCGCTTGAGCATCGTCGAGCTTCGGGCAGGCTATGACGAGGCTTCGTCCTTCGAGGAACTCCGAATGGAAGTCGCGGTAGGCGAACGGTGCGCAGTCGGCCGCGATCAGAAGGTCTGCGTTCTGGAGGAACGGAGCGTTGGGATTGACCAGACCAAGCTGGACGGGCCAATTCTGCAACAGGCTCTCCGCCGGCCTCTGGTCTGCCGAATCCGGCTGGGCGGTCGACGCCCGTGCCGAAGCCGTCTCAGGCCGGCGCATATCGCGGGCGAGTGAGCCGGGGCACCCGACGTGCGCCGCCGGAGCTTCGGCCGCCTGATGCTGAGCGGCGTGCGCCGTGTGGCCGTGCGCCGCGTGGCCGTTGCTGTGATCGTGCCCCGAAGCGGCCAACGACGGTCGTCCGAGCTCGCGCAGACGCGCTTCCACCGCGACCTCGTCGAACTCGGCCGCTTCGCGCACTTCGATGGTGAGAGCTCCCTCCGGGCATTCGCCCAGGCAGGCGCCCAGGCCGTCGCAGTAGAACTCGGCGGCAATGCGGGCTTTCCCGTCGACGATCTCAAGGGCCCCTTCGGCACACGCGGGCACGCACAGCCCGCACCCGTTGCAGAGGGATTCGTCGATCCTGATCATCTCTCGTGTCGCCATGCTTGGCTCCTTCCGTTGCGCCGTTTCCTCGGCACGATCGCCCTCGAACGCTCACTGCCCGAAGGCGTGGATATATAAACACTGCTATCGTAGTGTTTACTCCGCGAAACGTCAAGTCGCCGGCCCTCCCGACATCTAGCCGCCGGCCCCCTCACGTGCTTCTGCGCCGAGCGCCTTCGCCCCGAGCGGTGTATCCTCGTGAAAAGGCCCACGGAGGTAGACACATGGCACTCACGCTACGACAAAGGACACTCCTGCACATCATCGTGCAGCGTTTCGACCGGTCTACTAACAGCACCGTGTTGGACCCAGTGTCGCTCGGCGCGGAGCTGTCGGCCGGCGGGGCAGATCTCGCCGCCGACCTTGTCGAACTAGAGCAACAGGGCTACGCGGCTCGGGTCACCGACCCGATGGCCGCCGACGCCCAGCCCGCGGACCCGGCAGCCAACTGCCCGCCCATCGAAGAGGAACGCTGGGTGGTCACACCCACGGATCGGGGCGTCATGGCGGCGATGGGCCTCGACTAGGGGATGCCGAGAACGCGGTGGAGTTGAATGGAAAGGCGCCACCCTGGGTGGGCCAGGACCGCGTCGGCGGCTACCTTCCCGGTCTCTGCGAGACGAGACGCCTCCGGCTGGAGACACACCGCGGCCGACGGGTGCTCTGCCGCCAACGCCTCGACCCAGGCAACCTGGAAGTCCTGATCGACCACCACCTTGAGCTCGTCTACCATCCCACACAGGCCGCCAACGATGACGTAGTCGGGCGGCTTCGGGCTCACCGTGACCCAGTCGGGTCGGGTCGCTCCGGGAGGGGGCAGGGTGCCGTTGGTCTCGACGTGCACGAGGACCCCGGCGTCCTGCAGCCGCTCGATGAGGCGCGCAAGGTGCTCACCCTGAAGCAGAGGCTCGCCCCCCGTGAGACAGACCCGGCCCAGACCCCCACGAAGCACCCGCTCGACGATCTGAGCGGAGTCGGTCTCGACGCCGCCGTCCGCGCGCCAACTCTGCGGCGTGTCGCACCAGGCAAGGCACCCCAGGCGCAGGTCTGACGCGTTGCAGCCCGCGAAGCGCACGAAGGTCATGGCGACGCCCGCCCAGACGCCCTCCCCCTGTAGCGAGTCGAACACCTCCAGAACGCGCACCCAGACCCCTAAGTCGCAGACCCCTCAGTCGTGACGTCGGCGTAGCTCGTGGGAGTCTCCCAGAGCCGCACGCGCACCACGGGGAGACCGGACGCCCGAAGTTCCTCGAACGCCCAAGCCGCCAGCGCCTCGGCCGTGGGCACAAAGTCGAACAGATCGTTCAGATACTGGTGATCGAGGTGGTCGACCACCAGCTCAGCCACCCGTCCGCGAAGGTCGGCGAAATCCATGACCATGCGGTCGGTGGGGCCGCCGTCCTGCACCTGCCCCTCCACGGTCACCTCGAGCGTGTAGGTGTGGCCGTGGACGTTGCGACACTTGCCCTCGTGTTCGGGCAGACAGTGGGCGGCGTCGAAGGAGAGTATCTTCGTCACCGTGGTCTTCACGCGGTCACATCCGCACCACGTAGGGTATCGGGTCTTCGGCGCCCGCCTCGCGGAAGGCTTCGACACGCGCCTGGCACGTGTCGCACACCCCACAGCCCGGCCGGCTCCCCTGATAGCACGAGAGGGTCAGCCTGTAGGGCACCTCATGATCGAGGCCCCAGCGAACCACGTCCCCCTTCGACCATTCCGCAAACGGGGCCCTGACCCGCAGACCGTATTGCGTGCCCAAGCGGACAGCCTCGTCGGCGGCCCGCACGAACTCCGGCCGACAGTCCGGGTAGCCGGTGTGATCGTCGCGATGCACGCCGAGCCATAGGTCTGCCGGGCCGTGAGCGTCCGCGAGTGAGGCGAGAGAGGCCAGGAACAGCAGGTTGCGTGCGGGCACGTAGGTGGGCGCGACGCCGGTCACCGTGCCGAGATCGCGCCCTTCGGGCATCGCCTGGTTGGCGTCCGTAAGCGCCGAGCCCTCGATGGTGCGCAGTTCGACGACGCGGTGCTCGAAGCCGTAATGGGCGGCCAAGGCGGCGGCCGCTTCGCACTCGACGCTGTGTTTCTGCCCGTAAAGGAAGGTGACCGCGACTACGGGCGCTCCCGGATGGGCGTGCCGCACCCAGGCCGCGAGCGTCGAGGAATCGACGCCGCCGCTCAGGAGTAGGTAATGGGAGAAAGCGGGATCCGCCGAGGAAGGCCCGAGGTTCGCGGATGACGGAGTCACGCACGCTCCCCGTGTTCGGCACGGACGACGGTCTTGATGTTGCCCCGCACGTTGAAGTCGCCGGTGACTCTCATCCATCGTGGATCGAGGAGGGCGACGAGATCGTCGAGGATCCTGTTGGTGACCGCCTCGTGCGAGATCGCCACATCACGGTAGGCATTGATGTAGAGCTTCAGCGCCTTGAGTTCTACGATGCGCTCGCGCGGCTGGTATCTGATCTTGATAGTTGCGAAATCGGGATAGCCCGACTGGGGACACACGCAGGTGAACTCCGGAACGTCCATTGACACCAGGTAGTGCCGCTCGGGGGCGGGGTTGGGCCACGCCGTGAGCTCGTTCGTCTCGATGGCGATGGCCCCGTACTTCTTCTCGGTCTCCATCAGCGGTGGGTCTCCTGGATGCGATGCACGAACACGTATGGTAGCCGCATTCGGAGTGACGGCTGCACAGAGGGTACCACGAGGCCCGGGAAGATGGCGCGGGTGGGCGCCGGCGCGGTCGCCCCCAGAAAGCGAACGACCCCGCGGGCCAAAGGCCCGCGGGGTCGACTAGAAGACTCGTCCGGCAAGCCGGACTGCTTCAGGTCAGGCGGTAGCGCGACTCACGTTCGCGGCCTGCAGGCCCTTGGGACCTTCGACCACTTCGAAATTAACGGATTCGCCTTCAGTCAAGGTGCGGAACCCTTCTCCGGTGACGGCGGAGAAATGTACGAAGACATCCTCCCCCTCTTCACGCTCGAGAAAGCCGTAACCCTTGGCATCGTTGAACCACTTGACCTTGCCGGTCTCCATCTGTTGGGACCTCCTGCTTGTCTTTCACCGGGAACACCCCCGGCTGACGGCGATACGTGCCGTCCTTCTACTCGGAAGTCCTGATGTTCGATGGAGCCACGGAACTGGTTCTGCGGTCTCACGGCCTTCAAGAACTCCGATCTACGATTGTGGAGTTTCCCACGCGGCGGGCAAGTAGTCAAGGCGGATGAGCTTTCGGAAGGTGAGTTGAGTCTCCCTATCCCGGAGCCGGCACCCGTCACCAGCGCGACTCTGCCAATCGACCGCGGTGCCAAGACCACCTCCCCAGAGTGCAACTTTCCCTGCCTAATGGTACCGTTTGGCGAGTGACAGCGGCAGACCCGCGCGCAGCTTCATGGCAGGTTCGTGCCCGGCTGGTTCGCGCCCGGCTGGTTCGCGCGCCGGCCCGCGTGGGAAGAAAGCCTATCGGCCCAAAGAGCAGGCGGACCTGGGAGGCGCGAGATGCAGAGTGGACTCTTTAACACCATCGTACTCGGATACGACGGATCGGAGCATTCAGAGAAGGCGGTGGACCTTGCCCGCGCTCTGGCGAAGGCTCACAATTCGAGGATCGTGATCGTTCACGCCTTCCCCCACGTTTCGCGGATAGTCACCCCCAGCCAAGACGACGCGCACGAGATCCACGATGCACATGAGCTCGCCGGGAAACTCGCGCAACGGCTGAAGGCGGAAGGGCTGCGAGCGGAGCCCGACGTGCTCGAAGGGCCGGCGGCCGAGGCGATATTGAACGCCGCCGAGGCGCACAAGGCCGATCTCATCATCGTGGGAAGCCGGGGGCTGGGGCAGTTCAAGGGCCTGGTCATCGGCTCACAGTCGAACCGCGTGGTGCACTACGCGAAGGTGCCGGTCTTGGTGGCGCGCTGAGACCTGGGCCCTACACGACGCGAAGAGGCGCCGCTCGCTGGTGGGCACTCGGCGTCGCGACGCTGGCCGCGGCGTGTTCTCTCGCGCCGCCCGCCCTCGCCACTCCCTCGATCCTCCGGCCGGAGTCGCCCCAGGCCCAGGAGATCATGGACCTGGCCGTGTTCTTGCTGGTCATCTCGATCATCATCCTCGTCGTCGTCGAAGGATGGCTCATCGTCGCGCTGGTGCGCTTCCGGAACCGACCCGAGGCGCACGTGCGCCAGGAGCACGGCAACAACACCATCGAGGCGGTGTGGACATTGATCCCCGCCATCCTCATCGTGATCATCTTCGTGATGACCGCGCGCACCATGGACTCCCTCGAGATGCCGGGCGGAGACGTCGAGCTCACCGTGATAGGCCACCAGTGGTGGTGGGAGGTGCGGTACGCCGACGGTGACCTCGTGACGGCGAACGAGATCCACGTGCCCGTGGGTCGAGAGGTGAGCATCGACCTCGAGTCCGCCGATGTGATCCACAGCTTCTGGGTGCCACAGGTGGGTGGCAAGACCGACCTGGTGCCGGGGCACACGAACCGCACCGGCTTCTTGGCCGCCACCCCGGGGGTCTATCTCGGGCAGTGCGCCGAGTTCTGCGGGCTGCAGCACGCCCACATGCGTTTCTACCTGGTAGTGGAGAGCGCGGAGGATTTCTCGGCCTGGGTCAGGCGACAGCAGGCGCCCGCGCGAGAGCCCACCGATCCGGTAGCCCGACAGGGGAAAGAAGTGTTCCTCCAGATGTGCGGGGGGTGCCACGCTATCCGGGGCACCGAAGCGGCCGGCACTCTCGGGCCCGACCTGACCCACGTGGCCGGGCGCCTCAGCCTGGGCGCCGGTACGCTCGACAACACCACCGAGAACCTGCGCACCTGGCTCCGTGACCCGCAGGCCGCCAAGCCTGGGAACCTCATGCCCACCATGCCCCTCGACGAGAGCCGGCTCGACGAGCTCGTCGCATACCTGAAAGGCCTCGAATGAGCCAAGAGAGCTCCGCCTTCACCGGCCCGCGCGGCACGCGCGACGATGAGGACCCGCGGGTCGAGACGCCGCCGGCCGGCACCCCGCAGACCGACGCGCGGGCCGGCGGCCTGACGGCCGGCACCCCGCCCGGCGGCATCGTCTCCTGGCTCACCACCACCGACCACAAGCGCATAGGGATCCTCTACCTTGCCACCTCGTTCGTCTTCTTCGCCGTGGCGATCCTGTTCGCCCTCCTCATGCGGCTGCAGCTGGCCATCCCCGAGAACACCTTCCTCTCGCCGGGGGCCTACAACCAGGTGTTCACCATGCACGGCACCACCATGGTGTTCTTGTTCGCCATGCCCGCCCTCGCAGGCCTCGTGAACTACCTGGTGCCCCTGATGATCGGCGGGAACGACATGTCGTTCCCGCGCCTGAATGCCTTCAGCTACTGGCTCATGCTGGCCGGGGGGGTGCTGCTCTTCAGCAGCTTCCTCTTCGGTGGAGCGCCAGACACCGGCTGGTTCAGCTACGCGCCGCTCACCTCGCGCGTGTACTCCGCACACGACGGCGTGGACTTCTGGACGATCTCGCTCGTGATGCTGGGTATCTCTTCGATGGCGGGAGCGGCCAACGCCATCGTCACCATGCTGCGGCTGCGGGCCCCTGGCATGCGACTGCGCGACATGCCGGTGTTCGCCTTCGCGAACTTCGTGAACTCCTTCTTGATCTTGTTCGCGATCCCCAGCCTGACGGCGGCTCTCGCCATGCTCTACCTCGACCGCCACTACGGCACCACCTTCTTCGACGTGGCGGGCGGAGGCGACCCCATCATCTGGCAGCACCTGTTCTGGTTCTTCGGACACCCCGAGGTGTACATCCTGATCCTGCCCGTGTTCGGCATCCTCTCCGAGGTGGTGCCCGTGTTCTCGCGGAAGCCGCTGTTCGGCCGGGGGACCATGCTGGTGATGATCGGGGTGATCGGCTTCTTGGGGTTCACGGTGTGGGCGCACCACATGTTCTCCGTAGGCCTGGGGCCGCTCCTCGAGAAGATCTTCGCGGGATCCACCATGATCATCGCGATCCCCACGGGCGTGAAGATCTTCAACTGGCTCGCGACCATGTGGGGAGGGTCGCTGCGCTTCCGCTCCCCCTTCTACTTCACGAGCGGGTTCATCGCGATGTTCGTCATCGGCGGCCTGACGGGAGTCACGCTCGCGGTGGTGCCGTTCGACTGGCAGGTCACCGACAGCTACTACGTGGTGGCGCACTTCCACAACGTGCTGTTCGGCGGCACCCTGCTGGGGGTTCTCGGCGGCCTGCACTACTGGTATCCCAAGATCACCGGGCGGCTGCTGAACGAGCGCATCGCCAAGACGAGCTTCTGGGTGGTGTTCCTGGGCTTCAACCTCACCTTCATGCCCCTGTACGTGGTGGGATTGCTGGGCATGCCCCGGCGGGTCTACACCTGGGAGGCCGGCCTCGGCTGGGAGCCATACAACCTGGTGAGCAGCATCGGTGGCATGGTGATCGCCACCGGTATCGTCATCCTGCTCTACAACTTCATCTCAAGCCTGCGCCGCGGCGAAGTCGCCGGCGGCGATCCCTGGGACGCCTGGACGCTCGAGTGGGCCACCACGTCGCCGCCACCGGTTCACAACTTCGACACCCTGCCCCCCATACTCGGCCCCCGCCCGCTGTGGGACCTCAAGAACCCGGACCGCCCCGATAGGCCGCGCGACACGGCCGGGGCGCCGACCGCACTGGGGCCCACCGCACCGGTGGTGACGGCGGCAGCCGGGGCCGCGAGCGCCTCCGCCTCCGCCTCCGCCTCCGCCTCCGCCGCCGCCTCCGCCGCCCCGGACGCCGCGACACATCACGTGTTCACTCCGCTGCGGAGCAGCCTCCCGTTTCTCGCCGCCCTCGGTGTGGCGGCTGTGGCTGCGGGAGGCCTTGGGTCGCTCATGATCCCTGCCCTTGGCGGTGTGTTCCTACTGGGGGTCCTGGTGGCCTGGGCATGGCAGCCCTGGGAGGAGTCGCCTCACGCACCCGGGGCCATCCGGCCGTCCGGCGTCACCGGTATGCTCCTGTTCATCGGGTCCGAAGCGATTTTCTTCGCGTCGCTCTTCTACGCATACATCCATCTGCGCCTGCATGCGGGATCGTGGCCGCCTGAGGGCATGCCCACGCTCGAGGTGGGGCTTCCGGCGATCAACACCGTCGTACTACTCGCGAGCGGCCTCTTCGCACACTGGGGGTTAGCGGGATTGGCCAAGAGACGACGCACCCGCTTCACCGCCGGGTTCTCCCTGGCGCTCCTCCTCGGCTTCACCTTCCTGGGGCTGCAGGCCTACGAGTGGTCGCATGCGGGCTTCGGACTCACCGACGGACTGCTGGGCACCGTCTTCTACACGCTCACGGGCTTCCACGGCCTCCACGTGTCGGCCGGCGTGGTGCTGCTGGCCGTCGCCGGCATCCGCGCCCTGAGGGGCGACTGGAGGGCGCCGGCGACCAAGACCGAGGTCGGCCTAGCTGAAGCCGGCACCTACTACTGGCATTTCGTGGATGTCGTTTGGATCGTGCTCTTCTCGTTGATCTACCTGTGGGCGAGTAGCGGCGCCGGAACGGGTGGGATGGTCATGTGAGGGTGCGATGCCGCCGCCCGCGGCGACGCACTCACGGGCCACTGACGTGAGGCCCGAGTGAGCCGGAACACGGTGAGGATCGAGGTGTGCGACTGCGGTCGCCCCCGCAAGGTGGGCGCCGCGTGCCGATCGTGCGGGCGTTCAGCGCCCCCCGGGCTCCCCGAGCTCCCCGGACCCACTAGGCGCCCCGACTTCTCCACGATCACACCGGTCACGCCGGTCGCACCGTCGCGAACGGGCCTCCGCCTCTCGCGCTCGAGGATGTTGCGCGCGGTCATCATCGCGCCGCTGCTCGCCTCACTGCTCATCTGGTCCATGTTGACGCCGGCTGTGCTGGTGCGCGCGGCGTCGCTTGCCATCTGCGTCGCCCTCGTGATCCTCATCGTATGGCCCTCCCACAAGCAGAGCGACCGATGATGCGCCCGCGTCCGCGGGGAGATCGTGCGGGGCGGGTGTCTGCGGGGCGGGTGTCGTGGCGCCCTTCGGCCCCGATGACCGCTCTCGCGCTTGCCCTGCTGGCGATAGCCCTGCTGGCGATCGCTCTGGCGACCCTGCTCCCCACCGGCTGCCCGCGGGAAGACCCTCCCGGGTCCGCGTCGGCGACCACCATCCCGGTGCGGTTCGACCGGGTGGTCGACGGCGACACCATCATCGTCTTCATGCCCGATGGCGCGCGGGAGCGGGTGCGCTACACGGGCATCGACACCCCGGAGGTGGCTCACGACGGCATACCGGCCGAGCCGTTCGGCGACGCGGCCGCCGAAGCGAACCGCGAAATCCTGGAAGGCGGGCCGGTGGGCCTCGAGATGGACGTGCAGGAGCGCGACGACTACGGCCGGGTGCTCGCCTACGTGTGGGCGGGCGACGTGCTGGTTAACCAGGAGCTCATCCGGCGGGGCCTGGCAACGGTGTGGACCCACCCCCCGAACGTGCGACACGTCGAGGGGTTCACCGCGGCCCAGCGGGAAGCCAAGGCCGCCGGCCGGGGCGTCTGGGCGGACTGAGGGTGTGGAGGGGCACCGTCCTGGCTGGGTCGCCCGAGGAGGTGGTACCGCATCAGTCGACGGGCTCGATCTGGTCGGAATCCAGCCACGGTCCCGCCGCTCCGGCGGCGAGATCGGCGAAAGTCGTGCGTCCGAGGAGGTCGATGGTGTTGTCGCGAATCTCCTCCCACGCCGACCGAAGCGAACAGCCGCACATCATGGAGCACGATTCGGGCTCCTTTCGCGTGGCACAGGCGATGGGCGCCAGTTGGCCCTCGAAGAGACGCACCACCGTCTCGAGCGTGATCTTCCCCGGAGGATGGTTCAACCGATAGCCGCCACTGCGGCCTCGCTCCGAGCGCGCCACACCAGCCGTTCGCAACACGGGCATGATCTGTTCGAGCACGCTGAGCGGCACCGCGGTGCGGTCGGCCAGCTCCTGCAGCTTCATCGGCTGCGTGCCCCCCGCGAGCGACAATGCCAGAACGGCCCTCGTGGCGTAATCGGTCCGTCGAGAGATCCACATCGGGTGCGACCCCCTTCTCGCTTGACACACGCCGCAGGAAGGCGTACGTTCTGCACGTTGATAATCCCACTAATCTTTATATATTCTATCAACATTCTTCAACCGTCGCAACCTGCCGGAACTCAAAGCCGCAACCTGTCGAAGTTCGAAAGGAGTCTCCCATGGCCGGATTGTTGGTGCTCGCCCTCGTCGGTTTCGTCGCGCAACTCGTCGACGGCTCGCTCGGGATGGCCTACGGAGTCACGTCGACCACCCTTCTGCTGGCCACCGGCCTCACCCCCGTGGTGGCCTCGGCGTCGGTGCACCTCTCGGAGGTGGGCACGACGCTCATGTCCGGCTTCTCGCACTGGAAGTTCGGCAACGTCGACTGGCGCGTCGTATGGCGGATCGGCATCCCCGGGGCGATCGGGGCATTCGTCGGGGCGGTGGTCCTCTCGAATCTCTCCACTGAGGCGGGCAAGCCCTGGATGGCCGGATTCCTGCTCGCGCTCGGCGTGTACGTACTCATGCGGTTCACGTTCGGAGTCAAACCGGTGCGCAAGGATTCCCGTCCCATCCGGGGTCGGTATCTCGCAGCGCTCGGCCTCACAGCCGGGTTCATCGATGCTTCCGGTGGCGGTGGCTGGGGGCCCATCGGCACGCCGACGCTGCTCGCGACCGGCAAGATGGAGCCGAGGAAGATCATCGGTTCGATCGACGCGTCGGAGTTCCTTGTAGCCCTTTTCGCCAGCCTCGGCTTCCTGATCAGCTGGCGTTCCCAGGCCTTCCCTCTGCCGGTGGTTGGCGCGCTGCTGGCCGGCGGGGTCGTAGCCGCCCCCGTCGCCGCATGGCTCGTGCGCCACGCCGCCCCTCGCATTCTCGGCTCAGCGGCCGGAGGCCTCATAGTGCTCACCAACACCCGCACATTGCTCAACCACGCGCAGGTGGCGAACCGCGGGTGGATCTTGGTGGCGCTGGCCGCTCTGTGGGTGGCCGCCGTCGTGATCGCCTTCCGTGCCCACCGCATCGAACTGCGCGTGGCGCTTGCTCAGACGACCCACGGGCCGGCGGCGCGTTCGGAGGCGTAGCACCCCAGACACCGGTCGATCGCGCGCGGGCGCCTCGGGCGCCGTTACCCGAGGAACGACTCGCGCACGATCTCAGGGGCGACTCGGCCGGCGTGATGAGTGCGGCCGCTCTTGGCGTTGGTGATGTACAGCTCCGCCGGGCTGAAGAGCAGTGGGTCGATCTGGTAGAAGTCGGCACAGGCACGCTCGTAGAGGTCACCGAAGGGCACGCCGTAGTCGCCGGAGGCCGACGAGGGCAGCTCCTCGAGGATCGCCTCGATGGCGGCATCTTCGCACCGAACTGATAGCCACACCCGGCCGCCGTAGAGGATCCCGTCGTTCGTGCGCCCGACCGCGGCGAGGTCGTCGGCGGCCACCGGAGCCACGGGGCACACTCCATACGCGGCGAACACCGTGGTCAGATCGAAACCCGAGCGGTGGAGCTTGTAGAGGGCGACCTCCACGACCCGGGCGGCCACCTGCACCGATCCCGCCAGGCTGGCCGTGGGCGCGATCAGGAGGTAGAGCCCCTCAGCCGAGAGCCGGCAGCAACCTTCTGCGATCCAATCCGCAGCCCGCTCGGTGGGCAACCCCCACGACTCCATGGAGAGTACGGCAGTAGAGGAGGACTCGCGATGCTCGATGGTGCCGAAGATGCGCTCCCGACGACACAGCGCCCGCGCCGGCCCGGAGCCCAGAGCGTAGAAACCGGGCTCGTCACCCCGCCGCGGAACCTCGACGGCCCACCCGGCAAGCTGGGACCCCATGCACGCAAGGAGCGGGTGCTCCACGTCGACCTCGACCCCCGGCGTCGACCAGCCACCGAGATCCAGTGTGCACAGGTGCACGTCTCCCAGCCCGCCCATGCAGGCTTCGGCATAAAGCCGACCGGCCTCGAAAGAACCCAGCGTGCGAGATCCGCAATCGACTACCACAGCTTCGTTCTCAAGCCGGTGGACAGCGATGCCGAGGCTCACCTGCTCGACGATCATGCGCTCGACGATAGCCGCCGCCCGGTCGTTCAGGCTGATAGCCGACGAGGTGTCGTGATACGCGGCGAGAGGGTCGAGCATGGGGATCCTCCGTGGACTATCGATGCAAAGGTGCCCGCCGCACTCTAGCGCAGAGGCTCGAGTCCCGGCAAGTGAGCCGCCCCGGTCTAGCCTCGCCGCGGCGCATGTTGCCAGCAGCGCCCAGACAGGCACCCGCGGATTCACCGCGATCGCCGCTGGGGGCTTCGAACGCCCGGTTGCGACTGCCACCGCTGATCTGCTTCAAGACTCCAGCATCTACCATCCGACCGATTGCCCATCGGCTGCCTGGCCGCTACGTCCGATCAGCTCGGCGGCCGTGGCCATCGTCAGGATGGGAGCGCCCGGCAGAAGGCAGATCGGGAGGCCGACGGCCGATCCGGTTCTGACCCTGCCCTGCCGCGTACGCCACGACGACTGCAGTGCGGCAAGCCGTTGCTCGAAGGCGGTGGCGTCAGAGACGGCACGACGCCAGGCAGCCGACATCAGGCCGATCAAGCGGTTGATGCCGTGGTGTGCCTCCTGGGACGCGGGGTCGCCCAGATAGCGGGTGCCATCGAGAACCCGGATGTAGTCGTCGGCCCACGTGCCGAGCACCAGCGAGATGGGTGGCGCACACGTAACGTCAGACCTCGGCGCCGCAGTGCGAGATTATTGAATGGTCACCGCGCCGAGCAACAGGGTGTATTCAGACACTGCCCTGCGGGGCGACGATGCGCTATCCTTCTGGTGGAGGGCGAACACGCTGTATGGCTCTGGTCACCTTGGTTCTTCATGAGGAGTCCCGTCAGGCCCCGCTCAAGAGTCTCTCGATCGCCTCCCTCAATTGATCCGGAGTGAAGGGCTTCTCCAGGTAGGCCGTGCGCGTGCCAACGTCCGCTTCCCGCGCGTCCAAACCAGTGGCATAACCCGAGATGAAGAGAACAGGGAGTCCCGGACGCCGTTCGATGAGTGCGCGGGCCAGGGCTCGACCGTCCATGCCCGGCATCATGATATCGGTGATCAGAACTTCGATGGATCCGGCAAAACTGTCGGAAAGCTCGAGGGCCTGAAAGGCATCGGCCACCTCGAGAACCTCAAACTGGGGAAGGACGCGCACCACCATGCGTCGCAGAGCCGCCTCGTCTTCCGCCAGAAGCACGGTCCTTCGGGCGGAAGACGGCCGTCGCGCTGGGGCTTGCGGGCGTAGAAGAGCCTCGACGGGAAGTGGACAGGCGTCGGAGTTTCGGGGCAGGTGGATCCGGAAGGAGATCCCGCCCATCCTTGGCCGTACAGCCTGGATGGTCCCACCCAAACGGGTGACGATCCCGTAGGCGGCGGGCAGAGCGAAGGAGACTTCGGCACTCACGGCGGACTCGAGCTTGGGCTGGAAGATCTGGGCCAGTGCATCTTCCTCTACGCCCGGGCGGGAGTCCGAGACCGTCAGCAGGGCATAGGAGCCGCCCGCGCCATGCGGCCCAGGGGCAGCATCCTCCGCCTCCGCGGGGTGAGCGTCCACCGTCTGCAATATAAGCCGGCCGCCTTCAGGCAGGGCGTCGCGGGCGCTGACGGCCAGATGCGTCAGCATCTCCTCCACTCTACGCGGGTCGGTCGACACCGCTCCTGCATCCGGCGAGAGGGAGAGGTCCAGCTGGACGCGGGCGCCCAGGACACGCTGCAGGCGCGTCGCCACCGTCTTGAGGAAGGCGTTCAGCTCGAACGTCCGTGCCTCCACGGCTATGCCGCCGGAGAAGGCCAGAAGCCGGTGGGTGACCTGGCCGGCCGACTCGGCGGCGCTCTGGACCGCCTGTAGATCTTCCCCTGCGGCCTCAAGTCCCGGAGTGGCGAGCAGGTGGCGGGTGTGGCCCACGATGGCGGTGAGCTGACTGTTGAGGTAGTGGCCGGCCATCCCGGCCATATCTCCCAAGGCTTCGAGCCGGCTCTGCCGCTCCAACTGCTCCCCCTGGAGCTTGCGCTTGAGGGCGAACTCCAGCTCCTTGCCGACCGCGGCGAGCCGCTCCAGATCCCGAGTGTCGAACTCGAGCCTGCCGCTGATGTCGAGGAGGGCGACCGGCCTACCGTCCCGGTTGATGGGCACGGCCATCACAGAGCGGATGCCGAGCAGGGCGCCGATCGCGGGGATGAAGGTGGCGAAGGCCTCGCTCCCTTCGAACTCCCGCATCATCTGCTGTATGTCCGCCGGATCGCTGGTGATTACCGGCTTCCCCTCTTGGAGGGTCCTCTGGTACCAGCCCCCGCCCCTGAGCTTGATGCGCGGGTGGGCGATGCCTCTCCCTAGCAATCTCTCCACGCGCTCCATCGTGGTGGGATTGAGGGTCTCCCGCACCGGGTCAAGGTACTGCTGGTCCTCGGAAACCAGGTAGACAGCGGCCCGCGAGCCGGGAAACATCTCAGCCGTCTGCCCGGACAGCATGACCAGGATATCGTGGAGGCTCATGCCGTCCTCAATGGCCCGGTCGGCCGCGTGGATCAGCGCCAGGTCCTGCGCCACTTGTCGGTAGTCGATCTCGACTTCCTCGAGACGGTCTTGCGTCCGCAACCGCGCCCGCCGCTGGCGAAACGTACTGACGCCGAACAGGACGGCCAGGACCGTCGCCACGGTGAACAGCTCGTCGAGATGCCAGGTTCGGTGAAGCGCGGCCCAGGTTGCGGAATGCTCGAGAGAGTGGAGCACTTGAGCAGCGAGAAAGGCGAGGGCGAGCAGGCCCGCAGTGGCCACGACCCTGCCCAGCAGGCGCAGGTAGGCGGGTGAGCGCGTATGTTGTCGATTCGACTGCATGGCGCTTGTTCTCGCTTTCCTGTTGCGCGAGGCAGCTCCCGAGTGCTCCCGAGTCGCGAGGCATTGGGCGGAGGCACCCTAGTCACATTATCGTCCAGGGGATTCTCGAACGCGATAGTCAAGTGAGTCCAGTCGGTGCAGGCCTTGTCGCCGCCGCCTGGAGCGCGCAGCGGAATTGGTGGCCGGCTCGGCTGCTCCATGCTGTGCGGTCAAACCGCTCTCTCACAATCGCACCGTCGATGCCAGGATGGACAGGGCGGCGGCGGCGGCTCCGACGTGGTCCCAGCGGAGCGAGCCCCGGAAGGTTCGCCGCCGCAGCCCTGTCCCCGTGCGCAGGGCCTGGGCCCCCTGCACCCGCTCGGCGCGATCGTAGGCTCGGATCAGCAGGGATCCGATGGTAGTCGAGAGCTCCTGCGCGTGCCGCAGGAGCCCCCTCTTTCGGGACCGCAGCCGCTGGGCGTTCGAAAGCCGTTCCCCCTCCTCCGCGAGAACGAAGAAGTACCGGTACATCAGCGAGGCCACTTCGATGGCGGGCTCGGGTACGCGGTACCAGCGCAGGGCGTCCAACACCTGAGGCACCGGTGCAGTCGTCACCACCAGCAGAACCAACGACAGGCCGGCCGCCACCTTCCAGGCGAGGAGAGTGGACGCCGCGACCCCGGGACCCGACACGTGCAGAGCGAACAGGCCGACGTCCCACTCAACCACGTACGGTGGCGGGCCCATGAGGCTGCGGATGACCACCAGCGGCGCCACCACGAAGATCGCGGGGACGAGACGCAGGGCGATTCCCGGGAGTGGTCGCTTCTGACCGAGGGCGAGCCCTACCAGCGAGATCGCCACGGCCGCCGCGCTGGTGATCCACGTGGCGCTCACCAGGTTGGTCACAATCGCCACACAGAGAAAGGCGAGCTTGAGGCGCGCGTCGGCCCGCGCCAGCCACGACTGCCGCCACGTCGCCTCGTCGGCGGCACACACATCGTGGTGGCGGAGGGCGGTGTGGATCAGCTCATGGAGTCGCCCGGCCATCCGCACTCCGTCTGGTTTGTCCGGTAGTCGAGCGGCCTTCCACCAGCAGTATACGGCCGAAGTAGCCGAGTGCGATGCCGGAGCCGAGGCCGCCGATCATGAACACGAAGAGCAGGAGATCACCCTGATCGGTGTTAATCAGGGGATCGCGCGCCGGCCGCCCCGCCTCCTCGGCGCGCGCCTCCATGATGGTCGCGTCGATCCCCATGTAGTCACCCGGGGAGTCACCCTGCATGAACTGTAGGACGGTCGGGGTCAGCGCCGCAACTACGATCAGAGCTATGACGGCAGCCGTCAGTATCTTCTTCATCGGGACTCCTCTTGTGTGGCCTTCGCTCATCACGCCGATGCGCCTTCAGGAGTGACGGGCGTCACCGGCTCAGGTGGGTGCTTGATAACGCGGAGGTGTATGAGGATGTCGGGGCGGACCTTGGCGACGTAGGTGAGCACCCCCCCGGTGAGCAGCGCCTCGCCCAGCGCGATGGGTCCCTGTACGGGGAGGAACGAGCCGAAGAGAATGAGCCACTCTCGGCCGATCTGCTGAACCCCGAACAGTCCCAGGCTGAGTTCGAGGGCCGTGACCGCGTAGACGGCCAGATCGCCCAAGAAACCGGCCAGGAACCCGCACACGAACAGCGAGAAGCCCATGCGGCGACTGAGCAGGAAGGCACCCACGCCTACGAATGAGCCGGCGATACCTTCGGAGACGATGTTCGCACCCCAGGTGGAAAGCCCCCCGTGAGCGAAGAACAGGGCCTGGAACAGCAGCGATATCGCGGCCACCAGGGTGCTCACCCAGGGGCCGAGTAGAATCGCGGCCAGGGGTGTACCACAGGGGTGTGAAACCGAGCCTGCAACCGGCACGGGGATGGGCATGAGACTGATGGCGAACACGAGCGCCCCGACCATGCCGATCATGATCTTCCGTTGGCGACCCTCTTTGGTCTGGGTGCGAAGCCCGCGAACGCCCACTCCCACGGCTACCGCGGCCGGTACGAACCACACGGCTGCCTGCCCGGCGGGCAGGACTCCTTCGGCAAGATGCATCTGACTATACCTCCTCCAGTTTTCACGCCGGACCGATGTCCGGCGCGTGCGCGGCCTTCCCAGGCAGCGTAGTCGTCTGAGCAGATTGATGATCTGCTGCGCCACGGCCGGAGGAGGAGGACGGCAGACAGGGATGATCGAACGGAGCGCGCGGGCGCTGGTGGGAGTTCGGGCCCCGATCGGCAGGGTGGACAGCCGCCCCATCCTGATCGAGGGTGGAGTTCGGCTGCGACGAGCCACTGGCTCCCTTTCCTCGAAGGGTCGTGCCAAGCGGCGAAGGCAGGTCTCCTGACTCCCGACTCAAGCGCCCCCCGCGCCTTCCCAGCCTTTCGACCAGTGGCACATGCAGGGGACTCGTCGGTTACAGTGGCGGGACCGCGTCGGCTTCTCACCGACTTCCCTATTAGGCTTTCGCACCTCTGCCGCGAGTACGCTAAGTATCGTATATGACCGGCGCTGATGGAGTCAAGGGGTGGAGGGGCGAGAGGGCGAAGCCGACTCCGAGTCCCCACGCGCAGACCGAAGGTCAATGCCGGTGCCGGTGGTCTCCGTCGGGCCGGTGCCAGTGAGAGTGGATCGAATCTCCGTGGGTATGCTCATGCGCGTGGGATTCACGTGCCATGAGCACGCCGGCCAGGCCCACCAGCACGAAAGAGTCCACAAGGCGCGCGTTCGGGGACTCCCGCAACACCACCACCGAGAGCACACCGGCGATGAGCGGCGCCGAAGCGAAGTACGACCCCGTCCGGGCCGAACCCAGCAAACGGAGCGCGCGGACAAACAGAACGAGGCTCTCTCCCAGGAGAACTCTCTTGAGCGGCGGTGGAGCGCGCCGGGGCCTTGCCGCTGACTTGACAGCCTCAACAAGTCCGCTCGGCGCCACTTGCGGCGTCTACTACTTCACAGGCGGAGCGAATCACCATTGCTTCATGGCGCCGGCCTTCGCGTGTGGCGGGCCTGATCGACGAATAAGTCACGGTGTTGAGAACACGGCTGCTCTGACGATGCGGACAAAGTGCCACTCCCCGAACGGCCGCCGGTATGAGACTCGGCAGGGCCAAGATCGTCGACAGAAGGCTCACAGAGCAGCAGCCGTGTCCCCCAAGAGCTGCACGTGAAGTGTCCGTGGCCGTTCGAGTTCCGTGCGTACATCGCGGTCTTCGACCCGGTTGTCTGCGC
>JAHJSA010000025.1 GCA_018830645.1 Actinomycetota bacterium
CCCGAGGTGGGCCATCCTCGGTCGCGAACCGGCGGGAGATGTGGACCACTATCGCCTTGTCGTTCGCCAGGGGATAGGGAACGTTTGGGATGCGAGTGGGCTCCCTGATCCGCTCAAAGACATTCTTTCTTTCACCCAGCAACCGGCAGCAGATGGCCACAGTCACGTAGTCGATATCAGGCCGCGTCTCCGCCAGCGGATCGGCCTCGGGTGACCGCCTGATCCTCCGCCTGCGCACGGCCCTCCCGCCAAGCAGGACGATGGCCAGCGCCTCGCCATGTGGCAGATCGAACTCGTAGATCCTGTGTTCCATGGGAAGAGTCCTTTCTTCTTTGTTGAGTTGAGTCTTGCGCTCACGTCGCCAGCCAGCAGCTGATCTTCCGTAGCTTTCCGGCTCTACCGCTCTTCACGGAGCGTTGCCGCGATCTTGCAGGCACGCTGCAGGGTGAGACCAGGGATCTCCATGGCGACGCGTTCTGGATGATCCGTGCAGACTGCGAGCGTTTTTTTCCCGTAGGTCCTCACCAGGCACCTGGACACCTTTGGGCCGATCCACTTGCATGTCTTGACGAGATACGACTGGATCTGATCGGTGCCATTGGACACGTCGCTTGCCGTCTCCTTTCGGGCTCCCTCAGGACGTACAGAGCAAGCCCTGGCCCCGTCGATGAGATTCTCAAGATCCTCCCTCTTGGAGCCGCACTTGTGGAGGAAGTCGGTGACGTCCTTCTCCTGTTTCTCACCAGCGAGCGGCAGGATGACGTTCTTCACCGAATGCGCACCAGAGGCCTTCAGGATTGGCAGGACGATGTCTGTTGCCGCAGCCTTTCCCTGCGGGTCGCAGTCGTAGAGGATGACGACATCCTTGTTCTTGAAATACTCGGACCACTCCGGCCGGAAGGTGGCAGCACCGTGTGTGCCGGTAACTGCCATGAATCCGTGCTGCTGCAGCAAGAGTCGGTCCCATTCGCCCTCGCACACGATGACCTGTTGGCTCTGGCACCTGACAAGCTCATCCAACCCGAAGAGACGCGGCGGGGAGCCGTACGCGTTCCGGCTGTCGGTGTAGTTGAGATGCTTCGGCTTCCTCTTGGCGCTGTACAGCCGGACATTGACGACGCGGCCTCGCTCATCCCTGATCGGGATGGTCACGCGCCGACGCTTGGGCTCCCAGCCAATCTGGTACCTCTTGAGGGTTGCCTCGGTGAGGCCGCGGTTTCTCTGAAGCCAGCTGCAGACCTGCTCGTTGGCCCAGAGGTTCGTCACCCACTGCTTGACGAGCTCCTCCGGGATCGGCGGTCGTTGCGGCTGCTCGGAGAACGGCATCGGAACACCGACCTGGTCACCGAGCTCAAGGAGCACTTCTTTGAAATCCTTCCCTGAGGTCCGCATGAGGTAGTCGAACACGCTGCCCTTGCCGCAACCGGCATGGCACTTCCAGTGGCCCGTCTTCCGGTTGTAGGAGAAGGAAGGGGACCGGTCCTCGTGAAAAGGGCAGACAGCAGTTACCCAGCCGTTCGAGGACGACCTCTGTTTGGATAGCCCAGTGAATACGACGGAGAAGTCCCCGATCTTGCTCAAGACGTCCTGCTTGAATCGTTTCCAACTCTTCACGTTGCACATCGTCATGGGTGTCTCCCTGGTCGTGGTTCGAAAGCCTCTCAGAGGACGTGAGGCACTGGCCCCGCCGGGGGCCGTCCCTCCCCTCACCTTTCCCCCTTTTCCACTCGAAGTCAGGCTGCTCTCTGAGGCAGTCAGCAAGCAGTTGCCGGGCTGGTCTGCGACGCAGGCAGTGGGAGATCAGGAGGCGCCCCGACGTCGATCACTGTCTGTTGCCGCGCATTCAGGATGATGGCCGGCGGCCTCGAGATGACAGCGGCCCGGAAGGCAAAGACGACTACTTGCCCCCTACTTCGGGAGGCCGAAGGAGGTCGCCCGGCTCAATCGGAAGGGGATCCACGGGAGGGGTGCTCAACCGCACGCATAGCCATCGAGAAGGAACCACCGTCGGCAAGGCTCTCGTCGTTTCTGATCTGATGGAGACAGCAACGAGCTTGCTGAATCGAATCACGTTGGCTCTCGGCTTTGCGGCCAGGGTCTCCCCAAGTGATCACTGATCTACCGGAGCCCGAGCCCGGTCAGATAGCTCCAGGCACGGTGCAGGTTCTTGAGTTCCTCCTCCTTCTGCTTCAGCATCCAAGCGACATCATCGTCCGTCGCCCGCAGATTTCGGTTGATCTCCTGCGTCTCGCGAACCACGGCTCGCATAGCGGACTTGATCGCATCCAGCCTGCGCCGCCCATCGATGCCCTCGAACCTGTCCATGGAATCTCGCTTTCGTGCCGTCTCTGATCTTCTAGTCTCTGGTCTTTCGCGCACGTAGGCACCGATTCCCAACCAACGGAGCCTGCGCGAGGCATCCAGGCACCCATCTGGCGACGCAGGACAACATGGCCACCTGATTGCCGGTGTTCGACAATCAGGTGGCCGTTGTTATCCCGGCGATCAGTAACAGACCCCCATGACGGGGTGATGGACCAAGCCCCGGTACCCACAGTGACGGCAGGTGCCGATCACCGAATCAAGAACCGGCACCCAGGCATTGACGTTGTTCGGCGAGAAGCGGTCCCTCCTGCCAAGTGTTCCGATGGGCGATGTGTCGTAGGCGTCCAACGAGCAGAATGAGGTCGCCTTGTTGAAGCGTAGACGTGGTTCATCGGTGTACAGACCGACAACCGGTTTGTCCATCAAGTCGCGCACGCCACACATCCTGCAGGTCCCGATCACCGGCGTCGTGATCGGCACCCATTGCAGCACGGTCTTGCGTTCCGGGAGCAGGGCCGGGCTGTAGTCGTACTCCCTCTTGGGGTTGAAGAGTTGCGTGGATGGATTGATTTGATAATCAAACTGCATGACGTACTCCTTTGATTTGGGTGCGACCAGGTCCGCATGGATCTGGCCGGCAAGGGTGAAGGAACTCCATGACCGTTCTTGTTCTTCTACCGACGCTCGGAGAGCCAGACGCGCTCCAGGTCCCTCAGCTCTTCCTC
>JAHJSA010000005.1 GCA_018830645.1 Actinomycetota bacterium
GAGTTGTCGATGACCACGCACCCGGCGTCGCGCGCGATGGGGGCGTAGGTGCGGGAGATGTCGGCGCCGGCCGAGAAGAGGGCGATCTCGACCCCCTCGAAGCTGTTCTGGGTGAGTTCGTGGCACTCGACGCACCGGTCGCCGAACTCGAGTTCCAATCCGACCGAACGGGCCGAAGCCAGCGCGACCAGTTCGGAGACGGGGAACCCTCGGTGGGCCAGTATGCTGCGCATCGCCTCACCCACCGCGCCCGTGGCTCCCACCACGGCGACCCGGTATTTCTTGCTCACGTGCCCTCCTCGCCGACCCGGAAACGTCCCCTGGATTCTACCACCCTCCCTTCGGAGGGGCTTCAGCTGCGCGCCAGCCGGGCGAGGAGTACCAGACGGTCGTCTTCGGGCAGCAGCGGGTCGTGGTGGGCCGCGCAGGCGGCGATCACCGAGCAGGCTACATCGCTCAAGGAGACCACATCGCTCAAGGAGGAGGGCATCCCGACCTCCTTCACGGCCCTGACCACGCCCTCTACACCGAACAGCGTGCCATCGTGGCGGCACTCTGTCACGCCGTCTGTATAGAGGAGGAGAAGGTCTGATTCCTCGAAGGTGAACGAGGCGTCCTCGTAGCGCGTGGCCGGCTCCGCGCCCAGGGGCAGGTTGTGTGGCGCATCGAGTTCCAGCGCCCCCGACAACCCAAGCCGTAGGGGCGCGGGGTGCCCGGCGAGTCCCACGCGGACTACCCTCGCGCGCAGATCTATCGTGCAGCAGACCGCGGAGGCGAAACGCTCCTTGTGAGCGAGTAGTGGGGTCAGCAGATCGTTGGCCTTGGTCAGGAAGCGGGCGGGATCGTGCGCCGATGAGGCCAGGGTGGCAAGGCTGTGGCGGATCCTGGCGGCGGTCCCCACGGCGTCGATGCCCTTGCCCGAGTAGTCACCCGCCACGAGCGCGATCTTGTCGTCGGGCAACTCGAAGATGTCGTAGAAGTCGCCGCCCACACTCACGAGCGCCTCCGCCTGCGCAGCGCACACCCCGAGTTCCAGCCCGCCCACGGCGGGCGGCTCGACAGGCATCAGTGCTTCCTTGATCGACTCGAAGGCGGCATGTTCCGCGTCCTGAATGCGATGGCTGAGAAGCATCTTGCCCGAGACACGCCCGGCGGCTTCGAGGACCTCCTGCATCGGTCCGAACAGCTCGGGCCGGGAGTCGGCGAGGTGGATGCAGCCGATCGTGCCCTCAGGTCCGAGGAGGGGGACGATGGCGATCGACTCGTAACCTTCGGCTATACACCGGCCTCGGGGAGCAGGGGAGGTATCGGGGAAGTCGCGGGCGATGCTCTTAAGGCGTCCCCAGAAGAACGAGCCCTCAGCCGTGTGGTACGGCACTGCGGTGTCGACGCTCCCAGTGGCCACCCGCCCGCATGCGCACTCGATGTCGTCCACGACCGCCTCGTCGCGGAGATAGGTCTGTTGCGGGCCCGCGGAGGCCACGATCGGCAGCCACATGCGGGGGCCCGCGCCCGGATGCTGCATACGGACGAAGGTGCTCTCGCACCCGGTCACGTCGCGGGCCCACAGGGCGAGTGCGGTCGCAGCGGCCGTGAAGTCGGGCGCCTCGCTAAGGGAGTCCACAAGATCGGTCATGAGTTCGAGGTCACGCATAGGCTTGATTGTAGTAAAAACGGGGAGCGATGGGCAGCCGCCGCCAGTCACGCTGCCGCCGCGGGGCCTGTTGTGGCGTCCTGGCGGTGTTGAATGGCGAGAGCGGACCGTTCATCTCGAGGGGTTGACCCGCGCTGCAGAGCTGTGCTAATAGTAGCGGCAGAAGTATCTGTAGCGAAGTTGCCGGGTCACGCGCGAGGTGGCTCCGAAACAGGAGCGACCGGATGCGGCTAAGAGGGAACCGGGTGCGATACCCGGACGGTCCCGCCGCTGTGATCGGGGAGTGAGCCCGCAGGTGCCACTGTCCTTCCACCGCCGGTCCCCCAATAGGGGAGCGGGGGCAAGGAGGATGGGAAGGCGCGGGGGAGCGACGATCCGAGAGTCAGAAGACCTGCCCGAGCAGCTGGTAGGCTCCCCGTGTAGAGGGAGCCCTGCCTGGAGATGATGGCAAAGTCTCCGGCCCTAACAGGCTGGGGGCTTTTTCTTTTGCCCTCGGAACGGTTCGAACGTCGAAAGGGGCAGGAGATGGCAACGCAGATCGAACGGGCGAGGGCGGGCGAGATCACCGCGGAGATGGCTGTGGTCGCCCGCGACGAATGGCTGGAACCCGAGGTGGTGCGGGACCGCGTGGCGCGCGGCACCATCGTGATCCCGAAGAACGTGAGGCGCGATTCCCGGGTGGTGGGGATCGGTCAGGGGCTCCGCACCAAGGTCAACGCCAGCATCGGCACGTCCAGCGACATCGTCGACGTAGAGGCCGAGATCCGCAAGGCCAAGGCCGCCGAGGAGGAGGGCGCCGACACGCTCATGGAGCTCTCCGTAGGCGGCGACCTCGACGACATCCGCCGGCAGGTACTCGGCGCCACCGAGCTCCCGGTGGGCAACGTGCCTCTCTACCAGGCCTTCTGCGAGGCCACCCGCCGCTACCACGACCCCGACAAGCTCGACCCCGAGCTGCTCTTCGAGATCATCGAGCGCCAGTGCGCCGACGGCATGAGCTTCATGGCGGTGCACTGCGGCATCAACCTCTACACGGTCGAACGCCTGCGAAAGCAGGGGTACCGGTACGGTGGACTCGTGTCCAAAGGCGGCACGTTCATGGTGTCGTGGATGCTGGCGAATGGGCGCGACAACCCGCTCTACGAGCAGTTCGACCGGGTGGTCGACATCCTGCGCCGCTACGACGTGGTCTTGAGCTTGGGGAACGGCATCCGGGCGGGGGCGATCCATGACTCCTCCGACCGGGCTCAGGTGGCGGAGCTGGTCACCAACTGCGAGCTCGCCGAACTCGGGCGCAACATGGGCTGCCAGATGATGGTCGAGGGACCCGGCCACGTGCCACTCGACGAGATCGAGGGCAACATCCAGCTCCAGAAGCGCATGTCTGGCGACGCCCCCTACTACGTGCTCGGCCCCCTGCCCTGCGACATAGGCGCCGGCTACGACCACGTCACGGCGGCGGTGGGCGCGGCTTCCTCGTCGCGCTTCGGTGCCGACCTCATCTGCTACATCACGCCGGCCGAGCACCTGGCCCTGCCCAACGAGCAAGACGTGCGTGAAGGCGTGCGTGTGGCCCGGCTCGCCGTGCACATGGGCGACATCGTGAAGCTCGGGGAGCGCGGCCGCGCCCGCGACATGGAGATGGCCAAAGCGCGTCGCGACATGAAGTGGGATAAGGAGTTCGACCTGGCCCTCTTCGGCGACGCGGCCCGCGCGATCCGCGCGAGCCGCACCCCCGCCGACGAGTCCACCTGCACCATGTGCGGGAACTTCTGCGCGGCCAAGAACGCCGACGCCCTGTTCCGGGATTCGCTCTCGGCGGAGAAGGCCTGACGCGCATGACCCGTTCGCCGCTCCTCCGCTCCGCCGCCGTCACCGCCGGGGTCATCCTGGCGCTGACGGCCAGTGTGGAGATGGTTGTGCGGGCCACGGGAGTCGCGGCGTTCATCTTCCCGGCCCCCTCCGTGGTGCTCGGGTCGCTGGTGGGCGCGCCGGGGCTGTTCGCCCGGCACGCGCTGGTGACGCTGACCGAGGCCGGGGCAGGGTTGGCACTCGCGGCGGCGGCCGCCCTGCTTTTCGCGGCCGCCGCCGTCCATTCCCGCCTGCTCGACCGCCTCCTGACGCCGGTGGTGGTCGTGTCGCAGACGATCCCCGTCATCGCGCTCGCCCCCCTGTTGGTGCTGTGGTTCGGCTACGGCTTGACGCCGAGGGTGGTGATCTGTGCGCTGATCGCCTTCTTCCCGATGGCGATCGCGTCCCTGGAGGGGTTGCGGGCTACCGACCCGCGCCTGCTCCTCTTGCTCGATTCGGTGGGCGCCTCGCGCTGGGACGTCTTCTGGCGCGTGCGGCTGCCCGGTGCCGGCCCCTTTCTCGCGGCGGGTGCCCGTACCGGCGCCACGCTCAGCCTGGTGGGAGCCGTGGTGGCCGAGTGGACCGGCACCGACCGCGGTCTGGGCTACCTGGTGTTGAGCGCCAACGCCCGCCTGGCCACTGCTCAGGCGTTCGCCGCGGTGCTCCTGATCTCGCTTCTCGGCCTGGGCGCGTATGGCGCGACCGGGTTGCTCGAACGACGTATCGCATGGTGGAGACAACCGGCCGTCCTCGGCCGGACGACATCGAAGGAGACGATCTGAACATGAAGGCATCCATTCTCAGGCGCACCGCCCCCCGCTTCCGCAGCGGCCGCGCGGCCGCCTCACTCGTCGTGGCCGCTCTGGCGGCTCTGCTGCTTGCGCTCGGTTCCGCCGCGGGCTGCGGTGGCTCTAGCGGCACCACGACCACAGCCCCGGTCCCGGCGGCCTCCGACACGACCGTCGCTCCCGACACGACCGCGCCGGTGGTCACCGAGGGAGTTCCGGCGCCCGAGGTGGCCGAGATCGACCTGATCATGGACTGGGTTCCTTGGGTGCTCGACATCCCCATCGACGTGGCCCAGGCCAAGGACTTCTACGCCGACGCCGGCCTCACGGTCACCCAGACCATCCCCACCAGCCCCACCGACGTGGTGAAGTTCGTGTCCACCGGCAAGAGCCAGTTCGGTCTCTACTACGCCCCCGACGTGCTCATGGCGCGGGCCGAAGGCGCCCCGGTGTTGTCGGTAGCGGCCCTGATGGGGCACGCTCCACTGGGCCTGGCGCTCACACCCGGCTTCTCTGCCGTCACTCCCGCCGACCTGGTGGGCAAGACGGTCGCCGTGCCTCTGATCCCTTCGGTGCGGGCCTCGTACGACGCCATGCTCAAGGCCGGTGGGGTCGATCCCGCCGCGGTCACCCTCGTAGACCCGGGCTTCGACCTGGTGGCTCCCCTCCTCACCGGCACCTACGACGCGGTGGCCTTCACGGCATTCGGCGAGCTGGTGGAGGCGGACTTGGCCTCCGACGTGGAGCTCGCCTACCTCGACTTCCGCGACTGGGGGTCGCCCGACTACGCCTTCATGAACGTGATCACCAGCAGCGACTTCTCCGCTGAAAACCCGAACACGGTGCGCGCGTTCGTCGCCGCCACCCTGGCCGGCCTCGACTACGCCGCCACGCATCCCGAAGAAGCCGTCGACATCTACATAGCGGCCCACCCGGAGTTCGACCGTGACACGCTCCTCGCGCAGTGGGAGGCCACCATCCCCTCGCTCGCCCTTGCCTCGGGCGGCACTCCCGCGGGCGCGCAGGACGAAGCAGCCTGGCAGACCCTCCACGACTGGATGATCGGGGTAGGATTGCTTGCGGCGCCTCTGGACGTGGCCCCGGCCCTGACCAACGATTTCCTGCCGCGGTAGCGGGCAGTCGCAGCCGCCACGTGACGTCGTACCCGGACACGTCTATCACTCTGGCGCCGGCGCCCCCCGGGGGCGCCGGCCCGGCGCCCTCGGGGGGCGAGAGCCCCGCGGCGGCGGCCGGCGGCGTGCACGTGTGGCTCCGCGAAGTCAGCTTGGGCTATCCCACCGGTGAGGGCTTCACGTCGGTACTGGAGTGCGTCGATCTGCATCTGTTCACCGGCGAGTGCCTGGCTGTGGTGGGCGCCAGCGGGTGCGGCAAGAGCACCCTGCTGCACGCACTTGCGGGGCTCCTGGAACCCGTCAGCGGGCAGGTGAGTGTCACTCCGACTCCGGACGGACGCGCCGCCTACATGTTCCAGAACGACCTACTGTTGCCCTGGAAGAACGTGCTGGCCAACGCCTCGTTCGCCGCCGAGTCGGCGCTTCGGGGCGGCAGGCGGTGGTCGCTCCGCAAAGGACGTCGCGAAGCCCTGGAGGCCGCTCGCGAACGGGCGCTCTCTCTCCTGTGCGAGTTCGGCCTCGAGGACTCGCTTCACCTGTATCCCCACCAGCTTTCGGGAGGCATGCGTCAGCGGGTCGCTCTCGCCAGGACCCTGGCCCTGGGACGCGGTCTCATCCTGTTGGACGAACCATTCGGCAGCTTGGACGCGATCACCCGCTCCGATCTCCGCGAGTGGATGGCGCGGGTCATGGAGACGCACCCCGCCACCTGGGTCCTCGTGACCCACGATGTGGACGAGGCCGTGCAGCTTGCGGACCGGGTGGTCGTGTTGGGCGGTCGCCCGGCGCGCATCCTCGGGAGCGTGGATGTGACCCCGGCCCGCAGATACCGCGACCCTAGAGACGACCACCTCACCGGCGGCGGGCTTCGCCGCGCCGCGGCGGCGGTGCATACCCTGTTGGAACGAGGCCGGACACGATGAGCGGGCGGCGCGCGCGACGGTCTGCGATTCGCGAAAGAGAGGAACGATGAAGCACGCGGATCACGCACCTGTCCCCGAGTTCGCCGTCTGGGCGGGCCGGCCGGGCCTCCTCGCGCGAACGCTGGCCGCCATCATGCCGGTGGACGCCGCCGCCGCGGACGCCGCCGCGGCCCGTGCGGCGGAGCTGGCCATCCCGGCGGGGAGTTTGGGGAGGATGCTGGCTCTGTCAGTGCGTCTCGCGGGCATCCAGCGGAGTCTGGCACCGGCGTTCCCGCGCAAGGCCGTGGTGGTCATGGCCGGCGACCACGGGGTAGTGCGACGCGGGGTGAGCGCATTCCCGGCCGAGGTGACGCCTCAGATGGTGGCGAACTTCGCGCGCGGCCGGGCGGCCATCAACGCGCTGGCCGTCGCGGCGGGAGCTCGGGTCGTGGTCACAGACGTAGGCGTGGCCGCCGATCTGCCTGCGGTCGTCGGCCTGCGGCCGGTCACCACCGTCGCCGAGGCGCTCGCTGCCGGTGCCGTCCTGCACCGCAAGGTACGTTGTGGCACCGACGACCTGAGTTCGGGCCCCGCCATGACCTGCGAGGAGGCGACGGCCGCTATCGAGGCCGGCATCGACGTGGTAGAGGGCCTGGTCGCGCAGGGTCTGGACCTGGTGGCCACCGGCGACATGGGCATCGGCAACACCACCCCGTCGAGTGCGCTGGCCTGCGTGTTCACCGGTCGCGCGCCTTCCGAGGTCACCGGCCGCGGCACCGGTATCGATGACCCCGCCCTCGAGCGGAAGCGGCAGGTGGTGGAGGAGGCACTGGCCGTCAACCGTCCCGACCCCGCCGATCCGCTCGGTGCGCTCGCGGCTGTGGGCGGTCTGGAGATTGCCGGGATCGCGGGCGTCATCTTGGGTGCGGCGGCCGCCGGTATCCCGGTGTTGGTGGACGGCTTCATCTCCACCGCGGGAGCCTTGGTCGCCTGCGCCCTGGCGCCGGCGGCCCGGGACTACCTGATCGCCGCACATCGTTCACTCGAGCCGGGTCACCGCGTCATGCTGGAGCACCTGGGCGTCGAACCGCTGCTCGATCTCGATCTGCGTTTGGGGGAAGGCACCGGAGCCACGCTGGCCATGCCCCTGGTGGACGGCGCCGCGGCCCTCATCGGTACGATGGCCACGTTCGCAGAGGCGGGCGTCTCCGAGGCCGGGGTCTCCGAGGCCGGGGTCTCCGAGGCCGGGGTCGCCGAAGCCGGGGTCGCCGAGTCCACCGGGCTCGAAGCGGACGCAGTGGGCGCATGAGCTTCTGGCCTCGGGAGGGCGGCATCGTGACCCCGCAGGATATCGAGGACCTGGCCACGGCGGCCTGGCTCTCGGAGACGTTGTTCGCCGCGCTCGAGCTCGGCGTGTTCGAGGCTTTGGGAGAAGACGCGCTCACGGTGGACGAACTCGCCCATCGGTGCGACGCCGACCATGAGGGGTGCGGCCGATTCGTGCAGGCCCTCGCGAGCTTGGGCCTGTTGACCCTGCACGAACGGGCAGACACGGGAGAGGTGGTGGTAGCCTGCTCCACGGTCGCCCGCCGGCACCTGCTTCGGGGTGCTCCGGGCTATCTCGGCGACTCCCTCGCCTACCGGCGCCGGCTCGCCGGCACGTGGTCCCGACTCGGAGAAGCTGTGCGCCGAGGCGGCTCTCCTCTGGAGCAGCCCGCGCACGAGGACGAGGTAGCCTACCGGGCCCGGGTGCGTGACTACCTGCTGGCCATGGACGACGTGGCCCGCCACAAGGCCGGCCTCATTGCCGAACGGCTCGACATGGCCGCTCTGGCCCCCGGGTGTCTCCTCGACCTGGGCGGGGGAGCAGGGGCCGTCGCCGCCGAGCTCCTCCGGCGCAATCCGGAGTGGCGGGGTCTGGTGCTGGACATGCCGGAGGTGGTGGAGCTTGCATGCGAGGAGCTTGAACGGTCGGAGCCGGCACTGGCGGAGCCGGCACGCCAGGAGCCGAGCGGGTACGCCTCCACCGGATCTCCGCTCAGCGGGCGGTTGAGCTTCACCGCCTGCAACCTTCTGGACGAGGAGATCCCGGCGCCGCCGGAGGGCGGCACCGGCTGGGGACTCGTCGTGGCGTCGAACGTGGTGCACGCCTATTCGCATCGGGACTCCGGTCCCCTGCTCGACCGCGCCGCGCGCGCCCTCTCCGATACGGGCCTACTTCTCATACACGACTTCTTCACCGACGGTGCTGGGCGTGGCCCGGTGAAGAGCGCCCTCTTCGACCTGCACATGATGATCAACACCTACCAGGGCCGCACCTATCCCTGGCAGTGGGTGCGCGATCGGTTGGAGTCGCAGGGGTTGGTGGTGGCCGGCCCCATCCCCTTGGGCGTCGGCTTCTCGGGCTCCGCCCCCTCGGGCGCCGCTCCCTCGGGTGCAGGCGTCGGCGACGAGGACACCGTGCTCATGGCGGCGGCCCGCACGCCCGAGGCCTTGTCGGCAGTTCGTGTCGACCGCCTCGAGGTCTTGGACGGGGTCGCCCGCGACCTCGGCTTCCGTCGGACCACCGCCATCTCGCCGGAGGACGTGACCACCGCCCCGTGGGTGGAGGTGAAGTGCCGGTTCGGCTGCGCAGGCTACGGCACTGGCGGCCAGTGTCCGCCCCGCTCCCCCCGGGCGGACGAGACGCGAACGGTGCTCGCCTCCTACACTCAGGCCCTGCTCGTGGAGGGCGAGCCCCCAACCGCAGAGTTCCACCGCCGGATGCTGGCCTTGGAGCGCGCGGCGTTCCTGGGAGGAGCCCCGCAGGCACTCGCGTTCGTAGCGGGGCCGTGCCGCCTGTGCCCTGACTGCGACCCCGACGAGTGCCGCCACCCCGCCGAGGCGCGGCCTTCCATGGAGGCCGGCGGCATGGATGTCTACGCCACCGCCGCGACCGTGGGGTGGCGCCTCGAACCCGTCCCCGACCGCGAGTCCCCGGCGACGTATGTCGGGCTTCTGTTGGTGGGGTGACCGCCGTGCGCGTTCTACTCCTGCAGGCGCCGTCGGTCGAGGGCCCCCACGCCGAGATCGTGGCTCCCCTCGGGTTGGCGGCGGTGGCCGCGGCCGCCCGCGCCAGCGGCCATGAGGTGGAGCTGGTGGACCTCAACCTGGAGACCGACCCCTTCCCCGCGCTTGCTGAGGCGCTGGGGCGCGTCGACCCGCAGGCGGTGGGGATCGGCTTGCGCAACATCGACCCCTTGGCCAACAGCCGGCACTCCTTCCTTCCGGCCTTCGGCGCTCTGCTCGAAGTGGTACGGAGGGGGCTCCCCTCTGTCCCGCTGGTGGTGGGAGGTGCAGGTTTCTCCATGTTCCCGCGGGCCATCATGGAGCGGTATCCCTCGATCGACGTGGGCGTGTTCCTGGAGGGTGAGGCGACCTTCCCTGAGGTCCTGGCCGGGCTCGAACGGGGCGCCCGGCCGTCTCGCGTGAACGGGACGCTCCGCGCCGATGTGTCTCACCTCGCCGGGACGCCGGGCACGATCGTGCGGGTGCGCGATACGTCGTCCGCCGACCGTGGCACCCGCCTGATCGAGAGCCCGCCCCGCCCGTGGCTGTCCGAGGCCTCCCTCGACGTGGTGCGCACCTGGCTCCCGGAGCTTGCCGGCTCCTACGCGGGTCGCACGAGCTACGCCCCCGCGGCCGGGGTGGAGACGAAGCGGGGCTGTCCACTGGGCTGCTCCTATTGCGTGTACCCCGCGCTTCAGGGGCGCCGCCTGCGCTACCGGAGCCCAGACACGATCGTGGCCGAGGTGGAAGCTCTTCATCGCGAGACCGGGGCCGAGTGGGTGCACTTCAACGACCCGGTGCTGAACTACCCGGCCGGGCACTTCCGTGAGGTGTGCCGGCGTCTCGTGGAGCGGGGTCTGCCCGTGCGGTGGACCGGCTTCTTCCGCGAAGACGCCCTGACCCCGGCCGACGCGGAGCTTGCCGTACGGGCGGGGTGCGCCGCCTTCCAGTTCTCGGGCGACGGCACCTGCGACCGCACTCTGGCCCGGCTCCGAAAGGGCCTCACGCTCCGCGACGTGCTTGGTGCGGCACGGGCGGCGGCCCGCACCGAGGCCCTCTCCGTGTACCACTTCATGGTGAATGTGCCCGGCACCGACGCGGAGGTAGCCGCCGGCGCTCTCGAACTCGTCGATCGTCTGCACGGTATCCACGGCCCACGGGAGAACCTGGGGGCCATCGTGTTCAACAACCTGCGGGTCTACCCGGGTACGCCTCTTGCCGCGGAGCTCGTCACCGCCGGGCGACTCGAACCCGAGGACCACCTGCTGTTCCCCACCTATCACGACCCCGTGCCCTACCAGCACCTGCGCTACGAGCTGGAAGAGCGGCATCATCTGCACGCGAGCCGCCGCACCGGCGCCCGCGATCCCATCGAGGAGGCTTCCCGTTGAGTGCCCGGATCGTCCTGATCGAACACCCACGCCGGTCGAGTTGGGTGCACATGAACGATGTCGCCAACACGCCTCTCTCCAGCAGCCTCATGACCGGCTACACCGCCGCCGCGTTGCGGGCGGCCGGTCACGACGTACTCATCGTCGAGGGCAACCTGGCCCGCCTGACGGCGGAGGAGATCGCCACGCGCACCGCTGCCCACGCCCCCGACATCATCGGACTGCACCTGGTGTACGACTGGTCCGGCGGGGGCCATATCCGTGGACTCCTTGAGACAGTCGCCGCCGCCGCGGGATATGTGCCCTCGTTGACCTACGGCTTCTATCCCACCTTCGCGTACCAGCACGTGCTCGCGAGCTTTCCCGGTGTCGCCGGCGTCATCGTGGGGGAGCCCGAGGTGACGGTCGTGGAGGCGGTGACCGCGCTCCTCCAACGGCGCCGGGCCGCGGGCTCGCCGGCGGAGGCGTTGGCCGGAGTCGCCGGTACGGCGGCCAGGATCGGGGGGCGCGTGGTCGCCGCGCCGCCGCGGGCGCTGGTCGACGACCTGGACGCTCTTCCCTCCCCGGTCCGCACTCCAGAGATGCTCTCGTTGCGCGAGGTGAACCTTGCCGCGAGCCGGGGTTGCTACGGGTCGTGCACCTTCTGCACCATCAACCCGTTCTATGGCGGAGGCTCTCACTGGCGGCCACGTTCGCCCGAGAGCGTGGGGGCGGAGATGGCCTCGGTGCTCGAGGATCACCCGCACAAACGGCGGTTCTACTTCGTCGACCCCAACTTCTTCGGGCCCCGGGGTCGCGGACGGGGGCGCGTGCTCGAGCTTGCTCGGCTTATCCAGGAGCGCTTCGATGTGCGCTTCGGCATCGAGGGCAGGGTGAACGATATCGACGATGAGGTGGTGGAGGCCTTGGTCAAGGCCGGTTTCGACGAGATCCTCATCGGCCTGGAGAGCGGGTCCGACGCCACCCTGACCCGCCTGAACAAGCACACGACCGTGGAGCAGAACAGGCGCGCGCTCCGTATCCTGCGTTCGCACGGCGTCGAGCCGAACGTGGGCTTCATCATGTTCGAGCCCGACAGTTCGCTGGCCGACGTTCGGGTGAACCTGGCGTTCCTCGAGGAAGAGGGGCTGCTTGATCGTCTGAGCCTCACCGCCAACGTGCTCTACCACCAGCAGATCATGTTGGCCGGGACACCGGCCTTCCGCTCAGCCCGGGCGGAGGGTCGGCTGGTCGTGTCTCCCCACAACCCGTACGAGGGGACCATCCCGTACCGGCACCCGGAGGTGGGATTCCTCGCCGAGACGATGGCCGAGGCGTGCCGCCACGTCTTCGCTGGATTGCCGCAGGAGGTGTGGCTCCATGGCTCGGCCGCCACCACGCCCGGCGTCGCCTCCGGCTCGAGCGCCGCCACCGTCACCGGCTCCGGGACAACCGCGCCCACAGCGGGCGCCGCTACCGCGCTCGCCCCCAAGCTCGCCGTCCTGAACGAGCGCCTGGTGGCCACCTTCCACGAGCTCTTGGAGGGACTGCAGGACGGAAGCATCGCGCCGGAGCCCTCGGTCGCCCGGGGTGTGTGGGATGAGGTCCACGGCCTGGTGGCGTGGGTGTTGGCTTGAGGGCTAGAGGTATGAGACTCGGCAGGGCCAAGATCGTCGACAGAAGGCTCACAGAGCAGCAGCCGTGTCCCCCAAGAGCTGCACGTGAAGTGTCCGTGGCCGTTCGAGTTCCGTGCGTACATCGCGGTCTTCGACCCGGTTGTCTGCGC
>JAHJSA010000026.1 GCA_018830645.1 Actinomycetota bacterium
CAGGTGTCCGCTAGGGATGGTGACAAGGCCCGCCGCCGCCCCGATGAGAGTGGTCTTGCCCGCCCCATTGGGCCCGATGAGCCCAAAGAAGGAGCCTTGAGGGATGACGAGGTGCAGACCGTCTAGGGCTCGCGTGCCGCCCGCATAGACTTTGACCAAGTCCTCGGCCATCAGGGCGGGAGTCGCTTCGTGATCGATGCTCATGGGTCGGTTCTGTCGCCTCCACTCCGGTGTTGACGAGTCGCGCTCGCAGTCTGCTCCGTCACGGTCCTTGAGAGGGTACCCGATTCTCCGCCTCATCCCACAGGTGGACGCGCCACTCATCCTCGCGACGGACTCCCCATGACGGTCCGGAAGGCTATCATCACTTCATGAGTCGCCTCTCTGCCTTTCGTAGATGCAGGAAGTGACCCGGCGCCTGCTCTGGGGCAGGCGCCGGGTTTCGAGTCAGCGTTTGCCTTCTCCCGCCCGGCAGTAGTAGCATCGTCCATATCCCGACGGTCTCTTCACGCTCGTCCGCCGGCCCAAAGGAAGGAGCATCGTGTCCGCGAGGGTCGATCACCGTACGCTGTACCGCTTGCCGTGGAACCTGGCCGACAACGCCATCACCTGGCTCGAGCCCACCACCAAGTGCAACCTCTACTGCGAAGGTTGCTACCGCGAGAACGACCCAGCCGGCCACAAGCCGCTCGATGTGGTCAAAGAGGAACTCGAGACGGTCAAGCGGCTGCGCACGTCCGACGGCATCTCCATCGCCGGGGGCGAACCGCTCATCTATCCGCATATCGTGGAGCTGGTGCAGTACATCTCGGCGCAGGGGTGGAAGCCGATCCTGAACACCAACGGGCAGGCACTCACCCCCGAACTGGTCACGAAGCTGCTCGACGCCGGGCTGGTCGCGTTCACCTTCCACGTGGACTCGCACCAGAACCGTCCGGGCTGGCCCGACAAGACCGAAGAAGACCTGAGCGAACTGCGTCTCCGACTGGCCCGCACCGTCGCGGAGTACAGCAAGGGTCGCATCGCCTGCTCGTTCAACGCCACCATCTATCCCGATACGCTCGACCAGGTGCCCATGCTCACGGACTGGGCGCAACGACACATCGATATCGTGCACACCATGGTCTTCATACTCTTCCGTTCGGTTCGACCGAAGTCCAGATTCGACGGGTTCGTGTGCGGCGAGAAGGTGGATGTCGAGGAGCTCGTGTACCAGTTGGATACCAAGGAGCAGCCGCGGGACATCGTGACGCAGGAAGCGGTGGATCGCATCCGCCGGTCGTATCCCGAGTTCCAGCCCTCCGGGTACCTGAACGGCACCGAGGATCCCACCGCGTTCAAGTGGCTCATCGGAGTGCGCATGGGCAACTCACGGCGCATGTTCGGCAGTTGGGATGCCAAGATGATGGAGCGGGTGCAGACGCTGCACCACCGCTGGTTCGGCACCTACATCGCGTATGCGCGACCGGTCCTGATGCGTCGCGCGCGCGCCCTGTTGCCTGTGGCCTTGGTCGACAGAAGCGTGGCTCGGAGCTTCTGGAACCTGGCGAGGTCCCCACGTGACTGGCTCGCCCCCCTGCGTCTGCAGGCCCTCACGATCATCCAGCCCTGCGACGTGCTCCCCGACGGCCGCCAGAGCATGTGCGACGGCTGCCCCGACATCCTCCCCTACAAGGGACGCCTGGTTTGGAGCTGCAGGGTGGACGAGCTGGAGAAGTTCGGCTCCTTCGTCACATTCGGGGTCAAGGATGTGGAGCCGGTGGAGGCGGCGGATGACCCTCCGCTGGAGACTCCCCTGGAGACGCCCGTGGAGGCGGCCTCCGGGTCGAACGGCAAGGGGACGGCCGCGGCGGGGAGGGCTCCGACGGGCTAGGCGCCCGAGAGATCGCCGAAGCTGGGACGTTGCTACTCGCTCACATTCTCCTCCTTGCAGGTATGATGATGTGGCGTGACGCGGTACCTCGCCAGGGCTGCGGACGTCTTCTGTTCCGGAAGGACGACCCGGGGCCATGCAGGATTGAGCGGCAGGAAGAGAGAGCGCCATGAAGTTCTTTGTGACAGTCGACCGGGACGAAGACGGAATGTGGGTAGCTGAATGCCCGGCGATTCCCGGCTGCGTTAGCCAGGGATCGACACGAGAGGAAGCCGTTGAGAGCATCGGCGAAGCGATCAGCCTTTGTCTGGAAGTGCGTGCTGAGCGCGGTCTGCCTCTCACCATCGAGACCAGGCAGATAGAAGTGGCCCTCTGATGCCGCCCCTTCCGGCGCTGAGCGGAAGGGAAGTTGTGCGAAGCTTTGTTGCCCTGGGCTGGAAAGTCGCTCGCCAGCGCGGCAGTCATGTGATCCTTGTGAAGGAGGGCCACATTGCCACGCTCTCTGTTCCGGACCACCGCATTGTGGCGAAGGGAACTCTGCGAGCTCTGATCCGCGCCGCTGATCTGACTGTCTCCGAGTTCGCGTCCACGGTGAATCGGCCGCACTAGTAGTACGTTCCAACAATAACGTTACGTAATGAGCTATACTTGCCATGGTCCTGTTCCGACTCACGCATGGAGGCAACCATGGCGGGAAAGTCGAGGCGTGCGGCTCTGGTGTTGACGGAAGACGAGAAGACATTGC
>JAHJSA010000027.1 GCA_018830645.1 Actinomycetota bacterium
ACTACGCGTCCTACTCCAACCGCATCGATCTCAGGCGTGTGTGAAGGTCGCCCCCGAGCGCGCCATCGCGGCCGAAAAGCGAAATAGCCACCGACCTACCGTCAGCCGACGATGTCCTCAGGCACCAAGCGGAACGGGTTCCCACAGGAGGAGGCGGCGCACATCGGCGCGGGCCGTCCCGCAATCCAGCCCCGGCTGCAGCCGCTGCGTCACGACCGAGTAGTACTCGTGCAACACCTGGTAGCCAACGCGCCCGGCGCGCGTCCGCCAAAGAGCATCGAGCCACCGCATTGCCTGGACCTGCTTCTCGGGGTGCGAGGCGTCCCGCGCGTAGACCAAGACGTTGGTGTCAACGAATACTGCGGTCATGGAGTCCGTCTCGAGATGGATAGACCGCGCCGCCGCTGATCGGCTGGGCGGGAGTGCTCAGGTACTCCTCCATGGCCGTGTGGTAATCGCGCTCACGCAACATGCGCTCGCGCAACACCTCGCCCACCAGTCGCGAGACGCTCGTTTCGTGCTCGGCCGCCCAGATGCGCGCCCAGCGAGCGACTTCTTCGTCAAGAGTGATGGTGACGTTCTTCATACCACGATGATAGTGTTCCACGATCTTCGTGTCCAGACTCCCCCACTCCGACGCGGTGAATGCCGGCTTCCCGGACAGCGCAAATGGGTGAGCTCCCGCTTGCGGGGCGCGAACCCGGTGAGCAGCCAATCGCCCTCGCGACCCGAGGCATACGTGTAGTGGTAGCTGCCGAAGCCCACGATGCTCTCGCCCCACATGGTCGGCTCGGCCTTCGTGATGTCCTTCATGAGTTCGAGAAGCGCGAAGCTGTCTTCTCGCTTGCGCTCGTCTGGGATGCTGTCCAGGTACGCCTTGACGTCGGCGTCGGTGGGTCGTGTCTTCAGCTCGGCCATGGGCCGCCTCCTGTTCCCTGCATGTTTAGTGCTTGTTCCCTCGTATCGACGCCCCTATGCCTGAGTGAGGGGCAGGAGGAGCTGGTGCCCGAGCGCGATGGGCGGCGCCCCGCGCTTGGCCCGTCGGCGCCGAACGCACTACGTCGCGACCGTGGACACGCCCACCAGCAGAATGTCGATCGCCTTGAGGTAGAGGTAGCAGAGGGGGCCGGTGGTGGAAGCCGGGGTGCCCTCGACGGGCACGGAGGCCTGCCAGTCGGGCCGAAAGACGCGCTCGTCGAACCGAGCGATCGTCTCAGGGTCGTGGACCACCACCACCAGCTCCTGAAGACAGCGGTAGCTGACGAAGTCGAAGTTGGAGGAGCCTACGATCAGCTTCTCCTCGTCGATCAGCACCGCCTTGAGGTGGGTCATGCGCCCCTTCAGCAGCCTCAGGTCGATGCCCGAGCGGCGAGCTTCCCACAGGTTGTAGCGCTGCATGACGCCCTTGTTGCTCTTCTCAGGCAGGATCAACCTCACCTCCACACCACGTTCTACCGCTTCGCGTAGCTTCCGGTAGAAGGGGAAGGAAAGGTAGGGGGACTCGATCACGATTGAGTCACGGGCCTCGTCGAGGAGGTTGAAGATCGACTCGTAGGACTTCTCGTTGCCGCGGCCGTCCAACTGGTGGAAAACGAACCCGGGGAACGACCGCAGGCTCTTCTGATCGACGCCGGACCAAGTAGAGAGGAAGTCGTCGCGCAAGTAGGCCGCGATGTCCGGGGCCTCGATGCGCAGCATCATGTCGTGCCACTCGAAATTGTGGTCGCTGAAGTTGATGCCGCCCACGTAGGCCACCCGGTCGTCCACGACGACGAGCTTCTTGTGGTTCCGCGCGAGGAGCCGCGTGAGCAGGAAGCCGAGGGGGTTGGTCGTCCGCACCTTGATGCCCTCCGCGTTCAGCTGCTCGAACAACTCCCGGGTCTCCCGCACCTCGCGGCGATGAGCGCGATCGAAGAGGCGGGTCGGGGCGAATACGAAACTGTCGCTGACGATCACGCGCACGTACTCATCCACGAGCACCCGTATGTCCGTCGCCGGCGAACCCCGCAGTTCGTGGCATATGCTGAGTCCCGCGCCGTCCGCCTCGAAGCTCATCGCCTGCACGTAGACGTTCTCGCGGGCGCTGCGCACGTCTTCTTTGAGCCTGTTGAAGAACTCCTCGGAACCCACCAAGACGTCGGTCCTCACCGGCGCAACATCGGCCCGCATCGGCTTGAACTCGGCCATCACTCGCTTCACCTCGCCCCTCACCGCTGCAACCGCCGCGCAACAGGGTCGACGAACGCACAGGGCACCGCCACAAGACACTTGCCGCACACGTCCGCGCCGCCAAGAGCAACGTGCACGCGCTCGTTCTGAAGGCATTGCGCGTAGCATGCGTGTCGGTCGAAACGATCCGTGAAGAGCGCGTCGCCCACGCATCTGGTCACACACCGGTGACACGAGCCATCGTGCCGGTAGAGGCAGGCTTCGGCTTCGGGGCGAAGATCCGGCTCGAGTTCGAGCGACGTGACGAAGCTGCCGAACCGGCCGCAGCATCCGGACTCCGTGATGAGCATGTTGTTCAGACCGAACCGGCCGAGACCCGCGACGAACGCCACATGCCGGTGGGACCACGCGCTCACAAGCGTGACCTCGTCGAAATCGTGCGTGGGCGGAGTCACGGCGGCCACGTGACCTGCTGCTTCGAGCCAGCCTTTCATGTGTCCACACACCGCCCGGATGAGTTCGTTGGTCTCGACGTACGCCTCCGCCCACTCGGCCGAGGCCATGTCCCCCGAGATGTTGCTCAGACCCGTGGACCGCTCGAAAGGCAGGAAGAAGGCGATCACCGAACGAGCGTCTGGCAACAGATCGGCCGGGCACAGGTGCGACGGCGAGGCGACCGTCTTCAACTCAAGGAAGAGTGGGTCACGGGCGGAGGCGACCCCCACCAGGGGCACGCCCCACCCCGTTGAAGCGCGATGCCTGGGCGGCCACGCGCCTACAAAGGCATGGAGCTCTCCGACAAGAGCCCTGCGCATGGCTCGCCCCGAACCTCGGCTCAGCTACTACTGCACCTCGAACTCAACTGTCTGGGCGAGCTCGGCGTTCAGGTACAGATCGACCTTGTACGAGCCCAATGGCCAGAGACTGTCGTTCGTCAGCGAGAACTGGTGCTGACCATCACCAGCGGTGAGCTCGACCTCGTCGATGAGCAGGTTGGGATCGGCGTCCTCGACGTCCACCGCGGTCCAAGTAGCTTTGAGAGTGGTGTCGTCGGGCGCGTTCTTCAGCTGGACCTGCACATAGAAGTCCTGATCCTGAGCGAACACCGTGGTGCGCTCATCGCCCGCCTCGTCGGCGGATGTCCACGCTTCGGAGATGTTCGCCGTGCTGACGCTGACCTCACAGGCCGATGCCGTGAAGGCGACCACGACCAACACCCCGATCAAGATGGCCACGCTCTTGCGTCTCATACCAGATCTCCCTCGCTTCGCTTTGATGGTAATTACTGCTCTCGGACGGGAGGTCCCTCGCGTCCGCCCTCATCCTATCTCGGGAGAGCCCCCGCCGCGACTCCCCTTACGGCCGACGAACCGGTCGGACCCAAAAGGATACGGCGGGTAAGGGCGGTACGCGTCACAGAGGCCACACGACGAGCAGCAGGGGCACGCTCACAGCCACCGCGATGATCTCCGTCGGCAGACCCAGGCGCCAATAGTCGCCGAAGCGGAAGCCGCCGGGACCGAGGATCAGCGTGTTGTTCTGGTGACCGATCGGCGTGAGGAACGCGCACGACGCACCGATGGCCACGGCCATGAGGAACGGGTCGGCCGCCGTTCCAAGCTGCGCGGCGGCACCGATGGCGATGGGACACATCACGGCGGCGGTGGCGGCGTTGTTCATGAAGTCCGAGAGCGTCATCGTGACCACGAGGATCAACACCAGCGCGATGACAGGTTGACCCTGTGCGATCGTGTCGAGCAGCGACCGGGCAAGCAAGTCGGCGGCACCCGTGGTGGCCGTCGCCGTAGCCACGGGGATCAGGGCGGCCAACAGCACGATCACCGGCCAGTCGACGGCCTCGTAGACCTTCCTCAAGGGCACCACCCGGAGCACCATGAACATCAGGACGCCCGCGGCGAAGGACACGGCGGCCGGGAGCAGTCCGAAGGCGGCGCCGGCGATAGCCCCCGCCATGACTACCGTGGCGGCGATCGCCTTGCGCGTGTCGGGGATATGGATGCCGCGCACTGCCAGCGGAACGCACCCGAACTCGACTGCGAACCCGGCGATGGCTTCGACTCCGCCCTGCATGAGCAGCACGTCTCCCGGCCGTATGGACGTCGATCGGAGCCTCCTGATCGTGCGCCGCCCCTGGCGCGAGATGGCCAGCAGGTTCAGACCGTACCGCGAGCGGATACGCACGCCGGCCGCCGACCGCCCGATCAAGCCGGATGTCGGCATGATCACGAGCTCCTGCAGTACCACCTCTTCACGCCCGCGCTCCTTGGATCCACCCGTGTCGCCCGATGTGGGGGCTTCGGCGTCTTGGGTGGGCACGCGGGTGCCGTCCTGGGTGCTGTCCTGGCTGCCGCCATGGGTGCCATCCTGGGTGCCGTCCTGGGTGCCGTCCGAGGTATCGCGATCGTTCTCGCCCGGGTCCCGCTGGCCCTCTTCCTCCCGAATGGGCGAAGGCGGCACGGCCTCCTCTAGACGAAGGCCGAGGGTCGAAAGCACCGAAGCGAGGGTTTCCGGCTCAGCCTCGATCACCACGATGTCCCCGGGCGCCAATCGCCTCCAAGGAGACGGGGCCGACAGGCGGAACTCGTTGCGCACGAGTCCCACGATCTGAGCGTCGAACTCCTCGAGTATCTGCTCTGCCTCACGCACCGTCTTCCCGGCAGCCTTGCCGTTCTCGGTGACCCGCGCCTCGGTCAGGTACGTGCCTGTATCAAAACTGGCCGCGCCCTTCTGCTCCCGAGTCGGTACGAGACGCCACCCGAGTGCCGCCACGAACAGCACGCCTGCGCCGGCGACCGCCACGCCGACCGGCGTGAAGTCGAACATGCCGAAGCTGCCCATGCCGGTGTCCTCGCGGAAGGCGGAGACGATGAGATTCGGCGGTGTGCCGATCAGCGTGGTCATGCCGCCCAGTATCGTGCCGAACGACAGGGGCATAAGCACCTTGCCTGGGGTCAGGTCGTGCTTCCCGGCGATCTGGATCGCCACAGGCATGAGGAGCGCCATCGCTCCCACGTTGTTCATGAACGCGGAGAGGGCCGCGCCGAGGGCGGTCAAAGCCACTATCGTCAGCGTCGGTCCGAGGTTCGCCGGGACGGCCCTCTGGACGAGCGCGTCGACCGCTCCGGTCGTCTGCAGGCCCCAACTCAGCACCAGCACGCACGCCACGGTGATCACGGCGGGATGTCCGAAGCCGGAGAACGCTTCAGAGGCGGGGACGAGGCCTGCCAAAACACACACGAGCAGCGAAGCGACCGCCACCATGTCGTGGCGCCAACGGCCCCACAGGAACAGGAGGATCGTCCCGGCCAAGACGGCCAGGATCACCGTCTGGTCGGTGGTCACGTTACCCTGCGGGTCGGCACCGCGCTCATGGTGCCAGGATATCGCAGGCGGTCGCGGACGATGCGCCTGCCAGGCTGCTGAAGAATGACGCCGCGCCGTCAGGGCGTGATGGACGAGCGCGAGAGAAGGACGCAGGGAGCGCTCGTAGCAGCGCTACGTGCGCGACTGAGGACGTCCTACCGTGCCGCCCAGTGCGCTCTGACGGCCAAGGCTTCGTTCTTCAGCAGCCTCCTTCAGCTGCGCGCCTCGGGCGGCTCGTACGCGCACGACTCCGGGCCGCAGTAGCGCCCCACGTACTCGGAGGCGGGTCGGTAGAGCTGGGGTTTGTCCGCCGCCTCGGCGAACCGTTCCTCGATCACGTGCGCCGACCACCCGGCCACCCGCGAGATCGCGAATACGGGCGTGAAGAGGTCGGTCGGTAGACCGATGACGTGATACAGCGAAGCCGAATACATGTCGACGTTCGGGTAGATGTCGGCCTGCTTGGTTTCGCGGAACACCTGCCGCGTGACCTTCTCGATGCGCTCGGTCGTGCGGTACCAGACCGGGTCGCCGCGCGCCTCACCCGCGCGCCTCGACATCTCCCGCAGGATCACGGCGCGTGGGTCGTCGGTGCGGTAGACGGCGTGCCCCATACCCATGACGCGACCGCCGCTCGCGAACGCCTCGCGCACGAACCGCTCGGCGTTGTCGGGCGAGCCCACCTGCTGGAGCATCTCCATGACTCGAGCGTTTGCGCCGCCGTGAAGGTCGCCTGAGAGCGCACCGAGGGCCGCCGAGGCCGACGCGTAGAGAGAAGCGCGCGTGCTGGCTACGGCTCGGGCGGTGAAGGTGGAGGCATTCATGGAGTGGTCGGCGTGTAGGATCAGAGCGATGTCGAGCTCGCGGGCCAGCTCGGCATCGGGCTCGGCGTCGTGGACCATGCGCAGGAAGTCGGCGGCGTGGCTCAGGTGAGGTGACGGGCCCACAGGGTCGAGGCGGCGGTGGATGCGGTGCCACGCCGCCACCAGACCGGCCGTCTTGGCGACCAGGTCGACGGCCCGTTCGCGTTCGGCCTGCACACCCGCGTCTCCCGGGAATGGATCGAACGCGGCCAGCGCGGCTACCATCGACTGGAGCGCGGCCATGGTCGGCGTCTCGGGATGAAGCGCACGGATCATGTTCACCAGAGCCGGGCTCAACGCGCGGCCCTCGGCCAGCCGGGCCCCGAACGTCGCCAGTTCAGATGCGGTGGGCAAGACCTGGTAGATGAGGAGATAGACCACCTCCTCGTACGTGGAGCGCTCGGCCAGATCACGGATGTCGTAGCCGCGATAGATCAGCCGACCGCCCTGGCCGTCGACGTCGCTGACCATGGTGTCGGCGACCGGCACACCACGGAGGCCTACGTTCTTGGTGTCGGGTGCTGGGGACTCGACCCAAGGTTGGAGGGCGCTTCCTTCGGCGCTCATGGCGATCATGCTCGGTCTCGCGCGGCCGCCGCCGCGGTCAGCGCCTCCCGGATGCCATCCGAGTCGATCCCGCGCCCGATCACGTTGATACGACCGGAGGTGGTACTTGGCCACGAAGTCTCGTGAACTCGTCTGGTGGCCAGATCGAGGCGGTGACTACCGCCATCTTCGTCAGTGCGGAACACACCTTTCGCCCGGGCGACGTCGCCGAAGGTGCCGTCGGCCAAGCGGGCGAAGAACCCACGCAGCGACTCGAGGTCGAATACGTCGGGCACCTCCGCCGAGAACGACTCGAACCCATCGAGACGCGCCGATTCGCCGACGGGTGAGGGGAGCGGCGGCAGGATCCCGTCCACTTGCTCCCACGAGAACCTGCCGTGACTCGTGGGGAGGACCACGGCATGTGGGTTGCGTTCCTCGAGGTCGGCCGTCACGCGGGCCAACAACTCGGGCGTCGCCAGATCGGCCTTGTTGAGAAGGATAAGCTGCGCGAGTCCCACCTGAGAGCCTACGAACACGTCACTCATCTCGATGAACCAGTCGTGGTCGTCCGGATCGAGGACAAGGACGGTGCGGACGCGTTCGATCAGATGCGCGACACGTTCGTGCGACAACGCCTGCAGGATGTCGCGCATGGCGGCCACCCCCGAAGGCTCCACGACAAGCCGCTCCGGCGCGAACGTGCGGGCGATGTCCTCCACCTGCATCACAAAATCGGCCTTGAGGCTGCAACAGATGCATCCACTCGGCAACTCGCGCACGGAACTCTCCCCGGTGTCGAGAAGCACTCCATCCACGCCCACCTCGCCGAACTCATTCACAAGAATGACCGTGCGGGCGGGATCGAACGACTTCTCGCTAAGTTGATGCAGGATGGCGGTGGTCTTCCCCGAGCCGAGGAACCCACCTATGACGTCGACGAGCATCAGACCTCCAGAACCTGTGGCGGCCGTCGTGAAGCGGCCGACGAACGCTGATCGAGTACAGGGACTTACGTTCTACCCACGAGTCGCCGGGAGAATGCCCGGGCCCCGTGGGATGCCGGCCCCGTGGGATGTCGGCGCGGGCAGGATGCCGCCGCCCGCGGGATATGTCGGCGCCGGTTGGATATGCCGGCGCAGGCTGGGACGCAGCCGCCGGTGCTACGCCACGCCGCCGCCGTCACGCCGATCGCGCAACATCTTGCGCTCCATGGTCCGCACGAGTGACCCGATCGTCCAATTCAGCGGGGTATCCACGCCGTACTTCTCCCCCCGCTCGACGACCGCAAGATTGAGGGTATCGATCTCCGTGCGACGGCCGGCCTCCACGTCCTGAAGCATCGAGACCTTGTTGTCGCCCACCCAATCGAGAGTCCTGATCACGAACTCGCCCGGGTCGTCGAGTTCCGCGAACGTGAAGCCCTGGGCACGCGCCACAGCGCCGGTCTCGCAGGCGAGGGCGCGCACCAGACCGGCGGCTTCCTCCATCTCCTGTATCTCACGACCGGTGAGACCCATGAGCGCGGCCACGGGATTCACCGACGAGTTCGCGAGCAGTTTTCGCCAGATCGGCTCGTGCACGTCGCCCTCGATCACGTGCCCCTCAAGACCAGCGACGCTGAAGAGATCGGCGAGACGCACCAGCCCGTCATCGCGATCCCCGTCGAAACGTCCGATGTGGATACCACCCTTACCGGCGTTGAATCGGATCGTCGTCGGACCCATCGACATGGCGCTGTGCGCGGTGATGCCACCTACCACGCGCTCCGGACCCACGACTGACGCTATCCGATCGAGGTTGCCGAGCCCGTTCTGTAGGGAGAGCATATACGTATCGGGGCCGACGAGCGGCAGGGCGAACTCCGCGGCGGAAAGCGTGTGGTAGCCCTTCACCGCCACCTGCACCAGATCCACGTGCCCCACCTCGGCGGGGTCGGTGGTGGCCCGTATCGACCGATGCCGCGAACTCCCGTCGGGCATCATCAGCGTGAGCCCTTCAGAGAGGATGGCGTCGACCTTGGCTTCATCGACGTCCACCAGCGTCACGTCAAAGCCGGCCTCGGCGAGAAGAAAGCCGAAAGCGCCGCCCAGGGCGCCGGCCCCCATGATCGCGATCTTCATATGGTCCCCTTTGGCCCCTCCCAGTCGGCTGGTCGGAAGCCTCTGCGCAGGGAGTCGTCTCCCCGCGTCCAGAAGATAGCTGACGACGCGCCGGGCTTCAAGCGTGCCCGGTGACCGGACTCCGCCCTTCTTACATGCCACGTTGCATGAGTCGTTGCATGAGTCGCGTGATGCACTACCCGTTGCGTTCTTGCGCCGCCAGAGCCTTGCCTCGCACCTTCTGCTCAAGTAGGGTGGTGGCCATTGATCGCGGCGTCGCCGACACGGCGTCCTGGCATGTGGGGCCACTGACGCCATGTGGGGTCATGACTGCAACCTGCTATCACAGCTGCGCGCTGATACGGCCCGGATTCCTCGCACGTAGGGGGTTCGCTCCTCGGTCGCTCGCCGCGCTCGCGCTGGCCGGCGACGGTAGGCGGCACCCCGACGGAATCGAGACGCATCCCAACACGTGCCCCTGGGTGGTTCAGCTGCTGACAGCCGCCGAGTCCACCCTTACCGCACCCGGCTGCACCGATCTCATCGTGGCCCCGGCGGGCTGTGACGCCATGCGTCGTATGGGTGACATGCTTGCGGTGCGGCTCGGCGACCGAATATACCGACCATGGGTGCCACGCACGGCAGATGAGGCTGCCATACGGCGCCTCGCGAAGGAACTGGAGGCCCTCGACGCTTGGCTCGAGCGGCATGCGACGGGCCGCACCGCCGCCCCGCCGGCCGCTGCCAACCCCGCCGGCAAGGCCGACCCCGCCACAACCAACCCCGCCACCGCCCGCCCGGACACGGTCGTCTCCCCACCAGTCGAGCCCAGACCTGGAGGCGTCTTCGTCATAGCGGGGCCGCTCAGCGGAGTGGATCTGCTGCGGGCGATCGAGGACGCCGGAGTCCCCGTATCCGGGCTCGACTCGTGCACCGGCGTGGATCGCGCCGCCGCCCTCGCCGCCGGGGATGCCCGGCTCACGTTCGACGCCGAAGCCAGGGAGATGTTGGCCGCCGCTGTCTGCCCGCGTTCTGCTGTGACCCTCAGGCGGGAACACCTCGCCTCGCGCATCGCGGACGCCCACCCGGCGGGCCTGATACACGCCCGCCTGCCCTTCTGCGACCCCGGGGCCTACGACGGCGTCCTTGCGCGGAGTCTCGCCGACGAACTGGAGTTGCCGTTCCTCGACATCGAGGTGGGCTACCCCTCGGAAGTCACGGGGCCCGTGCGAGTGCGTCTGGAGGCGTTTCTCGAGAGGCTCACCCTCGACGATGACCTGCTCGACGACCTCGTCGCGTTCGATGACCCACTGCCCCAAGACCTCACCCGCAGCCCGCTGCCGACGGACGCAGACCGGCCCAATGAAGTGAGAAGCGGGCGCTCATGAGAAGCGCCGTCCTCCAACATGGGCTCGCGAGTACGATGGCCAGGAGAGCCATCTCGGTGCGCACGCAGGTGAGAGCCCTCAAGTCGGGCACGGCCCGGAAGTACCTCGAGCACCACGCCCTCACCGCTGCGCTCGCGCTCCACGAGGAGGGAGCCTTCGTACCTTGGGTCTCCTACCTCTTCCCTTCCGAGTTGTTGGCGTCCTACGGCCTCACCCCCCTGATCCCCGAGGTGGCGGCCACCACCCTCATGGGCATGGACTTTCGCGAGGAGGTCGAAACGGCCATGAACCGGTCGGCCCTCCCTCGCGACCTCTGCAGCTATCACCGGGCCGCACGGGCGGCGCTGGACACCCGCCTGCTCCCGGCCCCCTCCATCTGCCTGGGCACCACCCCGCTGTGCACGGCGAAAGAGTGTCTGCTCGACCAGCTGGCCCAGGAGTACCACGTGCCCTTCATCAGCATCCACGTGCCGCTGCCCCCTGACGAGGGTCCCGCGCGCCCCGACCAGGTGTCCGATGTGGCGGGCCAGTTGGGCGCACTCCACGAACGAATCGGCGAGTTCACGGGGCGGAGGCCGGCACTGGCGGAAGCGATGCGCAACTCGAGCAGAGCCGCGCGGGCATGGCGTTCCGTCGACGAAGGCCGCATGTCGGGCGACCTGTTGCTCGATGGTAGGCACATGTTCGCATTCGCCTTCCTTGGACAGATGCTCTGGGGCACGGTCGCCGGCGCGCGCGGCTTCGAAAGACTGCTCACGGAGCGCGGTCGCGCCGACCTCGTCGTGCCCACGAACGGCTCGGAGGGCACTTCGGGCCCGCGGCCCCGCCTCGTTTGGCTGCACACGGTGCCACATCACGACGACTCCGCCTTCGAGACCATCCGCGCCCACGGAGGAGCCGTGGTGTTCGAGGAGATGGGACGCACCCACTTGGAAGAGATCGACCCCGCCGACCCCTTCCCCGGCCTGGCTCGGCGACTCATCGAGCACCCCGTCTGGGGGAGCGCCACCCGGCGCGCACGTCTGGTGGTCGAGTTGGCGCGCGGCGCACGAGCCGATGGGGTGATCCACTTCAATCACTGGGGTTGCCGCCAGGGACTCGGCACGCTTCCAGTGCTAAGGAGTGTCCTTGCGCGTGAGGGCATCCCGTTCCTCACTATCGACGGCGACGCCCTCGACCGCCCGGGAGGAGGCTCCGACACCATGACGGCCAGACTCGAGAGCTTCCTGGAGATGCTGTTGTAGACGCCGAGACCGCCCGGGATAGCGGGACGATCCGGCGCCCTGACAGCGCAACACACGAAGCGGGCACATGCGCTGTTTGCCCCATTTCGGCTATGCTAGGAAGTGGAGCGCCCGCGTGGGCGTCACATTCGAACGGAAGGCGGGGAACGACCCCATGACAGAAGACTCAGCCCGCACCCTAGCGGTATTCATCGATTTCGAGAACCTGGCCATCGGCTTCAAGCACCGGCGCGGCGAGTTCAGCATGGAACCCATCCTCGAACGTCTGGTCGAGAAGGGCAAGGTCATCGTCAAGAAGGCCTACGCCGACTGGAGCGAGTACAAGCAATACACCAGACAGCTGCACGAGGCGGCGATCGAGCTCATCGAGATCCCCCGTCGGAGTATGACCGGCAAGAACTCGGCCGACATCCGGCTGGTGGTAGACGCCATGGACTTGGCCTGGTCGAAGGAGCACATCGACACGTTCGTGATCGTATCGGGCGACTCCGATTTCTCCCCGCTGGTGTCGAAGCTGAAGGAGAACGGCAAGCACATCATCGGCATCGGCATCAAGGAGTCGACGTCGGACCTCCTCGCCGGCAACTGCGACGAATTCATCTACTACGAGGATCTCGAGAAGGCCCCCGTGGCGCTGCCGTTGCCCAAGGCGGCCGGTGACATCCCCACGGCCAAGCAGGAGGTCTTCGACCTGCTCTTCGAGTCGGTGGCCGCGTTGATCAGGGAGAATAAGGACCCCATCTTCGCATCGATGGTGAAGGACACCATGCGGCGCAAGCGCCCGGCGTTCACCGAATCCACCTACGGGTATCGCAGCTTCAGCGACATGCTCGAAGACGCGGAGAAGCGCGGGTTCCTCAAGATCCGCCGCGACCGCAAGGCCGGGGGCACCTACGTGGTGGAGGGCTTCACGAAGTAGGCGCGGCGCGCGCCGAGGAGCCGCGCTGCGCCGCCGGAGCGAACGTGTGCCGCCAGCTACCGCTGCCCCCGACCAGCATGACGACGCCTAGCGCGGCGCCCACATGATGATGCCCACCCCCACGACGCAGACGGCCGCCCCGACCCAATCCCAGAGATCAGGCACTTTGCCGTCCACCCACCAGCCCCAGAACGTGGACATGATCACGAACACCCCGCCGTACGCCGCGTAGATGCGGCCGAAGTTGGCCTCCGGCTGGAAAGTGGGGATGACCCCGTAGACGATGAGCACCAGAGCACCTAAGGCGCCCACCGGGAAGGCCCACCCCTCGCGCAGCCAGAGCCATACCAGGTAGCCGCCGCCGATCTCGGCGAGACCCGCCAAGAAGAACAGAGTGATCGACCAGAGCACGGTCAACTCGCTCCCCCAATACGGCGGCCCGCCACGATGCGTTCCGCCGACGTCCCCGTCTCGCCCGCGAGGGAGGCGAGCCACGATCTCATCGTCTCCTGGCCTTGCCCGAGAGGTGTTGGATCTTGATCCTGAAGACCCTGGTCTTCCCTCCAAGCGTACGGATATAGCCGAGCCCTTCGTCGAGGAAGTCGGCGGAGTACTTGCGCACCAGACCCTCCAACGCTGCCTGCTTGCTCTCGCCGAAGACCTCTTCCACACGCCCGGTGGCAATGGCGCTCTCGTATTTCGTACCGAACTTCTCAGGCATGACCTCGGTATCCCCGACGACGCAGAAAGACACCCACTTCTCGTGCTCGAGGTTCTCCACCTTCCTGCCTTCGAGGGCGCAGTGGAAATAGATGAAATCACCCCCAAGACAGTAGTTCAGGGGCACGCCGTAGGGCTTTCCGCCCGCCGAAACGGTAGACAGCACACCGAACTTAGCCCGGCGGAGGAGATCCCAGGTCTCCTGGTCCCCGATGACGCGGTCCTTTCGACGGGTCTCCCTCATCCGGTCGAAGCGACCAAGGTGTGGCGGACGTGCACAGCGCACGCGGGCCCGAGAGATCCTGCCCGGCGTTTCTGCGTCACCTCAGGCCCCTTTCATAACTTGCCGCTGTTCACCGACTCATCGGCCGAAGGCACCGGCTCGGCGTTGTCCCAGTGCTCCACGATGAGGCCGCCCGCCCATCCGGTACTTCGGCGTTGTGCTGGATGTACGTCTCGACGGAGATGTACCGGTCGATGTTCTTGGGGGCGCCGCCCTCCATCGGGACGTCGGTGATGAGTCCGCGCACCACGGCCTTGCTCGTTTCCGCCTTCTCGAGATCGCGAACCTCGGTGGGGCCATCGATGGAGGTGTGACCCGAGGGAGTCATCGGCGCGTAGGCGGAGATGACAGCCCAGCGTTCGACGATCTTGCCGTTCTCATCGGGGTCGAAGAAGTCTGTGACTCGTCGTCGTTCAGCGTCTGGAGCACGCGCCGCTCGGAATCCGACTTCATCCTAGGTTCCTTCCTGCCCTGACGGCCTCGGAGCCCGCTGCCGGGATCAAAGAGCAGCCGCGTAGCGGCTATCGTGTGTCCAGGGAGCCGGAGCCGGTACGCTCCACAGCTGCGCGTCGCCCATACCCGGCGTACAGTTTCTTGTACTGTTCAAGCGCCTGGGCCTGTCGATTCATCACCCTCTCTCGCAGGACGTCATGGTTGTCGAGCCCAAGAGCGACGACGCCCCTATCAAGCTGGTTCCGGTCGGCCTGCTCGAGCAGTATCTTCACTATCCCGTCCTTTTGCATGCCCTCACGGTAGGGCCTATCTTCAGCCAGCGCCGTGAAGATGTCAGCGACCGCGAGTATGCGCGCACCGATGTCTATCCGCCGCTCACCCGCATGGAACGGGTACCCGCTGCCATCCAGCTTTTCGTGGTGGAAAGCCGCCCATTCGGGTATGCGACCCAGTCCGCCAACCGAATTCAAGATAGTGTAGGTGATGTAGGTGTGCTGACGCATGATCGCGAACTCATCGTCGGTGAGCCTGCCTGGTTTCTCCAGTATTCTCTCGGGGACGGCCAGTTTTCCGAGATCGTGGAAGCAGCCCGCGACTTCCATAGCGGTTGTTTCCGTCCTCGTGAAGCCGAGCAACTCACAGAGCGTGACAGCGGCCTCCGAGACGCCCGCGGTGTGTGTCGCTGTGAAGCGGGAACGGAAATCGATGATGGCGCGGAAGACGTCCGCGATCGAGAACATGGTTGGCAGCTCTATCTCCCGACTGTGCAGGGGACCAGAGCGCAGGAGCAGTGAGTGGAGCCGTGAAGAGGTCAAGTCAAGCCAGAAGTCCTCCCGATTCGACACGCTCATGAAGAGATCGACCACGTCGGGGTCGATCGCCTCGCCGGACTGAGCCGCGATGGCACCGGTGATACCCGCGCTCTGGTGCAGGATGTACGTGCCGCGATCGATCAACCGCTCGACAAGGTCGGCCAAGAACAGCATCTGTGAGGCACTCTCCACTGCCCCCGAGGGAACCTCGGGTGACCCCCTCCACGGAGTGTGGTGTTGTCTTACGATCGGGGCCGCTGGGGCCAGAAGGGGGCTCTGCAGGAACACCGATTCTCCGAGAACGCAGTGTCGGTCCGGATCCACGACCTCGAACGCATGGAGCGCCATCTTCTCTTCCACCGTGAGAGCTCCGATGTCGTGGAACAGCGCTGCGGTGAACAAGGATGTCAGTTCCTCCGGTGGGAGTTCAGCCGCGATCCCGAGCTGCCAGACGACGTAAGCGGTGCGCATCTGATGAGAGGCGATGCTGGGAGCGGCCAGATCGACGGCGTCGGATAACGCGAGAAGGAGGTTGCCGAGGTTGACGGATTGCGGTTCGAGCATGGGGGCCTCCAAACAGCCGTGTGTGCCACTCCTCACACTACGGCATAGCCTAGCATAGCTTTGGGTTACTCTATCGTCGCACTTGGCAGTGGACCTTAGTGTGCAGTCCCGGTGGATACTGGACACAGTGACTCCGGGTCCTCGCCACGCCTCCCAAGCCCAGATCTCCGGACCGCATAGGCCGCCTTACCACCCGTCAAGCGCTCGGGCTGCGGGTGGATGACCTGCTGGAACCGCCCCAGCCGGAACTCGAGTCACGCAGTCGCCCCGGCCTTTGGCCGCTCCTACGCCCCGCGCCTGAACGCCTCCGCCAGCTCGGCCGGCAGTCCGGCGGCAAGGACGCCGCGGGCCGTCTCTTCCACGTCGTACGCCACCCTCTTCACTTCCACCCCGGGCGGCCGTCCCTCCTCGAGGCGGAGCACCGTGTACACGGCACGCACGTCCCCGTCCTTGGGCCGGCCCGCGGAACCCACGTTCACGAACAGCACGCCGTCGTACTCCCGGTGCCAGGGCGTGTGAGTGTGGCCAAAGAGCAGGACGTCGGCGTCGGCCTGGGCGGCCAACCTCCGGTAGGTGCGCTCGTCACGGTCCGAGTGCAGATACTCGTTGATGCGCCGTGGGCTCCCGTGGAACAAGTGGAGACGGAACGCCGCCGCCGCCGCGCGTAGCTCCACACGCAGCTCTCGAGGAAGGCCGCGCAGCCAGGTCTTGTGCTCCGGAGTCACGGTGGCGGCGGTGAAGGCGTAGGAGGCGTCGCCGATACGGCGGGCTGCCGCGTCGGCGTAGTAGCAGCCGCAGTCGCCGCGATCGAAGGCGATGCCGTCGTCGTAGTTGCCGAGGATGCTCGTCACATCGGCGGCGCGGATGGCGTCGATCACACCGTTCGGATCGGGGCCGTAGCCCACGAGATCGCCGAGGCAGAAGACCCGCTCGATCCCCCGAGAGGCCAGATCGGACAGCACGGTCCGAAGGGCGGCTGCGTTGCCATGTACGTCGGAGAAGAAGGCGAGCTCGGTCAGGGGCTGCGGCCGGTCACGGGCGCTCCGGCTGCGAGACGACCCGATCACCTTGCAGTGCCTCCGCGGCGACCCCGAGGACCTGGGCGGTGCATCAGCCGCCGCCAGGGTTGAGCACCTCGCAGGCACACATGCCCGCTTTGACTTCCGCGGCGATGGCCGACGGTATCTCGTTCCGACCGCTGCGGGCGTCGGCGGCGATGTCGCCGGCCGTGTGACCGAAGCAATAGCAGACGAGCCGCTCTGCTCCACGGGCGTGGGGGCGAGCGCGTTCCTTGATGTCGACCGCATGGTAGACATTCGGCCTTTGGTGGGCGTCGGACGCGGTCGCGGAGACGTCCGCGGGGCCGACTGCCACGTCTGCCGCGGCAGCCGCGACCGCGGTGGCGGCCCGGAAGTAGTACACGTCGCACTCGACCTCCGAGCAATAGAGCTACCCCTCCCCGGCGGCGGCCCGCGCCTGCGGATACTCGAGCAGGTGCTTGACCGTCTTCAAGCCCACTGGACGCCCCGGGGCTCCGCACTCCGGGCAACCCGAACCCTGCCCGCGCGTGTTGCTCAACCCGGCGATCATGCCCGCTCTTGCCGCGGCTCGAGTCGCACGCTCACGTTGGCCTCTCAGTCTCGACGACCGCAGGACCGCCCCACCACCGTCGCTGCAACCAGAGCGCCACGTTCACCAGGCCGATCAACACCGGCACCTCCACGAGCGGTCCGATCACCGCGGTGAACGCCTGAGCGGACGCGAGACCGAACACGGCAATGGCAACTGCGATGGCCAGCTCGAAGTTGTTCGAGGCAGCCGTGAACGACAGTGTGACGCTTTTCTCGTAGTCCGCTCCCATGCGCTTGCTCATCCAGAAGCTCACGAAGAACATGATCACGAAGTAGAGTAGGAGGGGGACGGCGATACGCACCACGTCGAACGGCAACTCGACGATGACTTCACCCTTCAGAGAGAACATCACGAGGATGGTGAAGAGCAGCGCGATCAAGGTCAACGGGCTGATGCGGGGAATGAACGACTGGTGATACCACGTCTTGTCCTTGATGCGGATAAGGGTGAACCGGGTAAGAATGCCGGCCAAGAACGGTATGCCCAGGTAGATGAATACGCTCTTGGCGATCTGGCCGATGGTCACATCGACCACGGCGCCCGCCAAACCCAGCCACCCGGGCAGCACGGTGATGAACACCCACGCATACACCGAGAAGAAGAGTACCTGGAACACCGAGTTGAAGGCCACCAGCCCTGCGCAGTATTCGCAGTCGCCTTTCGCGAGGTCGTTCCACACGATCACCATGGCGATGCAGCGGGCCAGACCGATCAAGATGAGCCCCTGCATGTACTCCGGCTTGTCCGAGAGGAAGACGACGGCCAGCAGGAACATCAAGACGGGTCCCACCACCCAGTTCTGCACGAGCGACAGTCCCAGCACCCGCCTGTTGCGGAACACCTCGCCGAGCTCCTCGTAGCGCACCTTGGCAAGGGGCGGATACATCATGACGATGAGACCCACCGCGATGGGCACCGACGTCGTGCCCCAGCTCGCCCGGGTGATGACATCCGAGATCGACGGCCACAACCAGCCGACACCCACCCCGACCGCCATGGCCAGGAAGATCCACAACGTCAAGTAGCGGTCGAGGAACTTCAGACGGTGCACCGTGCTCCTTTCGTCGTCACGACACCACCAGCCGACCGATGTCCAGAACGTTGAACAGATAGCCCACGATCAAGATGCCGGAGGCCACCACACCGGCGAAGACCGCCAGCAGACGGGGCCGCAGGACCTTGCGAAGGATCACGAACTCCGGCAACGAAAGGGCGATCACCGCCATCATGAAGGCCAGGGCCGTCCCCAGGGCCGCTCCCTTGCCGAGCAACGCCTCCACCACCGGGATCATCCCGGCGGCGTTCGCGTACATCGGCACACCAAGAAGCACGGCCAGCGGCACCGACCACCACGCTCCTCGTCCCATGAACGAAGCCAGGAAGCCCTCGGGGACGTAGCCGTGGATCAACGCGCCCACCGCGATCCCTCCGAGCAGGTACGGCCACACCTTGCCGACGACCTCCCTGACGGCGGTCCGGCCGGCGCCTACCCGTTCCCGCCAACTCGGCGCCTGCAACTGGGCGTCACCCACCGTGACCGCGTACACCCAGGGCTCCACGTGGCGCTCCAGGCCCAGCCGACCCAGGACCCAGCCGGCGCCGATGGCGATGGCGAGGCCGGTCGCCAGGTAGAGCAGCGCGACCCGCCATCCGAACAATCCCCACAGCAGCACCACGGCCACCTCGTTCACCAGCGGCGCCGAGATGAGGAAGGAGAAGGTCACCCCAAGCGGCACCCCAGCCGTGACAAACCCTATGAACAGCGGCACAGCCGAACAGGAGCAGAAGGGTGTGACGATGCCCAGCCCGCCCGCGAGTACGTTCCCTACGGCTTCCCGCCGACCGGCGAGCATGGCCCTCGTGCGCTCGGGGGTGAAGAACGTGCGCACGATGCTTACTGCGAACACCACGAGTACGAGGAGCATGAACACCTTGGGAGCGTCGTACAGGAAGAACTGCACGGCGGACCCCAGAGCACTCCCGGGATCGAGGCTCAGGGCCGTGAACGAGAGCCAACGCGACGCCGGATCGAGCAGACGGTAGAGGAGCGCCCACAGGGCGAGACCGACGAGTAGCCCGCCGCCATACCGGGCGATGGTCGCGCCCGATCCTCGGATCCGCCCACCGTCGTCACCGCCGGAGGCACCCGCGAGCCGGAGGATCTCCTCTCTCGGCGTGGCGGCCGCAAGATCGGACATCAGCCGGCGGCCTCCCCTACCCACGCGGCGATCTGCGCGGCGTCCGGCACCTTGCCCGTGGATTTGACCTCGCCGTCGATGACCAGCGCAGGGGTCATCATGACCCCGTGGGCGAGGATCTCGTCGATGTCCGCCACCTTGACCACCAGGCCCGGGTCCAGGCCCGACTGCTCGACAGCCGCACGGGTCGTCTCGTAGAGCTGCTCGCACTTGGCGCACCCCGTGCCCAACACCTTGATCTCCATGTCTACCGCCTCTCTCGCATGCGTGTCGCGGTCTCCGAACTACCGATCACGGGGCGCACGTCCCGAGCGCCTGCTTCTCTCTGGATTCGTCCACCGGAGCCAGGCGCTGAACGGCCCGCCCCATCCGCTCTTCGCCGAGGATGAAGGGCAAGGCCCGGAGCAACTCAGCCTGCTCGGCGGGGAGGTCGGCGGCGATACGATAGTGCACCCACACGCCATCGCGACGATCGGACACCAGGCCGGCGTTCAGGAGATAGCGCAGGTGGCGTGAGGCTTTCGACTGCGTGATGCCGAGAGCCTCCTCGAATCGGCAGACGCAGAGCTCATCCCGCTGGACCAGGAGCGCCAGGATCTCCAGCCGCGTCTCGTCTGCGAGAGCCTTGAACAGGTCGGCCACTTCGCGCACGCGTCATCCCTTCCAATCGTACAACCGTTTACCCGGTTATATGGTAGCAGGAGGGACGGTCCGGAGCAATGCCGAAACGTAGACGGGTTGGACACGAGCGGCCGCGGTCGGGACAGGCCGACTGCGCAGGCCAGCAGGGAGGGGCGTCGGCGGATAAGTCAGTCACCCCGGGGAGGGCCGAGAAGCGGCGCCGGACACCGGCTGAGGCACGTCGCGTCAGGCGGTGAGGTCGGCCTTTCGCGTGAGGAAATCCTCGCGGTCGATGTCGCCGCGTGCGTAGCGTTCCTCGAGGATGCGCAGGGCATCGGAATTCGAACCCGCGGACGCGCTCGGCGGCAGCGGGTACCCCGGTGCATGCGGGGTTCCGGCCACAGCATCGTGTCGGGCTCGAGCGTCGCTGCGCTCGTCGCGCCGGATCAGCGCCTTGATCAGCAGGACGACACCCACGATGATCGCGATCCAGAACGCGGCCATCAGCAGAAGGCCGATCATCCCCATACCGAGTTCGTAGATACCGTAGTTCATACTGTCGAATCCTCCTTAGGTCGCCTGACGCGGGAAGCCCCGGAGAGCCGCCTGCGGCGGTCATCGGTCGGCGAGGGTCATGAATCGACGAGGGTCATCGGTCGGCGACGGGGGCTCACCGCAGCGCGTCAGCCAGGTCTTCCACCAGATCCTCGGGATCCTCTATGCCCACGGAGATGCGCATTGTACCCGGCGAGATGCCGGCGGCGCGCCGGGCCTCCTCGCTCATGCCGGCGTGGCTCATGGTCCACGGTTGCTCCACGAGCGACTCCACCCCACCCAGCGACTCGGCCAGCGTGAAGAGCCGGAGCCGAGAGAAGAACTCGTCGGGGTCGAGGGCGTCGATGTCGAGGTCGAAGCTCACCATGCCGCCGAACCCCGTCTGCTGTCGTTTGGCCAGCTCGTGGTCGGGATGGTCTTCGAGGCCCGGGTAGTAGGTGCGCAGCGACTTCGGGTGCCCCTTGAGGAAGCGGGCGACCGCGGCGGCGTTGCGCTCGTGCGCCCGCATGCGCGGTCCGAGCGTCTTCACACCGCGCAGCACCAACCACGCGTCGAACGGAGAGTTGGCCAAGCCCATCGAGTTCACCAGATGGCCGATCTCCTGCCCGATATCCTCGCGACTGGTGATCAGCACCCCGCCCACCACGTCGCTGTGGCCGTTCAGGTACTTGGTGGTGGAGTGGAGCACAAGATCCACCCCCAGGTCGAGCGGCCGCTGGAAGTATGGGCTGAGGAACGTATTGTCGGCGACCGTGATCAGACCGTGCTCACGTGCGATGCCGACCATGGCCGCGATGTCCACTACGTTCAGCAACGGGTTGGAGGGGGTCTCGATCCAGAGCATGCGCGTCTCGGGGCGGAGGGCCGCGCGGACCGCGGTTTCATCGCGCATGTCCACGAACGAGAACGTCAGCCCGAAACGCGGCATCACGGTCTCGAACAGCCGGTAGCTGCCGCCGTAGATGTCGTGGCCCGCGACCACGTGATCGCCCGCCGAAAGCAGGAAGAGCGCGGCGGACACGGCGGCCATGCCGGTGCAGGTGGCCCGCGCGAAGGTCCCGCCTTCCAGCGCCGCCAGGTTCTGTTCGAGTGCCGTGCGGGTGGGATTCCCGCTGCGCGTGTAGTCGTAGCCCCGGGTCTCGCCCACGCGATCGAACGCGAACGTCGACGACGGATAGATGGGCGTCGTCACCGAGTTGAAGGTGGAGTCTTGCGCTACCCCCACATGTACGGCTGCAGTGTCCCTGCGCATGATCGCGAACCTCCGATACGTCGTTCCCCCCATCCCGACGCCTCCCCGAAGACGTCCGGTCCGGGCATTATAGAGAACGCCGAGGGGAATGCCAGCGAGCCGACCACGTGGAGTCGCGCTGGAGACAGCCTTGACCCGGACCCCCGCATCGCGCACGATAGGTTGATCGACTCCCGCCCACGGAAAGGGACGTTCTGATGCTGACCCGATATCTGCTCGGCACGGCGATGTTCGCCGTGGGAGTGATAGGCGCCATGCAGCCCCCCATCAACGCAGCTCTCGCCAAGCGGACAGGATCGTTCGAAGCCGCCACCGTCAGCTTCGCCATAGGCACCCTGGCGCTCCTGGCCGTCGCGCTGATCGCGGGCGGGGGCGGCTTCGCAGCCGTGCGCAGCGCCCCCCTGTGGCAACTCACCGGCGGGTTCGTCGGGGCGCTGTTCGTGTGGTCCACCATCGTGCTCGTGCCACGGGTGGGGACCACGGCCCTGCTCGCCGGCATCATCGCCGGACAGCTCACGGGTGGGGTGCTGATCGATCGCTTCGGGTTGTTCGGCATGGCCCAGATAGGGGTGACGTGGTACCGCGCGCTGGGGATCTTCCTGCTGGTGGTAGGCGGGATGCTCGTGCTCAGGCGGTAGAGATCGCCGGGCCCGACGCCAGGAGGGCGGCGTCGGATGCGGCGCGGATCCGGCTCACTCGACTCCGACTCTGAGGATGCGTCGCGCATCAGCGATGGTGGCAACCGGCCGCTCGAATTCCGCGGCGAGCCGTACGACCCGCTCCACCAGTTGGGCGTTGCTCTCGGCCGGTTGGCCCCGTCGGTAGTAGATGTTGTCCTCGAGACCCGTGCGCACGTGACCGCCGGCCAGCAGCCCGAACGCCGCCATTGCCGTCTGCCCCCGCCCGATGCCGGACACCGTCCACGTGGCGCCGGGCGGTAGAGACTCCACCAGGTGCACAGCGTGCGGCATGGTCGCTGGGATCGCGCCGGGCACACCCATCACCAAGTTGAAGTGCAGCGGCTCCTCGAGAGCGCCGGACGCCGCCAAACGCTGGGCGGCCGCGATCATGCCCGCCTCGAACACCTCCACCTCGGGCCGGATGCCACGGTCGCGCATCGCTCGGGCGAACACTTCGACATCAGGCAGGGGGTTCAAGAAGACCTCGTCGCCGAAGTTGCAGCTCCCGGTGGTGAGCGAAGCCATGTCGGGGCGGGCGGCGCCCTCAAGGTGGGTCACAGGCTGCAGACGCTCCTCGGGGGTCATGCCCATCGCGCCACCCGTGGACACCTGCACGATGACCTCACAACTCTCGCGTATCGCGAGGATGGCCTCTCGGAACCGGCCCGCGTCTTGCGTAGGCGACCCGGCCTCGTCGCGAACGTGCAGGTGGATGACCGTGGCCCCAGCCGCGGCCGCCTCCGCCGCCGCCCGCGCGATCTGCTCCGTCGTCACAGGCAGGTGCGGCAATTGCTCGAGCGTGACCTCAGCTCCCACGATCGCCGCGGTGATGACCACCGGTTCCATCATTCGTCTCCGAAACAGTAGAAGTACCCATTGCGCGAACCCACGTAGATACGACCTCGCCAGACGGCCGGCGTGGACTCCACAGCCCCGCCCCCCGGCACGCTCACCTTCCAGATCTCCGGCGGATCGAGCGCGGCATCCGTGATGTCGTAGGCGTGGATCCAACCGTCTGTGTCGCCCACGATCAGCGTGTCGTCCACCACCGCCGCCGAACCCCAGGCGTGGGGAGTGAACGGCTTCTCCCAGACGATGGTGCCATCGCGCCGATCCACGCCCAACAGACGCCCGGTGTGCGTGGGCACGTACAGCATCTCTCCGTGCAGAGCCGGAGTGGCCCACATGCCGCCCTTGCCGCCCCGCGCCGGATCGGCCACAGACCATACCAGAGGATCGCCCTCACGATACGGGTCGAGCTTGAAGAGCTGGCCCACCTCCTTCGCGCGCGGGAGCATGCGCTCGAGCTCCGAGGCGACGTAGAGCATGCCCTCGTCGTCGAGCACGATCGAGGCGTCGATATCGTCGCCGCCCCAGAACTTGAAGGCCACGGGGAACTCCGCACCGGGCGCGGGCGGCGGCGGGGAGGATGAGGCGGCTGCGGCGGCGCCCGAGCCGGCGGATTCGCCCACCCCGTCAGCGCCCGGGGGCCCGGGCACGACGACCCCGCGCTCCCACGAGCCGGGAGCCTGCCCGGCGGGACCATAGCCGGCGGCCGACAGGCCCAAGGCGTTGATGTCCAGACCGAGCACCCGGCCGCCGCCGTTGGCGAAATAGACGCGATCGCCGCGCACGGGATCGAGATGCACGGCCGGCGAGTTCTCAATGCTGACGGTGCGGTCACCGATGGCCGAGAAGAGCTCCTGGTCGTAGGCGGGATAGGCCAGCACCACCTCAGGTGCCGCTGTCACCTTCCCCGAGGCATCGAACCCGCGGTTCAGCCGGACGATGAAGAAGTAGCTGTTCTCACCGCCCTCGAAGAGGTAGTCGCCCACGATCACCGCACTCGAGTCCCAGTCGTTGTTCCATACCGGGCTCGGCACCGATGCGGCGTTGAGCTTCCACAGCACCTCCGGCTCGGCGCGATCGAGCGCGACCACGCGGAAGTAGTTGTCACGAGAGCCGAAGTACAGAAGGGGATACCCGTCGGGATCGACCACCACCGAGCCCTTGATGAGGTCGCCGGTGGGAAGATCGGGGAGGAACCGCGAACCGTCCGCGGCATCAAGGAAATGAACGGCGCGATCGTAGGCTCCGAACATCACCCGGGTAGTACCGTCTTGTTCCCAGACAACGGGTTGACCCGTCCACCCGGTGCCCGCCCAGATGCGGGACTCGCCGCCCTCCGAAGAACTCGAGCTCATCGCGCCGCCTTCAGGAAAGCGCCACAGCACCCGCGGCGCTCGGGGCACCGGTCCTTCCCCATAGTACGAGCGATGCGAGTTGCCACGGAACATGGTCAGCCCCGCGAAGGAGGTGTTGATCGGAGCGAACTCGGCTGGATCGCCCGGCGGCGGCTCTTCCGCAGGTTCGGGCTCGAGAGTCGTGGACGGCCCCCTGCCGGCGTCGGCCGAGGTAGCGTCGGCAAGACTAGTAGAGGTGGTCGTGGAGGCTCCCGCTGCCAGGGAATCCTCCCCGCGACCCCCGCGGAGGGCGAAGAAGGCGGCGGCGGCCGCCAGGGCCGCCACGATCAGCAGGATAGCCGCGCTCAGGGCTGCGAGCCGGACCGCCCTGCGCGTGCCACGTAAACCGCCGCGACCCCCGCGGTAGATGGTGTACGGCTCCTCGGGGTCGAGACGACCTCGATGTCCCCGCGATCCCCCGGTATCGCCCCGGTTAGGCGTCACTTTCTGCGTGACCCTGTCCGGCGCGCACCAGCAGGCCTCGTCCCCGCGTGGAGACCAGGTCGAGGTAGGCTACCAAGTCTTTCGCGAAGTTCCATTGAGTGCGGTTGATGGGGGTATCGCCGATACGACTGGCGAGCGCCTCACGGAGCTCACTCCAGTTGGTCCACCCGATACTCCGAGCCAAGACCTCGGGAGCCACACCCTCCGGCGGATCGGTCATCTTCGCAACGAGGAGGTCCGGGTCGTTCCAGTAACGCGACACGATGTCGGGCGGTTCCGTGTCGCTGGTGAGCACCAGGACCCTGCAGGCATCACCGAGGGCCGCATAGCCCGCGTCGAACGTCCGGATCACCTGGTCGCGCTCCACATCGTGGGCGGTCTGACGGCTGAGTTCGTGCCAGTAGCGCGCGATCACGAGGAAGGTGACCGAACCTGCCTCGATCACACACGAGACCTCGGTCTCGTTCTCGGGGGTCTCACGATCCGCGGGCGGCGCGAACCGCCTCCAGAACTCCAACGTGTAGCCGCCTTCGATAGCCGCCTCGTGGTCGTTGCCGCGGAACGCCTTGGCTAGAAGCTCCACCAGCCAGGTGGTGGTCTCGAAGTTGCGGAGCGGGCCGAACACGTTCGACACGAACTCGTCCTCGCGGCTCTCCCGGAGCATCCCTCCGTAGTAGCGATCTCTCTCGAACAACTCCACGTACATAGCCATGGGCCAATCCCCCTCGGGAAGGTAGAACGGACACGCCGGCGACCCGCACCTGCGACCCGCACCTGCGACTCGCACACGTGACTCCGTTCGTGGATGCTCACACGCCCGCGAATGCTGCCGCGATGCTACCCGCCAACAGGCGGGCTGTCAAAGCACCTGGGGCGGCGGGACGAAATAGACGAGAAGAACGCAAAAAGAAGTATAGCCGGTCCCAGGGGGTAGGACCGGCTATACTGCGGGGAAAACTGCCGAGCTCTGGCGCGGGCGGGACGGGGGGAGTCCCGGGGGCCGCGGTGTTTCAGTGCTCAGCTGTTCCGTAGTGTACTCGCACTCCCGCGATTCGTCCAATATATTGTTCCTATGCCTGCTATAATCCATTTCGATCGATAGGGGACGCTCGGGGCCCTCTGGCAGGGGTCGTCGCGGTCCGCGCTGCTGGGGAGCCGGCCATGGAATTGACGCAACTCAGATACTTCACGGCTGTCGCCGACACGAAGAACTTCACGGAAGCAGCCGCGCGCCTTCATGTGTCGCAGCCGGCCCTCAGCTACCAGATCAAGCGGCTCGAGAACGAACTGGGCGCCCGCCTCTTCGACCGCACCAGCCGCAAGGTCTCGCTCACCGTCGATGGTCACACCTTCCTTCCACTGGCACAGATGGTGCTCTTCAAGGTGGAGGAGGCATCCAGCGTGATGGAGGACCGGCTCGGGGTGATGACCGGCAGTGTGCGCCTCGGGTGCATCCCCAGCGCCGCCGCCTACATCGTGCCCTCGGTCCTCGCGTCGTTCAACAGGAACTTCCCCGGCGTGACGGTCTCGCTCCTCGAAAGCGGCGCGGCCGCATTGGAGCGCGGCGTGCGAGACGGCTCGGCCGATCTGGCCATCATCGCCGATCCCAACTCGCCCGAGAACCTCGATGTCACTCCTTTGCTCACCGAAGACCTGCTCTTGGCCGTTCCCGCCCACCACAGGTTGGCTTCGCGAGACTCGGTATCGCTCACGGAACTCGCGGACGAGCCGTTCATCATGCTCGGAGGGGCGTTCACCCTCGGGACCCATGTGACGGAGGCCTGCCGGAGGGCGGGCTTCGAGCCGAGAGTCGCCTACGAGACCGGCGGTCTCGACTCGGTGAAGAGCTTCGTGCGGCACGATCTTGGGATCTCGGTGCTGCCGAGGATGGCCTTGCGGCCCACCGACGACGACACGCTCGTGCTCGTGCCGTTCACGGAGCCGCTCACCCGCGACCTCAACCTCATCCGCAACAGGGACCGCTATGCCTCCGTAGCCACGCGCGCGCTGATGGTTCACATACGTACGTCTGCCCTCTCGAACCAGAGCCCCGCCACCAGGGCGCTCATGAGGGAGTAACATCCACTTCTCCGCCGATTGTGGGGGGCGCGACAGGATCGACCGGCGCGGAACGTCGCGGCCTTGGGCGCGACGCCGGAGTAGGGAGACGGCATGTATCTGAAGCACCTGTACGTCGAAGGATTCAAGAGTTTTCCGGAGTATTCCGGGCTTGAGATGGCCCCCGGAGTATGCGTGATCGTGGGGCCCAACGGTAGCGGCAAGAGTAACCTCACCGATGCGGTAGCCTGGGTACTCGGAGAGGACGATCTCTCTTCACTTCGCCTTCGCGACACGGCCGACCTCGTCTTCGCAGGCACCGACGAACTCCTTCCCATGAGCGTAGGAGTGGTCAGCGCGGTCCTCGACCCCAGACCTATACGCACCCGGGCGCCGGACGGGCTATCCATGGACGCCTGCAAGCACGGCCACCCGGCCAAGCACTCGCGCGAACTGCCCGAGGGCATGCTCACCATCACCCGCCGACTGCACGCGGACGGCGCCAAGGCATTCGTTCTGAACGGCGTCGAGGTCACCCGTGCAGAGGTTCGCGCCGCTCTCGCCGAGGCCGGTGTGGCATCTCCCCCCGTCGCCGTGATCCGACAGGGAGAGCTCGAGCGCTTCCTCGTGATCGACGCGAGCACTCGGAGGAGGCTGATCGAAGAGGCTGCCGGCGTGCCCGATCTCGGGGCACGACGGGACAGAGTCGTCGAAGAGACCGCCGCCCTGCGGTTGCGACACGAGCACCTGCTAGGCGAGCGGGAGGAGGTCACGGAGCACGTGGCCCAACTTGAGCAGGCTGTTCGGACCCTCGAGCAGGCCCGGTCGCTCGAAGAGCGCGTCGCGCACCTCCGAGCCGGCGCCGTGCTCTTGGCGCTCGAGACCCGGGACCGCACCGGCCCATCTGCGCCGGACGCGGTGTCTCTACTCGAAGCCCTCGACCTGCCCACACCCACCGATGCGTCGGCGCACCGCGACTGGACCAGCGTGCGTACCGAACTCGATGAGCTCGTCGAATCACTGCGCGCGGTGCGTCCCACCAACACCGGGGCGCCCGAGGAGCTGAAACAGGCGATCGCCCGCGTCCGGAAGCTCGATGGGCAGATACGAGCCGCGGAGGAAGCACTCCGCTCGCTCGCTACGGAGGCGGCTGCTCTGGCGGGACGGATGGCCTCGACGTTCGCCGAGGTCCACGCCCGCATCGAGAGCCGCTTCCGCGACTACTACGAACTGCTGGCCCCAGGAGGCGAAGCCTCTCTCCCGTTCGAGCGGCACGGTGACGGCGCTGCCGGCGCCGGCTCGGGCGGCGGCTCGGGCGGCGGCCATGGTGCGGAGGGCGGCGCTGGCTCGGGCGTCGATAGTGCCGGCGTCGAGGTCATGGTCCGTCCGCCGGGCAAGGTGCTGGACCGCGTGAGCTCGCTGTCGGGCGGAGAGCGTTCCCTGGCCGCCCTCTCGCTGGCGTTGGCCGTCTTCCAGGAGCATGCGGCTCCCCTTTTCGTGCTCGACGAGGTGGAGCCCGCCCTCGACGACACCAACATCCGTCGCCTCCAGAAGGTGCTCGACTCGGTGGCAGAGACCCGTCAACTCCTCGTGGTATCCCACCAGCAGCGCGCCAAGGAAGCCGGGGACGCGGTATTCGGCATCGAGCGGAACCTCGATGGAGCCAGCCAGGTCAAGTTCCGCTTCGAGCCCGCTACACGCCGTCTCGACGTCTTCCGGCGCACCTGGGCCTCCGACGACCTGCGGCGCTCTTCGGGCGATCATTCCCTATCGAACGCACCAGGGCGGGCCACGGAAGCGCTACTCCCGAGTCGCGCCGCCTCGCCCGGCGGCTCGTCGAATCATGGCGGGCTCACGGAGTTGCGGGGCCCGCGGAGCCGGGTCACCGGCCTCAGACGCCGCCCCGACGGCCCGTGGGAGGGCGTGTGGGAGTCGCTGGGCAACCCGAACAGCACCCGGCCGCCGGAGGAGTCTGAGGGCGATGGCGAAGACTCGGCCGCGGCAGGGAAGACCTGCTGCTGAACGATCCGCGCCCGGGTCGACGGGGGCCACGACGCGGCCCGCGCGGCACGACGGGCGTACAAAGAAACGGGGGCCCGGTTCCGGGCCCCCGTCATGTGACGCTGCGATCCGGTGTTCCACTTCGGACATCGCCGGATCGATCGTGGGCTCTACTCCAGCTCGACCGCCCGAGCCTCGGAGAAGCCGTCCAGAGCGAGGATCTCCTCGAGTACCGCCTGCGGGATCGGATCGTCCAGGGCAACGCCCATGATGGCGGCGCCTTCGGTCTTCTTGCGCCCCACGTTCATGAACGCGATGTTGATGCCACGCGAGCCGAGCACCGTGCCGACACGCCCGATCATTCCCGGCACGTCTTCGTAGCGGAAGAAGGCCATGTGCTTCGACGGCTCGATGTCGATGTCGTGGCCGTACACCTGCACCAGTCGCGGCCGGTGCTTCGGCCCGAACGTGGTTCCGCCGGCTGAGAACTCGCCCTTCGGGCCCTTGGCCTTCAAGGTGATGAGGTTGGTGAAGTCGCGCGAGCGACGATCCTTCACCTCCAAGATCTTGAGGCCCCGCTCTTCGGCGATAGACGGCGCGTTGACGTAATTCACCACGTCCTCCACGCGACCTTCGAGCAGCGCCTTGGTCAGGGCGACGGTGAGCAGGCGGGTGTCCTGCTCGGCGATCTGACCCTCGTACTGCACCGTGAACTCCTCCACGGGCCCGTCGGCGAGAGCCATGATCAGTTTGCCGACCGTCTCGGCGAGATGCAGGAACGGCCCCACGGCTTCCATGTCTTCAGCCGAGACCGACGGGATGTTCACAGCGTTCGACACGAACTGCCCAAGAAGCCCGGCGGCCACCTGTTCGGCGATCATGGTGCCGGCCTTGTCCTGAGCCTCCTCGGTGGAGGCGCCCAGGTGCGGCGTGGCGACCACGTTGTCGAAGGCGAGGAGCGGGAAGTCGGCCGGCGGCGGCTCCTGCGAGTAGACGTCGAGGCCGGCCGAAGCTACCTTGCCCGACTGTAGCGCCCGCACAAGCGAGTCTTCATCGACGATGCCGCCGCGCGCCGCGTTCACGATGCGTACGCCGTCTTTCATCTTGGCGAACGCCTCGTCGTTGACGATGCCCAAGGTCTCGGGCGTTTTCGGCAGATGCACCGTGATGAAGTCGGCCTTCGCGTACACGGCGTCCAGATCGACGGCCTGCTCGAGGCCGTTCTCACGGAAGCGGTCGCTCGACACGTAAGGGTCGTAGGCGATCACTTCCATCCGCAGACCCTTGGCCCGCTGTGCCACGATCATGCCGATGCGACCGAGGCCGATGAGCCCCAGGGTCTTGCCCGTAAGCTCCACACCACCGAACTTCGAGCGCTCCCACTTCCCCGCCTTCAGGGACGCGTGAGCCTGCGGGATCTGACGCGCCTGCGCCATCATGAGAGCGACGGCGTGCTCAGCCGCGGCCATCGCGTTCGACTCCGGCGCGTTGGCCACGACGATGCCCTTCTTCGTGGCTGCCTTCACATCGATGTTGTCCACACCCGAACCGGCCCGGCCGATGATACGCAGCCTCGTGGAGTTCTCGAGGATGTCGGCCGTGACCTTGGTGGCCGACCGAACGATCAGCGCGTCGTAGTCGTTGATACGCTCCTTCAACTCCGCGTCGGTCATCTCGGTGTTCACATCGACATCGAACTGCTCGCGCAGCAACTCGATGCCCGCAGCCGAGATCTTCTCCTTGACAAGTACGCGGGCTTTGCCACTCTCTGTAGCCATGTCTTGACTCCCTCCCATAACCCTCGCCGATCGGGCGATCGAAACGAGAACAGCCGGATCTCAGGCACCCCTGGAGGCTAAGCATACGATGGGACTGTACGGCTGTACAGTCCCATCCTTGTACGCGGGTCAGGCGACGGGCGGCGCCGTTCCCACCACGCGCCGCCGCCACCCGATGCGGGTGACTACTCCAGCGTTCCGCCGCCTGAGATCCAACTCATCATGCCGCGGAGCTTCTTGCCTACGACCTCGATCTCGCTACCCGCGGACCGGCGTGTAAGGGCATTGAGGACCGGGCGGCCGGCCTGGTTCTCGAGGATCCACTCTCGGGCGAACTCGCCCGACTGGATCTCGCCCAGGATACGCCGCATCTCGTCACGGGTGTCCTCGTTGATGATGCGCGGGCCGCGGGTCACGTCGCCGTACTCAGCCGTGTCGGAGATCGAGTAGCGCATGCCGCTGATGCCGTGCTCGTACATGAGGTCCACGATCAGCTTGAGCTCGTGCAGGCACTCGAAGTAGGCGATCTCAGGCTGGTAGCCTGCCTCCACCAGAGTCTCGAAGCCCGCGCGCACCAGCTCGGTGCAGCCCCCGCAGAGCACGGCCTGCTCGCCGAAGAGATCGGTCTCGGTCTCCTCCTCGAAGGTGGTCTCGATCACGCCGGCCCGGGTGCAGCCGATGCCCCTGGCGTACGCCAGCGCGAAGTCCTTGGCCTTGCCCGTCGCATCCTGATGGATGGCCACGAGACCCGGAACGCCGCCGCCCTCCACGTACATGCGGCGCACGAGGTGGCCGGGGCCCTTGGGCGCAACCATCGCAACATCCACGCCCGCGGGGGGCACGATCTGCTCGAAGTGGATGTTGAAGCCATGGGCGAACATGAGCATGTCGCCGTCGGACAGATTGTCGCGCACGAAGCGCTCGTAGATGACCTTCTGGTCCTGATCGGGCACCAGCATGATCACGATGCTGCCCTTTGCGGCCGCCTCGGAGGTGGGCAACACCTCGAGACCGGCATCCTGCGCGCGCTTCCAGCCGGGTGAGCCCTCTTTTTCGGCCACCACGACCGAGACCCCGCTGTCCTTGAGGTTCTGAGCGTGGGCGTGGCCCTGGCTGCCGAAACCGATCACAGCCACGGTCTTCCCCTGAAGAAGCTCGAGGCTTGCGTCCTTGTCGTAGTACATCTGGTCCTCCCTGCCGATCGTGTGAATGATACTTCTGTCGCCTGACCTCTTTCGGGCTCCCTCGCGTGCGACGACCGCGCGGCCCGCTGCAGCACCTTCGTGGTTTATGTGAGTTCCGTCCCCCTACTCATGGCAACACGCCCCGTTCTCACCAACTCGACGATGCCGAAGGGGCGCAAGAGCTTCATGATGGCGCCCACCTTCTCACGCGTGCCCGTGACCTCGATCACCAGCATAGTCTTCGACACATCGATGATCTTCGCCCGGAATATCTCGGCGATCTGCATGATCTCAGAACGGTTCTCGGCAGTGGCCTTGACCTTCACCAGCACCAGTTCACGGTCGACACTCGTCGCCGGGTCGAGGTCGGTGATCTTGATCACGTTGATCAACTTGTGCAGCTGCTTGGTGACCTGCTCGAGCGGCTGATCCTGACCATCGACCATGATGGTCATGCGCGAGTACTTCGGATCCTCGGTCTCACCCACCGCAAGGCTGTCGATGTTGAACCCACGCCGGGCGAACAGCCCGGAGATCCGGTTGAGCACGCCGGGCTTGTTCTCGACCAACACGGAGAGCGTGTGCTTCATCGGTCCTCCTCCCCCAGCATCTGGTCGATCGCCCCGCCCGCAGGCACCATGGGCCACACGTTCGCTTCACGTTTCACTCGGATATCGATGACCGCGGGCTCGTCGGACGCAAACGCAACGCGCAGCACTTCCTCCACCTCGTCGGCCCGGGTAGCCCGGAAACCCTGCGCCCCGTAGGCCTCGGCCACCTTGACGAAGTCAGGCTGGCAGGCGATGCAGGTGGCGCTGTAGCGCTTGTTCCAGAACAGGTCTTGCCACTGCCGCACCATGCCAAGGTACTGGTTGTTCAGGATGCACACCTTCACCGGGATACGGTAGTTCATGGCCGTGCCCAGCTCTTGGATGTTCATCTGAAACGAGCCGTCGCCGGCGATGTCGATTACCAGGGCGTCCGGACGGGCGATCTTCGCACCGATGGAAGCCGGGAAACCGAAACCCATGGTGCCCAAGCCGCCCGAGGAGATGAAGTGCCGTGGCCGGGTGACCCGGGAGTACTGGGCCGCCCACATCTGATTCTGCCCGACTTCGGTGCAGATGATCGCCTCGCCTTTGGTGATGTCGGAGATGGTCTTGACCACGAACTCCGGCATGATCTCCCCGTCCTCTTCCCGGCGGAAGGTCATGGGGTGCGACTTCTTCCAGTCTGCCACCTGCCTCATCCAGGGCAGGTGCCGCTCGGGGGAGAGTTCGTGCTTCTTGAGCTGCACCAGCAGATCCGCGAGCACGCTCTTGGCGTCGCCCACGATGGGCACGTCCACCGCCACGTTCTTGGAGATCTCAGCCGGGTCGACGTCGATGTGCACCACCTTGGCGCCCGGTGCGAAAGCCGCGATCCTCCCCGTGACGCGGTCGTCGAAGCGAACGCCCACACCCAGGATCAGATCGCAGTTGGTGACCGCGTAGTTGGCGTAGCGCGTGCCGTGCATGCCGAGCATGCCCAACGACAACTCCTCGTTGTCCTCGGGGAATGACCCGATGCCGGTGAGGCTGGTGGTGACCGGGATATGCGCGTGGAGAGCCAGCTCGCGCAGCTGCTCCGATCCGCCCGCGGAGATGACGCCCCCACCCGCGAAGATCACCGGACGCTCGGCCTCGGCGATGGCCTGCGCCGCAGCCTTGATCTGCTTGGGATGGCCTTTCACCGTGGGCCGGTAACCGGGAAGGTCGATCTTCTGAGCACCATCCGGGTCGTATTCCACGTCGGCGATGGTCAGATCGACGGGGATGTCCACGACGACCGGCCCGGGGCGGCCGGTGCGGGCGATGTAGAAAGCCTCGTGGAGCACGGAGGGCAGATCCGCGGCGTTCTTGACCAGATAGCTGTGCTTCACGATCGGCAGGGTGATGCCGTGGATGTCGGCTTCCTGGAAGGCGTCGGTGCCGATGAGGTTCGTGCGCACCTGACCGGTTATGGCCACCAAGGGCACGCTGTCGAGGTAGGCGTTCGCGATACCGGTGGTGAGGTTCGTGGCCCCCGGCCCCGACGTGGCGATACACACGCCCACCTTGCCGGAGGCCCGAGCGTAGCCGTCGGCGGCGTGCACCGCGCCCTGCTCGTGCCGGGTGAGGATGTGGTCGATCTCGAAATCGTAGAGAGCGTCGTACAACGGTATGACGCTCCCCCCGGGATAGCCGAACACCACTTCGACGCCCTCGCGTCGGAGTGATTCAAGTATGGCTGTGGCTCCGTTCATCGTGTGGTATGCCTCGCGTCTCGGATTCTAAGGTGTCGACAGAAGGCCCGTTCGGACTGGGGTGGAAGGCGGGTGTTCTGTACGACCGGACCCTCGGTGGGTCGGCCCGCCTAACGCTCGACCGCGGTGGGACCACCGTGCGTGAGCACGGCCCCGCGGTCTGCTCCGGAGACATGGGCTACATAGCGGGCCAGAACGCCCGAGAGCCTTTGCTCGGGACGCTTCCAGGCCGCTCTCCTCTGTTCCAGGTCGGAGTCCGAGACGTCAAGGGTCACCTGGCGCGCCGGGATGTCTATGCGGATCGTGTCGCCGTCTTCGACCAGCGCGATGACGCCCCCATCGACCGCTTCGGGAGCCACGTGCCCGATGCTGGCGCCCCGGCTCGCGCCGCTGAACCGGCCGTCGGTGATCAGGGCCACACTGTCGTCGAGGCCTGCGCCGGCCAGGGCCGACGTGGGCGTGAGCATCTCGGGCATGCCCGGTCCGCCCTTCGGCCCGACGTAGCGGATCACCACCACGGAGCCGGGGTTGATCGAACCCGCTTCGATCGCCGCCACCAGGCTGCGCTCGTCGTCGAAGACTCGCGCCGGCCCTTCATGCCTGAGCATGCCGGGGAGCACGGCGGCCTCTTTGACCACGGCCCCGCCGGGAGCCAGATTCCCGTAGAGCACGGCCAGCCCTCCGGTGGGAGAGTGCGGAGTAGCGAGGGGACGGATCACCGCTTCGTCGCGGATGGTCGCCGCTGCGTACTGATCGGCCAACGAGTGTCCGGAGACCGTCGGCGCCGAACCGTCGATGAGCCCGCCCTCGGCGAGGCGCTTGGCCACCGCCATGATGCCGCCGGCCCTATGCAGGTCTTCCATATGATCGGGGCCCGAGGGCGACAGTTTCACTAGGTGCGGCGTGACGCCCGTGACCTCGTTGAACGACTCCATGGGAAGGTCGACCCCCGCCTCGTAGGCGATGGCGAGCAGATGCAGCACCGTGTTCGTGGAGCAACCCAGGGCTGCGTCGATGGCCAGCGCATTGCGCAGCCCGACCGGAGAGAGGAAGCGGCGGGCGCCCCATCCTTGTTGGGCCACCGCGACCGCCTGAGCCCCCGATCGCCGCGCAAGCGCGAGGCGGGCGGAAAAGGGAGCCGGGATGGTCGCGTCGCCGGGCAGGGCCAACCCGAGGATCTCGGTGAGGCAACTCATCGAGTTCGCCGTGAAGAGGCCCGCGCACGAGCCGCAGGTGGGACACGCCGACTCCTCGAGCTCGGCCAGATCGTCCGCGTCTATGGCCCCGGTGAAGTATTGGCCCACAGCTTCGAACACGTCTTTGAGATCCACCTTCTTGCCCCGGAAATCGCCGGCGAGCATCGGGCCGCCCGACACCACGACGACGGGCACGTCGAGCCGAGCCGCACCTATGACCATGCCGGGTACGATCTTGTCGCAGTTCGGGATCAGAACTAAGCCATCGAGTCCATGCCCTTCGACCATGATCTCGATAGAGTCGGCGATGGTCTCGCGGGAGACCAGCGAGTAGTTCATGCCGGTGTGGTTCATGGCGATGCCGTCGCACACCCCGATGACGTTGAACTCCAGAGGGACGCCACCCCCCTGCCAGACACCGAACTTCACCTGCTCGGCGATGGAGCGCAGGTGCATGTGGCCCGGGATGAGCTCGTTATACGAGTTCGCCACGCCGATGATGGGCCGGGCGCTGTCCGACGGATCGAGGCCGAGGGCATAGAGCAGCGACCGGTGCGGCGCCCGCGCCGGACCCTGCCTCACCTGATCGCTGCGTTTAGGCATCACTCTCTCCGAACTCTCGACGACCGTACCACGCGCGAACCACGGGCCGCGCAGGGCCCACCCGATGACGGGCCTGGAGTGTACTAGATACTCACCAAGGCTAACAAGGCCGAAACACCCGCGGGGCCGCTTGTCGCGGCGTAGAACGCCGGTCCGGACAACGCTATACTTGAGGTGTATGAGACCACACTCCCACACGAAGTCGCACGAGGAGAGCCGAGTGCGGGCCCCCAGAATCGCGGAGCCATCACGATGAGCGCCGGGGCCGGTGCCGAAGGGCGGAGGGACGCGTGCTCGTCGTCGACGACGAAGCGTCCATACGACGCCTCTACGTTCGCTGGTTGTCGGCCGTCGGCTTCACCGCGGTCGAAGCGGGCGGCGGCAAGGAAGCGGTGGAGATCTTCTCTTCCGACGCTGAAGGCTTCGATCTGGTGATCCTCGACATGATCATGCCGGACGTGAGCGGATTCCACACGTTCGAACTCCTTCGCGAGAAAGACCCGGAAGTGCGGGTGGTCCTCTGCTCCGGATACAGGGTCGACAGACAAGCGACCATCATCATGGAGGCAGGCGCCGTCGGATTCCTCCAGAAGCCTTTCGACCGGGAAGATCTGCTGCGCGAGATCAGGCGAGTACTCGGACCCGCCGCCGGCGCGCCGAGCTAAGCCGTTCCTCCCAGGCGCACCGGTGTGGCGAACCATAACGGCCGCCCCTAAAAGAGTGCATTCCAACAGTCAACCGCCCAGGTTCTTCTTGGTAGCGTAGTCATGCCTCCGTGCGGAACCGGAGACGCGCACCACGCAAGGGGGACGATACCGACATGAGCGATCCGTCAGCGAACGAGGGACCCACCGTGCTTCCCGGCCATCCGGGCTCGATGCCCTACGTGGGCATCGCCACCTTCCTCAAGCTCCCCGTGGCCACCGTGGCGTCGCTGTCGGAACTGGATTTCGTCATCCTCGGCATCCCCTACGACCAGGGCACATCGAACCGGCCGGGCGCCCGTTTCGGGCCACGGGCCGTCCGCGACGCCTCTGCCCTCTACTCCTACGAGGGCGGGGTCGAACTCTTCGATGTCGAACTCGGCCGCTCGATCCTCGAGGGCGCCCGGGTAGCCGACTTCGGCGATGTACCGATCGATCCGAGCGACGGCGATTCCGCGCGCGCGGCGATGACCGACGCGGTGCGGGCCATCTTGCAGGCGGGCGCCATGCCGGTGTGCATAGGAGGCGATCACTCGGTGACATCCTCCATACTGCGGGCGTTCGCCGAGGGACCCACGCCGAAGCCCCATCTACTGCACCTCGACACCCACATGGACTTCGACTCCTACCTGCCTCGTCACGCTCACGGCACTCCGATCCGCCTCGCGGTGGAGGAAGAGCTGGTGACCGGCGTCACCCAGTTGGGGATCAGGGGCCTGAACAGCGGCCGGGCCGACTGGGAAGAGGCACGCTCGCGCGGCGTGAACGTGATCACGTGCTCGCGGTTTCGGGCTGAGGGCATCGCCGCGGTGCTGGGGTCTGTCCCGGCCGACGCGCCCCTCTATCTCTCCATCGATATAGACGTGTTCGACCCCTCTGTCGCGCCCGGCACGGGTACCCCGGAGCCGGGGGGACTAGGCTACATCGAGATCCGCGAACTGATTCGCGCAGTGGCCGCGCACGGCCGGGTGCAGGGTATCGATCTCGTGGAGGTGAGCCCCCAGTACGACCACGCACAACTCACTTCGACCCTCGCCGCACGACTGCTCCTCGACACCATGGACGCCGCGTGGAGCCGGGGAACTCGAAGCCGATGAGCACCACCACCGGCACCACCACCGGCACCACGACCGGCACCACGACCGGACACGACGACCAGAGACCGCGCCACGGTCCGACCCAGGAGACAGGAGAGAGCACGATGACCAACAAGGAGCTCAAGCAGGCCCGCGACACCCACGTGCCCCGCGGCCCCTTCAACGTGACCGAGTTGTTCGCGGCGAGCGCCAAAGGCTCGACGATCACCGACGTAGAGGGCAACGAGTACCTCGACTTCGCCGCCGGCATCGGCGTGATGGGGGTGGGCCATTGTCACCCGAGCGTGGTGGCGGCGGTGCAGGATCAGGCTGCGCTCTTCTCCCACACCTGCTTCCACGTGGTCATGTACGAGGCGTACGTCGAAGTGGCCAAGAAGATGAACGAGGTGGTGCCGGGCGACTTCGCCAAGAAGACGATCCTACTGAACTCCGGCGCTGAAGCAGTGGAGAACGCGGTGAAGATCGCGCGCTACGCGACGGGGCGCGACGCCGTGATCGCCTTCGAAGACGCTTTCCACGGGCGGACGCTCATGGGCATGTCGCTCACCTCCAAGACCATGCCCTACAAGAAGGGTTTTGGGCCCTTCGCTCCCGAGGTGTACCGCCTGCCCTACGCCTACTGCTACCGCTGCCCCCTCGCCCTCGACTACCCCGGCTGCGGCGCCGCCTGCGCCGACCTGCTCTCCGACGCCTTCAAAAACTACGTGGGCGGCGAAGAAGTGGCGGCGGTCATCGCGGAGCCGGTGTTGGGTGAAGGCGGCTTCGTGGTCCCGCCGCCCGAGTACTTCCCCAAGATCAAGTCCACATGCGAAGAGTACGGCATCCTCTTCATCGCCGATGAGGTGCAATCCGGCTTCGGCCGCACCGGCAAGTTCTTCGCCATCGAGAACTGGGGAGTCACCCCCGACCTTCTGACCGCCGCCAAGTCGATGGCGGCAGGCTATCCGCTCTCGGCCGTGACCGGGCGCGCGGAGATCATGGATGCGCCGCACGCCGGCGGATTGGGCGGCACCTACGGCGGCAACCCCGGCGCCTGCCGTGCGACCCTCGCCGTCTTCGACATCATCGAGAACGAAGGCCTGATCGCGCGGGCCCAGGCGATCGGAGAGCGGGTCACAGCCGCCTTCAACGCGCTGCGCGACGACCTTGAGGTGGTGGGAGACGTGCGTGGCCTCGGAGCGATGGTCGCCATGGAGCTCGTCACCGACCGCGCGACGAAGACGCCGGCCACCGACTTGACCAAGGCCCTGGTGAGCCGGGTCGTCGAGAAGGGTCTCGTGATGATCTCGGCGGGCACGTACGGCAACGTCATACGACCGCTCATGCCCCTCGTCATCGACGACGCCACCCTGGACCGCGGTCTCGATATCATTAGCACGTCGCTGCGCGAGGTGGCCGCCGAAGCTGGGTTGGCCTAAGCGATCGCCTCGCCTGGAAGTCGAACAGAAAAGGGAGGGAGCAGCATGGAGCAGTATCAGATCCTACGAGTTGACCTCACGGCCGGCACGGCGGTCAGAGAAGACGTGCCGTCCGAGCTCATCCAGCAGTTCCTCGGCGGAAAAGGCCTCGGGGCCCACTACCTGGCGAGCGAGCTTCCCGCCGACGTCGATCCCCTCGGCCCCGAGAACCTGCTCATCTTCATGACCGGTCCGGTCTCCGGCCTCTTCCCCGGCACGTGCAGGCACGCCGTGGTCACCAAGAGCCCGGCAACCGGCGGCTTCCTCGACACGTACGCCGGGGGCTTCTTCGCTTGGGAGCTCCGCAAGGCCGATCTACTCGGCATCATCATCACCGGTAAGGCCGATCGGCTCTCGTATCTCGAGATCACGCCCGACGGGGCCGCTATCAAGAACGCCACGCATCTCGCGGGCAAGGGCATCGCCGAGGTCGATGACGATCCGACGTTCGCGGACTACCGCGTGGCCGCCATCGGGCCGGCCGGCGAGAACACCGTGTTCACGGCGGCCATCGGCAACAACGTTGGCAGCACGAAGAGCGGCCGCTCGGGCTTCAACGGTCGTGGCGGCCCGGGTGCCGTGATGGGTTCGAAGAACCTCAAAGCCATCGCTATCGCCGGCGGCAAAGGTCCACGCCTCGACGATCAGGGCAAGGCACTGCGCAAGACGCTGTCGACGAAGATCATGGAACCGGACTCCGCTTCCTCCTGGCTCGCCGACGCAGGCACCACCGCGATCGTCGACTGGACCAACGGCGTCAACGTGCTGCCCACTCGCAACTGGCATTCGGGTTCCTTCGAGGACGCGGCGGCGCTGATCGGGCACGAGCCGGTCGTGGAGAACCTGGTGTCACGCGAAGGGTGCTACAACTGTCCCGTCAACTGTGGCCCGCATGTGAAGGCGAGCGAGGGTGCCTTCCCGGGCGCGGAAGCCGACAAGCTCGAGTACGAGACGATCGGTCTGGGCGCCTCGAACACCGGCAACGGTGACTTCTCGAACATCGTGAAGTTCGCCGAGCTCTGCGACCACCTCGGCCTCGATACCATCTCTGTGGGCGCAGCCGTGGCCTTCGCCATGGACGCCGCGGAGAACGGCTACATCGACGATCCCATCCGCTTCGGCGATTCGCACGGGCAGGCGAAGCTCACCGAGGACATCGCCTACCGCCGCGGCCTCGGAGCGGTGCTCGCAGACGGCATCCGGGCGGCGGCCAAGGCCTGGGGCGTCGACGACTCCAAGGTGCCCGTCTTCGAGATCAAGGGCCTCGAGTTCCCGGCCTACGACCCGCGCGGCTCGGTGGGCATGGCGCTGGCGTATGCCACGTCCGACCGCGGAGCCTGCCACATGCGCTCCTGGCCGATTGCGAACGACGCCCTCTCGGAGGACGAGAACGCCGATCCGTTCGGCCCGGAAGGCAAGGCCGAGTTCATCATCGGTGAGCAGGACGAGAACTGTGCAGAGTGGAGTCTCGTGGGCTGCGACTTCATCGGCTACGGAGCGGAGGACGCTTCCACCATGCTGAAAGCGGTCGGCATCGACATGTCCGAGGAAGAGTACGGCGCGCTCGGCCGGAGGGTCTGGAACCTGGTGAGGCTCTTCAACCTCAAGCAGGGCTGGACCTCCGACGACGACTACGTGCCTGCCGCCATCCACAACCCCCTTGAGGACTCCGGCAAGGCATTGGCCCCCGAAGTCTTCGAGGCCATGAAGAAGGACTACTATCAGCTTCGCGGATGGGATGAAGCGGGCAGGCCCACAGCGGCTTTGATCGCGGACCTCAGACTTGGAGACTACGCATGACCCGAACCCTTCTCGTAGACCTGTCCTCCGGCACCGTCACGCCGGAGGACCTCGACGTACCGGGCCTCGCCGGTTTCGGCGGCAAGGCGCTCGGCGTGGATCTGCTGGAGCGATACCTGGACCCGACCGTCGATCCGCTGGCTCCGGGCAACGTCGTCGTGTTCACGCCCAGCAAGGTGGCCGCCTACGGTTTCTCAGGCTCGAACCGCTTCGGCGCCTTCACCAAGAGCCCGATGACCGGAGCCTTCCTCGAGACCTATTCGGGCGGCACCATGGCGCGCACGCTGCAGGAGACCGGCTGGGACGCGATCGTGGTACGCGGTGCCGCCGCGACCCCCGTGCGCGTGCACTTGGACGACGAGGGAGCGACCATCCTCCCCGCCGGCGACCTCTGGGGCCTGGACGTCTTCGCCACGGAGGACTCCCTCCGTCAGTCGGTGGACAAGCGTACGTCGACCATGGTCATCGGCCAGGCGGGCGAGACTCTCTCGGTGCTGGCTTCGGTGCATCTGGATCGAGACCACGCCCTGGGTCGCGGCGGCCTCGGCGCGGTCTTCGGCAGCAAGAACCTCAAGGCGATCACGGTCACGTCGCTGGGATCCCGCCGCGCCGAAGCCGGCGAGGCCTTCCAGGGAGTAAAGCAGGCCGTGTCGAAGTTGGCCACCGACTCACCGGCGGCTCACGCGTATCGCTCGTTCGGCACCCCCATGATGGTGGCCGTGCTGAACGAGGCGGGGGCGTTCCCCACCGGCTACTGGGAGTCGGGACGGGCGGCGCACAGGGCGAACCTCGAGGCCGAGAGCTTCCCCACCTGGGCCAAGGTTGAGACCGGCACCTGCCCACCCTGCCCCATCCGTTGCCGCCGCAAGCTCACCGTGCTGCGCGGCCCCCACGAGGGGCGCGTGGTGCACGGCCCTGAGTACGAGACGCTCTACTCGTTCGGCGGGCTCTGCATGGTCGAGCAGGCGGAAGACGTGCTGTACCTGCACGAGGAGTGTAACCGGCTGGGCATGGACACCATGAGCGCAGGCAACCTGGTGTCCCTGGCCATGCGGGCCACCTCGAGAGGTATTCGCGACGACGGGCCCGCGCCCGGCGACGCCACGGCGATCTCCGAACTCCTCGCCCACATCGCCGCCCAGGACACCGAACTCGGGGAGATCCTCTCCCGCGGCATCCGGGGCGCGGCGGCGGCGTTCGGCATGGAAGACGAGGCCATCCACGTCAAGGGTATGGAGCCGGCCGGCTACGACCCGCGGTCGCTGCGCGGCATGGCGCTCGCCTACGCCACCAGCCCCCGCGGCGCCTGCCACATGCGCTCCACCTTCTACAAGCCCATCCTCGCGGGCATGGTCAAGGACACAGACGCCGCCGGCACGGTCGAGGTCTTCGTAGATTTCGAAGACCGTATGTTCCTGTACGACTGCTTGATCATGTGCCGCTTCTACCGCGATTTCATGACCTGGGACGACCTGGCCGTGCTCGCCTCGGAGTTGCACGGTGCTCCGGTCGACGTACCGACCATCCAGCAGCTGGCCGGCGACCTGCTCACCCGCGTGCGGCGCCTGAACTTCGCCATGGGGCTCACCGCCGCCGACGACACCATCCCCAAGCGGTTCCTCACGGAGGGCATCGACGACAAGCCGCCGATCGGGGAGAAGGAGTTCCACGACCTCCTCGACGCCTACTTCGTGCGGCGCGGGTGGCCGGAAGGAGTACCTCCGGCGGCCTGATCACACCCAACCGATCCAACGGCGCGACACCAGGCGACATCGCGAGGCCTCGGGCTCCTAGCCCGAAGCCTCGCGCCGCTTCTCCACGTACGCCTCGACCATGTCGCCCAGAACGACGAACGCAGCGTCAGGGTCGAAGCGATCCGGATCGAGCAGCGACTGAAGCGCGATGCCGTCGACCACGGCGGTGAGAAGCGCTCCCAGGCCCGCGGCGTGCCGGTCGTGGCCTTCGGCGCCCGGGAGGCACGCCTCGATGTTGAGCCCGCGATACCATTCGTAGAGATCGGCGATGCGAGGTCGGAGCCTCTTCGATCCGAGGATATGTGGCACGAGGCTGAACAGCGCGAAGAACGACTCGGTGTCGGCGGCGACACGGCCCAGGCCATCCGCCCACGCGTGGATGCGTTTCGGCCCCGGCTGGAGCGCGCGCATCTCGGCGTTCGCGGCCACCTGGTTATCCCTGATCAGCGAATCGACCAGGGCGGCGAGAAGCCCGTCCTTGTCGCCGAAGTAGTAGCGCACCATGGCCTTATTCTCTCCAGCTTCCCGAGCGATGGCTTCGAGGGAGAGTGCCTTGAAACCCTCGGCGACGAGAAGCCTGCGCGCCGCCTCCACAAGGGCGCGAGCCACGGGCGGCATGGCGGCGAGAGGTACGTCGGCCGGCAACGGCAGGGGTGGCGGCGGAGTCACCGGGGGCATCTCGATCTGATCGTCGGAAGTCTCGCCCATGAAACCCCATTCGGTGTGTCTTTGCGCCGATTGCGCAACATGCCTGCTTCCTGATAGGTTAGCAGAGGCCGCATTGTCTATCCAGATAGATAATGCGATTACGCACAAGGGGTGGGGACTCTTGGGAACACCGGCTCGCCGCCCCTAGGCCTCAAGGAGGAGGAGACATGCCGTGAAACCCTGGTTGAAGAGTATGAAGAAGACCACGATCCGACGGGCGTTCCTCGCCTACTTCGTCTTCATGTTCGCCTGGCTCGTGGTGCCGCCGATGTTCGAGGTGATCAATCGCGTCGAGCCGTGGGTGGTCGGGATGCCCTTCGTGGTGTTCATGATCGCCGCTATCTCGTTCCTGGTCTGCCTGGGCCTCGTTCTCCTGTTCGAAATCGAGCGGATGAGAGGGGAACTGCAATGACATCGTGGTGGCCTCTTATCATCACCCTCGCCTACTTCGTCATCGTGTTCTTCGTGGTCCGGAAATGGGCCGCCCTCAAGCATGACAGCATGGAAGACTTCGCTGTAGCCGGCCGGCAGTTCAAGTGGTACATGATCATGTTCACCGTTCTGGCCACCTGGTTCGTGGGCGCCATCTATACGGCGTTCTTCAGCTACGGCGTGCTGTACGGCACGCTGGCCCAGTACGCCACCATCTACACGCTGGCCGGCCTGGTCGTGTACTACTACATCTCGCCCCGAATCTGGATCTGGGGCAAGGTCCACAACCTATACAACATGCCCGACTACATCGAGCTCCGGTACAGCGACAAGTGGCTGGGCGTCGTGTTCGCGCTGGCGGGACTGCTGATCGGAGCCCCGTGGCAGGTGATCGCCTTCAAGACTTTCGGGTACGCCTTCAACGAGGTCACCTACAACACGCTGCCGGTGTGGACGGTTGGCCCCTTCACCATCAGCGTCGGGATTCTGCTGATCGGCGCCTTCGTACTCTGGTACGTGGTGAGCGGCGGCATGAAGTCCGTGGTGATCACAGACTTCGTGCAGGGCGTCATCTCGGTGGTCATCGTGCTGGTGGGCGTGATCTTCGTGGCCCAGAAGCTCTTCGGCGGATTTGGTGAGATCTTCCGCGAGGTGGAGAGGGTCGCACCGGAACTCCTCGTGGTCGACGGCTCGACCTACTGGGCGGGCATCATCCTGGCCAGCGCCATCGGCGCCTACTGCTGGCTCGAGATCTTCAACCGCATCTTCATCGCCGAGAGCGTGCGCGAGCTCAAGCTGGTGGCTCGGGGTGCCCCCATCATCGCCACCACGGTGAGCTTCCTGCTCTTCGCCCTCGCCATGGGCGGCATCTACTACAAGGGCGGCATCACCGACACCGCAGGCGCGGAGTCGGCTTTCCTCGTGTTCTTCAGCGACGCAGGCGGGCCCATGCTCCTGGCCTTCGCGGCCATCGTGATCGTGGCGGCCGAGATGTCCTCCGTGGACTCCCAGCTCACCGCACTCGGCGTCGTGATCGGCAAGAACGTAGTCGAGAAGATCCGCAACCGCGCCTACTCCGCGAAAGCGTTGCTCGGTATCAGCCGGTGGTCGATCATCGTCTGGTCGGTTGTCGCCATGTTCCTCGCCATGGGCGACCTGCCCCTGCTCATCACCATCGCCATCAAGACCTACGAGCTGCTCACCAGTCTCTTCCCGGCCATCATCATTGGGGCCTTCTGGAAGCGGGCGAACCGGATCTCGGTATGGGCCGGTATCGTGGTGGGCTTCACCGTGTCGATCTGGATGAGCTACACCCCCGACTTCATCGCCGGTCTGCCCGGCTATCTGGGTGGATGGCCCGCGGGCATGTACGGCTTCGCGGCCAACCTGATCGTGTTCGTGATCCTCTCCTACGCCTTCGGTAAGCAGCCCCACGTAGATGCGCTGTTCGCAGAGGTGGACACCTACGAGGACGCCAACACCATACGGGACCGCGCCGCGGCGAACCCGGCCACCAGCATGGCCGAATAGCCGGACGCTTCGGCAGCACAGCGTCAGGGCCGGGCGCAGGCGCCCGGCCCTGACGGCCGATCTCCTCGATCGAAGACATCCTGGGAGCAGCATGCACTACACCTCATCCACATCTGCGAACGTCGGAGGTGCCTTCGACCTAGCCGTCATCGGTGGCGTCCTCATCGACCCGCTGGCCGGTCTTCCACACACGCTACGGCACCATCGGCATAGCCATCTGCTGGGATGAGTGGTTCCCGGAAGCATCGCGCATCCTGGGCCTGAAGGGCGCCCAGATCATCTTCTACCCTTCCGCCATCGGCTCGGAGCCCGACCACCCGGAGCTCTCCACTCGCGAGGCCTGGAAGACGGTGATCCGCAGTCACGGCATCGCGAACGGGCTGTTCGTGGCCGCGGTCAACCGAGTCGGCACGGAGGACGACATGTCCTTCTACGGTGGCAGCTTCATCGGCGGGCCGCTCGGAGAGGTGCGTGCCGAGGCGTCCGGCGACCCGACACCTACGGGGAGATCTTGCGCACCATCGGGACACCGCCGGCCAGGCACCCAGGGCCGACGACCGGCTGAGATCGCGGAAGCGACTGCAGCTTCGGAAGCGATCGGACGGAAGCGATCGGGCGCCGTGCCCGGACGGAAGCGATCGGGCGGCCGCGCCCGGACGGAAGCGATCGGGCGGCCGCGCCTGAGTTTTAGGGCAGTCGCGCGGAACCCGGCCTGCCCCGAGTGATCTCCAGGATGCGCATCGCCTGGAAGGCAAGGGAGACATCGACGAGGGTGTCGGTGGAATCCAGAGAAACGCCCAGTAACTCCTCC
>JAHJSA010000028.1 GCA_018830645.1 Actinomycetota bacterium
AGAACTCGGGGGCGCTCGGAAGGCCGAGGACGGGATCCTCGTTCTTTCCTGCCTACCCCTCGACGATCTCGATCCGCTCCACCCGATCGGGGTTCACCAGATCGTGCGCTTGTTCGATGGCGAGGTCGGCATGAGAGGCGTGCCCCTTGCCGAGAAGCGTGCCGTCAAGCCAGGCGCTCCACATGAAGCGGTGGCGCAGATCGAGGAGCTTCGAAGAGCGGTCCTCCGTGATCTCTATCAGAAACGTCCCCGGCATGTTCTCTCCTCAGCGTTCGTCGCTCCCCGACCATTCATGGCTCCACGCGACCACGAAGTCAACGAAGTTACGCGTCTCCCTCGTCCTAAGGAGGTCCGATGACCACGACCAGCCCACCATCTCTTCCCCCCAGAATCGTTGTGGAAGAGGTCCCCGTCGATGCTCTCCGCCCCGACCCCGCCAACCCCCGCCGCATCACCGACAACGAGCTCGAAGCCCTGACCCGCAGCATTCGCGAGTTCGGTCTAGTGGATCCCATCATCGCCCGACGGGAGGACGGGACGGTCATCGGCGGCCATCAACGCCTCCTCGCCGCGAGGCGCCTGGGCATGAAGAGCGTGCCCGTCGTCTTCGTGGATCTGAGCCCGGAGCAGGCCCGGGTGCTGAACCTGGCCCTGAACAGGATCTCCGGGTCCTTTGACCAGGAACTCCTCGCCCGATTGCTCGCCGATCTTGAGGGCGTGCCGGACCTGGACCTCTCCCTCTCCGGGTTCGCTGACGACGAGCTGAAGAAGCTGCTCCGAAGTCTTGACGCCCGGGAGAAGCGGGATCGTCCTGAGACCTTCGATTTGGACGCGGCCCTCGAGGAAGCCCAGCGGGCGCCTCGGGTGAAGTCCGGAGACGTCTGGGCTCTGGGCGACCACCGCCTGCTCTGCGGGGACGCCACGAAGGCCGAAGACGTGGCCCGGCTCATGGATGACCGAAAGGCCCAGATGGTCTTCAGCGATCCGCCGTACAACGTCGCTCTCGGCGACCACGGCGGCCAGCAGCCGGGGCAGAAGAAGCGCCGCATCCAAAACGACGCTCTGCCCCCCGAGCAATGGGCGGTCTTCTGCCGAGGCTGGGCCGAGAACCTGATGCAGAACGTCGACGGCGCGGTGTACGTATGCATGTCGACCAAAGAGTGGGCGCTCGTCTCTCAGGTGCTCGCTGAAGCCGGCGGCCACTGGTCAGACACCATCATCTGGCAGAAGGATCGCTTTGTCCTCGGGCGCGCTGATTACCAGCGGATCTACGAACCCATTTGGTTTGGCTGGCGGGAAGGAGCCGACCACTACTGGTGTGGAGACCGGAACCAGTCCGACGTCTGGCAGGTGCCCCGGCCCTCGGTCTCAGAAGCCCATCCCACCATGAAACCCCTGGCCCTGATCGAGCGCGGCCTTGAGAATTCGTCCGTTCGCGGTGACGTCGTGCTGGATCTCTTTCTCGGTTCGGGGTCCACGCTCATCGCCGCGGAGAGAACCGGCCGCATATGCTACGGAACGGAGCTCGATCAGCACTACGCTTCGATAGTGGTGGCCCGCTGGGAGGCGTTTACCGGACAGCGCGCGGAGCGCAGTAATGCCTAGCATCCCCTACCTGGGCCCCCCACTAGCAGAGGTAGGCAGAGGAGGGAAATGGTAGCGAGAGCGCGCGCCTGCAGCTTCATCCGTGAAGGCGGTCGTCCCTGCCGGGCGACGCCCCTAAGAGACGAGGCGTTCTGTTTCTGGCACAGCCCCAACCACCGAGAGGAGGCGACCGAGGCCCGGCGCCTCGGGGGCCTCCGGCGCCGGAAGGAGCGCACGGTCGCCGGCGCCTACGACTTCGAGGGCGTCCGTACCATCGAGGACCTACAACGGCTCCTCGAGATCGCCGTCCTTGATGCGCTTGCCCTGGAGAACTCCATCGCCCGGGCCCGAGCTCTCGCCTACCTCGTGCAGACGGCGCTTAAGCTGCAGCAGGTGGGTGAGTACGAGGAGCGGATGCGAGCCTTGGAGGCGGCGGTCAAGGAACACGGAGCTGTTCTCACGCCGGTGTTTGACGAGGCCCTCGATGAGCTCGATGACTTCGGGGAGGTGGCATGAGCGGCGAGCGCCGGAGACTCGACCGCATCGAGAGTTCCCTCAGTCCCACGCAGGCAGTCATCCTCTGGCTGGAAGGGGCCCACCAGCACGGGAGCCTGCTCGCGCACGCACGCTGGCTCCTAGACCAACCCGATGATGCCTATCCCCTCGTCAAGATGCCCGGACAGGTAGCAGAAGCTGTACGGACGGCGATGAAGGGCAGGTGCCGGGAGGACATCCTTAAGGAGATCCGCCGGGCGCAGAAGGATGTGCTCTTTCTCTTCCACCTCGCCACCGGCCTCAATGCGTGGGCGCTCGAACGCGCCGAGACGCTCGGGCTCAAAGGTCAGCTTCTCCGGGAGCAGTTCCAGACGCTTCACCTGCGCAGGGCCGTGGGCGGAGACATGAACGATCTTCGTTTCCGGCTCTGCCGTGAGTTCCCCTATCCGCTCAATCCCGAGACAGCCGCCGCGATCGAGGCGGCACAGAAGCACGGGGTCGAGACCTGGGATCTCCTGGCCGAGGGGGAAGTCCTCGACGAGTGGGTGCGCCAGCAGTACGTCAGCGAGGGCAGGATCGAGCTTCCCTGGGGCGCGCACATCCCCTTCGTCGACCCGCCGAGCATCCCGCCTCCGAGTTTCGAGGTGCCCGCAGAAGAGGAGATCCGCGCCCTGTTCCCCGATGAGGACTCCTTCCAAGCCTTCGTGGGCATGGAGGACTACACCAACTGTCTGGCCGACGTTTCCGACGCCGCCTTCGACGCCCGCGCAGAGGCGCTGTGGGCGGCCCTCACGGCCCTGGTGGAGTCGGGCGGAGTGACGGCTGGCAAGGTCCTCAGGCTCGACACGGTGCCCCACGAGTATCTGCGTGATGTTCCGATACTCGAGGGCGAGTGGGTCGATCGGCACGTCCTCGTGCTGGCGGAGTACGGGGCGCTCCTAATGAAGCGCGGCTACGAGGTGCGGCATGCAGACGATGATCACCCTTTCGCTTGGTCGCGGGTCTTCCGGGACGGGCACGAGATGCAGCCCGAGGAAACCCAGGCCCTGCTCACACAAGCCGAGATGCACCTAGCGAAGTTCCCGGGAGAAGTCAGCTTGATCGGCGGGCGGCCCTACCTCCGCCTGAAGGAGTACGCAAAGTGGCGGAGCCGCTGGATCAAGGGAAGGCTCGACGATGAGATCTCAGACGGCCCGGTGCGGCAAGCCTGGAACACCTGGGTCGACGAGCACCAGAGCAACGGACCCCCCGAACTTGCCGGCGTCGGGGTCGAGAAGATGGTGGACTACGCTGCGGACTACCCCTTCCAGCTTGTGGGCGACGCCGCGGAGGCACGGTCACGCCAGAGCGTCCGCAGGCAGATCCTCGGCGGGCTCAGGGGTTGGACACTGAGCGACCCCGATGCCGCGGATTTCTTCTGGGCGGGCCGGGGCTCGTTTGATCGGACACCATTCCGCGAGCAGGTGGCCGCCTGGTGCGGGCAAGCCAAGGAGCTCCTGGGCGAACTCGGGGAGTTCTCCTCAGCCTGCCGTCTGATCGAGCGGCATTACTTCGCGGGCCATGCGCTGCTCTTCCCCGACGCGGCAGAGATGCACCGGAATCTCTTGGAGGCGACTACGGGCCTAGTTGATCTCGCAAATGAGCACTTCCTCGTCGAATGGGAACGCTTCGCCGGGCTGAGGAAGCAAGGCGACGTGGATGCGGAAGACGGGATTCGTCTTGAGCGATTGGACGTTGATCAGATGATGGAGCAGGCTGATGGCAAGGCTCGGGCTGCGTACCTTGTCGACATGGCCAAGGTGGAGGCGCTCGAGAAACTCGGCGAGCGTACCCAGGCCGAGATGATCGTGGAGCGACACCTGCCAGCAACACCATGAACCCATCGTGCCGCGGTGGCTGGTCCTGCACGACACTGGCTGGCTTGATGCCCGGCTGCCTCTCCTGGCTGGCCGACAACCCCGACGCGATCGTGTCCGTCCACTACCTCGTCACCAGAGACGGCAAGGTCTACCAGATCGGTCGCGACACCTGGGCCATGTGGCACGCCGGGCGCACGCTCTGGTCGGATTGATTCCCGGGCCCGCTGCCTACGGCAACGTTTCTCTCCCCCCGCTTTTCCTTGAGAGGAGGCCGGGGGAATTGCTGTCCGCTCGGCGAATTCTCTGTCTGCTAGGTTTGCGCGAAGCGTGGGCGATGCCTTGGTCCTTCCCAATGCCGGGCTTCATTGCGTTTGATAGGCTTGCGTCGTGTCCTGCAGGTATCCGCCACAGGCCGAAAGTTGACCGATCTGGAGTGAGGATGACACCGCTTTGCACCATAGGGTACGAAGGTTGTTCCATCGAAGAGTGGGTGGGGCGTCTTGTCGAGCAGGATGTTGATGTCGTCGTTGACGTGCGCGCCGTCCCAATCAGCCGCAAGCATGGATTCTCGAAAGTTCGGCTAGCCGAACGTCTGCGCGAGAGTGGTATTGACTACGTGCACTACCGGGAACTCGGGAATCCCCGAGGGCTTCGCGACAAGCTTCGAACGGGCTGGGACTTCACTGAATTCGCCCGTGAGTTCAGGAGCCTACTTGACGAGCAGGAGGAAGTCGTTGAGGAACTCGCCCAACTGGCGTCTTCGCGTCGGATTTGCCTCGTATGTTTCGAAGAGGATCCGGCGTCCTGTCACAGGAGCATCGTGGCGGACCAGTTGATTCCGGCCCTGCCGGGATACGACGTGAGGCATCTGAGGCATGTCAGTACGTAGGCGCATCGTCGTAACCGTCAAGACGTATCCGAACCCGAGTACGACCTACGAGGAGACCGTCTGCATCGCAGGTTATGATCTTGATCTTCAGCAATTCGTGCGTCTGTATCCGGTGCGGTTCAGGGATCTCCCGTACCCTCGATGGTTCAAGAAATGGGAAGTCATCGAAGCGGACGTCACCAAGAAAGCTGCCGATCCTCGTGGTGACACCTACACTCCCGACCCGGCCACCATCAGCAAGGTCGATGGATACTACAAGGGAAACGGGAGCCGGCGTGCTGACTGGTCGCGTCGCGACGCGCTAGTCTTGCCGCTTGCGAGCACCCTGGAGAATCTGGCAATTCAGGCCGACAGGTTCGAGGGATCGTAAGTATTCGGCCAACCCCTGCATAGGCAGCATGGCGACGGTGCGCCCGGACCAGCCACGCGGCGGTCAGACGGGAGCGCCGAGGATGCGCCGGTAGCCGCGGTGGAGGGGGTGGAGGTAGACGTCCTTCACCGGGAGC
>JAHJSA010000029.1 GCA_018830645.1 Actinomycetota bacterium
ATCATTGTCAGGAAACCACTGAACGAACTCAGCCCACGTTCGCGGGTAGTCGTGACCCGCCACCGGATGCCCTCCCGTCTTGCCGCTCGTCTTGCCCACCACTACATGTAGACATAGGTGGAGCTAAATGGATACCCCCTTTGCGGCAATCCGGTCGGCTCGAAGAGGCGCGCCGGATGCTTCTGTCGTTGCGCGCGGAATCACCCGATGACCCGCAGATCAGCCTCCAATGCGCATGGACTCATGACCTGATGGGTCTCGAACGTGAGGCGCTCCGTCCGCCGTGCGCTTCAGGAGTATGCGGATGAGTTCCTCGCCGAAGAGTCCACGGGCGCCGGCTGAACCAGGTCCCCGCCAGAAACAGCGGGCCTCGTGCGGTAAGCTCGCCCCTACGGGCGTTTGCCGGCGAGTTACCGGTTGGCCGCAGCGACGTCAAAGCTGGGGGAGCTCCAGTCGATGAAGGCCGGGCAGACAGAGTACCCAGAGTCACTACGTCCAGATTTGATGGCTCCCTGCGTCTGCTTCGAGTGCCGAGGTACCCCCATGTGCCCGGCTTCGCGGGCTCGACGCGTGCTATCGCACCACGTATGGCATGAGCATGATCGAGAACCTCGAGCACATCCGGGAGTTCGGCCTGGAGGACTTCGTCGCCCTCGAGAAGGAGCGATGGGCGTGCACCAGGTGCGGCGGGGCTATCTGCGTTCACGATGAAGCCTGCATCTACTGCGGTCACGTCCGGCGCCAACGCTTGGTCTCTTGCGGCGCCGTGCTTCCTGTGCCGGGCTGCGGTCGCTTCACATCGGAGGACTAATGAATCTGCGCACGAACTTCTGGAGGGACGTCATGTGTACGGCGGAGCGAAGGGTGCGAGGATGGCAGGAGGCAGGCCCTGGTGCAAGACGCACAGGCATATGGCGTGAGAGCTGAAGTGGACGCAGCGCCTCGTGATGAGACCGGTGCCCCTGGTGAGGCCGCCGGGGTATTGGCGACCTGGGGTCGTAGACTCCTCTCTTTGCCCCTGGCGTTGCGAGTATCTCTCAGCGTGGCTCTCCTCGTTGGTGTAGGCGCGCTCGACGCGGCTACTGGAAAAGAGATCAGCTTCTCCATCTTCTACCTGGCCCCCGTCTCTTTCGCGGGGGCCGTGATCTCCCGTCGCGCCGGTGCGGCGCTCGCCGCCTTGAGCGCCGCCACGTGGGGGTACCTCGATGTCACGACCGGCCCAGCCTACTCGGCCGCGTGGATCCCGTACTGGAACAGCGCGGTGCGTCTCGGCTTCTTCCTGCTCGTCAACGAATTGATCGAGCGTCTGCGGAGGGCGCACGCGAGCGAGCGGGCGCTTGCCCGCACGGACGCGCTCACCGGGATCGCAAACGCGCGCGTCTTCGGGGAGCGTGCCGACTGGATCATCGCTCTGGTTCGTCGAAATGGTCGTCCGTTCACCGTCGCCTACATCGACCTCGATCGATTCAAGCGGGTGAATGACGAGTTCGGTCACCAGGAGGGCGACAAGCTTCTCAGGAGGATCGCGATATTGATCGCAGACGCCGTGCGCTCCACCGACCTTGTCGCGCGCCTGGGCGGAGACGAGTTCGGCATCCTGATGCCCGACACAGAAGAGGTACAGGCCCGCGTGACTCTCGAACGCATCGCTGCCGCCATCGCCGAGAATGTGACGGATCGCTGGGCGGTGGAGGCTTCGGTAGGCGCCGTGACGTTCACCGAGGCGCCTGAGGACATAGGCCACGCCGTGCGTCAAGCGGACGATCTCATGTACCGGGCCAAAGCTGAGGGTGGCGGACGCATCCTGCAGGCTACCTGGCCCGAACCCGAGGGCAGTGTGAGCGAGGCGTCGGAGAACGGTCGATAGTGGCCGGTGATCCTGAAGTCGAAGAGGCGATCCTCGACGCGTGTTCCCGCTCCGATGTTGTGCACGATGCAATATCGCTCACCGCTGGGAGCCGGCTTGGTGGACACGATACCGCTGTGGGGTCGCCCCTGAACATCCCAGCTCACGATGTCGCCGGGCCAGTAGTCCTCAGGGCGCCCACTGACGACGAGTGACTTGCCGGTCCGGCGAAAGTAGGTCTGGAGATTCGGTACGCGCCGGTGATCGATGTTGGAGTCCGGGCGGGCCAGTCCCCAGTTGCGTGGATAGTCGTCGAAGTTCGCCGACATGTCCTGATGAAGCTCGACTTGAAGATCAACATCGAGTTCTCTCATAGCGCGTATCACAACGTCGGTACATACCCCGCGTTCCAGAGCCACGTCGCCGCCGGGATAGTCAAGCTTCACGTATGCAGGATCGTAGTGAAGGGTCTTCCCGACCTGGGCTTCGGCTGCGGATACAAGTGCGAGCGCTTCCGGGGATGCCCCATGTTCGAAAGCGATGCCGACCGCCGTGGCAGGCGCCGCCGCATCGGCGGGAGGAGCGTCCACGCTCGTCCGAGGACTCGAGCAGCCGAAGATCGCGAGTCCCACGACCATGGACACGACGACAAGTGCCTCACGCATTTCTGACGCTCCCGGTGCTCATCTGTCGAACGTGCGTGGCCTCAGCTGCGCCGCGGAGCGGCGCCTGGTGGATGCCAGGGTTCGGTCAGTCCCCTTGTAGCTCATCTGGGCGAAGAAGCCTACTTCCGTGCTGGACGCTGAGCACCTCCACGGTCGGACCGACATGGTAGAACACCCGGTACGCACCGTAGGGGAGTTCACGAACCTCCTGCATCTACTCCAGCTCCGGGACCATGCGTCCGCTCTCGGGGAACTCCGAGAGCCGGTCAACCGTCTCGAACAACCCGATCGTCCAGCGGACGGCGGCGTCACGATCGTCTTCCGCGTTGTGTGCCGCAATCTCGTCCACCCGGTCCAGAGCGAACTCGGTCCAGTCGACCGTCATGCGCCGAGCTTCTCAAGAACGCGCGCCTTGGCCTCCTCATGGGGGACGACCTGGCCGGCCGCAACCTGGGCTTGTGCGATCGCGATGTCCTCGAACAAGGCTAGGCGCTCCCGCATCGCTTCGAACTCGCGGATGCCCACGAGCACGGCTACGCCGCGACCGTGCTGCGTGAGCACCATCGGGCGACGCGTCTCGTTGATCTGCCTGACGAATGAGGCGACGCTTGCGCGGAACTCCGACAGCGGGCGGATGTCCTCATCGAGTTTGAGTGACTGCATGACGGCCTCCTTGTACGCGATATCGTACTATGTAGCGTACACTCCGTGAGACACTGCGGCAAGCAGCGTGACGGTGCGGGAATCTGACCGAACGTCCCGCATCACCCGCGCGCGCCGCTCGTGCGCGCGTCGGCGTGGATGCGGTGGTTAGCCGATCAGCTTGTCATACTCGGCGTGTGGACCGATCCAAAACCACACGATTCCGTCCGAGGACTCGACGCCGACCGCACGGTGATGGACGCCGACTCGCGCAGACCAGAAGCGACCGACCTTCTTGAAGTGAAGCGATGGATATCTCGGGTCCCGTTTCAGCTGCTCGAAGCACCGATCCGCGAGGCGCTGAATGGAAACGGGAAGCGAGCGATAACTCTGCCAGAACTCCGGCGATGCGTGATGATTCAAAGCTTCGTGGTGGTTCCTGATGCATGAGCCTGTAGCGCTTTCTCGGCCAGCGCATCAAGTTTCCCAGCGCGAACGTCAGCTTCAAACTGACGGTCCCACGCCTCCGCATCAAGTGCGGCGAACCACTCGCGCAACTCGGCCATCTCCTGCGGCGAGAGATCCTTGATTTGACGCTCGATATTCTCGAGTTTGCCCATGGCATAAGCCCCTGAATCGTGGTCAGTATAACGCGGCCGCCATGCTGACGGCTAACGGTTTGCGCATAATCTGCAACGCAAGCGCTTCTCTTCCACAGACTACCTCATGGTTGTCAGGTTGATGCGCTTGTTAGTCGGCGCTCGCGCCATAGCGAAGATAGATTATGCCGTTCGCGAATCGACGTTCGTCGAGTAGCACGAGGTCGAGCCGGACGTGGCCGGGAAGGAAGCGCAGCCCACCACCGACTACAGCCGGAGCAACGAACAGGTGGTACTCGTCCACAAGTCCGGCTTCGATCGCATTTGCAGCAAGGGTGGGGCCGCCGATGATGATGTCGCTCTCAAAGTTCGCTTTCATCCACCGGACCGCTTCAGGATCGACCTCCCGGTCGATCCGGGTTCTCGCCGTCGACGCGGCCTCCAAGGTCTTCGAGTAGACGATCTTGTCAGCAGCCTGCCAGATCCTCGCGAAGTCCCCGATGTACGCCGGCTGCTCGAGGTCAGAGTCCAGCGTCTCCCAAGCGACCATCACTTCATACATCCGTCGGCCGTAAAGGTAGGTGCTGGCGGACCGCTCAAGGTCGTTGACGAAGACATGCACCGCCTCGTCAGGCTCAGCCCAGTCGAAGTGACCGGATTCGTCCGCGATATAGCCGTCCAGAGAGGCAATCGCGGAGTAGATCAACCGTGCCATTACAGCCTCCATCGACGAACCGCGGATTCGCGGTGGCGCCCCGTGGGTCTACACGCTCACGCGCGACCGTGGCGTCCGACTAACAACCAATATCCAGTCTGCATAACTCCACCGACACAGCACCCGGCTGTCTGCGTATCAACGAAGCTGCGGCGGGATGCGAACCCGCCGACGCCTGCTGGGAAGGCAACGGACCCGCGAGTACGATGCCGCGTCTCGTGGATATGCAGACAGTATAGGCAGCCCTACCAACCGTCAAGTGGGCAGCGGCCGCCGCAGCCGCGCCTATTCGGCACATGGGTGTAGATCATCGTGGTACGCACGTTCTGGTGGCCAAGCGACTCCTGGATGGTGCCACGGGCAGATGGCGGCTGCGCCGGGCGCGGATCACCCGGCTCTGCCGGCGGCTGGGCGGCTGGATCGTGACTACCACATGGAGACGAGAGCGATCAGGCTGTAACAACCCCGGCGATATCGAAGGTCATCGCCCGCTGCAGTGCGGCCGCACGCATGACTGCGGGGATCTCGACCGGCCCGCCGATGGACTGGGCGCTGATCGACACCCGAGCGCACTCCTCGACCACGCCCACTACGAGCACGGCCAGGTCTGGGGTGCGGTGAAACACGAGCAGACCGTGGTTGGCCAAGAGTACCGCGGGCACACCCGGTCTCACCGCGGCGCGGATGTTGGCCAGGGCCTGTTCCGAGCCTCGGGGCCCGTAGGCAGCGACCGGAACGCCGGCGGCCAGACCGAACATGGCCATCGCCTCGATCCAGCACCCGATCTCCCGGTTCGCCACGGCGAACGCGGTTGCGTACGGCGGGTGGGTGTGAATCACGCATCCAACATCGGGGTGATCTTGATAGAGCGCCGTATGCATCGCCACGACCGCCGCCTGAATCGGCGGCAGATCTCCCTCCAAGAGCGTCCCGTCCAGGCCGACCCGGACTATCCCTTCTGGCCCCACGACGTCCAGGGATGGGGCTGAAGTGTAATACATCTCGTCCGCCCCCGAGACGCGCAGACTGATATTGCCATGACCGTTGGCCGAGACTGCGCCACTCGCCACCACCTTGGCCGCGGTATCCACTACTCGGCCGATCAGATCCTCGTCCATGATGCGCCTGATTTCAGATAGTTTACTTCAACGCACGGGGTGTGTACCCCGCTGCGTACGCCGTCAAGCGTGACGACCGCAGACGCCCTCTTGACATGACCATACTCGGTATGCATACTGAGTATGGTACCGAAGAGCGGTCGGACCGCCCCCGCGACTCCGGCACGTCGAGACCGCACCACCAGATCAAGGAGGACACGATGGCCGTGAGGCAGGGCGTCCTGGCACTACTTCAGAGCGGGCCGAAGTACGGCTATCAGCTCAAGACCGAGTTCGAGGCGAACACCGGGAAGATCTGGTCGCTCAACATCGGTCAGGTCTATCAGACACTCGGGCGCCTGGGGCGGGACGGACTCGTGGTGCAGGAAGAAGGCCACGATGGACAGCAGCTCTACCGCATCACGGACGCGGGCCGTGAACTGGTCAGGGAGTGGTTCTCCTCTCCGGTCGACCGCGCGACCCCTCCGCGCGACGAGGTCACGGTCAAGCTCCTGCTTGCTATCCGCGGAGCGGGCGGTGATGTGGCCGAGGTGATCCAGGTACAGCGCAACGCGGCTATCCGCACGCTTCAGGATTACACCAGACTCAAGGCGAAAGCGGATGCTTCGAGCGATCTCGCCTGGCTGATGGTTCTCGACTCGATGATTCTTCAGGCCGAGGCCGAGGTTCGCTGGCTCGACCTCGTCGAGTCCCGCATACGCCGCTCAGATCGCGGCCTCGGCGAACAGGGTGAAAGAACAGAGGGCGCGGGCGAAGCGGGGGATCGCGACGAGCGACAAACGGTCATCAGTCGGCACAGGCTCGGCACGGAGGCGAGGAAATGAACCCGGCGGTCGATTTCATCGGCGTTTCGCACACCTACGCTCGTGGTCGTGTTCATGTAGAGGCGCTCAAAGAGGTGACCCTGAGCATCGCCCGCGGCGAGATGGTCGCCGTGATGGGACCCAGCGGGTCGGGCAAATCGACGCTGCTCAGTGTTGCCGGTGGCCTCGAGCGCGCCACTGCCGGGATCGTGCGCGTGGACGGCGTGGAGCTGCGCGGGAAGGACGCCGCGGCTCTTGCGCAGCTCAGACGCAAGAAGGTCGGCTACGTCTTCCAGAACTACAACGTGCTGCCCTCGCTCACCGCTGTGGAGAACGTCGCCTTACCACTGGAGCTGGACGGCGTCGCTCAGCGCAAGGCGCGCAGGCAGGCGCTTCAGGCCCTGAGAGATGTGGACCTGGCCCGCATCTGGAGCGGCGGCATGAAGCGGGACCTCGATCACGTCGCGAGTGAGCGCGGCATTGTTGGCGTCGTACCGCGTGCAACGAGGGGGCTTCACATGGACCGAACGGAGTTCGTACGATTGGAGGACCTGCCGAACATCGGGCCGGCGATCGCGGCGAAGCTGCGGCGTATCGACATCGAGGCGCCCGCGGATCTGATCGGGCGCGACCCGTATGCGCTCTTCGACGAGCTCACTGCCCGCACCGGAGAACGCCACGATCCGTGCCTGCTCGACGTGTTCATCTCGGCGACCAGGTTCATGGGCGGGGCGCCCGCGAAGCCGTGGTGGAAGTACACGACTGAGCGCAAGGCCAAACTCAGGGCGCTCCAGTTCGGTACGACGGAAGGACCGCGTGGACTGGGAGGCTCGTAAGCGCCGGTACTGGACTCTACGGTGGGTGGAGACGAAGCTGGCACAGCTGTTCCCGGGGGAGGAATCTCGCGCCTGCGCCCTCCGAATCTTCGAGCCCGCTCGCGCTGAGCACCGCGCTATCTTCGAAAGGGACCCGTCAGCTCGAGTCGAGATGGCGGTTCTGAGACAGAGTGAAGGCAGCATCCCCCTGCTCGAGGAGGCCTGGAAGCTGGCGATGGACGGCGACGGAGTCCTCGCTTGGATGCGGGTGCATATGCTCCCCACGCCGACGGGGATCAGACGGAAGTGGCTGGAGTACAGGGAATACCGGGACTACGTCAGATGGGCGCGACGCGGTGCGTCGGGCCGGCGCTGACCGGGAAAGCGGCGATGACCGAGATGGAGACGCTGGAAGAGAAGATCGGGCGGGTCTCGCGCGAGGAGATAGCCATCGTGCCGTACGACCCGGAGTGACCCGAGCTGTTCCGCCAGACACGGAGGGCAAGACGGAGTTCATCCTGACCGTGACGAAGAGGGCGCTCACATGAAGGGGTACGGCCCCACAGACCTCGGCGACGCCTCGCGAGCGACGGGTCTCGCCTGAGGGGTCGGACGTGCGTCGGTCAGGCCGGCGGTTCGAGTAGGCGCACGACCTCGGGCTTGAGGAGCAGTCGGATGTCGCGCTCGATGAGGGCCGAGAGCACCCGCTCTCCGATGGGGTTCAGTTCATACAGCTTTCGATCGGGCCCCCTGTTTCCCGCCACCGATGTGCTCTTCACGAGTTCCGAGTCGTGAAAGCGTTGGAGCGCGCGATAGAGGCTCCGGTCCTCGACCGTCAGGGCCCCCGTGCTGATGTCGGCCATCCATTCCCGGATCGCGGCCATGTGCTTCGGGCCGTCTCGGAGCGCGAGGAGGACCCAGAAGGTCAGCTACCCACGCTTGAAGACCTCCTCCCAGCCTTCGAGCAGTCGGCGCTCGTACGGGTCGAGATCGTTCATCGGAAGAGCTCCTCGTTGCTCATCCCCTTGATCGATCGCCGAGCCTGCAGCACGCAGAAGGCGCCGAACGCGGCGACGATGAGCGCGTAGACGGCGGTGCCCCACAATGCACTCGGTCGGAAGAACACGATCCACAGACCGCCGACCGTGGCGGACACTATGTTGCCTACCGCGGCGTAGGCGTATCCGAGGCCATAGCGGACTGCGCTCTGGTCGTCGGCCTTGCCCAGGAGGAAGCCGCCGGTCCAGAATCCGACACGTCAACGTGTCGCCCGCAGGTTTCGATCCAGGAGTCTGGGCGAGACATGAGAAGATGGAACAGGACAAGCTAGACAACGGTGGAGGCATTCTCCCGACAATGGGACCAGGGATCCTCCCATCAGGCAGAAGATGAGCCCCCTCTTCCCCTACGCGAACATCGTCGCCGGAGTCCTCATTCTCGTGGTGGGCTTCTGCTTCCACTGGCTCAGCCAACTCGTCTCGGTCTTCAACTGGGACCTTGCGACGCGGATCGGCCTGCAAGAGAGGGAGATGTCTCCGGAGTACAAGGTGTACGAACACGCGATCGCCGTCGCGGACAGCGCCCTTGGCTGGCTGTATGGTGTTGCGGCGGTTGGTCTATTCATGAACGCCGACTGGGGGTACCAACTGGCGTGGATCCCTGGAGCGATCTTGACCTACCATAGCATCAGTGCATGGGTTTGGGAGGGCAATCGCCGGGCGGCCGGTCGCCGACTCTGGAGTAACGCTATGAGGATCGGCTGGTGTTCTGCGAACGCCGTTGCGGGACTGGTGGCACTCCTGGTTGCGGCCACGGCGGGAACGGGGCCCTGACCGATCATTCAAACGGACGGCGGGACGCGCTACGGTATTCATGAAGCGTGTCGGCCGACCACTGAGCGGAGCCGGCGGGCGTCGATCGAGGAGCCCCGAGCGGCGGCGATCCGACGCCCCAGGTCTTCTTCTCCGCGTCGGCTATGAAAAGATGGAGGGCGCGCACAACTGGAACGGGGTGGAGGTACACGATGAGCGAAACGGTCATCCGCTGTGAAGGGCTGACCAAGTACTACGGGAAGAGCCGCGGGATCGAAGACCTCACCTTCGAGGTTCGGCCCGGGCAGGTGTACGGCTTCCTGGGACCGAACGGCGCGGGGAAGACCACGACCATCCGCTGCCTGCTCTCGATGCTCAGACCCACGGGAGGGAAGGCGTATCTGTTCGACCAAGAGGTCGGCGTCGACGGGCAGGAACTGCGTCGCCGCATCGGCTATGTCGCCGGAGACGTGTCCCTCTTCGAGAAGCAGACCGGTCAGTGGATGATCGACTACATCTCCGGATTGCGGGGCGGTCCCGGGTCATCGACCAGGGAACTCTGTGAGCGCCTTCAGTTCGATCCGCGACGCAAGGTCAAGGAGCTCTCCAAGGGGAACAAGCAGAAGCTGGCCTTGGTGATCGCGCTGATGCACGACCCCGACCTGCTCATCCTCGACGAGCCCACGAGCGGGCTCGACCCCCTCAACCAGCAGGTGGTGTTCGACATCATCGAGGAGCGCACCACCGCGGGTGCGACCCTATTCCTCTCGAGCCACATCCTGTCGGAGGTGGAGCGGGTCTGTGAACGGGTGGCCATCATCCGGGCGGGCACGGTGGTGGCTGAAGAGTCCGTGGAAACTCTCTTGACCAGGGCGCTCCGCACGGTCGTGGTCACGTTCACCGAACCGGTGACCGACGCGATGATCCAGGGGATCCCCGGCACCACCAGTGTGGAACGCGTGGGCGAGTACGGCCTCACGGCGACCATCGCCAGCGACATCGACGGTGCCGTACGCGCGATCATGCAGAAGCCCATCAAGGACATCCAGATCGAGCACGCCACGTTGGAAGCGGTCTTCTTGCAGTACTACGGCCACATCGAAGGAGAGGTGGGCCAGTGATGAACTGGACGATCTTCAAGGCGGCGCTGACTCTCCGCCGCATCTCTCTCGCCTGGTATTCGGTGGGTCTCATCGCCTACGGGTGGATGATCATCGCGTTCTTCCCCCTGATCGCGAAGAACCCCGCCTACACCGAGCTCGCGCAGGAGATGTTCAGCGAAGAGATGTTGGCCGCGTTCGGCGGCGCCGGGCTCCAACTCACCACGCTTGGCGGCTTCCTCGGGATCGAGTATCTGAGCCTGATGTGGGTGCTCATCGTGGGCGCCGCGGTCATCATCTTCGCGGCGGGCCAACTCGCCGGGGCGGTGGAGGACGGCACCATGGAGGTGACTCTTTCTCAGCCGGTGTCGCGGGTGAAGGTGGCGTTGACCCGCTACCTGGCCATGATGGCCTACGCTGTCGCCTTGTGCCTGGTGACAACGCTTTCCCTCTACGTGACGGGCTTCATCCATGGGGTCGATGTGCCTGTGGATTCGATGCTGCTGCTCTTCTTCGTCAGCCTCCTCCTCGCTCTCGCGATGGGCGGCTTGGCGTTCGCGATCTCCGCTATGACCACCGGCGGGGGGCGCACCATCGGCGTCTCGTTCGGCGTCATCGTGGCGATGTACCTGGCCGATCTCCTCGGGAACCTCAACTCCGACTACGCGTGGCTCTCGAAGATGTCGCTCTTCCACTACTGGGAGCCGCACAGGGTCATCGATGATCTCGAGGTGGCTTCGGCGACGTGGCTCGTGTTCGGCATCGCCTCCGCGGCTTTCTTCGCTGTGGGCATGTACGCGTTCCAGAAGCGGGACGTCGTGTAGGGTAGTCGCCACGCCATTCCGGAGGTGCTCTCATGCGTGCCAACCGCGTGGTTCTTCTGGCCCTAGTGTTCCTAGTGGCAGGCATAGGAGGGGCCGTGCTGCTGATGCAGCCGGCGGGGGATGAACGTGAACCTGAACCCGCGCCCAAGGGAGCCGGCTACGCTCAGATACCACTGCCCGCGCCGGAATATGGTAGCGCCACCTCGGTCGAAGAAGCCCTGCTCGGAAGAAGATCGGTCAGAGACTATGAAGATGAGCCGTTGACGATCGCCGAAGTCTCGCAGCTACTCTGGGCAGCTCAAGGCATCACCGACCCGAGCAGGGGCCTTAGGACGGCGCCATCCGCGGGCGCGCTGTATCCACTAGAGGTGTATGTGGTCGTGGGCAACGTAGATGGAGTTCAACAAGGTGTGTATCGGTACGTGCCTCTCGAGCACGCGCTGGTGATGACGAGGAGTGGCGATGCCAGGGAGGAGCTGGCTGCTGCTGCTCTCGGGCAGACGTGGGTGGGAGAGGGATCCATTTCCATCGTCTTGTCGGCGGTTTACGAACGAACCACGAAGACGTACGGCGATAGGGGAATCAGGTACGTTCATATGGAAGTGGGGCATTCTGCGCAGAATGTGTGTTTGCAGGCAGTATCATTGGGGTTGGGCGCAGTAGTTGTTGGGGCCTTCGAAGATGATGAAGTAAGAGAAGTGCTCAACGGCGCAGCTGAGGAACACCCGCTGTATGTGGTTCCCATTGGGAAGATCTAGAAGGGCGTAAAGGAATAGAAGCCGGGAGATTTAAGAAGCCAGTATCCGTGTAGGAAATATCCGAAGCCAAGAAGAAAGTAGATGCACTTGAGCTTCGCAGGAAAGTTCGGATTGCCTCCAGCCTCCGGCCACCGCGCATGCCGAACGTTCCGTGACGCTCGTCAGTAGTGGTACCGGAGCTGGGCACTGTCGGACGATCGAGTGGACGCATTGATAGTGCCCATCGGGAAGGGGGAGTTGGTGTGTCGCAAGCGGTAGCCGTTCTCGTGGGGTTTCGGGAAGCCGGCGGATGTCCCGAGATCGTTCACTCGTTTCCAGAGTTGCTCGCGCATCTGAGGGGCGGGAAGGTCGCGTGATCGCGAACGGGCGGCTGTAGTCGACCGGCGCGGTCGGTGGCTGAGCAGTAGGGCCGCAAGTCACAAGCCAGTGGACATCGCACACGAAAGTAACTATAGTGGTCAATTGAGAACTACAGTAGCTAATTAGAAACGGAAGGAACAGTTGCGTCCCCCACGAGTACAACGCAGCAGCCTCAGGTATCCACTCGATACCGTGCTCGGGACCTCAGCCCTGGTGCGTTTGATGCGCGTGCTTCTCTATGACGTAGGCGGACCGGTCAGCGTCACGGACGCAGCGAGGATGGCAGGCCTCTCGACCACCGGCGCCCGCAAGTCGCTGGAGACTCTGGAACGACTGGGCATGGCCGCTCGGGTGGGAACCGGTCGTGCCCAGAAATTCGGCCCCAAGGAGAACAATCCATACTCGCTCCTCTTGTGCCAGTTGTTCGAGCGGGAGCGGGAGCAGCATGAGGAGTTGATCCAGGAGTTGCGCCAGGCGGTGGCAATGCCGGAGGTTCGAGATGCCTGGGTACGAGACCTATCCCGCGAGTCCTCCCACGCTCTAGAGCTGGATGTTGTCGCGGAGACTCGGGCGGTCAGCTGGATAGGACCCGAACTGCGCACACGGTTGATCAGGACGGAGAAGCGGTTCGATCTCATCATAGAACTCAACGTGTTCACGCGCGCAGACCTTCCTAGCCCTCCGGATGATGCAGTCGTGATCTGGGGATCGGGAGATAACGCCCGTGTCGACCGGTCGCCAGGAGCACAGACCCTTGCTGAGTCGACGGAACGTTCGCTCAGGATGGCGCAGGCTATCGCTGAGCTGATCAAGTCCGACCCCTCCTTGTCTCGTCGGGCCCTCCATCATGTGAACCGCCTCCTGCATGACGGGCAAGGCACCGCGAACAGCGACATAGGTGAGTGGCGGCAACTGCTCGAAGCTTACTCGCCTGAACGCCTTAGAGACCTGCTGGTATCTCGGAGTTCACGTGCTGAGCGGTTGAGAAAGAGTTCGCCCTTCTTCGCGGTTCTGACACCCGATGAGCGGGATCGGATGCTGCTGGAGATGGAGTCAGCACGATGAGGTACGATCAGCTTGAACACGCCATTCGCGCAGCGTGTGATGTCTCAGGTGATACCGAACTCTTCGTCTTCGGTTCATAGGCCATTCTTGGCAGCTACCCCGATGTGCCGGCGAGCCTGAGGGCGTCCATCGAAGTAGACGTTCAGTCGAAGAACCGACCTGAGATGACCGACCACATCGACGGTGCGCTCGGCGAGGAGTCGCAGTTTCACTCTACTCACGGCTTCTACGTTCACGGCCTCTCCATTGAAGCCGCTACACTGCCCGAAGGTTGGCTGGGGAGGACAATCGCTGTGTCTCATCCGGTCGGCACGAGAGGCCATACGGGCCTATGTATCGAGGCGCACGACCTAGCTGCGAGCAAGCTCTTCGCTCACCGGGAGAAGGACCGAGTTTTCGTGGTCACGCTTCTGAGCGACGGACTCATTGATGGACCCACCCTGCTTGAACGCATCGGGCTCCTTCCTGTCGCGGACGACATTCGTGACAGGCTGATCAGGTGGGTGGAGATCACACTCACCGAGATCCGCGAGGAAGACTGAACCACACGTCCCCCTCAGACCCGGAAGCTCTCGTCGAACCGGGTCTCCGCTTGCGGGCTGCCCACTAGGAGGAGCGTCATCCCTTGTTCCAGTACGAGGTCGCGGTCCGGTGGGCGCATATCGCCGTGGTCGCTCGATCGCACCCCGACGACGATCGCCTCCGTAGCCGCGGTCACGCCGGCTTCGACCAGGTCCTTCCCCACGAGTCTCGGGCCGACCTCTCGCCAGAACACATGGACGCCCTCGGTGAGGAACACTGTCTCCTTGCCCTCGAGCGCGTTCACGATGATACTCGCCCCCACCGAGGTCACCGAGACCACGAAGTCCGCGCCCGCCGTGTACAGCTGGCTCACGTTCTCTTCTCGGTTGGCCCGGGCGACGATCCGCACGTGTGGGGCGAGATGCCGGGTGGCCAATGTGAGGAAGATGTTCGTGCCGTCGTCGTTGGTGGTGACGGCCACTCCGGTCGCCTCGGTGATGCCCGCCCTCAGCAGCACGCCGCGTCGACTGGCGTCGCCCTCGATGAAGTCCACATCTTCCGACACCTGCATGGGGGAGCGGTCCACGACGCGATGGTCCACTCCGTTCTCGGTGAGGAAGGCGGCCACCGATCGGCCTACCGCCCCGTAGCCCAGGATGATCACCTGGTCGGCGACTTGTCCCGTCCCGGTCGTCGCCTCCAGAGTCTCCAGCTGATCGGCGGTGCCGGTGAACATGATGACCGATTCGTCGTCGAGAAGGGCGTCGGCGGTTGCGGGGCTGAATCGACCTCGGCGCCATAGGCCCACCACCGAGACGCCCGTGCGCTCCCGCAGTCGGGATTCGGCCAATGTCTTGCCCTCCAAACGTGTGCCGAGGATCGGCATCTCGGCGAAGAGCAGGCCGTCGTAGGTGTCGACCACGTGGGCGTGGGCGCCTCGGACGGTGGTACGAACCCCGATGTAGCGCCCGAGGACGTCCTTGACCGAGACGACCAGCTGCGCCCCGGCCAACTCGAGGATCTCAGTTCCCTCGGGTGAATCGGCCACAGCGATCACGGGTGTCTCCGCGACCGCTCGGGCGCTCAAGACCAGGTTCGCGTTGTCGGTGTCGCTCATGTTCGCGATGAGGGCCCGGGCCGTCTGCAGTCGGGCTGACGACAAGGTGGAATCGTCCGTGGGGATTCCGTAGACCACGCGGAGCCCCATGGCCTCCAGACGTTGCGCCTGCTCGCCGTCTTCCTCGAGCATCGCGCAGTCGATGCCCTTGGCCGCCAAGCGCGCGGCCAGCGTGCGTGCGACGGGGTCCCATCCGCTGATGAGCACGTGGTCGCGGGTGTCGTCGGGGAGCTCTTCGGCAGGCCGATAGCGCAGCCGCTCTTCGAGCCAGGGGGCCAAGAAGAGGCTGATCATCCCAAAGGGCAGCAGAACGAGCATGAAGAAGAAGCCCGACAGTGTCACCAGCCCCGAGAAGATCCGGCCGGGGTCTGTGTGAAAGGTGACATCCCCGAGGCCGAGTGTGGTCATTACCGTGATCGTCCAATACACTCCGGAGATGTAGGTGTGCTCCTCGCCCTCGAGCCTCTGGCTGAGGATCACGAAGAGCCACGAGAACACCAGTATCAAGACGACCAGGAACGCCAAGTAGGCGAGCAGCAGTTTCAGGCTGTGACGAGCGCTCCCACGCAGGAAGAAGCCGAGCTCCGCACCGATTGTCTTCATGGTCCCTTCCGCTGCTCGACCGTGACCAGGAGTGTGGCGTTTCGGAGGGTAGTCTATCGAATGTGCCGACGGGTGGTAGTCCTCCGCGTCGAGGTGTGCGCCCGGGCGCGTGAGAGACGCGGCCTCGCCTTGGCGGAGGCCGGTGTTCCGGCGACGACCTACAGGGGGAATAGGGTGAGGAGGAGCTCGGATAAGGAGACGGGAATGATCGTCGCGGGAATAGATGTCGGCTCGAAGAACACCAAGATCGTGGCCCTGCGGGACGGCGAGGTGGCTGTGCGGGTCACCGTGTCTTCAGGGTTCGACCAGGAGGAGTCGGCGCGCGTCGGCCTCGAGAAGGCCGCCGCGGAACTCGACATCGGGTTCGACGACTTCGCCTTCGTGGCCGCCACGGGCGTGGGTCGCAAGGCCATCGCCTTCGCGGGCCACCTGCTCACCGAGGTGGCGGCCGACGCGCGGGGCGCTGCTGCTCTCGACCCCGAAGCGCGCACCGTCATCGACGTGGGCGCCGATGAGGCGCGCGCGATCCGCGTCGACGAGGGTGGCAAGGTGCTCGACTTCGCCGTGAACGAGAAGTGCGCGGCCGGTGCCGGGGCGTTCGTCGAGGCGATGAGCCGGGCGCTCGAGGTGAGCCTGAAGGAGTTCGGGGAGATCTCGTTGGAGTCTACCGAGTCCATCCCCATGAACGCGCAGTGCACGGTGTTCGCTGAGTCGGAGGTGGTGAGCCTCATACACTCCAACACCGCGCCGAAGGACATCGCGAGGGCGGTGCACGACGCCATGGCGGGTCGCGTGTCGGCCATGGTGCGCCGGGCCGGGGTGCAGGGAGCCGTGGTCATCGGTGGCGGCGTGGCCCACAACGTGGGCTTCGTGCAGGCGCTCAAGGACACCCTGGGCGTCGCCGAACTGCGGGTGTTGCCGCAGCCCGAGTACCTTGGTGCACTCGGTGCGGCGTTGGCGGCGGCCGATAAGGCGGGCGATAAGGCGGGCGAGGGCGCACGTGTCGCCGGCGAGGCCTAGCGGAAAGGGCGGCACATGACCGAAGAGATCCAGGAGTTCTGGCGCTGGAGCGAGAAGAACTGGCGGGCGCCGGGCCTCGACTGGCGTGACGCCTCGGTCGTCACCGCCGGTATCGACGTGGGCTCGGTGAGTTCGCAGGCCGTCATCCTGGCGGATGGGGTGGTCTTCGCCTACCACTCCACCCGCACCGGTTCCAACAGTCCCGACAGCGCCAAGAAGGCGCTCGGCGGCGCCACGGAGGGCACGGGCATGACTCTCGACGACGTGCACTACGTCGTGGGAACCGGCTACGGACGCGTGAACGTGCCCTTCGCCAACCGGGCCATCACCGAGATCGCCTGTCACGCGCGCGGCGCCAACTCCATGATCGGCCCGACGGTGCGCACGATCCTCGACATGGGCGGCCAGGACTGCAAGGTGATCCGCTGCGACGAGAAGGGCAAAGTGCAGAACTTCATCATGAACGACAAGTGCGCGGCCGGGACAGGGCGCGGCATGGAAGTCATCGCCGACGCTCTCGGCGTGCCGATCGAGGACATCGGATCGCGGTCATTCGATATCGACGACGAGCCGCCCCCGGTCTCGAACGTGTGCACCGTGTTCGCCAAGTCGGAGGCCACGGCCCTGCTCAAGGCCGGCTGGAGCATCAACCGGGTGCTGGCCTCCTACTGCGCGGCCATGGCCGAACGTGTGGCCGGCCTGATCGACCGGCTGGGCATGGAGCCCGAGTTCTTCATCACTGGCGGCATCGCCAAGAACGCCGGCGTGGTCAGGCGTATCGAGCGCCTGGTCGGAGTGAAGGCGGTGCCTCTGCCCGACGACACCGATCTCGACCCGCAGATCGCCGGCGCTCTCGGCGCGGCGCTCTTCGCCCACGCGCTCTACAGGAAGGAGCAGAGGGCGGCCGCAGCCGCGGGGTGAGCCATGATCGCGAACTACGGATATCGAGACGGGTCGGGTGAGTACTACGTGACCATCGACACCGACCTCTGCATCGAGTGCGAGGGTCGCTGGTGCGTCGAGGCGTGTCCCGAACGCCTGTTCGAGATCGCGAGGGACGACTACGACGACGAGGTGGCCACCATCGTGGCCTCGGCCCGGAAGCTGCTGAAGGAGCGTTGCTCCGGCTGCAAGCCGGCCGGCGGCTACGGGAGCCTGCCCTGCACGACGGCCTGCGAGTTCGGGGCGATCAGCCACAGTTGGTGACAGGGGAGGCTCGTGACGGCCGGCACGTCCGGCGGAGCGCCGCCGTGCGCGCCTTTCGACTTTGAGGAGGAACCTCTGTACACTCAAAGGGAATGTGAGTCGCTCGTTCGGGAGGGGATCCGTTATGGAACCGGGCCTGCGTGAGCGGTTGCTTGCCGAGGGCTGGGAGGAGCGTTTCAGCGCCGTGGGCGCGCGCCTCGACGAGACGGCCGATTACTATCGCTCGCTCGGCTTCGAAGTACGCATCGAGCACGCGGTCGATGCCGCTGCCGACGGTAGCTGTACGGTCTGTCTTGGCGTCGAGGGCGCCGAAGGGCCCGTGGGTGTGGTGTTCACCCGAGTGGCGGCGGAGCCCCATCTGGAAGAGGAAGACCTGTTCGAGTAGTGTTGGGGCGGGAAGGGAGTCCAGCGTGGTTCAGAAGGAGGCGGTCAAGTTCCTCAAGAAAGGGGGGTTCGTCCCCTCCAACCGGCTGAACCTGGAACTCGCGCTTTGAAGTGTGAGCGCGGTCCTGTGAGCGGCGTGGCCGGCCTATGAACACCGGCGCCGATGCTGTCTTCGAGATCGTCAACGTCAGCCTTCCTCACCTTCGCGAGGGGCTCAACTTCCGCAGCGCGGCGGTTACGGCCAGTGCGATCCACGACGTGATCGGCGTGTCGGCGCTCGCGATATCCGACCAGAACACCATCCTCGCCTTCGTGGGCGAAGGCTCAGACCACCACCGGGTGGGTCTGCCTATCCTCACCCATCTCACCAGGGAGACCCTCGACGGCGGGAAGGTGAACGCCGTGCAGGGGAGATACTCGATCGGTTGTCCCGTGCCCGAGTGCGCGCTCCGGGCGGCTATCGTGGTCCCCCTGCGCGCCCGACTGCAGATCGTGGGTTGCCTCAAGTTCTACAACACGATCGACGAGCCCTTCACCACCCAAGAGATCGAGTTCGCCGACGGTCTGGCGCGTATGCTGTCCATCGAACTGGAACTCGCCGAGATCGACATCCAGAAGAAGCTGACCACGCAGGCGGAACTCCAGGCGCTGCAGGCCCAGATCAGCCCCCACTTCCTCTTCAACACGCTCAACACGATCGCCTCGTTCTGTCGCAACGACGGTCTCATGGCCGAGGAGCTGCTCGTGGAGTTCGCCGACCTCTTCCGCCGCAATCTCAAGCAGCACCACGGGTTCGTCAGCCTGCGCGAGGAGCTCGACTTCGTAGACCGGTATCTCAGGTTCGAGCAGTACCGCTTCGGCTCGCGGTTGCAGATCGTGCGTCGGCACGACCCCGAAGCACTGGCCGCTCGGGTGCCTCCGCTGATCCTTCAACCTCTTGTCGAGAACGCCGTCCTGCACGGGGTGAGTCGGGAAGTGGGCAGCTCCCGGGTCGCCATCACCAGCTGGGTCACCGACGACGAGGTCGTGGTGGCCGTGGAAGACGACGGTGGCGGCATGGATCCAGCCGCCCTCGACGCCGGCGGGGGTATCGGGATGAAGAACGTGCAGCGGCGGTTGAAGGGCCTCTTCGGCCCCGAGTACGGGTTGGTGGTGCGAGCCCCGAAGGAGGGCGGTACTATCGTCGAAGTGCACCTGCCTCGCCGTGTGTCGGCGGACACGTATGCCTTGGTCGAGGGAGCCGCGACGGGCGGCAGCCTTGTAGCGTTCGCCACAGGGGCTTCGTGCGACGTGAGGCTTCCCTGATGGTGCAGCGGGTCGGGCGTGGCCAAGATGGGCGCAGCGAAGCCGGGCGCGGAGAAGCTGGGCGTAGCGAAGCTGGGCGTAGCGAAGATCATTCTCTCGGGAGGGATCGGTGATACTGCGGGCGTTGATCGTCGACGACGAGCCGCGAGCCAGGTCGCACCTGCGCGACATGCTCGGCGACGTCGACGGGGTCGAGTTGGTGGGCGAGGCTTCCACGGCCCTGGAGGCCGAGAAGCTGCTGCTGGCGGTCGAGCACGACTTGGTGTTCCTCGACATCCGGATGCCGGGCATGGACGGCATCAGCGCAGCCGAGATCTTCGCGTCGCTGCCGAAGACACCCTTCGTGGTGTTCACGACGGCTTACGAGGAATACGCCGCGCGCGCCTTCGAACTGGGCGCCGCCGACTACCTCATGAAGCCGATAAGCAAGGTTCGTCTGCAGCAGGCGATCGATCGGGCGTGCGAGCTGAAGATGGGGGGAGAGGCTCTGGCGGCGGACGCGGGTGCATCCGGCGACGGGACGGACTCCCCTGCAGCCATTGGCCGTGAGGCGGGCGGCGCTCGCGGCGCCGGCCCCGCACCCACGAAGCCGTTGGAGTACGTGACCGCGCGGCGCGGTGAGCGGATGGTGCCCGCACGGGTGGAGGACATCGTCTACCTCCGCGTGGACGGAGAGACCGTGTACGTTCGCACGGGTGACGAGACGCTGGTGGCGCTGGCGCCCTCGATGGACCAACTCGAGCGAAGCATGACGGGCACGGGATTCTTCCGCGCCCACCGAAGCTATCTGGTCAACTTGCGCAAGGTGGCCGAGGTGGCGCTGCTCACCAACCGTACGTATGAACTGGTCATGAACGACGCGCTGGGCAGTCGCGTGCCGGTGAGCCGCAGAAAGGCAGTGGAGCTCAGAGAGCTCTTGGGATTCTAGGGTCGCCCGGGGGGACTCGAGGCGCGAGGAGGATGGCTGATGAGTGAGAAAGGTGTGAGTTACGACGTCGCGGGGGGAGTCGGGCGCCTCGTGCTCGACAACCCGCCGGTGAACGTGCTGACGATCGCCGTCATGGAATACGCCGTGGAGGCCCTCCGAGCGTTGGAGAACGACCCGACGGTGAAGGTGATCGTCGTGGAGGCAGCGGGCGATCGGGCCTACTCCGCTGGAGTCGATGTGGCCGATCACACGCCCGAGAAGATGCGGCACATGCTGGACATCTTCGACGAGCTCTGCATGGGTCTTCACCGCTCGAACAAGCCGACTGTGGCCCTCGTGCGTGCGATGGCTCTGGGCGGAGGCTGCGAACTGGTGGCCTGCTGCGACATGGCGCTGGCCTCCGACAAGGCCACGTTCGGGCAGCCTGAGATCAAGGTGGGTGTGTTCCCGATTCTCGGGGTCGCACTCTTTCCCGCCATGCTCGGCCCGAAAGCGGCCGCCGAACTGTTGCTCACGGGCGACTCATACTCCGCCGCCGACGCTCTGCGTATGGGCCTGGTGAGCAGAGTGGTCGCAGATGAGGAGTTCGAGGCGGCCGCCGAGCGCTACGTGGGCACCCTGGTGCGCAACAGCGGCTTGGTCATGAGCCTCACCAAGAAGGCGATGCTCTTGGGTCTGGGCAAGAGCGCCGACGAGTCGTTGCGGGCGGCGGACGCCGTGTACGTGGACGAACTCATGGCAACGGCCGACGCGAACGAGGGCCTGCAGGCCTTCATCGAGCGGCGCCGGCCGGAGTGGAAGGAAGTCTGAGGGCTGGAGGGCCCGTCGCCGACTTCCCGCCTCGGTGAGCGGGATCGGGGGCGGGAGAGCTGTGGACTCGATGCTGTCGGTGCCGACCAGACGACTGGGCGGCCCAAGGGGGTGTCGTAGGTGAGCGGAATGAAGATCGCTATGGTGGGCGCCGGCGCCGTTGGGGGGACCTTGGGGTTCCTGCTCGACGAGGCTGGATTCGACGTCACGCTGATCGATGTGGATCGAGACAAGATCGCGGCCATCCGCGACGAGGGGCTCACCGTCATCATGCCCGACGGAGAGAGCCGCACACGGAGGATCAAGGCCACCACCGATCCGGCCGAAGTGGGCCCGGTCGACCTCGTGCAGATCTCGGTGAAGGGCTATCACACCACGTCGGCGGCCGAACTCTCTCGTCCGTTGGTGTCTCCGGGCACCTACGTGCTCTCTCTGCAGAACGGTCTGAAGAACCTGGCCCGCATCGTCGCGGTGCTGCCCGACGCCATCGCGGTGGGGGGAGTGACCGCGCACAGCGCGATGCCCTTGGGCCGCAACGTCATCAAGTACAACGGAGGGCTGGGCGGTATCAGTATCGGGCGGTTCGACGGGCGCGACGACCCCGGGCTGCAGCGGGTGGTCGACGCGTTCAATGCCACGGGTATCGCCACCAACGTGATCTGCGGCGATGTGCGCATCCCGATATGGCGGAAGCTGCTCGCGAACGTCTCCTGCAACGCGGTGGCGGCGCTCACGGGTTTCACAGGCCGCCAGCTGGTGGAGTTCCCGCCCACGAACGAGCTGATACGGGCGCTGGCCGAGGAGACCGCGGAGGTGGCGTCCGCCCAGGGCTTCGACTTCGCCGAGTTGGAATACGCCGGCGATTTCGCGATCAAAGCCTTGACCGGTGTGGGCGACAACAAGATCTCGATGCTACAGGACGTGGAGGCCGGACGCCGCACCGAGATCGAGACGTTGAACCTGGCGGTCGTCGAGCGGGGTGAGGCCTACGGGGTGAACACTCCCCTGAACTGGATGGTCGGCATCCTGGTGCAGGCCCTCGAACAGAAGATGCTGTTCGAACGCGAGGCCGCGACGTCGCCGCCGGCGGATCAGCCGCCGGCCGAGAACCCGCCGCCGCCGGCGACCCCGTCGTCGTCTGAAACGTCCGACGATGCGACCTCCGACAAAGGGGCCTCACGATGAACCAAGCCGAGGCGCTCGATCACAGCGCCTTCTACTTCCCGGATTCCGAAGCTCTAGTCGATGGGTCGCGTCGCTGGACGTATGCCGAGTACAGGCGCGACGCGGACCGCTTCGCCCACGCGCTCACCGCCTTGGGTGTGAAGCGGGGCGACCGCGTGTGTCTGTTCATGGGGAACTGCGCGGAGTTCCCCATCGCCTTCTACGGCATCTTGAAGGTCGGCGCCATAGCGGTCTCCATATCGTCCATGTGTAAGGTGGGCGAGGTGGAGTTCATGGTGGCCAACTGCGAGGCCGAGGTCGTGCTGGTGGGCGAGGCCTGCCAGGGCGAGCTGCCGAGCCGCGACGCATTGCCGCTGGTGCGACACGTGGTCGTCGTGCCGGAGGCCGGGGCCAAGGGCGCGATGGGGGACGTGACGGGGGACGCGGCGGGGGACGCGGCGGTGGAGGTGGCGGGGGACGTAGCGCCCACCCCGGCGGAAGCCCCGGCCGAAGCCGGCGCGGACCACGAGTTCTGGGCCCTGGTGTGCGGCGCACCGGCCGAGCCGTTCGAGACTGTCTACACCGACCGCGAAGACGGCGCCGAGATCATCTACACGTCGGGCACCACGGGCAAGCCCAAAGGGGTGGTGCTCACGCATGGGAACGTCGTGTCGAACACCAGCTCCACGGTGACCGAGTGCGACGTGCGCCCCGACGACCGCCTCATCTGCTTCTTGCCGCTGTACCACTCGTTCGCTCAGAACTTCATCTTCAATTCGAGCGTGCGTGCGGGCGCGACCTTGGTGATCCTGCCTCGTTTCGACATGGACGAAGTGCTGCGGGTCATGGCCGAGGAGCGTGTCACCCGCTGGCAGGCGGTGCCCACCATCTACATCCTCGTTCTGGGGACGCCCGAGGCCGAGAAGGCCTTCGCCTCGGTGAGGTACTGCTTCTCGGCGGCATCGACTATGCCCGTGGAGGTCGCCCGGCAGTGGTTCGAGCGGTTCGGTCTCAAGATCAATGAAGGATACGGCCTCACGGAGTCCACGCCCTCGGCGGTGTACAACCACACCATCCGACACAAGGCGGGCACCGTGGGCACCCCTATCATGAACGTCGAAGTGCAGATCTGGGACCCGCAAGGTCACCCCCTCCCACAGGGTCAGGCCGGCGAGATCGTGATCAAGGGCCCCAACGTCATGAAGGGCTACTACAACGATCCAGTGGCCACCGCCGAGACATTGGTGAACGGCTGGCTGCGCACGGGTGACGTGGGAGTACTCGATGAAGAGGGCTACCTCTCCATAGTCGACCGCATCAAAGACATGGTGAACTCCGCCGGGCTCAAGATCTGGCCGCGGGAGGTGGAGGAGGTGCTCTACACGCACGAGGCCGTGGCCGAATGCGCCGTCATCGGAGTGCCCGATGCCGTGTTCGGCGAGAGCGTGAAGGCCTGTATCGTGCTGCGTCCCGGCACCACGGTGGATGCCGACGACGTCATCGCGTACTGCAAGGCGCGCCTGGCCGGCTACAAGGCTCCCAAGATGGTGGAGTTCATGGACGGGCTCCCCAAGAGCGCCACCGGGAAGATCCTGAAGACCGAACTGCGCAAGCGGGAAGACGCGGGCTCGTGAGCGGCGGGTCGAACAGCGCCAGCGGCTCACCCGCCACCGGCTCACCCGCGTCGGGCGTTCGCGCCCTTGCTCGGTTCCGCGCGGTGGCCGCCGACCCGCTGGCGGAGCTGGCCGCGGCGAAGGAGCGCACCGGCTTGATGGCCGTGGGCTACTTCGACAGCTACCTGCCCGAGGAGCTGATCATGGCCCACGGCGTGCTGCCGTACCGGGTGGCGGTGACCGGCAGGGAGGACCTGCGTTCGGGCGAGTTCATACAGGGCTTCGCCTGCCCGGCTTCGCGCGACCTGCTCGACCAGGCCCTGCGCGGCGACCTCGTCCTTCTGGACGGCGCGTTGTTCACGCGCTACTGCGACTCCCTGCGCGGCGTGTTCGCGGTGTGGGACTCAGAGAAGCTCACACCCTACGTGGATTTCGTGCGCTATCCGACGGTCACCAACACGGTGTCGGCCGTGAAGTATCTGGCGGCGGAGCTTCGCGAGGTCTCGGCGCGCATGGCGAAGGCGCTGGACGCACCGGCCGACGAGCGCCGCCTGCTCGAGGCGGCCGCGGCCTGCAACCGCAAGCGGGCACTGGTGGCCGAATTGGCGGCGCGCCGGGCCTCTCGCGACCTGGCGCTCTCCGGCGCCGACTACTTGGCCGTACTCGTGGCGGCCACTACGATGACCCCCGACGAGTTCACCTCCGAGCTCTCGGCGCTGCTGGCATGGCCGCCGCCGGGGGAGCCCGGGGACGCCCTGCCGGTGGTGCTCTCGGGCACCACGTTCGACAACGTCTCCCTCGCCGCGTCCATCGAGGCAGCCGGGCTCTACCTCATCGCCGACGACCTCGCCACCGGCTCCCGCTGGTATGGCGTGAACGTCGAAACGGCTACGCTCGCCGCCGGTGAGGGCAGCGGTATGTACGCCGATCCCTGGGAAGCGCTGGCGCACGCCTACCTCACCCGGCCGCCGTGCTCGGTGAAAGAGCCTTCGTCACCGCGCGCCGACCATCTGATCTCGCAGGTGCGCCGCAGCAGAGCCGCTGGAGTACTCTTCTACCTCACCAAGTTCTGCGACTCGGAACAGGCGGAGTGGCCGTATCTGCGAGATCGGCTGGCGGCCGAGGGTATCCCCGCCTTCATGGTGGAAGGGGAGCAGAAGGGCGCCGGTTCCGGGGGCCTGCAGACCCGACTCGAGGCCTTCCGGGAACAGATCGAGATGAGTGGTGACGAGCTATGACCACGCGAGGCGACACCCGGCCGACGAGGCTCGAGGCCACCGAGAGCCTGAAGAGCCTCATCAAGACCTACTACGACGACCTCTTCCGCGCCGCCGCCGAAGGCCGCCCCAGCGTGTGGCTCAACGTGGGGGTGCCGTGCGAGTTCTTCTACGCCATGGACGTCTTCCCGTTCTATCCCGAGAACTACGGAGCGGCCTGTGGCGCGATGAAGCTCACGCCGAAGCTCTCAGCGATCGCCGAGGCCCATGGGTTCAGCGCCGACCTGTGCTCCTACATACGCACCACGCTTGGCACCGTCTTCTCGGGAGAGGGACCCTACGGTCAGCTGCCGCGCCCCACGGTGCAGGTGAGCGCCATGAACTCGTGCGTAGCCATCATGGTCTGGTGGCGGGCGGTCGAGCGTCATTGGGGCATACCGACCTTCGTGCTCGACACGCCCTTGGTCAGGGAGGATTCGACGGGCATCAACCTCGACTATGTGGAATCCGAAGTGCTCCGGATGCTCTCGTGGGTGGAGGAGGGCACCGGCCGCACCATGGACATGGAGCGCCTGCGCGAAGTCGTGCGCCTATCGAACGAAGGCAAGGATCTGTGGGCCGAGGTGCTCGACCTGCGGCGCGCGCGCCCCTGCCCGATCACGGCGGCCGACATCTTCACCCACATGTTCCCCATGGTGGCGCTCCGCGGCACCCCGCACTACGTGAGCCACCTGCGCGCGCTGCGCGACGAGGTGAAGGCGCGTGTGGACGAGGGGTTCGCGGCGGTGCCCGACGAGCGCTACCGCCTCCTCTGGGACAACCTGCCCCCCTGGTTCGACCTGCGCATCTTCGGCGACCTCGCCCAACGAGGTGTGAACTTCGTCATCGACACCTACACGCAGGCCTGGGGCCCCCGCTACATGGGTACCATCGACGCGGACAACCCGGTGCGGTCGTTCGCCGGGTACATGGGAGCCGGATTCCTGAACGTGCAGATCGGGAAGCGCCTTGAACTGCTCACCGAACTGGTACGCGATTACGAGGTGGATGGCGTGGTGTTCCACTCCGACCGAAGCTGCAAGCCGTTCAGCCTGGTGCAGGTGGAGCTGCGCAACCAGCTGCTCGAGCGCGCGGGCGTACCCGGAGTTCTACTCGAGGGCGACCACAACGACCCCAACCTCTTCGACCGCGAACGGGCCATGGGTCGGCTTGACAGCTTCCTCGAGGTGATCGACTCGGGGCGCGCGTAGCTCGGGGTGCGGCTGATCTCAACTGAGCGCGGGTCGGGGCGCGTCTCGGCGCGCCGCCCCCGAGTGGGCCTGGCGCTGCGCGGCCGCGCCTGGTTCAGGCACGCTTCGCCTCGTCTTCGACCACGAGACCCGCCGTGAGCGTCTTGTGCACCGGACACTTGGCGGCGACCCGGGTCAAGATGTGCACCTGCTCGTCGGTGAGGTCACCGGAGAGCGTGATGCGTCGCTCGATGCGATCGAGGTACTCGTCGCTCTCTTCGCACCGGCGGCAGTCGTCGCCGTAGACGCGGTCGTTGCTCAGAGTCGTCTCGATCCCGGAGAGATCCCACCCCTTGTGGCGCGCGTACATCAGGAGGGTCATGTTCGTGCAGCTGCCGAGGGCGGCGAGCAGCAACTCGTACGGGCCGGGGCCCAGGTCTTCTCCGTCGAAGGTCGGGGGCTCGTCGGCGATGTAGCTGTGGGGCGGGGCGATCACCTGCTGCTGGAGCCCGGTGAGTGAGCGGACCAGTACCTCGGCCATGGTGTGGCTCCTTCGTGTCGGGCGCAGGCTGTTCGGCCCCGGCGCTCGGTGAGTTATCGGGGATAATCTACCACCCCTCGGGCGTACCTCGGTGATTCCGGTCGGAGCTGTGCGGGTACGTGGTCACGCGTACATGCGTACATGCCGTACATGCGCGCGCACGCGCAGATGCGGGGGCCCGTCGATGGGTGCGGGCGGGGGCCGTCGATGGGTGCGGCGAAACGATTCCGTGGAGGGTCAGTTATGGAGATCGGCATCATCGGCCTCGGCCGGATGGGTGCGAACATGGCGCGCCGGTTGCTTGCCGGCGGTCATCGCGTGGTAGTGGCGAACCGTTCCCCGGAGCCGGTGAAGGAACTCGAGGCTGAGGGTGCCGTCGCGGCGTGGAGTCACGCCGAACTGGTGGCGGCCCTCGCTCCGCCGCGCGTGGTGTGGATAATGGTGCCCGCGGGCGACCCGACCGAGGCGGTGATCGGCGACGTGGCGGGCGCACTTGCTCCCGGCGACGTGATCGTCGATGGGGGCAACTCGAACTACAAGGACTCCGTGCGCCGCGCTGCCGAACTGGCCGAGCGGGGCTTCGGGTTCGTGGACGCAGGAACGAGCGGGGGCATATGGGGTCTCTCCGAAGGCTACAGCCTCATGGTGGGGGGCGAGGCCGCCTCCGTGGCTCTGGTGCGCCCGGCCCTAGAGACTCTGGCGCCGGCCCTGGACCGGGGCTGGGGCCACGTGGGACCCGCCGGCGCCGGGCACTTCGTGAAGATGGTTCACAACGGCATCGAGTACGGTCTCATGCAGGCCTACGCCGAAGGGTTCGAGATCCTGAAGGCCAAGGATGAGTTCGCCCTCGACCTCCATCAGGTGGCCGAGGTGTGGCGTACGGGGAGCGTGGTCCGCTCTTGGTTGCTCGACCTGACTGCCGCCGCTCTGGCGGAAGACCCCGACCTCTCGACCATCCAGGGGTGGGTCGCGGACTCCGGGGAAGGCCGGTGGACGGTCGCGGAGGCCATCGACAGTGATGTTCCCGCACCCGTCATCACGATGGCCCTGCTGATGCGCTTCGTGAGCCGGCAGGACGAGAGCTTCGGAGCGAAGCTTCTCGCGGCCATGCGCAACCAGTTCGGTGGGCACGCGGTGCGGCGGAACACCTAGCCGCCCGTCCGGGCGCGCGGATCCGTCGGGCGCGTGAATCTGCCGCCCGCCGCCGCCGCCCTCGGCCGGAATCATCGGTGGGTCACGGCGAAGAAGGAGGTCACGCACACCACATGACACCAGCATTTCTCGCAGTTGTTTCTGGTCTGGCGCTTCTCTTTTGGAGCGCCGACCGCTTTGTTGGAGGCTCGGCTGCTGTGGCACGCTATTTCGGGATGCCATCGCTGCTCATTGGCATGCTGGTCGTTGGTTTCGGCACATCGGCGCCCGAGATGGTGGTTTCAGCCTTCGCTGCTTCGCAGGGGAATCCGGGCTTGGCACTCGGTAACGCCTATGGCTCAAACATCGCCAACATCGCCTTGATCCTGGGGTTGACGGCGCTGATCAGTCCCGTCGCCGTGCATTCTCAGGTGCTGCGCAAGGAACTGCCGATTCTCACGGCCGTCACGGCTTTGGCGGCCTATCAGATCTGGGACGGCGAGCTCACCCGCGCCGACGCCCTGGTGCTGTTAGGGGTCTTTGGTGGTCTGATGGCGTGGACGATCTGGCAAGGTCTACGTCGGCGGGCCGATGCTCTTGGCAGCGAAATAGAGCAGGAGCTTGAAGCACATGTGATGACGGCTGGCCGGGCCGTCTTCTGGCTGGTCACCGGCCTGATCCTCTTGATCGTAAGCTCACGAATCCTGGTCTGGGGGGCGGTTGAGATCGCACACGGCTTCGGGGTGAGCGATCTGATCATCGGCCTCACCATCGTGGCCCTGGGCACCTCGCTTCCAGAGCTTGCTTCGTCGGTCATCGCCATTCACAAAGGCGAGCAGGAAATAGCGTTGGGCAATGTGATCGGCTCCAACCTTTTCAACACGCTGACGGTGGTGGGCATCGCGGGAATGATTCACCCCATGGCTGTGGCCCCGGAGGTATTCTCCCGAGACATGCTGGTGGTCGCGGTCCTCACCGTCTCCCTCTTTGTCGTCGGCTACGGTTTCCGAGGCCTCGGTCGGATCAACCGATTCGAAGGCGCGGCCCTATTGGCCTGCTACATCGGCTACACGGCGTATCTGGTGACGAGCACTTTCGGCCCGTGATCTGCTGACGATGGCGACACCGCGCAGGCGCGACGTGGACTTCCAGCCTAGTCCCGGCACCTATCCAGGAACGATTCGCACGCGTCCGGTGGCGCCGTGCCCGGGTCCGCCACCTCGGGCTCGGTCGAAGAATGCGCTTCGGCAGGGTGAGGCGCTTCGTGCTCCGGGCCGCCACCTCCCGTTCGCCGGTCGGCCCGCATCGAGGCGCCTATCGCCACCGAGAGCACGGCCGCGATGACGAGCAGTGACAGCCAAACCGGCAGATGGTAGACATTGGCCAGCAGCATTTTCACTCCCACGAAGCCCAGAACCACTCCCAGCCCCACGTTCAAGTAGCGGAACCGGCCCGCCATCCCCGCAAGCAGGAAGTAGAGCGAGCGCAGCCCGAGGATCGCGAAGGCGTTCGAGGCGAAGACGATGAAGGGCTCTCGGCTGACGGCCAGGATCGCCGGAACCGAGTCGACCGCGAACACGACGTCGGTGGCCTCCACGAGTACAAGGATCGTGAACAGAGGGGTGGCGACCAACCGGCCCGCTTCCCGGGTGAATAGCTTCTGCCCGTGGTAGTGGTTCGTGGTCGGTATGAGCCGGCGAACCACCCGGAGCACGGGATTGCGCTCGGGATGGACCTCCGTCCCGGAGTGACGGGCGATCTTGACCGCGGTGAAGATGAGGAAGGCGCCGAACACGTAGAGGATCCAGTCGAACGCATTCAGCAGACTGACCCCCGCGAAGATGAAGCCCGCTCTCATGACGAGAGCCCCGAACACTCCCCAGAACAGAACTCGGAACTGGTACTGAGGGGGCACCGCGAAGTAGGAGAAGAGGACCGCCCAGACGAAGACATTGTCGACCGAGAGGCTCTTCTCGATCAGGTAGCCGGCCAGATACTCCCCGCCCGCTTGGCCTCCCTGCCACCACACCATGAGGCCGGTGAACAGCAAACCGATCGTCACCCAGACGGCGCTCTCGATCGCGGCCGCACGAAAGCTGATCACATGGGGCTTGCGGTGCACCACCAGAAGGTCGAAGAGCAGCATGACGCTGATCGCCGCGACCAGGGCTCCCCAGGTCCACAGCGGGACGTCGAAGCTGGCGAAAGGCTGTGCTGCGGGGGTCACGGCGCCGACGACGTACGTGTTCATACGGAAGGGTTACCTCCCTCTTCTCGATGCAATGCACCGCTTGAAAGCCGAAGAAACATCGCGGAAGCATACCAGGTGGACGAGGTCCGAACGGAGTTGCCGTCCCTTTGAGTGGCGGGACGAGGCAGGGCCGCCCCGGTGCTCGGGCGGGTCAGATCTCGCACCGGCGCGGTGGGGTTGAGCACCCATTCTCCGTGTCGGGCTAAAGGAATCTCCGCCCGATGCCGAAATAGTTTTCATCGGCGGCGAGGCAGCGCTGCCGGGAGGTGGTGAGGCAGACGCCACCGAAAGCGGGAACATACGAGTTTCTTCGAGCGATTCACCCCAGCGAGGGGGGGCCTGACAAGAGGGCCCCTCTTTCGCGCTGTCCTTGGGACGCGCTCCGCGGGCGCGCGGGCCCTCCCACAGCGCTGAGGTACACGGTCCCCTCGTTCACCCCGTCGATCCCAAGCAGCGAGTCGACCTCGGAGTCGAAGAAGGCCCCTATCTGGCAGCTCCCCAGACCAAGGGCGACGGCAGCCAGCGAGAGCTGAGCGGCTACGTGCCCCGCGTCGAGATACACGTACCGGTAGGCGCGTTCGCGGTACTTCCAACGGCTCCGCTCGTACACCGCGGTCCACACGAACACGGCCGCGGCTCGGGCCACCAAACCCTGATCGAGCGCGGCCTCGGCGAGCGGCACCGATATGTCGAGCGCCCCGATCCGCTCCAGCACGTGGCCCTGTTCAGGGAACACCCGCTCGCCCGGTCCGCCCGCCTCTCGCTCCACCCCCGCCACGCGGTAGTGGTAGAGGCCCGACGCCTTCATATGTCTTGAAGCCGGACGGGCGCCGATCCCAGTCGAGTCGGTGGCCTCCCAGCGACGCGCGCTCGTATCTGGTGGCCGCCTGGAAATCGCGGCCGGGGTGCTCACCCGTGGTGTCGCTCATGCGCTTTCTCCTTCCTCCGAGGGGTCTGCCCTGAGCGGACCCCTCGGAAACCGCGGGCCGGGGCGCGACGGTTGCTCCGCGTGTGGCGCGAGCACCCGGCGGGCCGGCACCGGGGGCGACCGGGCGGCATCCGGGCGGCATCCGGGGCGGCCGCGGCGGGCGGCGGGCGGCGACCGCTGCCCGCGCTTCCTGTTACCATGCGGCCCATGGGGCGCGCAAAGACTTCGGGTGACGGTGGGCCGGGTGAGAGCGGGTGCACCGTCAAGCCCTCGTCGCGGGACTCCTGCGTCGTAGGGATCATCTCCGACACGCACGGCGTCCTCGACCCTCGGGTGATAGACGTGTTCTCAGGAGTGACCCACATCATCCATGCCGGCGATGTGGGCGCCGCCGAGGTGCTCACCGGCCTTTCCCGCATCGCCCCGGTCACGGCGGTGCGCGGCAACATGGATTCGGGCGCTCTGGCCTGGGATCTCCCGCAACAAGCAGTGGTGGAGG
>JAHJSA010000030.1 GCA_018830645.1 Actinomycetota bacterium
ACTGTGGGAAGATTGCATCTGACAGGTGCCTTTCTCTCGGGGACTTTGTGGTGTGTCGCAACCCACATTCTCCCAGGAAAGAGGGCACTTGTCAGTTATCTGCTACCTGATTGTTGCGGTTTGGACCGGTGGATCCGGGCTTACTTCCGAGCAGATGGACCTCGTCATCCGCCACCTGCCCGTGCAGGTCTCAGTCGTCGACGAGCACGGCACGCTCGTCTACTGGCATGGCGACCTGTTCGCCGACTGCGAGCTGCGACATGTTGGTGTCCACGCCGACGAGTCGCACAACGAGCACTCGCGCCGGACGATCGCCCGCATGGAAGCCGCCTTCCGCGACGGTAGCCGAGATGAGGCCGTCTTCAGGCGCATCGAGGAGGGCCGTCTGATCCTCGTCCGCTACGCGCCGCTGCGCGACGCCGCCGGCGCCTACCTCGGCATGATGGAGACGATGCAGGACATCACCGACATCGTCGGCCTCGAGGGAGCCAAGCTGACACTCGACTGGGACTGATGGGCGGGGCGAGCCAATGTCGGGGCGCTCGCCCTTCCGCCCATGCGTCTCACCCACACGCTACGAATCAGAGGGCGGAGTCCGGGTGGTACCGCGCAGCGCCTTGGGGCTGGAACGCCAGGCGCGCCGTTCCGCCTCAGATGATGATGCGAAGAGCTTCCAGGAGGCGGTCGACGTCGTCGGTACTGCTATAGGGTGCGAGCCCGAGTCGGATGCCGCCGTCTTCGCCGAGTCCGAGCCGTCTTGAGGCTTCGAGGGCGTAGAAGTTGCCGGCCGGTGCGTTGATGTTGTATAGCCCCAGGCGGGCCGATACCTCTCGAGGCTCCATGCCGTCGACGGTGAAGAGCAGGGTCGGCGTCCGCAGCTGTGCGCGTGAGTAGACGGTGATCCGGGGGTGCTCCGCGAGTCCTCCTTCGATGATCCCACGCAGCTCGTCCTCGTGCTTGCCCATCGCGGCCATCGAGCCTTCCAGCCGTGCCCGGCGGGACGATGACGAAGGGCCGCCGAGGCCGGCCAGGAAGTCCACGGTCGCGGTCGTGCCCGCCATGAGCTCGTACGGAAGGGTACCGAGCTCGAATCGTTCGGGCACGGAGTTCACCGACGGCAACAGCTTGTCGGGAGTCAAGGTCTCGAGCAGCGCGGGGGACGCCACCATCACGCCGCAATGCGGTCCGCAGAACTTGTACGGAGAGCAGGTGTAGAAGTCCGCCCCCATGTACGTGACGTCGACGAACGCATGGGCGGTGTTGTGGACCCCGTCGACGTATAGAAGTGCGCCGCGCTCGTGAGCCTTCTCGGCGATCTCTTTGATCGGCGGGCGCGTTCCGATGAGATTCGAGGCGGCGGTGATGGCTACCAGCCGAGTGTGGTCGGAGAGGTGCTTCTCGACGTCTTCGACGGTGATCTCGGAGGTCGCCGGATCGAACTCTGCCCAGCGCACTTCGACACCGGCGCTCTTCGCGGCGTAGAGCCATGGGCGGATGTTGGCGTCGTGATCGAGTCTCGAGACCACGATCTCGTCGCCCGCCCTCCACGACTGTGCCAGAGTGCGGGAGAAGTCGAAGGTGAGTTGTGTCATGCTTCGCCCGAATACGACGCCTCCGGGAGCCGCTCCGAGGAGGTCCGCCACTGCCCGCCGTGCGGCGAGGACGATGTCATCAGTGCGACGCTCCGCGATCGTGATCGATCCTCGCTGACACACGGCCGATTCGAGGGTACCCCGGACGGCCTCGGCCACGACAGTCGGGATGAGGGAACCACCAGGTGCGTCAAAGTGTGCGGCACCTTCGCGCAGTGCGGGAAACTCGTCTCGGATGGACGGGAACTGGTCTCGGATGGCGTCGCCCTGGGGCGTCATTTCACCAGTCAGTAGATGCAAGCATCGAGTATTGCGAGCACTTCCTCCAGCACAGCTTCGGGCGCCGTTCCGATCCGCTTGACGGAGCGAGAGCGGTAGTCCAGCGACTTGACCCGCTCCACCATGACGACACCCGTGACAGCGTGATCGTCGGGGATTGCGACGTGGAACGGGTAGTCGCGCCGCGTGTTGGTCACCGGACAAGCGATGCACATGCCGGTGGCCTTGTTGAACAGATCGTTGCTTACGACGAGCGCAGGCGGACGCCGGCCGCGTTGTTCATGCCCCGATTGCGGATCGAAAGTCACTGCGACGAAGTCCCCTTTGTGAGGAACGTACGGCGCCATCTACCAGATCTCCCGGCCTGCGGGCGGACCCCAGTCGAGTTCCTCCGACTCGCAGCCCTCGGGGATACGGGCGACGAGTTGAGCGAGGTCGAGTCCGCCACGCACGCGTCGCGCCGGCGTGATGACGAGCAGGCCGTCGCGTACAGCGACGTCGACCGCGTCCCCGACAGCGATATGGGCATCAGAGAGAAGTTCCTTGCTAAGGCGAAGGCCCTGGCTGTTGCCCCACTTCTGGACTCTCGTGATCATGCCGCACCTCCTTCTTGGATAGCCCAAGTATATCCTGTGCGCGGGAGGTCCGGCAACAGTGCCCCAAGAGAACAGGTACACGCACCCGCCACCACTCCTGGCCGCGCCCGCCGTCATCCCCGGCCATCCCTTCCCCAGCTGGACGCCCCACAACCGGGGAACGGGACAGGGAGCACGGGGAGCGGAAGAATACCGGGGTTGAGCGGGCACGAGAAGCTGTGAATTCTGTTGCAACCCCTAGGTCGATTTGTTATTGTGACCCCCGTTGTGTGAGACCTCACACAGTCGAGTGCCGGAAGCCGAGGTAAATGAACGCAGAGGTGCGCCTGTGATCAATCCGTCTGTCGATATCGTTATCCAGCTCGGCTTGATGTTCGCGATCGGCACTATCTTGGCCGTCGCCCTTATGACGGTCGCCCGTTTCCTGGCTCCCACGAGCAAGAACCCCAACAAGGGGTTGCCCTATGAGTGTGGGGTCCTGCCGGAGGGTGACGCTCGTTTGCCCTACAACGTGCACTTCTATCTGATCGCGGTGCTGTTCGTGCTGTTCGATCTGGAAGCCGTCTTCATGTACCCCTGGGCGGTGTCGCTGTCCGGCCTTGGGTGGCTTGGGCTGATCGAGATGTTCCTGTTCATCTTCATACTTCTCGTCGGCTACTTCTACGCGTGGAAGAAGGGAGTGTTCGAGTGGGAATGACCAAACCCGTGGGCTTGGGCGCGGACACTTCGGGCAATGCCGCAACGGGGAAACTGGAGATCTCTCACGCGACCCTGGCCTCTCTCAAGAACGCTTCAGACGCGCAGGTGAGGGAGGCGCTCGACGAGGAGCACATCCCGGGCGTGGCGCTCCCCGCCAACCTCGAGAAGCTCCTTGGTTTCGGCCGCAGCTTCTCCTGGTGGCCTCTTCTCTTCGGCCTGGCCTGCTGCGCCATCGAGATGATGGCCACGGCCGGACCTCGTTACGACCTTTCGCGCTTCGGTATGGAGGCCATGCGCGCCTCCCCGCGGCAGGCGGACGGCATGATCGTGGCCGGTTGGTGCACGACCAAGATGGCCCCGCGGGTGGTGCGCCTCTACGAGCAGATTCCCGATCCCAAGTGGGTGGTGGCGATGGGCTCGTGCGCGATCTCCGGCAACATCTGGAACACCTACAGCGTCGTGCAGGGTATCGACGCGCTCATTCCTGTGGACGTGTACGTGCCCGGCTGCCCGCCGCGGCCCGAGGCACTCTGGGAAGGCCTCGAGATGCTCCGCGACAAGGTCAAGCAGAGCCGTCACGCCTACGACGGGCTTCGCACGATCCCCGCACGAGCGGCCATCGGCGAGTAGCGGACGGAACGGCTGCTCGGCAGCCCGATCCGGAGAAGGGGAAGGATGGAAGCAAGACAAGAGACCGTCGAGATACCGGAAGCCCTGAAGGTGGTCTTCGCCAGGCTCGAGGAGGAGTTCGGAGGCAGGTTGCTCGGCTCCTCCTTCTTCCGAGGCGAGCTCACCTTCACCGTTCCCGTGGAGGACTACATCGCGGTCCTCAAGTATTGTCGCGATACGCCCGACTTGGCGTTCGAGCGCCTCGACAGCCTGCTGGGTAACCACTACCCAGGGCGGAAAGAGGCGCCCATGGAGGTAGTGGTGCACCTCACCTCCGTCTCCAAGAACACGCGGCTGCGGTTGAAGGTGATGCTGGCCGAAGGCCAGAGCCTGCCCACCGCCACCGGCGTGTGGCCCTCGGCCGACTGGGACGAGCGCGAGACGTGGGAGATGTACGGCATCCAGTTCGACGGGCACCCGAACCTGATACGCCTTCTCACCACCGAGGACTTCGAGGGCTTCCCGCTGCGCAAGGACTTCCCTCTGCAAGGCACCGTGGGCGGTCGGATCCGCACCGACCTGAAAGGAAAGATCTAGATGGGCGGCGCGCCGACTAACGGCCATGCTCATGGAGCCGAGGCCGTCCACCGGCCCACGCTTGAGGAGTTGAAGGAGCGCAAGATTCGCACCCGCCAACGGGTGCACGAGGGCCAAGAGACCATCACCGTGAGCATGGGCCCGCAGCATCCGTCCATGCACGGGGTGTACCAAGCGGTGGTCGACCTCGACGGCGAGATCATCGTGCGCACACGGCCGGGCATCGGCAACCTGCACAGGGGTGTCGAGAAGCTCGCCGAGCAGATGACGTACCACCAGTTCATCCCGGTCACCGACCGCTTGGACTACGTGGCCAGCTTCGCCATGAACCACGGCTACTGTGAGGCGGTCGAGAAACTCATGGGTGTCGAGGTGCCGCGTCGCGCCCGCTACATCCGCACCATCGCGCACGAACTCGTGCGTCTCGCCAACCACATCCTGTGGCTCGGCGTGCACATCATGGACTTCGGGGCGCAGACGTTCTTCCTGATCTGCTTCCGCGATCGCGAGTACATCCTCGATCTGTTCGAGATGGTCTGCGGGGCGCGGCTCACCCACTCGTACGCGCGCATCGGCGGCGTCTCTAAAGACCTGCCCGAAGGCTGGGTGGGTAGGTGCCGCAGCGTCGTCGAGTTCCTGCCCAAGCGCTTCGACGAGTACGAGCGGCTGATCACGGCGAACCGCATCTTCAACAAGCGGGCCAGGAACATCGGCATCTTCACCTCGGAGGACTGCAACGCGTGGCGCATCACCGGCCCGACGCTGCGGTCCACGGGCATCGCCCGCGACCTTCGGAAGGACGAGCCCTACGCGGCCTACGACGAGGTAGATTTCGAGGTGGCGGTTGAGTACAACTCCGACGTGTACGACCGCTTCCTCGTGCGGATGAAAGAGATGCGGGAGAGCTGCAAGATCATCAGGCAATGCCTCGACAATCTCCCCGATGGGCCCTACCTGGCCCACGACGCCGCGCACGTGCTGCCCCTGAAGAAGAACGTACTGCGCGACTCGGCCGCCATGATCCAGGACTTCATGCATGTGCTCCGCGGCCCGCAGGTGCCGAAAGGCGAGGTCTACCGGGCTATCGAGGTGCCGAAAGGCGAGATGGGCGTGTACATCGTGTCGGACGGCGGCCCCATACCGCAGCGCCTGCACCTGAGCACGCCGAGCTTCTACCACGGCCAGGCTGTGCCTCCCATGTTCGAGGGTGAGATGCTCGCCGACTCGGTGGGCATCTTCGGCAGTATCGACGTCGTACTGGGAGACTGCGACCGATGACCGACTTCATCTTCCTTCTCATCAAGGCGATCCTCTGGGTGGCGGTCGGCGTGGGTATGGTGCCCTTCATCATCTACTTCGAGCGTAAGTTCGCGGGGTTCTTCCAGAGCCGCATGGGCCCCACCTACGCTGGGCCGTGGGGCGTGCTGCAGTCCTTCGGCGACATGGCCAAGCTGCTCAGCAAGGAAGACCTGATCCCGGACTGGGCCGACAAGCCGGTGTTCCGCCTCGCGCCGTACATCCTCTTCGTGCCGGCGTTCATCGTCATGGCCCTGATCCCGTTCGGGCCGATGGGCGTCGAGATCTTCGGGTACACCGTCGATCTGGTGATCGCCGACTTCGACGCCGGGGTCCTGCTCTTCCTCGCCTTGGGCACGGTAGCCGTCTACGGCATCGTCTTCGCGGGTTGGGCCTCGAACAACCATTGGTCGCTCCTCGGGAGTCTCCGCTCCGGAGCGCAGATGGTGTCGTACGAGATCAGCATGGGTCTGGCCCTGGTGGGCTTGATCATTCTGTCCGGGTCGCTCAGCTTCGTCGACATCGTCGACGGCCAGGCCGGTAACTTCTGGAACTGGTACTTCATCCCGCAGATCGTGGGCTTCGTGATCTTCTATGTGGCCAGCATCGCGGAACTGAACCGCGCCCCCTTCGACCTCGCCGAGGCGGAGCAGGAGCTGGTGGCCGGCCACATGACCGAGTACACCGGTATGCGCTGGGGCCTCTTCATGTTCGGCGAGTACGTGAACATGGTGGTGGTGTCGGCCGTCATGGCCACGCTCTTCTTCGGCGGGTGGCGGGCTCCCTTCGAGGCCCTGGACTTCATTCCCGGCTTCATCTGGCTGGTCGGCAAGGTGCTGTTCTTCGTGTTCATGTACATGTGGATCCGCTGGACGCTACCGCGCTACAGGTATAACCAGCTGATGGACATCGGGTGGAAGATATTCCTGCCCCTGGCCATCGCCAACCTGGCCGTGACGGCCTTGATCGTGAGCGTGAACTAGTCATGGGCCTGAAGAAGCTCATCAAGACGGCGACCTTCTACGAGATCATCCAGGGTATGTCGGTCACGGGCGGTTACTTCCTCAAAGACAAGGTGACCGTCGAGTACCCCAAAGAGAAGATCGCTCCCCATCCGCGCTTCCGCGGCATGCACGCCCTGATCACCGACCCGGTGACGGGCCGCTTGAACTGCTGCGCCTGCCGCCTGTGCGAGACGATCTGCCCTTCGCAGTGCATCACCATCGAGAGCTCGGAGAGCCCGGATGGTGACAAGAGTATCGATGTGTTCGACATCGACCTCGCCCGCTGCATCTTCTGCGGCTTCTGCGAGGAGATCTGCCCCTGCGCGGCCATCGTCATGACCTCGGTCTACGAACTGGCCACCTACGACAAGAACGACTTCTTCCTCGACAAGGAGAAGCTGGTGGCCAACCAGGTCAATGCTCACAAAGAGCTCAACCGGCGATAGGGAGGGAGCATGGTAGAGAAGATACTCTTCATCGTGTTCGCCGCCTTCGCGGTGGCGGGAGCTCTCGGTGTGATCACCCGCTCCAACATCGTGCACGGGCTCATTCTGCTCGTGTTCACCTTCATCAACGTGGCCGGCATCTTCCTGCTGACCCAGGCCCACTTCCTCGCGGTGATCCAGGTGCTGGTCTACGCGGGCGCCATCCTGGTGCTCTTCGCCTTCGTGGTCATGTTCCTGAACCTGCGCGAGTTCCAGCAGGAGGAGCAGTTCCATCGGGGGCAGAAGTGGGCGGTGATCGTGCTCGCCCCGATCATGCTGGCCGAGATCATCTTCGTGGTGACGGCGGTCACCTGGGCCTCCGTGAACGATGGGTTCAGCCCAGAGGCGATAGCCGCTCAAGGCGGCAACGTGAAGGTCCTGGGCGAGCAACTCTTCACGAAGATGCTGCTGCCCTTCGAGGTCGCGTCCCTGATCCTTCTCGTGGGCATGGTGGGAGCGATCCTGTTGGCAGCCAAGGAAGACCGTGAGAGCGTGTGTTTGCGAGAGTGGGACGACGACGACGGTGTGACTCCATCGCTCGTAGAGCGGGAGGTCTAGCGATGGCGATACCTATCGAGTGGTACCTCGTGCTCTCCGCCTTCCTCTTCGTCATAGGCGCGGCGGGCGTGCTCATGCGCAGGAACCTCTTCATCGTGCTCTTCTCCATCGAGCTCATGATGAACGCCGTGAACATCAATCTCGTCGGTTTCAGTCGGCTTCACGAGAACCTGATCGGGCAGAACTTCGTGCTGTTCACCATGACCGTGGCGGCCGCTGAGGCGGCGATCGGCCTGGCCATCGTGACGGCGTTGTACAGGAACCGGAGAACTCTGATGGTCGACATGTTCGACGTCATGAAGGGCTAGGTGCAGGCGAGTGGATAACATGAACTACGTCTTGCCCCTCATCCCCGCGCTGCCGCTGGTGGCGTTCGTCGTCACCCTCTTCCTTGGGAAGTGGTGGCTGAAGGACTCCGCGCATTGGATCCCGATCGTGGCCATGGCCGCATCGTTCGTGCTTTCGGTGGCCGCGTTCCTGGCCATCCGTGGAGAGGAGCACGCCATAGTGGTGGAGCTCTGGCGCTGGATCCCCGTTGGCGATTTCCAGGTGCCCATCGCCTTCCAGCTCGACCAGCTCTCCGCGGTGATGCTGCTCGTGGTCACCGGCGTCGGCACCTTGATCTTCATCTACAGCAAGGGGTACATGCATCACGACCCCGGCTACTACCGCTTCTTCGCCTACCTCAGCCTCTTCGCCTTCAGCATGCTCATGCTGGTGTTGGGCAGCAACTACCTGCTGCTCTACTTGGGTTGGGAATTGGTGGGTCTCTGCTCCTACTACCTGATCGGGTTCTACTACCACAAGCCGTCGGCGGCTTCAGCGGGCAAGAAGGCGTTTCTCACGAACCGGGTGGGCGACTTCGGCTTCGGTATCGGCGTCATGCTCATCTTCGTGACTTTCGGCACTCTCGACTACATCGAGGTCTTCGAGAAGGTGGAGCACCATGTGGCCAGCGAGGGCGTCCTCCTCGCCATCGGTCTCCTGCTCTTTTTGGGCGCCATGGGCAAGTCGGCGCAGTTCCCGTTGCACGTCTGGCTTCCCGACGCCATGGAAGGCCCCACTCCCGTCTCCGCCCTCATCCACGCCGCCACCATGGTCACGGCCGGCGTGTACATGGTGGCCCGCAGTTCGGTGATCTTCGCCAGCGCCCCCACGGCCATGCTGGTGGTGGGAGCGGTGGGCGCCTTCACGGCCATCTTCGCCGCTAGCATCGGTTTGGCGCAGAACGACATCAAACGCGTCATGGCCTATTCCACCGTGTCGCAGCTCGGCTACATGTTCATGGCCTTGGGCATCGGCGCGTGGGTGGCTGCCATCTTCCACCTCGTGACGCACGCCTTCTTCAAGGCTCTGCTCTTCCTCGGGTCGGGCTCCGTGATTCACTCGCTCTCGGGCGAGCAGGACATGCGGAAGATGGGAGGGCTGGCCAAGAAGATACCCTTCACGTACTGGACGCTCATGGCGGGGGCGCTCGCTCTGTCCGGCATCGTGCCCTTCGCCGGATTCTGGTCGAAGGACGAGATACTCGGCATGAACTTCAAGGGCGGCGGCTACGTCATCTGGGCGGTGGGGCTCATCGCCGCCTTCATCACGGCGTTCTACACGTTCCGCCTCATCTTCATGACGTTCTGGGGCGAGTCGCGCATGGACCCCGAGGTCGAGAAGCACGTGCACGAAAGCCCCTGGTCGATGGTGGTGCCGCTCATGGTGTTGGGTGTCCTGTCGGTGTTTGGCGGCTTCCTCGGCTTCCCACCGGAGAACGGCGTGTTCCACAAGTTCCTCGAGCCGGTGTTCCATCAGGCCAACGAGATCCTGCACGTTGAGCATCACTACTTCGGGATGCTCGACTTCGTGCTGATGGTGGTCTCCGTGGTCGTGGCGCTCTCGGGCGTGTTCTTCGCGTACCTGTTCTACGTGAAACGGCCCGACGAGCTACCGCAGAAGGCCGGGGCGGTTTCGCAGCCCCTGTACAAGGCCATCCTCAACAAGTGGTACATCGACGAGTTCTACAACGCCACCATCATCCGCCTGACCGTCGACGGGTCTCGCTGGTTGTGGCGTGTCGTTGACGCGGGTGTCATCGACGGCGCGGTCAACGGGGTGGGACGCCTCTGGGATATCGCCGGCCGCGTAGTCAGCCCCTTCCAGACCGGGCGCGTGCAGAACTACGCCGTGGTCATGTTCATCGGCCTGTTCGTGATCGTGACCGCGGTCATAGTCTTTTAGAGGACGCAGAGAGGGAGTGGGACAGTGGAATTCGGTTTCGCCGAACAGATAGGTTTCAGGGCGCTCAGTCTGCTGACGTTCCTGCCCTCGCTGGGTGCTCTGATCATGGTGCTGTTCATGAGAGGGCGACCGAGCGCATACAAGGCCGCCGCGCTGGTGGCGAGCCTCGCCACGTTCGCGCTCAGTGTCTTCATGCTGACGGCGTTCGACACAAGCACGGCCGCGTTCCAGTTCCAGGAGAACTTCGTCTGGATCGAGAACTTCGGCATCAACTACCGCATGGGCGTCGACGGCATCTCGATGCTGATGGTGCTGCTCACCACGTTCCTCTCGGTGATCGCGATCATCGGTTCGTGGAACTACGTGAAAGACCGCGAGCTGGCTTTCTTCGCCAGCCTGCTCGTGCTCGAGACCGGCATGATCGGCGTGTTCACCTCCATGGACCTGTTCCTGTTCTACGTGTTCTGGGAAGTCCAGCTGATCCCGATGTACTTCATCATCGGTATCTGGGGTGGCGCCCGCCGTATCTACGCGGCCACCAAGTTCTTCCTGTACACCTTCGCGGGCTCGGTGCTCATGCTGGTCGCCATGCTGGCCGTGGTGTGGTGGTACGGCAAGGAGTCGGGGGCGCTTACCTTCGACATACTCACCCTGCAGAACGCGGGCTTCCCTTCGGATCTGCAGTTCTGGGGGTTCCTCGCCTTCTTTGTAGCCTTCGCCATCAAGGTGCCCATGTTCCCGGTGCACACCTGGCTTCCCGACGCCCACGTGGAAGCTCCCACAGCGGGCTCTGTGATCCTGGCCGGTGTGCTGCTGAAGATGGGCGTGTACGGCATGATCCGCTTCTGCATCGGGTTCTTCCCGGAGGCCACGGTGAACGCCGTGCCCTATGTGATGGTGCTCTCGGTGATCGCCATCGTCTACGGGGCGGCGGTCTCGTTGGTGCAGCCCGACATGAAGAAGCTCGTGGCCTACTCCTCGGTGAGCCACATGGGGTTCGTGACCGCGGGGCTCTTCACCTTCAACCTGCAGGGCATCGAGGGATCGGTGCTGCAGATGGTGAACCACGGCATCCTCACCGGCGCGCTGTTCCAGATGGTGGGCTTCTTCTACGAGCGCACGCATACCCGTGAGATCAAGGACTACGGCGGGATGGCCCGGCCGCTACCTATCGCGGCTGCGTTCTTCAGCCTGTTCGTGCTGGGCTCCTTGGGTCTGCCCGGCCTGAACGGGTTCGTGGGTGAGTTCCTCATTTTGATCGGGCTGTTCCAGTACATGAAGGTCTTCGCGGTGGTGGCCTCGCTCGGCATCATCCTGGGCGCGGCCTACCTGCTCTGGATGTATGAGCGCACCATGTTCGGCGAGCTCACCAACCAGAAGTGGCTCAGCCTCAAGGACTTGAACGCCCGCGAGATCCTCACCCTTGCGCCGCTGGCCGCGATGTCCGTGGTCATCGGCGTGTGGCCGGGGCCCTTCCTGGAGATGCTGCACGCGCCCTCCTTGGAGATCATCGCCAAAGTCGAGCCGTTCATGGCACAGAAACAGTCGTTGGTGCAGATGGCGAGCGCCTTCCTTGGAGGCTTCTAGATGACACCGCAGGATCTCATCCCGATCATCCCCGAGCTCATCCTGGTGCTCGCCGGTCTGCTTGTGCTCGTGGTGGAGCCGTTCCTCAAGGCCGACAAGACCGCCAACGTGGCGATCGCCCTCACCGCTCTGTTGATCTCGGGCGCGGCGGCCGTAGGGCTCTCCGGCCGAGAGCAGGCCGCGTTCACGGACATGATCGTGCTCAACGACTACGCGGTCTTCTTCAAAGTGCTCTTCGCGGCCGCCGGCGCGCTGACCGTGTTGATGTCTCCGAGGTACCTGGAGGCGAGCGGGCGCCACATGGGTGAGTACTACGCCCTGATCCTGTTCGCCGTGGTGGGCATGGACCTGATGGCCGCCTCGCGCGACCTGATCGCCTTCTACGTGGGTCTCGAGCTGATGGCGGTGAGCAGCTATCTGCTCGCCGGGTTCCTGCGCTATCAGGTGCGCTCGAACGAGGCGGCCATGAAGTACTTCCTCACCGGCGCCTTCGCTTCGGCCATCACTCTGTACGGCATCTCGCTGGTCTACGGCATGGCGGGCACCACCAACTACGAACAGGTGGGAGCGACCCTGCTCGCGGGCGGCGACGGACTGGGTGTCGCTCTGGCCACCGCCCTCGTCCTCGTGGGCATGGGCTTCAAGGTCTCGATGGCCCCCTTCCACATGTGGACCCCCGACGTCTACCAGGGCGCGCCCACTCCCGTGGCCGCCTTCTTCTCGGTGGGCCCGAAAGCGGCTGGGTTCGCCGCGATGCTCATGGTGTTCCTCACGGTGTTCGAGGTCTCGAGATCCACCTGGAGCGTGCTCTTCATCGTGCTCGCCGTGCTCACCATGTTCGTGGGGAACGCCTTCGCCCTTACCCAGAAGAACATCAAGCGCATGCTGGCCTACTCGTCCATCGCCCACGTGGGCTACCTGCTCGCCGGTCTCGGCGCGCTCGGGCGTGCCGGCACCGACTACTTCGCCGGGGAGGCCGTCCTGTTCTACCTGGCCGCCTACACGTTCATGAACCTCGGCGCCTTCGGCATCCTCGCCTATCTGAAGACGCAGCAACCGGCCACCTTCTCGTATTCACTGGCCGAATTCGCCGGGCTCGGTCGTAGGTCTCCCTGGGCCGCGGTCCTCATGGGGCTCTTCATGTTCTCTCTCACCGGCATGCCCGGCACCGCCGGCTTCGTGGGCAAGTTCTACCTTTTCTCTTCCGTCGTGAAGGCCGACCTCGCGTGGCTGGCGGTCATAGCGGTGCTGTTCTCAGCGGTCTCGGCCTACTACTACCTGCGGGTGATCGTGTACATGTTCTTCCGCGAGCCTGAGGTGGAGTACGCGACGAAAGAGCCCATCAGCGGCCCGCTGGCGGCCTCGTTGGCCCTGAGTGCCGCGGCCGTGGTGGTGATCGGGCTGTTGCCCTCATGGGTGTTGGACGCGGCGCAGGCTTCGTTCGGCAACTTCTTCGGGTAGGCGTAGCCCCGCCGGCGTCGCGGCACCTGCCGGCGGGCTCTCAGCCTTCCTGTGTCTGCTCTCGGAACCTGGCGGCCGGACGGAGCAGGGGGGCGATCAACCTCTCCCCTACGAGCAGCATGAGCACCATCCCAGCGAATAGTCCGGCCTTCCGTGTGGGCGGCATGGGATCCCAGTGGTAGCTCACCCGCTCCCTGACGATGGCGCGCAGCGGGATGCGGTCGGGCAAGCTGGCGAACCAGCCCTTCCCTTCGTCGGAGACGAAGGCAGTCGACGGGTCCTCGAGGAGCGATGTCACCTGCTTCCCCGGGTAGTCCACCCAGACGTGGTCGAACGAGTAGCGGAAGGTGTACGGAAGCCCTTTGGCCTGGAGGATGCTCGCCGTGAGGACGGCCTCGGCCTGGCAATCGCCCGCCTTGTCGCGGAGCACCTCGTCGACCGTGGGGAAGTACCAGGGTACTCCGTACAGCTTCCACGCCGATTCGTAGCGCACCTGACTTTGGGAGTAGGCCTCGACCGCGGCGGCGTCGTCGGGGAGGGTCGGCGCGATGCCTCCCACCGCGGACTCGTTCACCGGCGGGTTGATCAGCCTGCGTATCGAGTTGAGAAGCACGCGTGGGTCAGGATAGAGAAGGAGGCCGATCCAGGCGAGCATGGCGGCCAACATGATCACGCGCCGGCCCACCGGCACTCGGTCGATGAACGCCGGCCGACGGGAGGGCGGATGCTGGCGGGAGGTCGTGGTCATGTGGCATTGTACCCGCCGGTCTCGCGGGCGACCACCGCCAGGTGTGCCGCCACCGAGCTCCGCCCCGCCGAGCCCAACCGCCCTGAGCCTCCGCCGACCCACCTCCGCCGACCCGCCTCCGAGCCGCGGGCTTCCGCGCCCGCCGCCGGGCCCAGGATTCAAACCACGACCGCGACTCCACCTCTTCGAGGGTCGCCGCCACCGTCGAACGCAGGGCGTCCGCCGGGGCGTCCGCCCGCGGCGGTGAAGGTGGCTACCTGCGTACCGCCGAAGAACAGATCGGTCACCGGCCAGCGGCGCACCGCGCGACCCTGTTTCTCCAAAGCGCACGCGACTGCCTCCGGCGTACCTCCCTCCAGGTGGATGGTGCCCTGATGGTGGTGTAGACGGGGCCGATCGACGGCAGCCTGCGCCGGCAGGCGAAGATCGATCATGTTGACCAACACCTGCACGATAGCCGAGCGGAGGCGCTCGCTACCGGCACTGCCGATGGCCAAGAGGCTGGGCGTGGCGGCTTCCGCGTGGGGGTCGAGTGCGAACAGGATGGTGGGTGACATCATCGAGGTGAGCCGTTCTCCGGGTGGCACGGTGAAGAAGCCGAGTGGGTTGAGGTCTTCCTCGCCCATCATGTTGTTCATGTAGAAGCCGGCTCCGTCCACGATCACGCCCGATCCCGATCCACACGAGGACGTTACGGAGACGGCACGCCCCTCGTCGTCGATGGCGCACACGTGAGTGGTGTTGCCGGGAGAGGGCGGGCGAGGTCCGGAGGAGGGGTCACCGGGGCGGGGTTCGCCGGCGTGGCCGGGTGCGAGAGCCTGGCCGGGTGCGCGAGGGGGGGCGAGAGCGGGCGAGGTGAGGTGGCGACGCATCTCGTCGGTGGCTACCATGGCCGCGGCGATGGTCTCGGCGAGTTCGGAAGCGTCAAGGTGGGCGAGGTCTCGCGCGTCGAGAAGGTTCAGAGTGTGGGCGATCAGCGTGCCGCCCGAGCTCGGAGGCGGGTTCGTGAGCACTCCGTGACCATGGTAGGTGACCGACACCGGCTCGCGAAACTCGACTCGGTACTCCGCGAGGTCGGCCTCGGTGATGAGGCCGCCTCGCGCGTCGAAGAACTCGGCGATGCGGCGTGCGTAGCGACCGGTCGCGAAAGGGGTCACCCCGTCACGAGCGAGCGCATCGAGGGCGTCGGCGAGATCGGGAAAGCGGAGCCGCCGGCCGCTCCGCAGCATCCGACCCCCCGGGGCGAACAGAGCGCCGGCGCCGTCGTCTGAGGTCAATATGCCGGTCAGGATGTCGTGGAGGTAGTCCTGCTGCTCCACCAGCACGGCGCCCTCACGGGCGAGGCGGATCGCCGGAGCGAGCACCTCTGCGAACGGGAGGCGGCCGTGACGTTCGTGCAGAGCCGCGAGCCCCCACGGCATGCCGGGTGTGGCGCACGAGGACGGCCCCACGTTGAACACCTGCACCGCCGAACGGAAGGGCACCTCGTAGGGGTAGAGATGCGAACGGGAGTCGCGGTCGGCGGGTGTGCGCCCGAGACCCGGGGCCGCCACGAAGAAGTCGAGGAGTTCGGCGCGGCCGTCCGGTTCGCGCACGAGGGCGAAGCCGCCCGCGCCGAGTCCGGTGAGGCTGGCCTCGGCACACAATGAGGCGGCGACGGCGGCCACGGCCGCGTCGGCCGCGTTACCCCCTGCCCGAAGCACTTCGGCTCCGGCCCGGGCCGTGTCGGGGTGGCCGCCGGCAACCACACCTCGGGTGGGCGGGTTCACCGACCTGCCGGGGGTCCCCCTCCCCGGCGAAGAGCGGCGCCGAGCAGGTCGGCGAGGATGCGTAGATCCTGCAGCGGCACGTTCGCCGCACCCTCCCGCTCGTACAGCACCTTGAGTGTGGCGGGGAACTCCTCGTCTTCCGCCCAGAGCGCGAACACAACCGGCACCTTGGGAAGCGGGAGGAAGGTGAGAGAAACGTCGGCGAGCCGGCCGGGCACGCCGCCGGCCTGCGCGCCCGCGGTCAGGAACCTCTCGGTATCGGTGGCGAAGAGGCGCGCCAGCGGTTCTTCGACCTCACGGGTGATGGTGTCGGCGTAGAAGAGGCCGTCTGGGAGTTCACGGTAGCTCACCCAGTTCTCGCCGATCGGTCGGCTGGTGGCTGTGGCCAGATAGTGCAACGCGATCAGCCGCCACGGGAAGGTCTGGAGGAGGGGGTGGTCGGCCTCGAACGTGAGCGCCGGCCAGGCTATACGGGCCATGTGGCCGAGCGCCTCGAGTTCCATGGTGCCGCTGCCGCCTTCGCTGCCGTCATCTCGGCCGCCGCTGCTTCCGCTGCCGGCGTCGCTACTTCCACCGCCGCCGCCGGCGGGGAGCCATCGGGCTCCGCAGCGCTCGGCCGTCGCGGTGGGGTCGAGTGCGCGGACCGCGTTCTGGGCGGCTTCGTAGGTCTCTCGGTGCTTATCTTCGTTCGTGGGTGCCACGGGCACACTCTAACATGGCGCCATGCGGCTGCGGGGGGCGGAGCGGAGGCTGCGAGGTCGAGCCGGCGGAGCGCGCCCGCGATCGGCCTGCAGAGGGCTGTGCCCGAGGCCTCCCCCTGGGCTAGAATGGAGCGGGCCGTCTGAGGTATCCGACTGTGGACTTCGGGCGGGCCGGCCATCGCCCCGTCTCGAGGAGGAGATCGCATGATCTACGAAGCCGAATGGGTCCTTCCGGTCACTTCTCCGGCGATCAAGCAGGGAGCGGTGGTCGTGGATCAAGGATCCGTGATCGACTTCGGCTCAGCGGCGGAGGTGCGCACACGTCACCCCGAGCGTGAGGTGACGAGCTTCCACCACGCGATCCTGCTCCCCGGCTTCGTGAACACCCACGTGCACCTCGACTACTCCGTCTTCCGCGGACTGCTCGACGATTGCGACTTCGGCGATTGGATGCTCCGCTTCATGGTGGCGAAGCGGCGGCTCGAACCCGCCGACTACGCCGCCTCGGCCCTCCTCGGGGCGAGAGAGTGCGTGAGTTCGGGCATCACCTCCATCGGCGACACCGTGTTCGACGGCGAAGCCACCATGCGCGCCGCCAACCGCTTTGGGCTGCGGGCCCACGCCTTCGTCGAGGCGTTCGGCATGGACGATACGAAGATCTCACGGGTGGTGAAGCAGACCGCCGATCGCGTGGGCCGTCTGCGTGAGATCGCCGGCCCGCTGGCGCATGTCGGGGTGTCTCCTCACGCGCCCTATACGGTCTCGGGGCCTCTGTACCGAGCGCTCACGGAGTTCGCCAAGGCCGAGCATCTGAAGATCGCCACGCACCTGGCTGAATCGCGGGCCGAGGTCACGTTCGTGCGCAACGGGTCGGGCGTCTTGGCCCACGACTTCCGCGAGATGGTCGGCTGGGACGACCTCACCGTCACTCCCACCGGTACGAGCCCCATCAAGTACCTGGAGCAGTGGGACGTGTTCGAAGGTGATGTCATCGCCATCCACTGCGTGCAGGCTTCACAGACCGACATCGAGGTGCTGAAGCGCTACGACGTCGCTGTGGCGCACTGCCCGAAGTCGAACGCCAAGCTGGGATGCGGCATCGCGCCGATAGGGGCCATGTTGGCCGAGGGGGTGCGTGTGGGCTTGGGCACCGACAGCCTGGCCTCGAACAACATCCTCGATATGTTCGACGAGATGCGCATGACCATCTTCCTCCAACGGGCGAGCCAGCAATCGGCGGTATGTATGGGGGCGCAGCAGGCGCTCGAGATGGCCACGATAGGCGGCGCCCGAGTGCTGGGAAGCCACGACCTGGTGGGCAGCATCGACGTGGGTAAGCGCGCCGACCTCATCGCGGTCGACATGGAGCACAGCCACTTCGCGCCTATCGACGACCCGGTCTCCGCCCTGGTGTACGGAGCGAACCAGGAGGATGTGTTCTTCGCGCTCATCGACGGCAAGGTGGTCTACGATCGCAAGACGTTCGTCACGGTGGACTCCGAGCGCATAGCTCACGAGGCCGACTTGGTGCGCGGCAAGCTGCGAGGCTGACGGTCGGCCCCACGGGGCTGACAGCCGGGCTCCGATTGAGGCATAATCCATGGCGGCTCCGGTTTTCTGGACGGGGGCCGCGCCAAGCGACTGACAGGAGATCGGATCCGTGCTGCTCGACAGGAAGAGAATCAACCGCTGGGCCAAGTGGGTGGCACTCGGTCTCGCCATCGTCTTCGGGCTGAGTTTCGTCTTCATGGGGGTGGGCAGCGGGCTGAACGTCGACTGGACCAGCCTGTGGGGGGGCCCCGGATCCACGTCGGCGACTTCCGGCAGCGCGAGTTCCGGCGTGGCCGAGTACGAGCAGGCACTCGCGGCTGATCCGAACGATCTCGCCGCGCTCATCGGTATCGCCAACGAATACGAGTCGCTGGGGCAACCGTTGCTGGCCGCGCCGTATCTCGAGAGGGCGGCGCAGGCGAAGCCCGACGATCTCGGCCTTCTGATGCGCCTGGGTGAGATCTACCTGCATCCGGACTCGCTCGACTACGCGGCCGCGGTGCGCGTGTTCAACCAGGCCACCCTTCTCGACCCGAACAACGCTCAGGGCTTCCTACGGCTCGGAGTGGCCAACCGTGGGGCCGGCAATATCAGCGCCACCATCCTGGCGTGGAGTCGCTACCTGCAGCTGGACCCCGACGGCGAACTCGCCGAGACGGTGCGGGCCGAACTCGAAGCGATGTCGCCCACCGTCACCACGGTGGGATCCTCGGAGACCACGGTGCCCGCCGGCGAGGGCGACGCGAGCCCCACCACCACGACCACCCAATAGCGGGTCCCGCTGTTTCGGCGGTCGTTAGGCCGCCGCACGTCACATCTGCGCACGTCACATCTGAATGGGTCGCGCGAGAGGGCTCTGATTCCGCGGGCACGTGCACCGGAGGGCCGGGGATGGTAAGCTCAATTTCCTGAAATGAATGTACTGATAAACAACACCCTGACGCACGACGCCTTCGTCATCGAAGTCGATGGCGAGGTCGATGTGTACACGGCCCCCCGCCTCAAGGAGGCCCTCACCGAGGGTCTCGACCTGAGGCGCCGCACCCTCGTGGTGGATCTCACGAGGGTGGACTTCCTGGATTCCACGGCGCTCGGTGTGCTCGTAGGCGCGCAGCGCACGGCACGGGAAGATGGGGGAGAGGTGCATCTGGTCGTGGGCTCGCCTTACATCGCGAAGATGTTCAAGATCACCGGCTTCGACACCCTGTTCGTGATCCACGCGTCTGTGGACGAAGCCTTGGGGGCCGCCTGACCGGGTCCCGTACCGGGGCCGCATGACCGGGTCCCTTTGCGGCGCTGTCTGACCGAGCCCGCGCCGGCCGATCCTGCGGTTCGGCGAAGGCCTTAGCGGCACCTGGATCCAACGCCGGCGCCTCCGCTCTCCGCCCGATCGATCCCTCCGAATCGCCGCCCTAGGACTTGGGGTTGATTGAACTCCAGGCGTGCCGTCTGTATCTTTACCCGTCGCCGCGAGGTCCGGGAGTGGGAAAGAGCCTGGGTTCCGCGTCGAGTCCTTCGAGCACCAACGAGTCTGGAGCTTTCGAAACGTGCGATTGATAATCAGCGAGAAGAACGACGTCGCCTCCAAGATAGCGAGCATCCTCGCTGTGGGGGCGATCAAGAGCGAGAGCTTCCTCAAGGTGCCGTACTACCTCTTCACGGACTCCTCGGGGCGCGATAACGCCGCCATCGGCCTGAAGGGGCACGTGCTGCAGGTGGAGTTCCCGCCGGAGTACGCCGATTGGCGCAAGGTGGATCCGTCTGCCCTCATCGACGCTCCGCTTATCAAGGGGGAGACGGCCAAGTCGGTCGTCCGCGCCGTCAAGAAGCTCGCGGGGCAGGCCGACGGCCTGGTCATCGCCACAGACTACGACCGCGAGGGCGAACTGATCGGCATGGAAGCCCGAGACATCGCGGTGGCCGAGAACGAGACGTTGTTGCGCCATCTGAGGCGCGCCCGTTTCTCATCACTCACCCCCGCCGAGATCACGCAGGCCTTCGGCGCTCTCGAGTATCTGTCGGAACCGCTGGCCTGGGCCGGTGAGGCGCGGCAGGACATCGATCTCATCTGGGGCGCCACACTCACACGCTTCGTCAGCCTGGCCACCAGCCGCTTGGGCAACCAGTTCCTGAGCGTGGGGCGCGTGCAGAGCCCCACCCTCGCCTTGGTCGTGGGGCGCGAGAAGGAACGTCGGGCCTTCGTGCCCGTACCCTACTGGGTGATCACCGCGGACATGCGGGCCGACGGGCAGCTCTTCAGCGCTACGCACAAGGAAGAGCGGTTCCTCGACGAGGCCCGCGCGAAGGCGGTCTTCGAGAAGCTGCAGGGCCCCGGACGGGTCACTGAGGTGAAGCGCACGACGAAGAAGGTCCTCCGGCCCGCTCCGTTCAGCACCACCTCGTTCATCAGCGCGGCCACCAGCCTCGGCATGGGCGCCTCGGCGGCCATGCGGGTCGCCGAGAACCTCTACATGGGCGGCTACATCAGCTATCCGCGTACCGATAACACCGTGTATCCCGCCACCCTCGACCTGCGCGAGATACTCCAGGCGTTCACGAAGACCGAGTTCGGCGCCGACGCGCGGGCCCTACTCGCCCGTGACAAGCTCTCGCCGAGCCGCGGCAACAAGAAGACCACCGACCACCCCCCGATATACCCCACAGACACTCCCCCGAGGGGCGTGTTGGACGACAGAGCGAAGAAGATCTACGAGCTCGTCGTGAGGCGCTTCTTCGCCACTCTGGCCGACGACGCCGTCTCCGAGTCGAACCGCATCGATCTTGAGATCGATGCCGAGCCCTTCTACGTGCGGGGTTCGCGCATCCTTAGCCCGGGGTGGCTGGCCTTCTACCCGTACTCGCGTCAGAAGGACACCGAACTGCCCGAGTTGACCGAGGGCCAATCGGTGGACCTCCTCGAGAAGTACTTGGAGGGCAAGGAGACCCAGCCGCCGTCGCGTTACGGCCAGGGCACGCTGATCGAGCTCATGGAGAAGAACAACCTCGGCACGAAGGCCACGAGGCACAACATCATCCAGAACCTCTACGACCGAGGCTACATCCACGGCAACCCCGTGGAACCCACCGAGACCGGCGTGAAGATGGCGGAGGCCCTGCTCGAGTATGCCCCGCTCATCGCGTCGCCGCAGATGACGGCCCAGCTCGAACTCGACATGGACGCCATCGCCGACGAGGAGCGCACCAAGATCGAGGTGGTCACTCACTCGCGCGAACTGCTGAGAGAGGCGTATGCTCTCTTGGAGAAGAACAAGGCCGAGGTGGCCGCCAAGATCTTCGAAGGCATCACCGACGACCGCATCCTGGGTGACTGTCCCAAGTGCGGCACCCACAAGGTGCGCATTATCCGGTCGAAGGCCACGCGGAAGCGTTTCGTGGGGTGTGAGGGCTATCCCGAATGCGACCAGACCTACCCCCTTCCGCAAAGGGGCGACATCATAGCCACCGACGAGACGTGCCCTTCGTGCGGTACCCCCCGCATCAAGATCCTGGGTGGCAAGCGGCCCTGGGTGCTGTGCCTCGATCCCGAGTGCCCCACCAAGGCCGAATATCGAGAGAAGAGGGCCGCCCGAGAGGCCGCGAAGGAGGGAGCCGCCGCCGCGAAGCCCCCTCGCAGCACCAAGAAGAAGCCCGCCGCGGGGAAGACCGCCGGAACCGCCACGAAGAAGGCGCCGCGCAAGACGCCGGCCGCGGGCGACGCCGACGGAGCCGCGCCGAAGAAGGCCGCGCCGAAGAAGCCCGCGCCGAAGAAGGCCACACGCAAGACACCGGCCGCCGCGGCATCGCGAGTTCGAACCAAGAGCGAGTAGGTCGTCGAACGACTCGATCACCGCGCCCGGCTCCTCGATGGCGCCGGCCGGGCGCACCGGCCGCCGGGGAACAGGATGAGCTGGGCGTGAAGGGCGTGAGCGCGGGGAACATCACGGACGCGCCGATCGTCGAACAATCTAGTCACTGCGTCAGGGCTCGCGAGATGCGCGCCCGCGAGGCGCGCCATCAGGAGGTTGCGACATGAAGCAAGCACACCGACAGGCCGGAGCCGCCTTCTTCATCACGCTGGCGGTCGTGATGCTGGCTCTGCTGGCGCTGGTCTCGCCCGCGGTTGCGGCGGCGACCGAAGTGGTCACCCTCGGGGGCGACTTGAACAGTTCCCAGCGGCAGGAGATGCTCGATCTGTTCGGCGTGAACGAAGACGACATCGCCGTGCTACAGGTGACCATCGACGAGGAGCGCAGCTACCTACAGGGCCTGGTGCCCGACTCCAAGATAGGGTCGCGGTCCATCTCGAGCGTCTACGTGCGGCTGAAGGACGATGGGTCCGGCATCGCCGTGCAGACCAAGAACATCACCTACGTCACCGAGCAGACCTATGCCAACGCGCTCGTGACCGCCGGCATCGCCGACGCGGATGTCTTCGCCGCCGCGCCTTTCGCCGTTTCGGGTACGGCCGCCCTCACCGGTGTCTTCAAGGCTTTCGAGGAGGCCACGGGCGAGACGATCCCGGAAGCGGCCAAGGAAGCGGCCACTGAGGAGCTCGTCGACACGGCCGACATCGGTGAGGAGGTCGGCGACCCCGACGCGATCGCCGAGTTGGTGAAGAGGGCGAAGGAAGAGATCGTCAGTCGCGGCCTCGACGACGAGGCGGCCATCCGCGAAGTGCTCGTGCGCATCGCCCTCGAACTCAACCTCAATCTCAACGACCATCAGATCGACCGGCTTGCGAAGGTGCTGGCCGATATCCAGAAGCTCGACCTCGATCTGGACAAGATCCAGGGCCAGCTGAAGGACTTCCAAGACAGCATCGGCATCTCCAGCGAAGAAGCCGCCGGTATCTGGGCGAGTATCAAGTCGCTGTTCCAGCGGGTCTGGGACGCCATCTTTGGTTGATCCGCAACAGGGGGGTGAGCCTGGGTGCCGGGTCGCCCGGTCGTGGACCCCACCCCCCGACGACGCCACTCTGGGCGAGAGCGCCCTCGCCGGCATGGGCAGCGGCGCCCGCGGTATCTTCATCACGTTCGAGGGGCTCGACGGCTCGGGGAAGAGCACGCAGATGGAGCTGCTGGCCGATGCCCTGCGAGACCGCGGCCATGATGTGATCACGACCCGCGAGCCCGGTGGCACCGGGCTCGGGGAGGCCGTGAGGACCATCCTGCTCGATCCGGCGCAGCACGGCATGACGCCCCGGGCGGAGGCGCTGCTCTATAGCGCCGCCCGCGCCCAGCTCGTGCAGACGGTGATCAAACCCGCGCTCGACGCGGGGCGCATCGTCTTGTGCGACCGCTACCTCGACTCGTCGCTCGCCTACCAGGCCTATGGACGGGGGCTGCAGGTTGAGGACGTGCTCACCCTGAACATCTGGGCCACCGAGTGCCTCTTTCCCGACCTCACTCTGGTCTTGGTGGTCGATGAGCGGCAGCGCGCGGGCCGCGTCACCGGCACCTTCGACCGCTTGGAGTCCGAAGAGGCTTCGTTCTTCGAGCGCGCGGCCGAAGGTTACCGGCGCCTCGCGTCAGACCACCGTCACCGCATCCGCTTGATCGAATCGGCCGGCTCGATCGACGACGTGCAGGAGCGCCTGCGCGCGGCGGTCGAAGAGGATCTGGGGCTCTTTCCGGCTCAGTAGCGCGTGCGTGGGGCCGCGGGCGCGCCGGCTCCGGCCCTGGTTCGGCCCCGCTCGCCCGCCCGCCGCCCTGACCCCGCCTCGGCAAGTGGGCACCCCCTGCTACACTGTGAGGCGTGCCGCTTTTTGCAGACATCCTCGGGCAGGAACTCGCCCTCACCGTGCTCAGGCAGGCGCTTGCGACGGGGGCGTCGCACGCATATCTGCTGACGGGCCCGCCTGGAGTGGGCAAGAGTGAGGCCGCGATCGCCTTTGCCGGCGGGCTGACCTGTTCCGAGGGCGGCTGCGCCGTCTGCGACACCTGCCGGCGCGTGAGGCTCGGTCTCCATCCCGACGTGGAGATCGTGAGCGCGGAAGGCGCCTTCATCACCATCGACCAGATCCGCGCCATCAACAAGGACGTTGTCCTGCGGCCCTTCGAAGCTCGGGCCCGCGTCTACGTGCTCTTCGACGCCGAGAACATGAATCGTGAGGCGGCCAACGCGTTCCTCAAGACCCTCGAGGAGCCGCCGGGTCACTCCCACTTCATCCTGGTGTCTTCGTCGCCCGAGGAGCTGCCTCCCACCATCGTCAGTCGTTGCCAGAAGGTGCCGTTCCAACGGGTGGCGACCTCCCTGTTGGCCGATCACCTGCGCAGCGCGTATGGGTGCAGCGACGTGGAGGCGGTGGCCTACGCGCGGGTGGCTCAGGGCCGCCTCGCCTACGCGCGGGAGCTCGCCACCGACGCCGGCACCCGCGCTCATCGTGAGCGCCTCGTGGGTTGGGCACGGGCTGCCGCTACCACCGGGCCGCTCGACGCCCAGGTGATGCTCGAGGAGATCCTCGCCTCGGTGGAGGCCCGCGCCGACGCGCGCGTGGCGGTTCTGGAGGCAGAGAAGGCCGACCGGCTTCAATGGGCCGGTGACGCCCGTACGAAGTCGAGGCTCGAGAAGCAGCACGAGCAGCGGGTGAAGCGAGAGCGCCGCCGCGCCGTCACCGGAGGCATGGAGGAGGTGCTCGGCACCTTCTCCCACTGGTACCGTGATCTGGCCGCGGCCGCAGTGGGAGCCGACGACGCGGTACTGAACCACGATTTCCTGTTCGAGCTACGTGGTCAGTCGTTCCCGGGGATGGTCGACCGCTACCTGGGGGCCGTGTCCGCCGTGGGAAGGACCCGCGACCGATTCAGATATAATGTCGATGCGCGTTGCGCACTCGAAGAGATGCTCTTCTCCATCAGGGAGGCTTTCCAATAATGGCCGACGTCGTCGGTATCGTGTTCCAGAAGGGCGGCAAGGTCTACTATTTCGACCCGGCCTCCGCCGAACTCACCCGCGGTGAGCAGGTGGTGGTGCAGACCATGCGCGGCACCGAGATCGGCGAGGTGGTCGATCCGCCTCACGAGATCCCCGATGGGGACCTCCCGGCACCCCTCAAACGCGTCGTGCGGAAGGCTTCGTCCGGCGATCTCGAGGCCGTCGTGGCAAACCGCACGCTGCGCGACGAAGCGATGAGAGCCTGCCGTAGGATGATCGCCGAGCACAACCTCAACATGAAGCTGGTCGACGCCGAGATCATGCTCGGAGGGGGCAAGGTCACCTTCAGCTTCTGCTCCGAAGAGCGTGTGGATTTCCGCGCGCTGGTGTCCGACTTGGCCAAGGTGCTCAAGACGCGCATCGAGCTGAGGCAGATCGGGGCCCGCGAGGAGGCCCGCATCATCGGGGGGCTCGGCCCCTGCGGGCGTCACCTGTGCTGCGCGACCTTCCAGGGCGACCAGGACCCGGTCTCCATACGCATGGCCAAGGAGCAGGGCCTGCCCCTCAACCCCATGAAGATCTCCGGCCTGTGCGGCCGTCTGATGTGCTGCCTCAAGTACGAGCACGAGCAGTACCTGTCGTTTCGCCGGGAGGCTCCCAATCGGGGTACGCGCGTGCTCACCGACGCCGGCGAGGGTACGGTCGTGGGTTTCCAAGTGACTCGGGAGTCCCTCACCGTCCGCCTTGATGAGGGCGGTACGTTCGACGCGCCCATCTCGCGCTGCGCCTGCGGTGGGAAGCCCTGTGCCGCGCCCCGGGAGGGTGAGGAGGATACCCCCATCGGGACGGCCCTTCCCGCACAGCAACAAACCTATCCCGCGGATTCGGGCATGGGTGAGGTGGGCGTCTCTCCGCTCGCCCCCGGCACTGCCCGAGCCGCTGGGGAACCCGGCGCGAGTGGCGAAAGCACCGGGGAACCCTCATCCGCTTCCACCGTCGATGGGGCACCGCCCCCCGGCGAGGGTGCGCCATCCTCCGGCGGCAAAGAAGGCGAAAAGGCCGCCGCCGAGTCCGGCGACGGCGACGGCGCACGTCGTCGGGGGGGTAGGTCGCGCGGGCGGCGACGCGGCTCGCGCTCGGGCGCGGCCGGCAAGTCTGGGGCCGGGTCAGCCGATTCTGGCGGGGGCTCGACCCCCGGCGCGACCCAGGGCAAGGGCCAAACAGACGCCGCGGGATCCGGCGACGCCGCACCCGGAAGGCAGTCGTCCGGCTCCGGCCGTTCGAGGCGCCGCAATCGCGGATCACGGAAGCCCTCGGGCGGATCGGGCCCCAAGGAGGGCTAGCTCTGCGGCTCCTGAAGCCTCTGACGTTCGCGATCGCACTTGCCGCCGGCGTGCTGCTCGCGCCCGCGCCCGCGTTCGCCACCACCGATTTCGCGGCGCAGACCGACCGACCCTGTGCCTACTGTCACGTGACTATCGGCGGCGAACTCACCGCCGAGGGCGCGGCCTTTGAAGCGGCTGGATTCGTGTTGCCTGAGGAAGGCGACGGCACGACTCCCGGCGGCACCGGTGACGGTGGCGCGACCACCGGCGGCGCGACGGGCACCACAAGCGCGGGCAACGGCCCGACTTCCAGCGGCACGGGCGACGGTGGTGCTGACGACGCCGCGGGCATGGCGGGCGGCCCGTTCATCCAGCTACCCGACTGGCTGCACGACCTTCTCGTCTGGGCGCACCTTGCCGCCATGACCACATGGCTCGGCGCCATCATCTTCGTGCACGTGGTGCAAACGCCGCGCGTGGCTGGCCAAGGTATCCCGCGCGGCTACCTGCGTCTCGCCTGGCCGGCTATCGGCACACTCGGCCTCTCCGGAGTGCTCCTGACCCTCAACATCATCCCCTCGCTGGCCACCCTCACGGAAGGTCGGTGGGGATGGCTCTTGCTTGCGAAGATCGCTCTCTACGTCGTACTGGTCTCGGTCGCGGCCATGGCCACGTTCGTGGTGAGCCCCCGGCTCCGGCGCTTGGCGGAGGGCGCACCGACGAGCGCCGTGGATCACGAGAGCCACCGCGCCGCCGGCCGCGTGACCGTCGAGTACGACGGACGCGTGTACGATGTCACGGAGAGTCGTCTCTGGAAGGGCGGCCGTCACGCCCGACGCCACGACGCATACCAGGACCTCACGGCCGCGCTCGGCGGCGCCCCTCACGGACCCGAGGTCTTCGAGGCGTTTCAGGCGCTCGCGGGCCAGGATACGGTCATGCCCCGCCCCGTGCGCGCCTTCGTCCTCCTGGCGTACGGGAACCTGTCTCTGGTACTGGCCGTGCTCCTGGTCGTGGCGCTCTGGTAGCGGGCGGGTCTGCGGCCCCGGCGGAGCCGGGGGCGCCTTGCCAACCCCGCCGCGAGACACTAAACTATGGCCCCGCGGCGGTGCCCTCACCGGCTCCCCGCGCGCAGCGAAGGCCCCGCCCGGGGTCACACCGGGCCGACGTAGCTCAGTTGGTAGAGCAGCTCACTCGTAATGAGCAGGTCTGGGGTTCGACTCCCCACGTCGGCTTTCACTTCCCGCCGCTAATCGGCACCTTTCCCTAACCTTCTGTCTTCCCCTTGCGCCACCCTGTTTTACCCGTATATACTGGGTTTCACCGTCACGCTGCTTACGTGGTGCTTACGCGGGACGGGCGGGTGCGGTGGCTGAAAGTGGCTCCGTTCCGGTGGCCGGAAATGGCATTGGATCGGCCGGCTTCTGGCGCCACGTAAGCACCACGTAAGCAGAATAGACCGCAAAGCCGCGCTGCAAGCGGGAAAACGGTGAGTCGGGAGAACGGCAATGGCGCGACTGACGAAACGCATAATGGACGCAGCGAAGCCGGACCCGGCGCGGGACGTGCTGCTGTGGGACGAAGACTTGCGCGGGTTTGGCCTGCGTATCACGAAGACCGGCGCGAAGTCTTACGTTGTTCAGTACCGCGACGCCGGCGGCCGGAGCCGCAGACTGACGCTCGCGAAGTCCGGCACGCTCACCACCGAAGAAGCGCGGCACTTCGCACGTGAGACGCTCGCGGCCGTCGTACGGGGTGCGGACCCGGCGGCCGAGAAGATGGCACAACGTGAAGCACCGACCGTCAAAGAGCTTGTGGATCGCTTCAAGCGCGAACACGTGGAGCAGCGCCTAAAGCCGGCTACGCGCCGGGAATATCTGCGGGTGCTTGACGACTTCGTGGTGAAGAAGCTCGGTACGAAGAAGGTAGCCGACGTGTCACGCGCCGACGTGGCGAAGCTCCACGGCGATCAGTCCGCGCACCCGGCACAGGCGAACAAGCTTCTAGCTGTTGTCTCGAAGCTGCTGACCGAAGCGGAAGTGTACGGGTGGCGCACCGAAGGCACAAACCCGGCGCGGCACGTCAAGAAGTACCCGGAGCGCAAGCGGGAGCGGTACCTGTCCGCTGTGGAAGTCTCGCGGATCGGTCGCGCCGTCTCGGAGCTTGAAGCCGAAGAGAAGATCACGCGATTCTATGCGCTCTTCGTGTGGCTCTTGCTCACCACCGGGTGCCGCTCCGGCGAGTGGCTCGGCGCCACGTGGGAGAACGTGGACCTACAAAACGGCCTGCTGTACCTGCCGGACTCGAAGACCGGACAACGGCACGTGGTGCTCTCTAGTGTCTCCGTGGACCTGCTCCGACGCGCGCCGCGTGAAGAAGGGTCGCCATGGGTGATTACGGGTAGGCGCCACAACGCCGCCGGAGAGTGGACGCACCTAAACAACCCGGCGAAGAGCTGGTACCTAGTCCGACAACGCGCGAGCAAGAAGGTGGACGGCCTGCCGGACGTGGACTTATCGGACGTGACCCCGCACACTTTGCGGCATTCGTTTGCGAGTACCGGAGCGGCCGCGGGAGTCGGCCTACAGGTGGTGGGTGGTCTGCTCGGACACCGGCAGGCGAGCACCACGAGTAGGTACTCGCACCTTGGAGACTCACCACAGCGCGCGGCCGCCGACGTGATAGCGGCACAGATTGCCGCCGCCATGAATGCGGCGCCACTGGCGGTCGTGCGGCCGATCGCCAGTAAGGAACCGTCAAGAAAAAAGTAGGATATAGGCTGGGGGTGGCGAAGTAGTGTCCCATGATCGACGAACAGGCCATAGGAGAGCGTTACCGGGCTCTGGCGGGAGAGCTCGATGAGAGGCGTCGGCGCCTGTGGGCGGCGTCGGAG
>JAHJSA010000031.1 GCA_018830645.1 Actinomycetota bacterium
AACTTGCTCCAGATGATGGCCGGGAAACTGCCCCCCGTCACCCGTATCCCGTGAACGTTCCGCATCTCGATCTGAGCTTCGGGGTGCCCCACCCAGACGGCGGTCGAGAGCTGCGGGATGTAGCCGCAGTACCACGCGTCCTGGTAGTTCTGGGCGGTGCCGGTCTTACCGGCCGAGGTGCGGTCGAGTCGGGCGCGGGTGCCCGTTCCGCCCCGCACGTTCGCCTCGAGTATCTTCGTGACCACGTAGGCTACTCCCGGAGTGATGGCCTGCGTCTCGCGGGTCTCGGCTTCCCAGATCACTTTGCCCTTCGAGTCGGTCACGCTCAGAATGGAGGTGGGGAGGACCCGCCGCCCCGTGTTGGCGAGAGTGCCATACGCGGAGGCCATCTCGAGAGGGGACACGCCGTAGGTGAGCCCGCCGAGGGCGATGGCCGGGTTCGGATTGAGAGTGCTGGTGATGCCCATGCGCATGGCGATGTCGACGATACGCTGCGCGGTCACGTCGAGGGCGAGTTGCGCGTAGACGGTGTTGTCACTGCGCAGGGTGGCCTGCGAGACGCTGGTGCTCCCGTAGTAGCTGTTACCGAAGGTCTTGACGCTCCACGGTTCGCGGCTGCCTGGGATATCGAGTTCCAGGGGCTGCGATATGTAGTAGGTGTTATAGGGGTCGATGCCCTGCTCGACGGCGGCTGCGAGGGCGAAGGTCTTGAACGCCGATCCGGGCTGGCGACGCCCCTGGGCGGCCAGGTTGAACTTCGAGCTGTCGTAGTCGCTGCCGCCTACCATCGCTATGATGTGGCCGGTGCGCGTCTCGATACTTACGAGCGCAGCAGAGGGGTCGCCCTCGCGATCGAGGGTGGATCCTATCGCTTCCTGTGCGAGCACCTGGTAGCGGGGTTCGATGGTGGTCTGCACGGTGAGGCCGCCCTCGAACACCATCTCTTCCCCGAACATGTCGATCAGCTGCTTCCGCACGTATGCCACCACGTACGGCTCCTGCACTTTCAGGTAGGGAGAGGCCTCCGCCAAGCTCAGCCTCGACCCGGTGGAGTCGCGGTATTCGTCGTACGTGATGAAGCCGTTGCTGTACATGCGCGCCAGCACGACGTTGCGTCGCTCGACCGCAAGGTCGGGGTTGTTGCGCGGGGAGTAGTCGGTGGGGGCCTGGAGAAGCCCAGCTAGGAGGGCGGCCTCGGGCAGAGTGAGTGCTCCCGGGTCTTTGTCGAAGTACGTGCGCGTGGCGGCCTGGATGCCGTACGCGTTCGAGCCGAAGTAGACCGTGTTCAGATACTGGTCGAGGATCTCGTCCTTCGACATCTTGGTCTCGAGTTGCCACGCGAGTGTCATCTCGCGGAACTTGCGGGTGAGGCTGACTTCCCTCCGGTCCAAGTACAGGTTGCCAACCAGTTGCATGGTGATGGTCGAGAAGCCCTCCTCTACTCTGCCCGCTTGGAGGTTGACCAGGCTCGATCGGAGGACGCCCTGCAGATCGACCCCGTTGTGCTGGTAGTAGCGTTCGTCCTCGATAGCCACGAGGGCGTCCTTCATCACCTTGGGGATGCGCTCGTGGCCGATGATGGTGCGGTTCTCCACACCGTGGAGATACGCGAGCAGGGTGCCGTCAGCTGCGTAGATACGTGAAGTCTCCGCCAGGACCACCCCCTTCTGGTCTTCCAAGCGGGGAACGTCTCGGCCTACCGCCGCCGCGGTCTGGAGTCCCACGGTGATCGCGCCGAGTCCAAGGATCATCACGAGGAAGGGGGTCATCACGAGCGCGACTATCAAGGCCTGGCTCGCGCCACGGCGTTGCGTTCGGCGCCGGCGGCGGGCCAGGCGGGCTCGACGGTTGGTGCTGCGGTTGGTCAACATGGTGTCGTTATTGTATCCGACGGTGCGAGGGGGCGCGAGTTTGAAGCGTCGTCAGAAGCGCCGCCGCCGCCCGACATGGGGGCGCACTCGCGGGCGATCGGCTGTGAACAGGTTGCAGTCGGGCGCGCAGACTTGACATAAGCGCACTCAGATTTTATAATGCCCGTATACTCTATACGCGCCCATTCCGGCGCGACGACGATTTCGGAGGGATTCGATGGGCAAGATCATCGGTATCGACCTTGGCACGACCAACTCTGCCATGGCCGTGCTCGAAGGCGGGGAACCGACTATCATCCCGAACGCCGAAGGGGGCCGTACGACTCCCTCGGTGGTCGCGTTCGCCAAGAGCGGCGAGCGGCTGGCGGGTACCGTAGCCAAGCGGCAGGCGGTCACCAACCCCGAGAACACCATCTTCTCGATCAAGCGCTTCATGGGGCGCAAGTTCAAGGACGTCTCTGAAGAGATGAAGATCGTCCCCTACGCCGTGGTCGAAGGCCCCAGCAGCGACGTACGCGTGAACGTGAAGGGCGACCAGTACAGTCCGCCGGAGATCTCGGCCATGATCCTGCAGAAGCTGAAGCGCGACGCCGAGGCGTTCTTGGGCATCGAGGTCACCGAAGCGGTGATCACCGTGCCCGCCTACTTCGACGACGCCCAGCGGCAGGCCACCAAGGACGCCGGCAAGATCGCCGGATTGACCGTGCGGCGCATCATCAACGAACCCACGGCGGCTTCGCTCGCCTACGGTCTCGACAAGGAGCAGGACCAGACGATCCTCGTATTCGACCTTGGCGGCGGCACGTTCGACGTATCCGTGCTCGAGTTGGGCGAGGGCGTGTTCGAGGTGAAGAGCACCAACGGCGACACCCACTTGGGCGGCGACAACTTCGACAAGGCGATCGTCGACTGGATCATTTCTGAGTTCAAGCGCGAGAAGGGCGTGGACCTCTCCAAGGACCGCTCCGCGCTCCAGCGCCTGTACGAGGCCGCCGAGAAGGCCAAGGTGGAGCTCTCCTCCATGGTCGAGACCACGATCAACCAACCGTTCATCACGATGGACGAAAGCGGGCCTCTGCATTTGGAGCTCGCAATGAGTCGGGCCAAACTCGACGAACTCACCAGCGCGTTGCTCGACCGAGTGGTGGCTCCCACGAAGCAGGCCATGAAGGACGCCGGCCTCACCATGGGCGACATCGATCAGGTCGTGATGGTGGGCGGTATGACCCGCATGCCCGCGGTCATGGAGAAAGTGCGCGAACTCACCGGGAAGGAGCCCCACAAGGGCATCAACCCCGATGAGGTGGTCGCGCTTGGAGCGGCTATCCAGGGCGGCGTCCTGGCCGGCGACGTGAAAGACGTTCTCTTGCTCGACGTGACCCCGCTCTCCCTCGGCATCGAGACCAAGGGCGGTGTCTTCACGCGGTTGATCGAACGTAACACCACGATCCCCTCACGGAAGAGCGAGATCTTCTCGACCGCCGACGACAACCAGACATCGGTCGAGATACACGTGCTCCAGGGCGAGCGCGACCTGGCGATGTATAACAAGACCCTCGGCAAGTTCCAACTGATGGGCCTCCCGCCGGCGCCTCGCGGCATCCCGCAGATCGAGGTGGCGTTCGACATCGACGCCAACGGCATCGTGCACGTGTCGGCCAAGGACATGGCCACGGGCAACGAGCAGAAGATCGAGATCAAGAGCTCCAGCGGCCTCTCCGAGGACGAGATCCAGAAGATGGTGAAGGACGCCGAGTCCCACGCCGACGAAGACCGCACCAAGAAGCAGGCCGTGGAGACCAAGAACCAGGCCGAGAACCTGGTCTACTCCACCCGCAAGTCGCTCAAGGAGATCGGCGACAAGGTCGATGGCGCTACACGCAAGACGATCGAGGACGCCGCCACCGATCTCGAAGAGGCGATCAAGGGCGATGACGTCGAGGCCATCCAGACCAAGATGAACACCTTGCAGGAAGCGGCCTACAAGCTGTCCGAAGCGGCCTACCAGGCGGCTCAGGCGCAGCAGCCGGGCGACGGCGGTCCCGCCGGTGACGGCGCAGGCCCCGCCGACGACGAGGTCGTGGAAGAAGCCGAATTCGAAGTGATAGACGAAGAGGATTCTAAGTGATGGACGAAGACTAAGCGGCATACGGTGCGGTCGGGTCGCACAACCGGTGTGGCCCGCCAGGCAAACAACCAAGGAGAGGAGGACACAATGGCGATCGTAAGATGGGATCCATTCCGAGAACTGACGGCTCTCCAGAGCGAGGTCAACCGGCTGTTCTCCCGCGTGGGCGGGGGCGACGTAGCCGAGAGGCAGTCCTGGACTCCGTCCGTGGATCTGGTCGAAAGCAAGGACGCCATAACGCTGAAGGCCGACCTGGCGGGCATGGACCCGAGCGACATCTCTGTCGAGGTGGAGGACAACGTTCTCACCCTGGCCGGCGAGCGCCGGTTCCAAGAAGAGGTGCAGGAGGACAGGTATTACCGCATCGAGCGACGCTATGGGTCGTTCAGCCGCAGCATCGCTCTGCCGCAAGGGGCCGACCCCGAGAATGTCAGCGCGGATTACGAGAACGGTGTGCTCGTGGTGACGGTTCCCAAGGTGGATGCCGTGAAGCCGCGCCGTATCGCTGTCGGCGTGAAGGGATCCGCCCACGCGACGGTCGAAAGCACGGGCACCGAGAAGATCGAGGAGTGAGTGCGCCCGCCGACCGCGCCGTAGAGCCGGCTGCCGATGCCTGTGCGGCCCGGCTGCACAGGCGCCTGAAGAACGCGGGCGGCGCGTCACGCGCCGCCCGATGCGTGTCCGCCCGCGTGAGGATTGCCCCAAGATGACGAACGACAAGAAACGCATCCACGTCAATGATCGTGGGTTCGGCAAGGCCGGCCCCGACGTGATCACCCCGGACGAGGCGTCGCCGATCGCTCCTGGCGTCGCGGCAGTGCGGCACGATGACGCGTCCGGGCCTTCGGCCGATGGCGCCGATCCATCCGTGCAGCCGGCCGCCGAGGACGGAGCGCTCACTCCGGAGCAGATGCTCGCCGAGGTGGCTGCCGAACGGGACAGCTACCTCGACTCGCTGATGCGCCTGCAGGCCGAGTTCGACAACTATCGCCGCCGCTCACAGCGCGAATTGAGCGAAGCTCGCGGGCGCTCCAGAGCGTCCCTCATCGGCGAGTTCTTGCCGGTGTTCGATAATCTCAGTCGGGCTCTCGACGCCGCCGAACACCATGAGGAGGGCAAGGTGCTCTCGGGAGTGCGACTCACGCACAACGTCTTCGCCGACCTGCTGCGCAAAGAAGGGGTCGCCCAGGTCGATCCAATCGGAGCGCCATTCGACCCGCTTCTACACGAAGCGGTTGCGTCCCTTCCCTCCGACGAGGAGGAGGGCCTGGTGATCCAGGTGATCGAGCCCGGGTACACGGTGGGCGAGACCGTCCTGCGGCCCGCGAGGGTGGCGGTCTCGGCCGGCCCGGCCGTCGCACCCGAAGCTGAGGAGTAACCAGCATGACCGGTACCCCTCGCGACTACTACGAGACTCTGGGCGTCAACAAGACCGCCACTCCAGACGAGATGCGCAAGGCGTACCGAAAGCTGGCGCGCAAGTATCACCCTGACGCCAATCCGAACGATCCCGCCGCGGAAGAACGGTTCAAGGAGATCTCGACCGCCTACGAGGTCCTCTCCGACCCCGAGAAGCGCGCGCAGTACGACCAGGGCCCCTCGGCGTTCTTCGGTCAGGGCGGACGGGGATTCGACCCCCGTGGCTTCCAGGGTTCTCAGGGGTTCGGCGACTTCGCCGACATCTTCGGGAACCTCTTCGGCGGTGGATCCGGGCGGCAGCGGCAGGCGCAACCGCAGCGGGGGCGTGACATCTCGGTGGCCGTGAACCTCTCCTTCGAGGCGGCGCTCAAAGGGGTGACCACGAAGATCAGCGTACCGAAGTCGGTGCGTTGCGAGAGCTGCGGCGGCTCCGGCGCGGCCGCCGGCACCAAGCCCGTTCAGTGCCCGGAGTGCCAGGGGCGGGGCGTGACCAGCCAGAACCAGGGGTTCTTCGCCCTCTCTCAGCCCTGCGCTCGATGCGGCGGCGATGGCAAGGTGGTCGAGACTCCGTGCCCCACCTGCACGGGTCGAGGAGTGACCGAGGCGCTCAAGAAGTACACGGTCCCGTTGCCGCCGGGCGTCAAGGACGGCACCAAGATCCGATTGAAGGGAAAAGGGGAGGTGGGCGTGCGCGGCGGGCCCCCGGGCGATCTCTATGTGGTCACCCGCGTGGCCGAGAGCGTGCTCTTCCAGCGCCGGGGCGCCGACCTCGTCATGGACGTGCCCATCACCATCGCGGAAGCCGCGCTCGGGGCGACGGTGCGGGTGCCGACCCCCGATGGTAGAGTTGCCCTCAAGGTGCCCGCCGGCGTCCGCGACGGCACGTTGCTGCGCATCACGGGCAAGGGTTCGCCCCGGCTCGGCCGGGAGGGGAGCGGCGATCTTCTCGCCCGCGTCTCCGTGCTGACGCCCACGGAGCTCACCGACGAGGAGCGCGTGCTGCTCGAGGAGTACGCCGCCCTCCGAGACGAAGACCCGAGGGCCGGCCTGCCTGGCTGGTGAACGCGGGGGAGAGGGGGAGGATCATGGTCTCCGACGATAGGAAGCGTCCGCTCTTCATGATCTCCGTGGCGGCGGAGCTTGCCGAGATGCATCCCCAGACCCTGCGCATGTACGAGCGAAAGGGGCTGATCAAGCCCAGTCGGTCGTCCAGGAGCACGCGTCTCTACTCCATGGAGGACGTCGAGCGACTACAGCATATCCAGCGCCTGACCTCGGTCGCGGGCCTCAATCTGGCGGGGGTGGAGCGCGTGCTCGACCTCGAATACCGCATGACGGAGTTGCTCCAGCGTATCGAAGCGCTCGAAGTGGAGTTGGCCGATGCGGTGGACGCCGCGCAGCGAGAGCTCGACGAGGCACACCGGAGCTACCGCAAGGAGCTTGTCGCTCTGCCGGGTCGTGAGATCGTACTCCGCGCCGGCTACCGTAGGGAGACCCGTTCGAGATGAGTCCACGCTGACGGCCCCTGACTCAGAACGCGCCGAGCTCGTGGAACTCAGATGCGCGAATCACCCCAGCCGAGAGACCCTGGTGCGGTGCAGCTCCTGCGCCAAGCCCATCTGCACCGACTGCATGGTGTACTCCGCGGTAGGCATCAAGTGCCGCGAGTGCGCCAAGCTGCCTCGTTCGGCGCGGCTCGCCTTCGGTCCCGATCGGGCCGTCCGGACCGTGGCGGCGGCTCTGCTGGGTGGCACCATCGTCGGGTTCGTGTACTACCTGTTGCTCTTCGCCGTGGGCTTCTTCTTCCTGGCGTTCTTCATCGGGGCCGGCATAGGCTACGTCATTGGGGAGCTCGTGCTGCGAGCGGGCAAGTACTACCGGGGGTGGGAGTCCGCTGCCATCGCGGTGGGCGGAACGGTTTGGGCGTTCCTGTTCCCACCCTTCCTGACGGCCGTACTCCGCTTCGGGCTGAGCTTCGACGTGGTGGTCTTCGGGTTGTCGGGACAGTCGGTGATCCATTGGTTGGTGATGGCGATCGCGGGGTATGTGGCCTGGCAACGCAATCGGTGATGCAGCTGGTGACCCGCCGGTCGATCTAACGTGCGGCCCAGCCGCCAGTGAGGGAGTACGGCGCAGGAGATGGAGTGGGGCAGGATCAGGAGCTTTCTGTGGGGGGGCGTGCTGGGCGGGCTGCTGGGGCTGATCCTGGCGCCGCGCCGGCGCGGACGAGGGCGCAATCCTTCGTTCACGCGTCCGGAGGGATCGCATCTCTTCGCTGGGGCTCCCTGCTATCGTGAGGACGACCAGTTCACGTAACAGCGGGGTGAGGGGCATGGAGGAGAACGGTCTGTATCGGTGGGATATCGTCGTTCCCGCGCAGCGGTACGTGTTCGCGATCGACGATGCTGAGGTCACCGAATTCAACCTACCTGGAGAGCTCCCGCACGAGCGGTTCCAGCGTTACCAGGAGATGAAGAAGGACCACCCGGTGCATGGCATGATCGCCTGGCCGAACACGGTCCTCCTTCGGGGGCCGCTCACCGTGATCATCGATCCAGGGATCATCATGCAGGGGCCGCCTCTCCTCCTCGGTCTTCAGCGGCTCGGAGTGGAGCCCGAGGACATCGACCTGGTCATCAACACGCATCACCACGTCGATCACACCCACGCCAACGCCTACTTCCCTACGATCACGTGCGTGATGCATAAGTGGGAGTACAACCGGTATCTTTCCGAGTTCCGCCTTGGCTTCGAACCCCTCAACATGCGGCTGCTGGAAGGTGAGTCGGGGCCGATCGGGCGGAATCTCGATTTCATCCTGACACCGGGGCACACTGCCGGTTCGATCTCGGTGATCGCCGACACGGCCGACGGGGTACTTGTCGTGGCTGGCGACACGGTCGGACCGCTCCCCTCGTACTTCGAGGAGATGAAGTTGCCCGCCGATTTCCCTGATCGTGACGACCTTCTGCGCAGCTGGCGCGCCATCCGTGACGTCGCTCCCGACGTAGTGATACCGGGGCACAATCCGCCCATGTACGCTGCCGATTGAGTGGTCCGTTGGCACTCTCCACCCAAGAGTGCCAACTCCCACGGCCCACCACGCTGCACAAACTGTCCCCACTCGGGTATACTTCCTTCTGGCTACGGCCAGAAGGAGGTGGACCAGTCTTGCCTACCTATGAGTACAGGTGCCGAGAGTGCGAGCACCAGTTCGAGCGCTTTCAGAAGATGTCCGACGAGCCTGTGTCGGAATGCGAGATATGCAGCGGAGAGGTGCGGAAGCTCCTCTTCCCTGTCGCGATACACTTCAAAGGGAGTGGTTTCTACACCACTGATTACGCGAAGAAGAAGACCCTTGCCGCCTCGAACGGGAACGGTTCGAACGGGAACGGTTCGGCGTCGTGCGATTCCTCCTCTGAGGCTTCCCAGGCGTCGGAAAAGAGCGTTTCTTCGAAGAATGGGGATAGTTCGAAGGTGACATCGGCCGCCGGCACGAAGGAGAACACATCTTCGTCGGCTGCCAAGAGCAACTGAGCTGACCTCGTAACGGAGGCGCCCGTGGCAGACCAGCCTCCCCAAACCGACGCCCGCAACGGCTCCGACGCCTCTCTGCCGGATTCGGGTGCTTCACCGTGGGCGTCACCGCTCGGGCGCTGGCTGCGCGGTCTCATCGACGACTCGACCACGGTACTTCCCAGCCTCTCGTCCGTCATAGAGACGGCCCGGCGTGAGCTGGAGCGTTCCTCTGCTCTCGGGGTCCTGTTCGTACGCTTCGAGCAGTGGGGTCTGGCCGTCGAGATGTTCGGGTGGAGAGACCTGCAGAAGGTGTACGAGTTGGGGTCCGGCATCGCCATGGACATGGTCGGCGACGGCCTTCGCCAGGTGGATCTGCCGGCCGACCTCGGCCTTCGCGGAGAGGGCTTCGCCATCGTCCTCTCCGGACCCCGGCAGGCGGCCCGCCTGGAAGTCGACGTCGTCGATATGGTCGCCGAGCGGGTGGCCTCGCTCGTGCGGGAGCGTCTGGCCGGCAACTTGGCACCCGAACTCCTGGAGCGCATCTCTGTGGAGGTGGGTGCCGGTATGGTGTTTCGCCCGGGCACCGACGAGACACTGGAAGACGCCTTGGTGGCCGGGCTGGTGACGGCCGATTCGGAAGCTCGGCGCAAGCAGGACGAGCACCTTCTCGAGTTGGGAGACCGGCTCGAAGAGGTTATCGAAGAGGGGAGGATCGTCCCTCTGTTCCAGCCGGTCGCCGATGTCGAGTCACAGAGGATCGTGGCGTTCGACGCCCAGATCCAGGGCCCGTTCTATCTGAACCTGCGCCTCGGCGACGTCCTGCTCGACGTGGCCGCTCGTACCGGGCTGCGCCATCGGGTGCTCGACCTCTACCACCACAGGGCCCTCGAGTCCGCCGAAGACGGTGTGGGCGGAGTGGAACTGCTGATACTGCGGGCCGCGTCCAGCGATCTGTTAGAGAGTGCCGTGCGGGTATTGTCGCTCCTGTACCGCCGGGGCGCCGCGCGCATGACGCCGGCGAACGTCCTGTTCATGGTAGACGCGGCGGAACTCGCCGACCGCTTCCCCACAGGGCTCGCGGTGTGGCACTCGGTGGCCGATATGGGGTTCCGCCTGGGCGTGGACCTCGCACCCAACCGACCCCTGCCCCTCGACTATATCCGCGAGCTGAGACCCTACTTGATCCGCGTGAGCGGCCGGAACGTCCGCGCTCTGCATCGCCACCAAGACGAGTTCGAGTTCCTGCTCATGCTCTGCCGATTCGCGGCGCGTGGCGACATGCACGTCCTCGCCGCCGACTGCACCGATCGGCGCGAGTTCGTGGCGCTGCGCCGTGCCGGGGTTTCCTACCTGCAAGGTGAGTTCGTGGCCCCCTGCTTCACGTCGCCGGTCCGGCCCGAGTTGACTCTGCCCTGACGGCGTCCACCTTCTCCTCGAGACCCGACAAGATGCCCGACCGCTTCATCCCCTCCCTTCCCCCGCTGGTGCGTCTGCCTGCGAGACGGCCGGCCATCCTGGTCACCAACGACGACGGCATTGACTCGCCCGGTCTCCTCGCGGTCAAGCGGGCGCTCGACCCCCTCGGCGACGTCCGGGTGATCGCTCCCGACCGGAACCGCACGGGCGCCGCGCGCAGCATCACCATGCGGTCGCCGCTCTGGGTGGAGGAGGTGCCCCTCGCCGACGGCGGCACCGGGTACGCCACCGACGGAACGCCGGTCGATTGCGTCAGGCTCGCCGCCCTGGGCCTTCTCGACCGGCAACCCGACCTGATCGTGTCGGGCATCAACCTCAGCGGTAACCTGGGCGACGACGTCACGTACTCGGGCACGGTGGCCGCAGCCTTCGAAGGCATCATGCTCGGCGTACCGGCGATCGCGTTCTCCGCCGACGGATACCACGCCCGGTACGACCTCGACGTGCCGGCGCGCGTGGCGCACCTGCTGGTGCGAACGGTGCTCGAGCGGGGCTTCCCCGCGAAGACGCTCCTCAACGTGAACTGCCCCGACCTGAGGTGGGAGGATCTCGGGGGCGTCAGACTCACCACGCTGGGAACGCGCATTTACGGCGACCGGGTGCAGCTGCAGGAGACCGACGGCCGGAGACGCCGGTACTTCATCTACGGCGACGACCTCAGCTACCACCAGGAGGACGGCACCGACTTCGACGCCATCGGCGACGGGTACGTGAGCCTCACTCCGATCCACTTCGACCTCACTTCGCGCGACGCCATCCGGCTCCTTGAAGACTGGCCCCTCGATCTGCGCAGTCCGCTCGGCTGGGAGCCTGGGGAGCCCTCCTTGGGCGAGTCCGGGGCTCGCGCCGCGGCGATACGACTCGTCACCCCGTCGCCCAGCGACACCCCGTCGGCCGGCGACCCTCCCATGTCACCGCTCCCCGGGTTCGTGATCTTCGACCTCGACGGCACCGTGCTGGACTCGGTGGAGTTGATCGTCGAGTCGTTCGGTCATGCGGTCCGCGAGGTGCTGGGCCTCGAGCCCTCGCGAGAGGATCTCATCAGGGGTGTCGGCCGCCCCCTTCTTGAGCAGATGGCGTGTTTCGACCGGGAGAGGGCCGAAGAGCTCGTTCGGGTCTATCGGGAGTTCAACCACCGCGAACACGACCTGCGAGTGAGCCTCTATCCCGGCGTCGCCGACCTGCTCCTCTGGCTCCGCGCACGCGGAGCCAGACTTGGTCTGGTCACGTCGAAGTCGCGCGACGCCACCGAGATGGCGTTCCGTGTCACCGGCATCGGCCCGCTGTTCGAGGCCGTCGTCTGCGCCGGCGAGACTGAGCATCACAAGCCGCACCCCGACCCGCTCTTCCGGGTCGTCGAGTTGCTCGGCGGCGACGTCGATGGAGCCGTCTACATCGGCGACAGCCCGTTCGACGTCGAAGCGGCGCAGAGGGCCGGTATGAGGTCCGTGGGCGTGACCTGGGGCGTGTTCCCGGCGGAGAACGTGGCGGCGCAGGAGCCCGACTATCTGGTCGGTTCGATGGAGGCCCTCTCGGCGCTCCTGGGAGATGTCAGGAACGGCAGGAGCGCCGTCCCCGGCGCCACCACCGGTGGCGTCACCCCCGCCCCCGGTGGCGACGCACCCGGTGAGGGAGGCGAAGGTACCGCCCCCGGGGGCTCGCGGTGAGTGCGAACGCCCTCACGCGCGAGGAAGCCACCGCCCGCCTCGGCGAGTTGCGGTCGCAGATCCGCCGGCACGATCATCTCTATTACGGGCTCGACAGCCCTGAGATCGACGACGCGGCCTACGACGCTTTGTTCCGCGAGCTGAAGACTCTGGAAGGGGGCTGGCCCGACCTCGTCACGCCCGACTCGCCCACCCAGCGCGCGGGCGCCACCCCTCTCGTCGCCTTCGGACAGGTGACCCATCTCGAACCCATGCTCTCTTTGGCGAACGCCAAGAGCGAGGCCGAGTTGGCGGCATGGCACGCGCGGGTCGTGCGCCTGACCGAGGAGGCAGGGTTCGATCCCGCCGCCCTTCGCTTCACCCTCGAACCCAAGATCGACGGGCTTGCCGTCTCGCTGCGGTACGAGGGGGGCAGGCTCACCAGCGGCGCCACGCGAGGAGATGGGCTCGTCGGCGAAGATGTCACCCAGAATCTGCGCACCATTTCGGCCATCCCCTTGACGCTCGTTTCTGGTGGCGGATCCGCACCTGAGCGGGTGCCCGTGCCCGAGCCCGTGCCCGAGCTTCTCGAGGTTCGCGGCGAGGTCTACCTGCCGCTCACGGCGTTCGAGCGGCTGAATGAGAGCCGTCTCGTTGAGGGTGAGCCCACGTTCGCCAACCCGCGCAACGCCGCGGCCGGGTCGTTGCGTCAACTCGATCAGCGCATCACGGCCTCGCGACCGCTGTCGATGTGGGCGTACGGGGTGACCGCGCCCTCCGGTGAGCTTCCGCCGGGGCAGTGGGAGATCTTGAAATGGCTGAAGGAGCACGGCTTCCGCGTGAGCCGGGATGTCCGTCTGGTCGAGGGGCTCGATGAGATCGTGGCCGTCTGCCGTGATTGGGAGCGCCGCCGGGCCGAGCTCGACTACGACATCGATGGAGTGGTGGTCAAGGTGGACTCCCGCTCGGTGCAGCAGGCACTCGGCACGGCCGGGCGCGACCCGCGCTGGGCCGTGGCCTACAAGTTCGCTCCCACGACCGCCCAGACGCGACTGCTCGAGATCCGCGTCAATGTGGGCCGCACGGGCATGCTGAACCCCTACGCCGTGCTCGCTCCGGTCGAGGTGGGCGGGGTCACGGTGAGCCAGGCGACCTTGCACAACGAGGACGACATCCGGCGAAAAGACCTTCGAGTGGGCGACGTGGTGATCGTGCAGCGTGCCGGCGACGTGATCCCACAGGTGGTGGCTCCGCTCACCGACCTGCGCGACGGCAGCGAGTCGCAGTTCGTCATGCCCGAGGAGTGCCCGTCGTGTGCCACGCCCGTCGTCCGGGCGCCGGGCGAGGTGGCCGTGCGCTGCCCGAATCCCGACTGTCCCGCCAAGGCCGTCGAGATGTTGAAGCACTTCGTGAGCCGGGGTGCGATGGACATCGAAGGGGTGGGCGACAAGATCGTGCAGCGGCTCTTCGATCTCGGACTGGTGCGCGACCCGGCCGACCTCTACGCCCTGAGCGAGGCCGACCTGATGCCTCTGGAGGGGTTCCAGGAGCGTGCCGTGGCGAACGTGCTCGCCGCCATCGCCGGCTCCCGCGCGCGTCCGTTCTCCCGGGTGGTCTTCGCTCTCGGCATACCCCACGTGGGTGGACAGAACGCCGAGTTGCTGGTCGCCCGCTTCCGCACCATGGATGCGCTCCGTGCCGCCGAGATCGATGACATCGCTTCGGTCGAGGGCCTGGGACCCGTGATCGCCGAGAGCGTGCACTCCTTCCTGCGTGAGCCGAGCGTGGCGGACCTCGTGCGGCGTCTCAACGCGGCCGGGGTGCGGATGAAGGATGACGCGCGTCCGACGCCGGCGGGCGGCGGCGCACTCGCGGGGAGGTCGTTCGTGCTCACGGGGACGCTCCCCACGATGAGCCGCGACGATGCGGCGGCGCTCATCGAAGGCGCGGGCGGCCGGGTGGTCGGTTCGGTGAGCGGGAAGACCGACTACATCGTGGCGGGGGACTCCCCCGGCTCCAAGCTGGCCAAGGCCAGGAGATTGGGCGTGCACGAACTGGACGAGGCGGGCCTTCGGGAGTTGCTCGAGTCAGGAACGGACTGACCGGACCGACGCCGGTCGCGCAGTACTTGTCAGTCGTACACGGTGATCGTGATGTACTTGATCCCCCAGTCCCGGGCCTGCTTCTCGGTGGGTACCCATACGTCGATGGTGTTGCCTTTGATGTCTCCACCGGTGTCGGCGGCCAGGCCCTCACCGTACCCGGGGATGTAGAGCCGGGTGCCCAGCTTGATCACCCTGGGGTCGACCGCCACGATGCCGATGCCCACGGAGAGCCCGGAAGCGGTGCGGCCCGGCAGCGCGTACGCGTAGGCCTTCACTTTCAACTGACGGCCGCCGCTCGGTGCGGAGTCGTCTTTGGCGCCCGCCGTGGTCGGGGTTCTCGTGGTCGTGGGCGTCGCGGTCGGGCTCGACTGAGGTGAGGCGGTGGCGTCGCTACTCGCGACGGCCGCGGCCGCTCGCGCGTTCTCTTCGGCCATCCGCTCCTGCGACGCCCGGGCGGCGGCCCGCACGTCATCGAGTCGCTCGCCGAGGGTCGCGACGAGTCGCTCCTGCTCTCGCTGGGCGGCAGAAAGCTCGTCGCTTCGCTCCTGCACGCTACGGACCTTGGCTTCCTGCTCGGCCCGGGTCTGATCCAGATCGGCGACTGCCGTGGCCGCGTCGCTGCCTGCCGCCTCCACCTGTTCGATCAGCAACGCTTCCTCTGCGAGTATCCGGCTCACGAACTCGGAGCGGTTCACGAACTCGGAGAAGTCGCCGCTTGTGAGTAGCAGTTCCAGCCAACCCAAGCCACGGGTGCGGTAGCTCTCGGCGAGGCGGGCGGAGAAGCGGCCCTGCACGGCTTCGTGGTCGGCGACGGCCTTCGCGGCGGTGTCGGATGCCCTGGTGAGCGCCTCTTGCGTCGCGCTCAGCTCCAGTTCGGCCTCGGCTAGGTCGCGCTCGGCGTCGGCGGCCCGTCGCTCGAGGATGAGGAGACGGATGACGGCGTCGTCGTGCGCTTCCTGCGCCGCGGCCACCTCTCCCACGGCACCCGCCGCCGGCAGTGTCATCGGGGGGAGGGGAGCTGTGATAGCCGTCGTAACGAGGAGAACGGCGATCATGATGAGGAGCGCGCGTCTCATGGGGAGCGTATCCTAGCAGTCTGCGCGCCGGTGGACAACGCAGGGCCCCTGGGAGCTCGCGTGGTTCAGGATTGACGCTTCTCGTTCAGCACCGGGCGCATTGTCGATTCTTCGACCGAGACCTCGTGGATGTGGCTCACCCGTGGGCGTCCACCCGCATCTCGGTCGAGATGCACCACGATGGGAGAGAGCCTTCGAAGGTGCAGCGCGGCCTCGGCGTTGGTGGCGATCCAGTCGGTCATGGCGAGTTCTGGATCGGGCGCCTCGAGAGTGGCGAGCCCCGCTGAGCCCTGGGTCAGCGCGCGCAGGAACGGGGGCCCGTCACCCTTACCGAGTTCGCCTGCCAGCAGCCAGGTGGGCTTCATGTTCAGGGCCTTCTCGAGCGATTGCGCGAAGCCGGGGGTGCCGGCCCTGGCCGGCATGTGCACGGTGAACGAACGATCGCGGAGCGCCGGCAGAGGGTCTTTATCCTCGATTGCTACGATCCGCTGATCGACCGAGATCAGCTGCACCATGGAGTTCAAGAGCGTGGAGCGGCCGCTGCCCTGCACTCCGGTGACGAGGACGGTGCGCTTCATCCCGAGTATCCCGTTGAGGAAGCGGGCCTGCCACGAGGTGAGTGTCCCGTAGTCCACCAGGCTCCGCAGAGGCACGTTGAGAATGCCCCCTTCGGTATCTGGGCCGTGTTCCGCGGCTGCGTACATCACCGAGGTGCTCGCATCGAGTGTCTCTGACCGGATCGCGGCGTGGACGCTGTACGTGCTGAGGATCGCCTGCAGCAGGCTGGTGAGGAGGTCGAGTTCGCGTTTGCCCGCGGCGTCGGGCTCGAACGCGGCCGCCAGTTCGTCGTGCAGCGACCTGATGCCGACCTCGTATGCCCTCTGGATGCGTTCGAACTCGGTCAAACTCCACCTCTCACCGGTCTGGTGACGCCGCCCCGCCGTCGGTCTCACCCGCTCGCACAGGTGGCCTCTTCGGCTTGCGACATCCGTGGTGATTCTATACGTGCTCGACACCACCGGCAAACGAGGAGCGTTCGAGGCCGCTCCTGCTTCCCCCGGGTTGTCTGTGCCCCTTGCGGCTGGGGCGTGCCCTGAGCATCGACCGGGACCCCGGGAGGTCATTGACCGGGACCCGGGAGGTGATGATATCCTTCTGACTAGCGCGGCCCCGTCGGGGGTAGGACGGCCATAGTATGGTACGTCTGCGTGACTCGGGCCCGGTGGAGAAAGTAGGGGTGTCATCACCGATGGACTTCTTCGATGCAGTGGCGGGGCGCCGGTCGATCCGGAGCTACTCTCCGGTCCCTCCGCCTCCAGAGTCCCTTGCCCGCGCGCTCGAAGCCGCTTCGAGCGCGCCGTCTCAGTTGAATGAGCAGCCGTGGCGCTTCATCATCGTGGAGGGGGAGGCCCGAGACCGGCTGTGCTCCTTGGTCGCCGCATCCACCCGGATGCTGCGCGATATGTTCCCACTCTTCGATGCCGACTCCTTGGCCTTCGCCGCTCGTTTCCTGAGCGACCTCGGCGGAGCGCCAACAGCGATCGTGGTGACCTATCCCGTGGCCGAGACGGACCACCAGCACAAGGTCAACCTACTCGCGGCGGGAGGGGCCATCCTCCTGCTCCAGGTCGCGCTCCGGGCCGAGGGGCTCGGGTCGGTGTGCATCACGTGTGCCGAGTGGGTGGAAGACGCCATCCGCAGTGACCTCGGCTACGAGACCGAGCGGCTGGCCGCCATCATACCGGTGGGGTTCCCCGATGGTGATCCCGGTGAACAGCCGCCCCGTGAAGACAAGACGGTCCGTCTGCGCGAATGGCCCAGCTAGGTCGCTTCTCGCTCGGCGCGCACCTCGCCGGCGTGCTCCCCATCACGGCCCCCCGGTTTTGATATCATCGGCCGCATGGATGAGCAGAAGATCAAGACAGAGGTCGAGCAGGCGGCGCAGGACGGCCGGATGGACTGCCATGACGCACGCGCCCTCGCTGAGAAGCTGGGAGTCGATTACGTCGAAGTGGGGAAGGCGTGCAACGATCTTGGCGTGAAGATCCACTCATGTGAGCTAGGCTGCTTCTAGACGGTCCGCTTCGTTCGATCTTGACGACATAGGTGCGCGGCAGCGCACCGCACTAGTGAGTCTCCGAGCCCAGATTGCCTAAGGTCGCCGTCTCGTTGGCGGCTACGGCGCTCGGGCCGGCAGGGTACAGCTGGAAACGGCCGTGTCTCCCACAGCGGAAAGGAGACCTTCTCGGTGGTTCGAGAAGGCCCGTGCCTGTGGCACGGGCCTTTCATTTCGAATCACCGACCTTTCCGAAGGCACGTCCCTGTCGTGCTCCGATCGCCATGGCTGGACGGCTAGGTGGTGCCGGTAGTGACGTATCAACAGGGAAGGGAGAACGGGATGAGTGCGTGGGCGAAGATGGTCGTGGAGAAGGTGCTGGGAGGGCCGGCGGGGCTTCCGTCGCGAGGGGCGCGAGCGGCCCTTCGTATCGTGGCGCCGGCCGTACTTGTCGCGGCTTTCGCCGTCGTGGCCGGCTGCGGCGACACCAGCGCCACCGAGGGCTCCACTATCACTACGGCGGCAACGGTCAAGAAGAGCGACATCGTGTTGGCCTCGACCACGTCCACCCAAGACTCCGGGTTGTTCGACGTGCTCCTGCCCGCCTTCGAGGCGGCGTACCCGCAGTACACGGTCAAGGTGGTGGCGGCCGGCACCGGCGAGGCGTTGAAGCTGGGCGAGAACAAGGACGCCGACGTTCTGTTGGTGCACGCCCCTACGTCCGAGAAGGAGTTCGTGGAGAACGGGTTCGGCACCGAGCGCTTCGAGGTGATGTACAACGACTTCGTCATAGTCGGCCCGGCCGACGATCCGGCGGGTATCCGCGGCACGACCGACGCCGCGCAGGCGCTCAAGGCGATCTCTGTTGCCGAGGTGCTGTTCGTGTCCCGCGGCGACGACTCCGGCACGCACAAGAAGGAGCTCAGTCTCTGGAAGGCCTCCGGAGTCGAGCCGTCTGGAGCATGGTACGAGTCCGCTGGGCAAGGCATGGGCGACGTCCTGGCGATCTCGTCGGAGAAGCAGGCCTACACGCTCTCCGACCGGGCCAGCTACCTCAACCTCCTCGAGGGCCTCGACTTGGAGGTGCTCGTCGAGGGCGACAAGGCTCTGTTCAACCAGTACGGCGTCATCCCGGTGACCGATGCGACGAACGCCGCCGGTGCCGCCGACTTCGCGGCCTGGATCATCTCGACGGAGGGTCAGACGGTCATCGGCGACTACGGCGTCGAGAAGTTCGGGCAACCGCTGTTCGTGCCAAACGCCGGCTGATCGACCTTGGCCGGCTGATCGACCTCACGGAGCGGGAGACCACGATTTGGAGATCTTCACACAATCGATAGCCGAGGCGGTCCGCTTGGTGGCCTCCTTCGACCGGTACGTGTTCCAGGTCATGGGCCTCTCGCTCAAGGTCTCGGGCAGCGCCGTGCTCATCGGATTGGTGATCGGTCTGCCGCTGGGTGTCTGGCTCGGCCTCAGCCGCTTCCGCGGCCGCGCGATCTTGGTGGCTCTGGTCAACACGGGGCTCGGCCTGCCTCCTGTGGTGGTGGGTCTGTTCGTGATGATGATGATCTCCCGGAAGGGTCCCCTCGGCTTCCTCTCCCTGCTCTACACGCCGCCCGCGATGGTGATCGCCCAGGTGATCCTAGCGACGCCCTACATCACGGCGATCACCATGTCGGCTGTGGGGTCCATCCCCCGCGAGGTGCGACTGCAGGCGTTGGGCCTGGGAGCCTCACGCATCCAGGCTCTCATGGTGGTGGTGAAGGAGGCCAGGTTGTCGATCATGACGGCCGTGATCGCCGGCTTCGGCGCGGTCATCAGCGAGGTGGGCGCCGTGATGATGGTGGGCGGCAACATCTCGGCCGGTGGCGAGAACAAGACCCGCGTGATGACCACGGCCATCGTGCAGGAGGCCCGCATGGGCAACTTCGAGACGGCGATGGCCTTCGGGTTGATCCTCCTCGCGATGGCGTTCGCCGCCGTCTTCCTGATGACGCGACTGCAGGGGGGTCCTAGGAGCGGGTGGGTGAAGTCGTGACGCCGGTCGAGCCGATGATCGACGCCCACACGACGTCGGCGCCCGAAGCTACAGGGCGGCCGGTGGCGCCGGCGCTGGAGGCCACGGGACTGGTGCGGTCCTACGGGGACGTCCGTGTGGTCGACATCGACCACCTGAAGGTCGAGGCCGGAGAGATGCTCGCCGTCCTCGGTCCGAACGGCGCCGGCAAGAGCACGCTCTTCCGTCTCCTCGCCCTGCTCGAGTCCCCCGATTCGGGGCGCATCTCCCATTTCGGAATGCCCGTCTCGCACCGCGACCTCGCCGCGAGACGTCGCACGGGCACCGTCTTCCAGCGTCCATTCCTGTTCCAGGGGAAGGTGCACTCCAACGTGTCGTACGGCCTCCGGCTGCGGCGGTTGCCGCGCGCTGAGATCCGCGAGCGAGTCGCCCGTGCCCTCGAACTTGCCGGCGTCGCCGGCCTGGCTAAGGCCGATGTCCGAAGACTGAGCGGGGGGGAAGCCCAGCGCGTCGCGTTGGCGCGCGCCCTTGTGCTCGAGCCCGACATCCTTTTTCTCGACGAGCCTTCGAGCAACCTCGACCCCGGCCTGCGGCGGCGGTTCCGCGACGACCTTCGGCGCATCGTCGAGCAGTCGGGCACCACCGCCGTCCTGATCACGCACGACAGGACCGAGGCCATGTCGCTCGCCCACCGCATCGTCTTGATGAAGGAGGGTCGGGTTGTGCAGCAGGGGCCGGCCGAGGAGGTGTACTCGCGACCCCGCGACGCGTTCGTCGCCGACTACATGGGCGTGGAGACCATCTGGCGTGGCTTCGTCGAGCACGAGGTCGACGGTCTCTGTTCGGTACGTGTGTCCGGGTCGCACGTGGTGGAAGCGCTCGCCGAAGCGGAGGTGGGCGAAGAGGTGGGCGTGGCGGTGCGGCCCGAAGATGTGGTGATCGCGCGCGCCACACAGGGCGAGCCTCCCGCGACGAGCGCGCGGAACCGATGGTCCGGCGCGGTGGTCTCGGTGCGTGTGAGCGGCCCCCTGGCCGACATCTGGATCGATCTGGACGGCGTGCTCCTGCACGCGGTGGTCACCCGGCCGTCGGTGCTGGAACTGGGTATCGAGCCTGGGGCGCGGGTGCTCGCGAGCGTGAAGGCCACCGCCGTGCATCTGCTGACCGATCGGGAGGAGGGGTATCATTGACCCCCTTTGCCGGCGGGGCGAAGAGAGGAGGGGCTACCTGGTGTACTCGCGCATCCACGACGTAGCGCTCGCTATCCAGTGTGGAGGGGAATCGCGGCGCATGCAGGGAGACAAGGCGCTCCTCCCCTTCCTCGACGTCACCCTGCTCGAGTGGGTGCGCGACTTGGTGCTCCCTGTCTTCGAGCACGTGTTCGTCGTGGCCCGCGACGCCGAGACGTTCGGCCGTTTCGGGCTGCCGGTGGTCACCGACGCTCTGTCCAGCCGCGGCGCATCCGTGGGCGTGTACACGGCGATCACTGCCTCTCCGGCCGAACGTGTACTCTGCCTGGCGTGCGACATGCCGTTCGTGACTCCGGCGGTGCTCCGTGCCCTCGCGGCGGGTTCCCGGCGGCACGAGGTGTACGTCCCCAAGCACGGGCCCTACATGCAGCCGCTGTGCGCGGTCTACGCTCGATCGGCCGGACCGGCCTACCGGCGCTTCATCGACCACGGGGGGTTCCGCGTCGACGAGATGTACAAGTCGCTCGATACCGGCCTTCTTGACATGGACGACGGGCGCTTCGGCGATCCGGACGACATCTTCATGAACGTGAACACCCCCGCCGACCTGGAGAGCGCCCGAGAGAGGGCGCTCGCCGAACTACTCTTGCAGCCGACCGGCGGGCCGGGGGCCGGCGTGAGGCCCACGGCTCCGCGAGTGGTCGAGTTCATGGAACGCACACCGGTGCCCACCGTCTCGTTCGTCGGCAAGAAGAAGTCGGGCAAGACCACCGTTCTCGCTGGGGTCATAGGTGAACTCGCCCGCCGGGGGCGTCGCATCGCCGTCTTCAAGCACGATGTGCACGGATTCGACGTGGACATCCCGGGAACCGACTCCTATCGGTTGCGTGAAGCCGGGGCGGTGGTGGCGGGCATCTCCTCGCCGCAGATGTACGTGCTGGTGCACAAGCCCGACGCCGAACCCGGTCTCGAAGAGTTGATCGCGCGCGTGGGCGTGCCGGTGGACCTCGTTATCACCGAGGGCTTCAAACGCGAAGCAGCGCCCAAGATCGAGATCTCACGGCGCGAACGGAGCGCTACCCGCATCTGCGAAGAAGACGAACTCGTCGGCATGGCGACCGATCAGCCCTTCGCCGACCTCTCCGTGCCGCAGTTGGCTCTCGACGACTTCGCCGGTCTCGCGGACCTCGTGGAGGAGCGCATCATCACCGCGTGGCCGGGCGCCTACCCCGCGGAGGAGACGCTGTGACCGGCGCGGGCGGGACCGGCGCGGGCGGAACCGGCGCTTCCTCGGCGGGCCGGACCGTCGACTACCTGCGGCTTTCGGTCACAGACCGATGCAACTTCCGGTGCTCGTACTGCATGCCGCCCGAGGGCGTCGAGTTCAAGTCGCACGAGGAGATCCTCACCTACGAGGACATGATCTTCTTCGTGCGGGTGGCGGCGCAGGTGGGCATCTCGAAGATCAGACTAACGGGCGGGGAGCCGCTGGTGCGGAAGGACTTGTCCGACCTCGTGAAGCAGCTCTCCGCCATCGAAGGAGTAACCGACATCTCCCTCACCACCAACGGGGTGCTGCTGCCGCGGTTCGCCGGGGCCCTGCGCGACGCCGGTCTCCGCCGAGTGAACATCAGCATCGACTCGCTGGACCCGGAGAGGTTCCGCGCGCTCACCAGGGGAGGCTCCCTCGCCGACGCGCTGGCCGGCGTCGACGCCGCTTTCGAGCAGGGGTTGCTCCCGGTCAAGGTGAATGCTGTGATGCTCCCCGAGCTTCTGGAGGAGGTGCACGCTTTCGCCGAGTTCACCCGAGCCCGCCCCGTGCACGTGCGTTTCATCGAGTGGATGCCCGTGGGCGGCTGCGGCCCCAGCGATTCAGTGAGTACGCTCTCGAAGGACCGCTTGATGGAGGCGTTCGCCGCGATCGAATCGATGGACCCGGTTACGTCGCCCGGAGGTTGGGGCCCCGCCCGCTACTTCAGGCTACCCGGCCATGAGGGCACCGTGGGTTTCATCAGCTCCATGTCCGATCATTTCTGCGGCGACTGCAACAGGCTTCGGCTCACCGCCGACGGGCGGCTGAAGAGCTGCCTCTTCTCCGGAGACGAGGTAGAGGTGATCAAGCTGCTCCGTCAGCGTGACGAGGCGGGCACACTCGAGGCGGTGCGCCGCTCGCTTGATGGCAAGACGTTCGACAAGAACCGTGTTCGGGAGATGAACTCCCGGGGCATGTCGCAGATCGGGGGCTGAGATGAGCGAGAGTCACGAGCGAGGTGCCGGCGGCGAGGAGGTGGGCGCTCCGCGTCTCACTCACGTCGACGCCGCCGGAGCGGCGCGGATGGTAGATGTGGGCGACAAGCTTCCCACCGTGCGGGTGGCGAGGGCCGGCGCCCGGGTGTGGATGGCGCCGGAGACCATGGCCCTTCTTCAGCGGCAGGCGCTACCGAAGGGAGACGTGCTCGCGGTGGCCCGTATCGCCGGGATCATGGCGTGCAAGCGCACGGCGGAACTCGTCCCTCTGTGCCATCCGCTGTCGCTCGATCACGCCGATGTCGAGTTGACCGTACGGCCGGAACAGTCGTGCGTGGACATCGTGTGCTCCACCCGCACCGAGGGCAGGACGGGCGTGGAGATGGAGGCGATCACCGGCGCGAGCGTGGCCGCCATCACCATCTACGACATGTGCAAGGCGGTAGATCGGGCGATGACCATCGGCGATATCCGGTTGCTCGAGAAGACCGGTGGCAAGGAGGACTACATGCGCACGGGAGAGACTGCCGGCGAAGGAGCGACCACCGAAAGAGCGGCGGACGCCACGCCGGCGGCCAGTGTGCTGTCGGTGAACGTGAGCCCCGGCAAGGGCGAGAGGAAGAAGCCCAGATCGTCGGTGACATTGGTGCCCGAACACGGCATCGAGGGCGACGGTCACGCCGGCCCCTGGCATCGGCAGGTGAGCCTGCTCGCGCAGGAGTCCATCGACACCATGGTGGCGAAGGGTCTCGACGTGGGTGCCGGCGACTTCGCCGAGAACATCACCACTCGGGGCATCGATCTCTGCGGTCTGCCCGTCGGCACCCGTATCCGGCTCGGCCCGGCCCTGGTCGAGCTGACGCAGATCGGCAAGGTGTGTCACGAACGGTGTGCCATCTATTATCAGGCCGGTGACTGTGTCATGCCGCGAGAGGGCATCTTCGTGCGCGTGCTTGAAGGCGGTGAACTCCGGCCGGGCGACCCGGTGTCCCTCACGGGCGCAGTGGCGCCCCCGGCTGCCGACGGCGCGCGGGCGGCAGCCGACGTGGAGGCGCCTGTCGCCGAAGTGAGGGCGCCCGTCGACGCAGCGGGGGCGCCGGCCGTCGAAGCGGAGGCGCCCGAGTGAGCGGGCACGAGGCGCAAGACATAGTGATCCGCGCGGCCGTGGTCACGGTGAGCGACAAGGGGCACGCGGGAACCCGGGAGGATGCCTCCGGCCCCACGCTGCGCGACCTGTTGCTGGCGTTGGGCGCCGAGGTGAGCGAACCGGTGATCGTGCCTGACGAGCAGTCGGTGATCGAAGAGACACTGCGCGCCCTGGCGGACAGCGGCGATATCGATCTGGTGCTCACCACCGGCGGCACGGGGCTCGCGCCGCGCGATCGGACCCCGGAGGCGACGGCCGCCGTCATCGATCGCGCCGCTCCTGGTTTCGGGGAGGCCATGCGGGCCGCCTCCCTTGCCGTGACGCCTCACGCCATCCTGAGCCGGGCGATCGCCGGGGTGCGGGGGCGAACGCTCATCATCAACATGCCGGGGAGCCCCAAGGCGTGCCGCGAGCACTTCGCTGTGGTGGCCCCCGGGCTGGCGCACGCCGTGCAGACGCTCACCGGCCGGGCTCACGAGTGCGCGTCGCCGCCGGCCGGCGGATAGCGGCCTACTGCTCGGTCTGACCGGGGGCCGTGCTGGTATAATGCGGCCGCATCCGCCCGAGCGGCCGGCCCGCCGGCAGGCGCACGTTTACGGGTGAGGCCTCCGATCGCCGGGAGACTGGTTGCAGGGACTCGAACAGCTCCTTCTTGGGGTCGCGCTGGCCGCCTACCTGGCGGCCGCCGTCCTCTATACGTTCGGACTCGCCTTCAAGCGGCGGGAGGCGGGGGGTCTCGCCTTCGTCGTGTTGGGAGTGGGTTTCCTCGGCCAGACGGCGTCCATCATCGCTCGATGGGTGGAAGGGGGGCAGCTACCCCTCACCAGCCTCTTCGAGACCCTGGTGTTCCTCTCGTGGTGCGTGGTGCTCCTCTCGATCATCGCCGACCGCCGGTACACGGCGCAGGCGGCCGGCATCATCCTCGTGCCCACGGCCTTCTTCCTTACGGCCGCCGCCGTGCTCATGTACGAGGGGCCGCGCGAGTTGCGGGAGGAGCTGCAGACCCATTGGCTGCTGATCCACGCCGGTCTCAGCGTCTTCGGATACGCCGCATTCACCGTGGCGTTCGCCACCGGCTTCTTCTACGTGGTGCAGGAAGACCTGCTCAAGAAGAAGTACCAACAGGTGCGCACGCTCATCCACTCGCTCGTGGTGGCGTTCGGCACCTCCCTGGGCCTCTACGTGGGCTACGTGATCGCCGACCCCACTCTGTTCGAGGATGCTCTCGGGAATCGGGTCTACGGCTACTCCAGCTCCGATTGGACCATCATCGGTGTGGGCGCCGCCGTGGGGCTCGCGGCCTCGCTGGTGATCGGGTGGGTCGCCGCCAGGGGAGCGTCCCGTCCGAGTTTCGCGAACCGGCTTCCGGCTCTGCACCTTCTCGATCGCTTGAGCTTTCACAGCGTGCTGTTCGGCTTGGTCCTACTGGCGTTCGGTATCGTCTCGGGCGCGATGTGGGCGAAGGTCGCCTGGGGGAGCTGGTGGGAGTGGGACCCCAAGGAGACGTGGGCCCTTATCTCGTGGGTCTTCTACGCCGGTTATGTGGGGATGCGCGGGCTGGCCAACTGGCGGGGTCGAAACGCGGCTCTGATCGCTATCGTCGGGATGTTCTTGATCGTGTTCACGTTCCTGGGCATCAACCTCTTCGTACCGGGACGTCATGACTTCAACTGATGGTCCGAGCCACCACTCCGTCCGCGTTGCAGCGGACGAAGCCGCCGAAGCCGCCACGCTGCCGTTGTACCCGATCTCTCTGAAGGTGGCGGGTAAGGCGTGCCTCGTCGTGGGCGGCGGGAACGTGGCCGCGCGGAAGGTGGCTGCGCTTGTCGAGGCCGGGGCTCGAGTCACCGTGGTGGCGCCCGAGTTGGGCGAGGTCCTCGCGGAGGCGGCCGTCACCTGGCGGACGAGTGAGGAACACCCCTCCTGGTCGTGGCAGGCGCGGGAGTTCCATGACGACGACGTGGCGGGGTGCGCCTTGGTGGTGGCGGCGACCGGCGACCGCGCGGTGAACGACTCCGTGGCAGTGGCGGCCCGGCGGGCCGGCGTGCTCGTGAACGTGGTCGACGATCCTGAGAGGTGCGACTTCTTCGTGCCCGCCGTGGTGACCAGAGGGTCGCTTCAGATCGCGGTGGGCACCGGAGGGTTCGCCCCCGGCCTCGCGGCGCGGCTACGCGCGCGCCTCGAACAGGAGTTCCCGCCCGCCTGGGGCCCCGCGGTGGCGGCGGTCGGCGCGGCGCGGCGCGCCGTCCTGTCGGTCGACGGGCTCGACGAACATGCCAGGCGGCAGGCGCTGCACGACTTGGGTTCCCTCGACCTCGACGCCTTGCTCGCGGAAGGCGGGCAGGCGCGCGTTGACACTGCGGTAGGCGAGGTGGTCGCCAGATGTACCTCGCGGCGATAGGGGTCAATCACAGGACCGCCTGCCTCGACGTGCGGGAGAAGGTGGCCCTGGACGAGGAGGTCACACGCGCTCTTCTCGAGCATCTCGTGTCGCGCCCCGAGGTGACCGAGGCGGTCGCCGTGAGCACCTGCAACCGCACCGAGGTGTACGTGGTGGGTCCGTCGCTCCCCCTGCGGGACCTCGCGCTCGGCGGGCTGTGCCACGTCACGGGCGTCTGCCGCGACGACTTCGACGAAAGCGTGTACTACCTCGAGGGCGAGGCGGCGGTGGAGCACCTGTTCGTGGTGGCGAGTTCACTCGACTCCATGGTGCTCGGCGAGGCTCAGATCCTTCATCAGCTCAAGGAGTCGTATCAGACGGCGACGGCCGCGGGCACCACGGGCACCATGCTGAACAAGCTCTTCCGGCGCTCGTTTGAGGTGGGCAAGCGCGTTCGTACGGAGACCCGCATCGGCGAGAGTTCCGTCTCCATCGCCTCGGTGTCGGTGGACCTGGCGCGGAACGTGTTCGGCGACCTCGCCTTGCGTTCGGTGCTGGTGGTTGGAGCGGGTGAGATGGCCGAACTCGTGCTCACTCATCTGCGGGGGCACGGCGTGACCCGGGTGCGGGTGACCAACCGCACGTTCGAGCGGGCTATCGAACTCGCCGAGCGCTTCGCCGGCGACGCGGTACGGTACGAATCACTCACAGAGCATCTGGCCGGCGTGGATATCGTGATCACCTCCACCGGGTCTGCGCAGCCGATCATCCGCCGTGCCGATATGGAGCGGGTGATGAAGTCCCGCAAGAACCGGCCGGTGTTCCTGATCGACATAGCCGTGCCGCGCGACGTGGAAGCGGCGGTGAACGACGTCTACAATGCGTATCTGTACGATATCGACGATCTTCAGGACGTCGTGGCGTCGAACCTGGGAGAGCGCAGGCAGGAGGCGACCGCCGCCCGCGAGATCGTCACGGACGAGGTCGCGGCGTTCCGAGCGTGGACGCGGAGCCTGCAGGTCGTGCCCACCATGGTGGCGCTGCGCCGCTGGGCGACGGCCGTCAAAGAGGAGGAGCTCGAGAGGCACCTCGCCAAGATGCCCGACCTCACGCCCGACGAGCGGGAGAGGGTGGCGGCGCTGGCCCACTCTCTCATGAACAAGTTCCTACACCCGCCCACCGTGCGGGTGAAAGAGACGTCGGGCGAAGAAGAAGGGCAGCAGTACGCCGAATCGTTGAGTCGGCTGTTCGGGCTCGAGGGTCTCGAGACCTCCGAGGCCCACACCGATGAGAGGAGCGCACCATAGAGACCGAACGCATCGTGATCGCGTCCCGCCGAAGCACCTTGGCCATGACCCAGAGCCGGTACGTGCAGGCCCTGCTCGAAGACATAGCGCCCGGGCTCGAGGTGAGCATCCTCGAGATCGTCACCAGCGGCGACAAGATCCTGGATTCGCCGCTCTCGCAGATCGGCGATCGCGGCCTCTTCGTCAAAGAGATCGAGGAGGCGCTCCTCGCCGGTGACGCAGACCTGGCCGTGCACAGTGCCAAGGATGTGCCCACCGCGCTCCCCGACGGCTTGGCGCTGCTGGCCTATCCCGAGCGTGAAGACCCGGCCGATGTGTTCGTGGGCCCGCTGGCCTCGGCCGCGGAGCTCGGCCCAGGCAGGGTGATCGGGACGAGTAGCCTGCGCCGCCGCTCGCAACTGCTCGCGGCGTATCCGGGCCTCGAGGTGGTCGATATTCGCGGGAACGTGGAGACGCGCATACGCAAGATCTCGGAGGAGGGGCTCGACGGCACCATCCTGGCGGCGGCGGGCCTGAAGAGGCTTGGTCGCTTCGCCGAGGCATCCTTCGTCTTCACCGACGAGGTGATGCTGAGCGCGGTCGGTCAGGGGTCCCTGGCTATCGAGGCCCGCGCCGACGACGCCCGAATCGCCCGTCTGTTGACCCGCCTCGACCACGCCGAGACCCGGGCTGAAGTGCTTGCGGAACGCGCGCTCATGCGGTCGCTCGAGGGCGGGTGCCAAGTGCCGATAGGGGCCCGCGCCCGCCTCACCGAGGGCGGCTTCGTGCTGACCGCCTACGTCGGCGACGTCGATGGGCGCCGGAGCATCCGCATGGAGCGGGTGGGCTCGAGCGACGATCCCGAGGCCCTGGGCAGGGCGCTGGCCGCCGATATGATCGCCGGGGGTGCCGATGCGATACTCGCCGACGTGCGGGGCTGTGCATCGTGAGCGGCGAGCAGCTCTCCGGGGGTTCGGCGCCGGGCGAGCGCCCGGAGGCGCCCCCCGTCCCGCCTCGGCCGCGCGTGTTCCTCGTGGGCGCGGGTCCGGGCGACCCCGGCCTGGCGACTCTTCGCGCCGTGCGCTGTCTCGAGCAGGCCGACGTCGTGCTCTACGACCGCTTGGTCGATCCGGCACTCCTTGAACACGCCCCGCCCGGGGCGGAGCTCGTGTACGTGGGGAAGCGCTCAGCCGATCATACGGTGCCCCAACCGGGCATCAACGAGCTCCTCGTCGAGCATGCCCGACGAGGGCTGTTCGTGGTGCGATTGAAGGGCGGCGATCCATTCATATTCGGACGGGGGGGAGAGGAAGCCCTCGCCCTGCACGAGGCCGGCATTCCGTTCGAGGTGGTGCCGGGGGTGTCCAGCGGCTATGGTGTGCCCGCCTATGCGGGCATCCCGGTCACCCACCGAGGTCTCACCTCCCACGTGACCTTCGTCACCGGGCACGAGGATCCCGACAAGAAGGCCGCTGAGATCGACTGGGACAGGTTGGCGTCCGACGTGGGCACGCTCGTGGTCTTCATGGGCGTGAAGAACCTGCCCACCGTCGTAGAGGAGCTGAAGAAGCGTGGCCGGTCGGGCGACACGCCCATCGCGCTCATCCGCTACGGCACCATGCCCGCGCAGCGCACCGTGGTGGGCGTGCTCGATGACATCGTGGAGAAGGTGGCCGCCGCGAAGCTGCGGCCGCCCGCGATCACCGTCATCGGCGACGTCGTGACCCTGCGCGAGCAGCTCTCCTGGTACGAGCATCGCCCCCTCTTCGGGAAGCGGGTGGTGGTCACGCGGCCGCGCTCGCAGGCCGGCGCGCAGCTCGAGGCGCTCCGCGACCTCGGGGCCCATGCGATCGCCTTTCCCACCATCCGCATCGAGCCGGTCGCGGCATCGCCCGAGATCGACGCCATGGTCGCCGCCGTCCACACGTACGACCTGGTCGTGCTCACCAGCGTGAACGGGGTGCACTGCTTCTTCGACAGACTGCGCGAGGGGGGCCGGGACGCCCGGAGCCTTCATCGGGCGATGGTCGTGGCGATCGGTCCCAAGACGGCCGCGGCCTGCCGTGCCCGGGGCGTGCAGCCGGACGTGGTGCCCGGGGACTTCGTGGCGGAGGGCGTGCTGGAGGCCCTCGCGGGACGCGATCTGGCGGGCGCCCACATCCTCATCCCACGGGCCCGTCAAGCGCGAGAGCTGCTACCCGAGACGTTCACCGCGGCGGGCGCCTCGGTCGACGTGGTGCCTGTGTACGACACGCTCCCCGAGGATCACCGCCCCGAGGAGATCGACCGCGTGCTCGGCGCCGATTACGTCACCTTCACCTCAGGCTCCACGGTCACCAGCTTCGCCGAGGCCCTCCGTAGTAGCGGCCACGGCGACTCTCTCCCTCAAGTGAAGGCGGCCTCGATCGGACCCGTGACCTCGGCTGCGGTGCGCGAAGCGGGGCTCCAGCTTGTGCTTGAGGCGGAGGAGTCCACGGTAGAGGGTCTGATGGAGGCGCTCTGCGCGCATGCGCTATACTTCCCGGGCTCGTAGAAGAAATGGACACGCGAGCGGTCATTCACCGAGGTGAGACTCGCGCCGCGCCGGCGTCCCGCTCCCGCCCCTCGGTCAGTCGGAGGTCCAGCTAGGCCATGTACTTCCCTCACTATCGCCCCCGGCGGATGCGGCAGACCGACAGTCTGCGCTCGATGATCCGCGAGACTCACCTGCATCCCCACATCTTCACCTACCCGCTCTTCGTCACTCACGGGGAAGATGTGAAGAACCCCGTGAGTTCGATGCCGGGCGTCTATCAGCTCTCCATCAACAACTTGATCGAGGAAGCGCGCGAGGTGGCGTCGCTCGGGATCAGGAGCGTCCTCATCTTTGGTCTGCCCGAGCACAAGGACGATGTGGGCTCCTCCGCATACGATCCTGAGGGCATCGCCCAGATGGCCATTCGAGCCCTGAAGGAGGCAGTGCCTCAGCTCACCGTGATCGCGGACGTGTGTCTGTGTGAGTACACGAGCCACGGCCACTGCGGAGTGGTTCGAGCCGACGGCAAGGTCGACAACGACCTGTCCCTGGAGCTGCTGGCCAAGACGGCCCTCAGTTTCGCCGAAGCCGGGGTCGACGTGGTCGCCCCCTCCGACATGATGGACGGCCGCATCGGGGCCATCCGCTCGGCACTCGACCAGGATGGCCACCAGGACGTGCCTATCTTCTCGTACTCCACCAAGTACGCGTCGAGCTTTTATGGGCCGTTCCGCGAGGCTGCCGACTGCGCGCCACAGTTCGGCGACCGCAAGTCGTATCAGATGGATCCGGCCAACTCGGACGAGGGCGTACGTGAGGCGATGATCGATATCGAGGAGGGAGCCGACATGGTCATGGTCAAGCCGGCTCTGCCGTACCTCGACCTGATCTACCGACTCAAGCATGAGACCCGTTTTCCGGTCGCCGCATACAACGTCAGCGGGGAATACGCCATGGTGAAGGCCGCGGCGGAACGAGGTTGGATCGACGAACAGGCCGTCGTCATGGAGACGCTGCTCTCCATCCGCCGCGCCGGCGCGGACCTCATCATCACCTACCACGCAAAAGACGCGGCCCGTTGGCTCCAGGAGCGCATGGCGGAGCCCTCTCGGGGTCGCGACCGATGAGCGGAGAAGGCGGCCGCCGACCCGACGCCGACGCACCCGTGTACCTGCCCAAGCTCGTCGCCTGGGAGGTCACGCGGTCGTGCAACCTGTCCTGTGTGCACTGCCGGGCCTCGGCTGAGAAAGGGCCCTATCCCGGTGAACTCGACCTCGACCAGTGCCGGGCCCTCATCGACGACATCGCTTCGTTCAGCAACCCGGTACTGATACTCACCGGCGGCGACCCGCTCATGCGTGAGGACATCTGGGAGATCGCCGAACACGCGATCGCCTCAGGCCTGCGCACCGTCATGTCGCCGAACGGCACGCTGGTGACTCCTGAAGTCGCCCAGCGCATGAAGGCCATAGGCATCCCGAGGATCTCGATCAGCATCGACTTCCCCACCGCTGAGTTGCACGACCGGTTCCGAGGCGTGCAGGGGGCATTCGAAGGAGCCGTGCGCGGCGTGAAGACGGCCATCGCGGCTGGAGTCCAGGTGCAGATCAACTCCACGATCACCCGACTGAACGTCGGCTACCTCGACGATCTGCTCGACCTCGCCGACGAATTGGGCGCCGTCGCCTTCCATCCGTTCCTGCTGGTGCCCACCGGCCGCGGCAAGGAACTCGGTCCCGAGGAGCTTCCGCCGGAGGACTACGAACGCACCCTCAACTGGGTCTACGATCGTCAGAAGACTTCGAAGATCTTCTTCAAGCCCACAGACGCGCCGCACTACCACCGCATCATGCGTCAGCGGGCCAAGGAGGACGGCACCGACCTGAGCGAGCTGAAGATGCACCCGCACTCTCACGCCGCGATGTCTGGGAAGGTGGGCAAGGCGGGGCATCCCGGCGATCTGGACTCCCACTCGCGCGGTTGTCTCGCCGGTACGGGGTTCTGTTTCGTGAGTCACGTGGGTCAGGTACAGCCGTGCGGCTACTTCGACGTGGCCGCCGGCAACGTGAAAGAACAGCCGTTCTCGGAGATCTGGCGCACGTCGCCTCTGTTCGAGGATCTTCGCGACGTCGACAAACTCGGCGGCAAGTGCGGCATTTGCGAATACCGACGGGTGTGCGGAGGTTGCCGGGCGCGGGCCTACGAGGTGAGCGGCGACTACCTCGCGGAGGAGCCGTACTGCGTCTACGAGCCGGTGCGCCGCGGCTGCTGAAGGCGCGCGACCGAGCGCGCGACCAGGCGCTGCTCCCCAGGGAGGCAGGCTCATCTTTCGCGGCGGGGCTGCCGATAGAGAATGGTGGAGTCACGGTGCACCCGAGGGCCGTCGCCCGACAGGGAAGACGGATAGGTGTTCCCGGGAGTCCGCCGTGGCTGTAGAATGGCCCGACGAAGTGTGCGTCGGCGTGTGGATCAGCGCGTCGACCCGAGACGGGATGTGATGGTAGGCGGTGCGGCACAGGAGAGATCTTCCATGACGCGGGTGGCGCGTACGGTGCGCGTGCGGATCCTGTTCGCGCTTTCGGCGTTCGCCCTTCTGGTCGCCGCTCCCGCGGCGCTCGCGGCTCCTTCGAACCCGACGTCGTCCACGAGCATCGCGACGGCCTCCACCACCACGACGACGGTGCGCCCGGCCACTTCCACCACGAGGACCACGCTCATACCTGGTAGTCAGCAACCGACGTTCCCGCCCACGACCGTGGCGACCACCACCACGACCCTTGCCGCCACCACCACCACGCTCGCGCCGACGACCACCACGGCTCCCGCCGGTCCGTCGCTCGAGACGTTGCAGCGCCTTCGAGAGCTCGAGGAGTTGTCGACTCGGATCTCGGCTCTGCAGTATCAGGTCTACCTGGCGTCCATCGAGCTCGACGAGATCGACAAGGTGCTCGCCGGCACGGTGGAAGAGTACAACTTTCGGGTGCTCGAACTTCAGGAGGAGAAGCAGCGGGCCGAGGCGCTGCAAGGCGAGCTCGAGCTTGTGCGTACCGAACTCGAAGCCGCCACGGAGCTGCTCACGGAGCGCATGATCGGCGCCTACAAGAACGACGATTCCGCGCTCGACTTCTTGCTGAACACTTCCGACATGAGCGACTTCATCCGTCGCCTTACGCTGCTCATCTCGATCGTGCGGAGCGATAAGGCCCGGGTCGACGAGGTGAGCTCGCTCAGAGTGCGGGCGGATCGCCTGCTTGATGAGGCGTCTCGCCAGATCTACGAGGTGACCACCGCCTCTCACAAGCTCGAGGAGCAGAAGGCCGCCATCGAGGTGAAGTTGACGGAGCGCCAGGCCTACATCGATCGGCTGAGCGAGGAGGTGCGAGGCCTCGTCGATCAGCAGCGGCGCATCGCGGCCGACGTGGCTCCCGCCGGCTTCGACATCGGCTCCTACTTGGTGGGCGACGGCAGCGCGATCGTGAAGACGGCGCTGCGCTATCTCGGCGTCCCGTACGTTTGGGGCGGCGAGACACCCAACGGCTTCGACTGCTCCGGTCTCTTGGTGTACGTATACAGGCAGCACGGACTGAGTATTCCGCATTACTCGCGCTACCAGGCGAAGTTGGGTTTCGAGGTGCCGCTCGGCGCCATCCAGCCGGGTGACTTCGTCGCGTTCGGCAACCCGGTGTACCACATCGGCATGTATATCGGAGACGGCTTGTTCATCCACGCCCCACGCACCGGTGACGTGGTGAAGATCAGCGTGTTGGCACAGCGCTCCGACCTCTCGGCGATCAGGCGTGTTGCCGTCCTGGCGCCGATCGAAGGCCTCATCATCCCCTGATCATCCCCTGATCTTCACGCGGGCGCAGAGCGCCCGGGTGCCCTGTGACCCTGTGCTAGACTCCGTTCATGGCCACCATCTCCAGGTCCTCACGGGTCTACGTTCTCGATACGAGCGCGCTTCTCAACGACCCTGAGGTCATCTACTCGTTCTCCGGCGCTGAGGTCGTGGTCCCGGTGGGTGTGATAACGGAGCTCGACAAGATCAAGCGCCAGCGTTCCGACCGTCGCGTGCGCTTTCACGGGCGCAAGGCGACCCGCATGCTCTTCGACCTTTCTCAGCAAGGCAGGCTGGCGGATGGGGTCACGCTCTCGAACGGGTCGGTCTTCCGCGTTGACGAAGCCACCGAATTCGGCGACGTTCCGGAAGGGCTCGATCTGCGCAGGACAGACGATCAGATCCTCGCCCTCGCCTACGCCCTCGATACAGGGCCCGCCGTGCGAGCAACCGTGGTCTCGAACGATCTCAACCTGCTGCTTCGGGCCGAGGTCCTCGGCCTGGGCACCTATCGTTTCGAGGGGAAGCTCGAGAGTCTGCTGAATCACCGCCTCACCCCCATAGAGTGGTTCCGGGAACACGGCGCCATGCTCATCCTGGGTGTGCTGACCGTGGTGTTCGCCACGTCGACCGCGTACCTTCTCTACTTCGTTCCGACTCCTCGCCACGTCATGGATCTGCCGGTTTCCGACGACGCCATCCTCCTGAGGAGCCTCGGCGTGAGCCCTCAGGTGCTCGAAGACCACTACCGCAGTCTCCTGGCGGACGATCCGACCGACCTCGACGCTCTGGTCAACCTGGGCAACCTCTTCTTCGACCAGGGGCTGTACCTGGAGGCCGCGGAGTTCTATCGCGAATCCCTGGCCATCGACACGGCCAACCCCAGCGTGCGCACCGACCTGGGCATCGCCCTCCTCCGCCTTGGCCACACGATCGAGGCGATCCAAGCCTTCGAACAGGCTATTCGCGATGCTCCCGATCACGCACTCGCCCACTACAACCTCGGGGTGACGCTCGCGCAGAGCGGCGATCCCGCGGGCGCCATAGCGGAGCTCGAAGAGGCGCTGCGTCTCTCGCAGGAGAGCGGTATCGTGCCCGAGCAGGCGGCCCTATCGCTGATCGAGGAGCTGCGGGCGCAGAATCCCGGAGGCTGAACCGCGCCGTCTTCCTGAAGGACGCTGACGGCTTGGCGGTTGGTGGGAGGTCCGGTCTCCCCTCGACGCGTGACGCTCGGCGGTGGTAGCATACGTGCACTCGTGAACGGCTCCTTGGGGGGAAGGCGTGCGTAGACGCATCGCTTGGATCGCACTATCCGGCTTGGCACTCTTGCTTCTCGTGACCCTGCTCGGATTCAGCGAGACGTCGAAGCCCCGCTTCTGTTCCAGCTGTCACCTCATCGAGCCGTACAAAGCCTCGTGGGATTCCTCTTCGCACGCCGCGGTGGATGTGACCTGCGTCGAGTGTCACTTCGAACCCGGCGTCATCGGATACATCAAGGGGAAGACGTACTCCATCATCAAGCTCACGCAGTTCGCCGCGGGGGCCACCGAGATCAAGCCCGAGGCGCACAAGCTGGTCGTGGGTTCCGGATGCGTCCATTGTCACGAGTACGTTCGCGAGGCCGATGACCCACGGTACCCGTCGGGCATCGTGGTGGAAGGCATCCAGTTCCCTCACGACTTCCACGTCAACTCCGCCAACCTCCAGTGTGCCGACTGTCACAGCGGCGTGGTGCACGGCTCAGAACTGGTGGGCGAGGAGAAGCCGCAGGCCGCCGCCGATCCGGTGTTCTGTCGGAGCTGCCACACCGGTGAGTTCGCACCTATCCTCTTCGCGGCTATCGAGCCGGTAGGCCGGGAGCATCCCGGCGCGCCCAAGGTAGACGTGAACGTGTGGCGCAACGTGCATTGGCGCGCGGCCGAAGGTCCGGCCGTCTTCGAGGGCGTGTCGTACGACAAGATCGAGCCCGAGACCTGCCTGGCCTGCCACGACGAGCCCGCTGTTGCGAAGGGCTGCAAGAGCTGTCACTCTGCCCGCGTGCCGGAGTTCTCAGCCTCACCCGCCGCCGCGAGGGCCGGTATCCTTCCGGTGAGCCTGTTCGCCTTCCTGTTCGCCCTCTTCATGGTGGCGGTCTTCCTCAGGCACGGCGAGAAGGCACGTTTCTTCTCGTCCTTCTGGCTGAGAGGTGTCGGGGTGCTCGTCCTGCTGTCAGACGTGTTCGTGGTCTACCTCATCGTGAGCGACGTGATCACCGAGCAGACGGGGCGCCACGAGGTGGGGCCCACCACGGTCTGGGTGAGCTATCTGTTCTTGAGCGTGGCCCTCATCGGGTTCCTTCTCTTCGAGGCCGGCCTGTTGCCGAGCCCCCTGAAGACCGTGAAGCTCCCCCGCGAGGACGAGGAGGAGTTCCTGGTGCCGAAGCCGGTCCGTCGCCTGACGGCGAAGACACCGCCTGGATCGGCGTCGTCAGAGGACACCGTCACTGAAGCGGTGTCCGAATCCGCCGGCGGCGCGGCGGGGCCCTCCCCCGATGCACCCGAGAGCCCCCTCCCCTCCCCCAAGGACCGCCCATGAGCGAGCCCGTCTCCGCCCCGCTCTCCGAGGCCACCGCCGAGGCCAC